>NZ_AP027151.1:0-747500 GCF_027943965.1 Geotalea uraniireducens | reverse complement strand
GTCGCGGGAGTAACGGAAATCGCGGTCAATCGTGCGATTGGAAACTTTGGCAATTACTGGCAGACGGCGCTTAAAGTGAGAATTCTGCACACGCGAATGAATCCCGGCTACGAAATCGTCGGCAAAGCCAGCGGCCGCCAATTCGGGACGGGACATCCGCAGGTCGATCATCCGGTAAAGCAGCTCGTCGACCTCGCGGTAGGTGAAGCCCAGTTCCTGCTCGTCAGTCTGTCCCGCCCAGAGGTCAGCGGACGGTTTCTTTTCGACGATCTCCCGGGGAACGCCCATCTCTTCGGCCAGCTGCCAGACCTGGGTCTTGTAGATATCGCCGATCGGATTGAGTGCACTCGACATGTCGCCATACAGCGT
The DNA here is from genome assembly GCF_027943965.1 of Geotalea uraniireducens. Classification (NCBI taxonomy): domain Bacteria; kingdom Pseudomonadati; phylum Thermodesulfobacteriota; class Desulfuromonadia; order Geobacterales; family Geobacteraceae; genus Geotalea; species Geotalea uraniireducens. The sequence continues at coordinate 747,131 of NZ_AP027151.1, read as the reverse complement.
TCCGTAGCCGAGCAGCAGTTCTGTCTTATTGCTTGTCCCGAGCACCAGGGCGGGAAGCGCTGCCGAGTGGTCATAGAGGATCGTCATCCGCTCCCGGGCCATCTTGTTGCCCCGCCGCATATTATTCGCATCCGGGAAAAGAGAAAAATAGGCATCCACCATCGGGGTAATCTCAATAACCTGACAATTGATACCAAGCCGGTCGGCAACCAAACGCGCATGCGCCTCGCTCTCAGGATTACTCGTTTTATAGGGCATGATGCAGGCATGCACATTGCCGGCGCCCAAAGCCTCGGCCGCGAGGTAAGCGACTAACGCCGAATCGATGCCTCCGGACAGCCCCAATACCGCTTTACGGATCCCGACCTTACTCACTTCATCGCGGATAAAGCCGACCAGCACCTGGCGCAGCAGCTGCGCGTTGACTCTGAGCCCCGCCATCAATTACTCCCCCCACACTCTATCCGGCGCAACTCTTTCATGGTCACGGCAAGATTCTCATCGCGGATCATTGGCGAAAATATCCGTTCACGCCGCAGGGATCCTTCATCAACCGCACCCAGGACAAAATCCTCCTCAAAGATTCGTCCCCGGGCTGTCACCTCGCCGGAAGGAGCCACTATCTCCGAGCCGCCCCAGAAGTTGATCCCGTCTTCATAACCGACCCGGTTGCAATAAAGGACGCGACAACCGAGAAACATTGCCGTCGTGGAAGTCAGCTTTTGCCAGGCAGCTGTTGAACCGAGCGTCTCGGCCTCGCTAATTCCCCGTCCAGGGCTGCTGGAGAGACAGATCAGCGTAGTGGCCCCATCCATGGCCATTACGTAGGAGGCGGACAAATGCCACATGTCTTCACAGATGAGCATCCCCATTCGGCCGAACTTGGTGGAGAAGGCCCGCAATTGCTCTCCCCGCGCCAGGTACCGTTGCTCATCGAAAAGGCCGTAGGTCGGCAGGTATACTTTCCGGTGCAGATGACGAATCTGGCCGTCTTCCAGATAAAGCGCCGAATTAAAGAAGCGATAGTCATCGGTGACCTCGACAAAACCGAGGGCGATCGAGATATGCCGGGAGAGATTGCGGATTTTCTCAATTACGGGGGAATCGAGCCGTAAAGCCACATCCGGCACCAAATCCTTGAGGAAATAACCGGTAAGTGACAACTCGGGAAACAGGATCAGCCCGGCGCGTTCTGCAATACCGCGTTCGATGGCGGCTTCAACCATCGAGCAGTTATCGTCGAGACAGCCAAGCTTCGGTTTGATTTGGGCCAGGGCGGCAGTAAAGTCCACGGCATCTCTCCGAATAATTTGCGTTAAGGTAGCATACGGCGGCGCCGTTTTCAACGAGATTGCCGGCGATCAATAGGCGAGATCGAACGCATTGACGATGTGTTCAATCACGGGTTCCCCGGACGAACGAAACGAAATGGCTACGACATCGAAGCGGGCGTCGACATCATGTTTGTGATTTGCGGCGAGCCACGTAAGGGCCGCTTTGGAGATCTGCCGCTGCTTGAAGGGGGTGACTGCCGACTGTGGCGGTCCATAGCAGGCAGAAAGCCGACACTTCACCTCGATAAATACATAGATTTTGCCATCGCGGGCGACAATATCGATTTCACCGCCCCGGCATCGGTAATTCTGTTCGACAATCTTGAAACGGCGCTCCTGCAGATAGGCCACAGCGAGCCGTTCACCTGCGCCACCGAGCGAGGCGTTATGTCGGTTTGGCTCACTCTTCGCCATTTCGCCCTACAAACTCCTTGACCCCGCGAAACGTGGTCCGGTGGATGGGACATGGGCCAAGAGCGGCAATCGCCGCAAGGTGGGCAGCTGAACCGTATCCCTTGTGCGCCGCAAATCCGTAGCCGGGATAGCGCTGATCATAGCTAACCATCAGCCGGTCCCGGGTCACTTTGGCAACAATGGATGCAGCAGCGATGGAGATGCTTAGCGAGTCACCTTTCTTGATGGTCAGCTGAGGGAACGCCGCGGGAATCTTTGAGATACCGTCGACGAGCAAAAAATCTGCGGGGTGGGATAGTTTCTCGACCGCCTCCTTCATGGCCAGCAGCGTCGCCTGAAGAATATTCAGCCGGTCGATTGTCCGGTGGTCGGCAGTTCCAACACCGACAGCCAGCGCTCTTTTCTGGATGAGATCGAATAGTTTTTCGCGTTGCGAGCCGCTGAGCTTCTTGGAATCGTTGACTCCGGGCAGAGAGACATCCGGCGGCAAAACCACAGCCGCGGCCACCACCGGCCCCGCCAGCGGCCCCCGGCCGGCCTCGTCAACCCCGGCAATGGCACGAGCCCCCCGGCGAACGGCCAGAGTCTCGTACTCCCAAAGTGACGGCCGGTTATCGGTAGCAAACAGCGGCAGTGTCACAGTTCCCCCTGCCCCAAAAAGCGAAGGCCCCTTGACAGGGGCCTCTTGACTAGAGAGCAGCGACGTACTTCTTTTCGCGGATACGGGCGGCTTTGCCCCGCAGCTTGCGCAGGTAGTAAAGCTTCGCCCGTCTCACGTGACCACGGGTAATGACTTCGATTGCTTCGAGAGACGGCGAATGAAGCGGGAACACCCGCTCAACCCCGATGCCGTTGGAAATCTTGCGCACGGTGAACGATTCGCGAATCCCGCCGTTCTGCCGGCTGATGACAACCCCCTGAAAAGCCTGGATACGGCTTTTGTCGCCTTCGACAATCTTCACCTGGACCTTGACGGTATCCCCCGGCTTGAACTGCGGGATATCCTTCTTCATCTGCTCCATTTCAATAAAATCGATTTTGTTCATTGCTTACTTCCTCCCGTTATCTACAGACCGTCTTCTCATCTGTACCGTTGATTATATTGATCTTGCGGCATCCGCTTCAGCGGGCACCAAAGAGTCTGTCCATAATGATAGCTGCTGCTCCGCGCACCGACAGGTGATTATAGTCACCTGTCCCTCTGATCGGCTCCAGAATATAATCGGCGCGGGCAAACACCTCTTCGGCAAGTCCCCAGCCCGTCCCGAGAACTATCAGGAACGGCTGATCTCCCGGCGCCATTATTTCGGCCAGGACAGGGAACGCAATGTTCCGCTCATTGCCGCGCGCCCCAGTTACGACAAGCTTCGCCGGCCGGTCGAAAAGCATTTCCATGTCGCGCAAGGCATCGTCGAGCGTGCTCATTACCCTGACCAGCTCCAGTGCGGCCTTCCGCTTCGGATTGTAAGTGGAGCCCCAACCTTCCTGCCAATGGCCGACAACCCGGCCGACGAGGCTTTGCTGCCCAGACACCGGCGTGACGATATAATAGCGGGCGAGGCCGAACGTCCTGGCCGCCCGGGCAATATCGTGTATATCCAGATTAGTGACGGCCGTGGACACAATCTGGTGGTTCTTGTCGTAAACCGGGTGGTGCAGGAGCGCAACGCCCACGTTCGCCGCCCTGTTCATGGCTCGCCCTGATAGCCCAGACCGCGCAGGAACTCCTGGTCCTCCGGTGACAGCGGCACCTGCCGCAACAAGTCGGGCCGGGCGCGCAGTGTCGTCTCGAGGGATTTGCGGCGGCGCCAGCGCGCAACTGCCGCGTGGTTCCCGGAGAGGAGCTCCTCGGGAACTCTGAGTCCCCGATATTCAACGGGACGCGTATATTGCGGGTATTCGAGCAGTCCGTCGCTGAAGGAATCGGCTTCAGCCGAGCCGGGCGAGCCGAGCACGCCGGGAATAAAGCGGGCAACGGCATCAACGATCACCATGGCCGCCAACTCGCCGCCGGTAAGGACAAAATCGCCGATCGACAGTTCGTCGTCGACAAGAAGGTCCCGAACTCGCTCATCAACTCCTTCATAGCGGCCGCAGATGATAATCAGCTCTTCCTCATGCACCAGTTCGCGAGCCAGCGCATGATCGAATACCCGCCCCCGTGGCGAAGTCAGAATCACCCGAGCGCGTGGCCGCTCCTGCCGGACAGCCTCAATGCAGGCGGCTAATGGTTCCACCTTCATGACCATCCCGTCGCCACCGCCATACGGGGCATCATCGACAACCCGGTGCTTATCACGGGCATAATCCCGGATATCGTGCAGCCGAAGTTCCAGCCGCCCGCCGGCAACGGCTCGCCGGATGATACTTTCGGTAAAAGGCCCAGCGAACATGGCGGGAAAGAGCGTCAGAATATCAAATTTCATAGATCAAACAACCCATCCGGAGGACTGACCGTCATGATCCCCGCCTCCAGATCGATACCAACAACTACGTCGTCCAACGCCGGGATGAGATATTCCCGCTGCTCGTTGCGTACCACGTAGACATCGTTACTGCCCGTGGCGATAATCTCCACCAGTTGGCCGAGAACTTCCCCCTCCCCGGTCACGACCTGTAAACCGGTAAGGTCACACCAATAATACTCACCTTCCGGCAGAGAGGGGAACTGGTCGCGCCGAGCATAAAGCAGTCGGCCGACTAAATGCTGCACCTGGTTGATGTCTGTAAACGACTTGAGTGTCAGGAGGAGACGATTACGGTGAATTGTCGCACCGGCAACTTCAAAGGTTTCCCGCCGCTTGTCGGAGCCTTCGAGAATGACCGTCGCCAGCGCAAGAACCGTATCGTATTCACCTGAAAAGCAGGCTACTTTCAGTTGCCCCTTGAGCCCATGGACACCGACAATCTTACCGAGCAGAACCGGTTCAGCACCATTCAGCATTATTCGACGATTTTCAGCACGGCTTTCTTGTTGTCCTTGGTCGACACCGCATTGAGCAGCGTGCGGACAGCCTTGGCCGTACGGCCCTCCTTGCCAATAATTCTTCCCATGTCCTCTTTCGCAACCGTCAATTTGATGACCGTTGTGTCATCTTCCATTTCCTCGGTAGCCCTCACCTGAGTGGGGTCGTCAACAAGCGCCTTAGCGATGGTCTCTACGAGTTCTCTCATGTCGGTAACCTCTGCAATGGAAATGACCGGCGGACCGGGAAACAGGCAACCGTTACGCAGATTTTGTGACGAATTTCTCCCAGATACCTTGCTGCTTGAGAATCTGCTTGACCGTATCGGTGGGTTGGGCACCCTTGCCAAGCCATTCGAGAGCCTTGCTCTCCTCGAATTTCACCGCTGCGGGATTCTGATTCGGGTCGTAGGTCCCGACATTTTCAATGAAACGACCGTCTCTCCGGCTCCGCACATCGGCGATAACGATCTGGTAGAACGGTTTCTTCTTTGCCCCGGCTCGGGCCAAACGCATCTTGATTGCCATCTCTTCCTCCTAGGGTTCTCACGGCCGTGGGCCGTATAGAGTATTTAGTTTATCAGAAATCGACCGAGAATTTTTCCATCGTGTAAAATTCTTGTAGCTAAAAGGGAAACATCCCTTTCCCCATCCCTTTCATCCCGCGCATCAACCCTTTCGGACCAAGCTTCTGCAACTGCTTCATCACCTTTTGCGCCTCGGTAAAACGCTTCAGCAGCTGATTGACTTCCTGAACGGTCGTCCCGCTCCCCTTGGCAATCCGCAGTCGCCGACTGCCATTGATGATCGTATGATTTGCCCGCTCAGCAGGGGTCATCGAGCCGATGATCGCTTCGATCCGCTTCAGTTCGCGGTCGCTCGGCTGGGCACCTGGCATCTGCTTCATCATCTTGCCAACCCCCGGCAACATGCCAAGAATCGATTCCAGGGAACCCATTTTCTTGATCTGCTGGAGCTGATTCCGGAAATCCTCCAGATCGAACTGGCTTTTCTTGAGCTTCTGCTGGAGACGCTCAGTCTCCTTTTCATCGAATGTTGCCTGGGCCTTCTCGACGAGGCTGAGAATATCACCCATCCCGAGGATGCGCGACACCAGCCGATCGGCGTGAAATACCTCAATAGCATCGAGCTTCTCGCCGAGGCCGACGAATTTGACCGGCTTACCGGTAACGGCGCGGATCGAAAGCGCCGCCCCCCCTTTAGCATCACCATCGAGCTTGGTAAGCACTACCCCGGAGATATCCAGACGCTCGTCAAAGCCGGTGGCGACATTCACCGCTTCCTGGCCGGTCATGGCGTCGGCGACAAAGAGGATCTCCCGCGGGTCGACGGCCTCCTTAATCCGGGCCAGCTCATTCATCAGATACTCATCGATCTGGAGTCGGCCGGCAGTATCGAGAATAACCGTATCGAGACCATTCAACGAGGCATACTGCAACGCTTCGCGACAAATGACCACCGGGTCCTGGTCGGCCCGGGAATCAAACACTTCGATGTCGAGTTGTCGCCCCAGCGTCTTGAGCTGCTCGATGGCGGCGGGACGATAGACGTCCGCCGGGACCAGCAGCGGCCGCCGCCGCTGCCCTTTGAGCAGCCGGGCGAGTTTGCCGCAGGTGGTTGTCTTACCCGAGCCCTGCAGACCGACCATCATAATCGAAACCGGCGGCTTGGCGGCAAGATCGAGGCTGTTGTCCTCGCTCCCGCCCATCAGGGCTACCAGTTCCTCCTGAACAATCTTGATGACCTGTTGACCGGGAGAGAGGCTCTGCAGCACCTGGGTGCCGACCGCCCGGCTCCTGACCTTTTCGACAAAGTCCTTGACGACCTTGAAGTTGACGTCGGCTTCAAGAAGCACCAGCCGCACCTCGCGCATGGCGTCCTTGATGTTGTCGTCAGTCATTACACCCTGTCCACGCAACTTCTTAAACAGGCTGTCAAGTTTGTCGGAAAGGTTCTCGAACATCGCCACCAATAATTACAAACAGTTATCTCGCCCGGGACCACAACAAGCCCTGAACGCACTTTTCCACGGAGAAAGAGGTTAACTATAGTCTGGGTGCAACAAATGTGTCAAGACAAAAAACATTTCCGCGTTCAACCAGTTCCGACGGTCCGGGCTACCCTGTCACCCCCGTCGGTAACCGCCCCTAGGCATCAGGAGCCTCCCCCGGCCGAGCATCGAGCCGTACGTATCCTCCAGCCCTTTTTTCGTAGATTTCCTCGGCGACAAGACCCGCCTCCGCCAGTTGCATCTCGACGCGGGGCCGGTCGGCCAAGACGTAACGAAGCGCCAGGCCGCAGTCAGCGTTCAGTGCCCGGGGCGCTGGAATCAGCAGGATCGGCATTCCCTGCTCTTTGAGGATTTTTTCAGCTTTCATCACCCGATGAATGGAATTGAAAATTGCCACACAGTCGCCATCGTGAACCATATTTCCGCTCCTCACATTACAGCAGCCCGCCACCGCCCTGACGGTCACCAGCCCGTCAGAAGCAGATTGACAAGAAACTCGATTATCACATACTATGCCGGAAGAGGTGAATAATGCACATATTTTTTATGCTCACCGGGCTCATTTTGCTCGCCTTTGCCATCAATGTCCCCTGCGGTTATCTGCGGCAAAGCTACGAAAAATTCACTTTCGGCTGGTATTTTTACGTCCACATTTCCATCCCCTTCCTGATCTATCTCCGTATCAAGTCGGGCTTCAGCTGGAAATTCATCCCCTTCACCATCGGTGGGGCAGTTGCCGGGCAGATCGTCGGAGGAATGCTGCAACGCCGACGGCAAAGCAATGACTGAGTCCCGCCCCCGGCTCCCCCGACCTCTGGCCGTCACCGACCTGCTGGCCGACGCCTTGCGAGGCAAACCGGCAGAACGTTGCCTCAGGGAAGGACGAATCTGGCTGGTATGGGAGTCCGTTGTGGGCGAGCAGATTGCCACCAAGGCGCGACCGGTGAAATTCCGCGACGGAACGCTGACCGTTGCGGTCTACAACGCTCCGTGGATGCAGCAGCTGAATTTCCTCAAGGGTAAGATTGTCCAAGCCCTGAACCGGGCACTGGGCGAGGAACTAGTCCGCGAGATCTACCTCCGTGCCGGCACCCTTCCACCCGCCATTGCCGCCGAGCACGGCCGGACAGCCGCGCCCCGTCGTCCGCTGTCAGCGGAAGAGACCGCCTGGGTTGGTACCATGATCGACACCATCGACGATCGCGAACTGGCTCAAGCCCTTGGCAGCCTCCTTGAACGTCACCTGGCGGGACAAGAACAGCTCCCCCCGCCGCCCTCGCCGGCAAAGAAGTAAGTTCTCATCTACCCCACCGACAAAGACTTCCGGTCACCTGAAGCGATACACCAGATAGGGGAGCCCGCCCGGCTCCTGGCCGAGGTAGACAAGCTCAAGAGACGGTGGCTGAAATGACGGCCGTCCAGCATTGAACAGCGGTGCAAACAACGATTCCAGCTGGGGACGCGCGCTGAGCAGCTGGAGATTTGCCACCAGATAGTCGACCCGATGCTCCCTGGCGAAGGCAATGATTTCCGCCACGTCCGCCTGCGGCGGCAGCACGTACGGATGCCCGGAATAGAAGCCAACCCGCCCGGAGCGGGTCATGATCATCGTCCCCCGCGGCAGGAGCGTGCGCAGCCGCAATCCTACCAGCTTATCGTCATAACGGCCGCCATCCTGGGTGTAGTTGTAAGGCTGGCCACGATCGGCCGGGAGCTGGGCTGCCACCAGGTAGCCGGCATAGATGAGCACCAAGGCGCCCCCAACCGCTCCGGCACTAAACGGCGCAAGCCTGCGGGAGCCGAAGCGGTCGGCAAAACGCCCTTCGAGCCAGACCATCCCGTGGGCGGCGAACAGCAGCAGGACCGGCAGGTACGGCTGGGTATACTCGGGGCCGATGAAGAAGAAAAGAATAATGACTGCCAGGGGAGCGAAAGTCGCCAGCAGATAGCCGCGCCTAAGCAAAACGCTCTCGCCGCGCCAGCCGATCACACCGCCAAGGAGCGCCAGCATCCAGAGAAGGGGCGGCAGCAGCTGCTCCAAGCAATCGCGGGAATTATTGCCGAGATTGTGCCAGAGGTATCCGGGATATTCCCGGAAGAGGTCGAGATAGCCGACCGCAGCGAAATGGGGATCGAGCTTCAGATCCGGCCGCTGCAGATAGTAGCTCAGCCCGTCCGCCAAAGCGATCCGAGTCTTGCCGGTCAGCGCCCAGTTGCCGGTATAGTGATGCAGGGCGAAAAAATAGGGGGCAAAAGCCACCCAGAAGCTCCCCCAGCTCAACAACAGCAAGCGGAAGGCCCCGACAGGAAATTTCCGCCTGACGATACCCACCAGAATGACCGCGCTGACAGCGGCAAAAACCAGCACCCCCTCCGAGCGGGTCAGATGGGCCAGCGCCAGGGCAACACCTCCGGCAATGGCCGCCAACGCCGAACGTCTGGTGACGGCGAACCAGAGCCAGTACACTCCGAGCAGCATCAGGGTGATATAGGTCGCCTGGCTCATCACCTCGTTCGACCACCCCCTGAGGGACGGCCAGACAATAGTCAGGACGCCGGCCAGCAGTGCTACCCGCCAAGCAAAAAATTCCCTCCCCAGCAGGTAGAGAGGGACCGCCAGCAGGCTCCCCATGACGATCGAGACGAGCTGGCCAGCCAGTTCGTAATCGCCGACCAACGAGGCAACGCCCCCCACCAGCAGCGGATAAAAGGGCGGATAGTGGGTAGCCCGGGCCAGCCCTTGGCCGGTCATGATATCCCGGGCGATATCCACATAGGCAATGCCGTCAGCAGAGATAACCCGGAAATACTGCATGAACCAGAGCCGGATCGCCAGGGCGGCAACCACCAGCAGCCCCATCAGCAGCCAGTCCCGGCGCGCCAAACGACACGTTGTCTCAGTCATATGCTCCTCAGAAAGGCGCTCCGCAGCAGCCCCAGCCGGTTGCCACGGAACTGGCAGGCAGTCTTCAGCACCCCCAGGCCATAGACCACGCTTCGTCGGAAATTGATCGAAGAGGCTTCGGCAAAGTACTTGGTCGGACAGCTCAGCTCGCCAAGCCGAAAACCGGCCCAGACGAGTTGGGCGAGCATCTGGTTATCGAAGACGAAGTCGTCCGAATTGAGCTCCAGCGGCAACCGCTCAAGGACCTCCCGGGAGAATGCCCGGTAGCCGGTATGGTATTCCGAGAGCTTCTGGCCGAGCAGAATGTTCTCGATTAAGGTGAGCAACCGGTTCGCCAGGTACTTGTAGCGGGGCATCCCCCCCTTCAGGGCACCGGGGCCAAGAATCCGCGAAGCCAGCACGGCGTCGAACTCGCCATAGGCGATCATCGACGCCAGCGCCGGTACCAGATGGGGGGTGTACTGGTAATCGGGATGCAGCATCACCACGATATCCGCACCGGTGTCCAGAGCGGCCTGATAGCAGGTTTTCTGGTTACCGCCGTAGCCGCGGTTCTGTTCGTGGACGACGGTCCTGATACCGAGCTGGCGGGCCACCGCGGCGGTATCGTCGCGACTTGCGTCATCGACAAGCAGCACCTCGTCAACCACCTCGAACGGAATCTCCCGATAGGTCATTGCCAATGTCTTCGCCGCATTGTACGCGGGAAGAACCACCACAATCTTCTTGCCATTTAACACGTTGCAATCCCCTCTTCATGGTTTCCCAGGTTACTACTTTGCCCCGGCCAGTGCGACCAGGCATCGAATTACGCCATTCGCCTTGCCGGGAATCGGCAGAGCCGACCGTGCCGGGTACCGTCAGCCGGCCAAGCCGCTACCGTCTCGGCCGGCGTCAAAATCCGTCAGCTTACCGAGCCTCCGCCACCGTCCCCTCCTCGCCGAGGAGCGCCTGCACTTCGGCGGTATAGGTTAACCGGACGTCGCGGACCACCAGCGGCGAAAGGACCCGCAGGTCGCCATGGCGCCCTTTGGCGAATTCCAGCATGACCATCCGGGCCTCCGTCTCCGCCGTACCGTGCACCAGGCGAAGCCGGAGCGGCGCCAGCTTCTGCCGTGCGGCCTCTGCTAGGAGCTCCGGCAGCCGCGAGGGGTGGTAGATGAAGCAGATCCGGCCGGTCGGCTTCACCAAGTACTTGGCGGCGGCCAGAAAATCGGCCAGGGTGGCGGTCGATTCGTGGCGGGCGTCGTCCCGCCCCCGCTTTGGGCTGACCTTGCCGCTCCCCCGCCGCCGGTAGGGGGGGTTGGAGAGGACCAGGTCGAAACTGGAGACCGGGAACCGTCGGCGCAGGGCCAGCACATCGTCGTGACACAGCATGATCCGGTCGTCGAGACCATTGAGGGCGATATTGCGCGCCGCCAGCGCAGCCAGCCCGTCCTGCATTTCGACGGCGACAAAGGTGGCGTCGGGACACCGCCGGGCGAGAATCAGCGGGATGATCCCGCTGCCGGTGCCGAGATCGATCGCCCGCTCGCCGGCGCCCAGCGCGGCGAAGGCACAGAGGAGCAGCGGATCAAGCGAAAAGCGGTAGCCGTCCCGGGCCTGAATGATCCGCAGCCCGTGGGCACGCAGCTCATCTACGGTCTCCTCACCCCTCACGCCCCCTCCGTTTGCGCAGCCGCCATTCCCTCCCTAGCATGACGGCAAAAATGGCCAAGGATGCCAGCGTAAAGTATTTGCCGACCTTGAACGGCAGCGGATTGAAACTAAACTCCACCCGGTGGATTCCCGGCATGAGGTAGACACCACGAAGGATATGGTCCACCGGATATATCCCCACAGGCTTCCCGTCCACCCGCGCATACCACCACCGGTAGTATTTCTCACCGAGTACGAGAAGAGCATTCGACGACGCAGTTGCCTCGACGACAATCCGATCAGGAGCATAAACCGTGACCCGAGCGCTGCCCGCAGAAGCTAACTTCCCGACGGGAGCAAGGGGAAACGGCGGCGGGCTTTCCGTGAGAGCGATCTGGGCTGGCTGGAAGTTGGGATTTGAGTTCATGATGCTAAGCTGTTGCCGAGAGTCTGGCACTTCTGCCACCGAAGGGACGAGCCATGCCTTCGGTAGGACCGTTCTGTTTTCCAACACCAGAGAGCCGTTGGAGGAGGCAAATACTGGCTCATACTTGCTCGCCATCACCCTCTTCTGGGCTTCGTAATCGGCTGAGGGCATTATCAGATACTTAAGATTCATGATATCCGGCATTCCACTCATCAAGTTGAAACTCTCTAGGAACTCCTTGTAACGTCTCTCACTGATGGTGACATAGGCTGAGACATTGGCAAACCCGTAGTCCGCATAATAGTGGGCATTCTCGCCATTCAGCGGCTGCATTCGATAATGATCGATGCGGGGCTCGAGAAACCGGACGATATCGTTCTGGGCCACCTTGCGGTCGGCTTGTGGCGGGGCCGTAAGAATAAGAAAATGATGATTTACCCGCCAGAGATCACCGATGAGCAAAAGCACCAGTAAAGGCAGGATCGCCTTTACCGGAAGCCACTTTTTGAACCAAGCGACAAGGATAACCAGATAAAGTGAAGCGACACCGAACGCGATGGCTGTTTCGCGAAGCATGAATTCGTAGCGCTGCGGCATCAGTTCCCCAACATTTTGCTGATATCGGGTAGGAGCAGCTATGTATTCTGCCGCGTTTTCAGCCAGCCATCCCGCCCCCCCCCTAAGGAGAAACCATAACACCCCAACTGCTGCCACACACAATGTGGCCCCCACGAGCCACCACTTAACTTTCTTCCGCTCTGCAATCCCCCCACTCAGCAGATCAATCCCTCGTCCGGCTAGTACCGCTGCGCCAAATGCGAAAAGAAAGAGTATCATTTTCGGCACTCGAAACTTGGAAAAAGCGGGAAGATATTCAAACATGAACCGGTAGACGAAAGTGTATTTTCCCAAGGCCATAACCAGAGTAACTGCCATGAGAAATGTTAGGAACCAAGTATAGCGATCCCGACGAAAGAGGAGCGGCAGTGGAAGCAAAAACCAGGGGAGTAACCCGAGGTAGTCATTGGTCTGGGTAAAACGCATTCTTCCCCAGTAATAAACCTGCCCCGGGGCGGGGACATCCCCGCCCTCCTGGCGAGAAAAGCCCAGTAGCCCAGGAACGAAGTAGGTGAGAATCTCTTCTGGCGGCATCGACCAGCTCATTCCCTCTTCATAACCAATTCCCTTCTCCGTGCCAGCTACCGAAACAGAGCTAGCGCCCCGCTCGGACTGCTGCGACCAACTCACCAGCGGAGCAAAAGACATGGCGATGGTGCTAAAAAAGAGGATCACCATGACTATCGCCAGGCTCAAATCCTTACAAAACGGCTTTGTGTAGCCCCGCCGCTCCGCTAAAAATCTCGCCCCTGCGTGCCAACACCAATACATTCCCACAGCAAGACAACTGTAAAACGATATCTGCCAGTGCATGTGGAAAAACTGTATGGCAAGCATGAGGGCCGCCAGAGCGTAATGAAAGAGACGGCCGCTCCGTAACGCCTTCTCCAGGAACAACAAAACCCAGGGGAACCAGCAGATTGCTTCCAGTTTCTGAATATGCCCCGCATTGATAAGGGACGCATTCTCCGTGCAGAGCACGTAAAGGAGACCGGCGACGAACGCCCCGAAGGGGCCGGTGCCGATCAGCCGGCAATAGAGAAAAGTTCCGGCGGCTCCCCAGCACATGGCAAAGATCACCAACCACCCAATGCTCGAGGGGAAAGGAAAAAAGTGTTGGATGAGGTAGCGGTGGACCAGCAGATTGATTGCGTTCCACCCTCCCTCCAAGGTACGTCCACCGTCGCTCAGCGGATCCCAATCGGCACGAAAGATATCCGGGAATGACCGGATATAGGCCAACAGTGACTGCTCCTTGACAGCCTTCACATTCCAGAAAAGCTGGGTAATGACGTCAGATGCACGGATAATCTTGTCGGTAAACAGCATCGGGCTGAAAACCGCAATCAGAGTAACCGCCAGCAGGGTTATCCAGAACCAGTTCTGCTCAGGGAGCGACCGTTTATTGCTCTCCATGTAGCCTCCGATTGTCTTAATTAATTCAGAGCTTACAAACTCACACTAGACTGCTTCTTCTCAAACAGAGAGGTAGACTTCCCTCAAATCGCTCCGATAGCGCTCCACCGTATGACGTTCGGCTTCACGCCCCCCCCCCTCCCTGATGTGCGCGGCGACATCAGGATTACAGTAAACCGAACAAATCTTTTCCGCCAGATCGCTTGGGTTCTCCGATTGAAACAGGATTCCCGTCTCCCCGTCCCTGATGCGTTCGTTCAGCACCGGTGCATCGCTTGCCACAACCGGAAGTCCCATCATCCAAGCCTCATACAGACAAATCGGCCCCTCCTCCGAACGCGAAGGGATCACCATCATATCGAACTGAGCGTAAGCTTTGCCCGGCGGATCGACGAATCCGAGGAATGAAACTATATCCTCCAGACCAAGCGTCGCAACGAGCTTTTCGAGTTCCATTCGGGCTGGGCCATCACCTGCTATCAACACTCTAAAATTGCTGATACGCTCCCGCAACAGGGGAAGTGCTCTAATCAATACATCACACCCCTTGATTTTGCTGAGTCCGCCAACATACCCGATGACAAGGGGGTTGTCTCCCCCTAAGCAGCAACGGGCAGAGTGACCACTCCTGCAAGTGCTGGCAAAAGCTAGGCGCGCCGGATCAACAAAATTATCGATAACCCTAATGGCTGAAGGGATAACCAGACACCGCTTAACGAGGAACTGCTTTCGGTAATTCGAAATCGTGATAAAAAGATCGAAGTAACCACTGAATATTTTCAGGAATGCCGCATACCAACGGGAGTAGTCAAATACCCCACCATGTTCATGGGCAATTATTTTGATCGTCGGATGAAAAAACTTCTTGATCACTAGGCCAAGGATGATGGATTTGTTGCCATTGAGATGAAGAATCGTAACCTTTTTCTCTCTGACAAAGCGAAGGATCTCAAAAAATGGGCGCAAACTGTAGCGCCACTTCGCTCGTGAATAGAACACATTGGGTTCGCACCGGTCCTCCATGCCGAACCGGTCATTAATATTTCTCAAGAAAAAGAAATCCATCTCGATTTGTTCGTCAACAAGATGGCGGATCAGAGTATAGGCAATTGTCTGGACGCCACCGAACCCAGACTTATCCACAAGGTAGAGGACTCGTTTTCCCTCAACCATATCAAACTTCTCCGTTGCGACAGCAGCCATGAATGCGGTTATCCCTAATCATAATTTTAATGAATGATGTGCCCATACTGCGCCACAAAAATCAACTCAGAACCGACAGAGATTATCTCATTCCCAACTTTCGCTTCAGTGTCGCAAGCAAAACGCCACGAGCAAAAAGACGTTCCAAGGGTATGGGGAATTTCTTCCCGGCCTGTTCCCGACGTTTAGCCAAAAGCCGGGGCAGCGCAGCAAGGACTGCCCATCTGGCGCGGCCAGCTGCGCCACCACGGCCTTTCAGCAAGGCGACCAGAAACGCGGCCAAATCTGCCAGCAGAATCCGTGGGAGATGCTTCACCAGAAGTCGAGTCGGCCAATCCTTCAGAAGCACATACCATTTGTTGCGATGAATATGATAGATGGTAAAAGGACTTCCTGTGCCGCTCGTAGCCGAATGAACATGACGGACAACGGCACGGGGAGCAGTCATGCAGCGCCAGCCGCCGAGCTGCCCGCGCCACGCCAAGTCAAAGTCCTCACCATAGGCAAAGAAATCGGCATCGAAAAAACCGATCTCGTCGATCATTTCCCGACGATAGAGCGCCGCGCCAGCGGAGGGTCCAAAAACATCTCGCGGCTCGTCCCACGGCCTCCCAACCGGAGCACCATGACCGAGGCAGTAACCGATTCCGTCAGCACCGGGGGCGATCCCTGCAGCATCAATTCGCTCGGGGTCGTAGAAGTTCACTAGAAGGGCAGCGATCATCCCGGCATCAGGACACCGCTCCGCAGCGACAACAAGCTCCGCGAGAAAATCCGGTTCCGCCAGCGTATCGTTGTTGAGGGTCACAATCAACTCACCCTGCGCAGCGGCCAGTCCACGGTTGTTCCCCTCGGCAAAGCCGAGATTTTTGGGGAGATCTACCACTCTGACCCACGGGAACTCCTCCTGAACGTACCGGGCCGAGCCGTCATCAGAGCCATTGTCAACCAGTACCACTTCGAACCCCCGAAAGGTCTGGTCGGCCAATGCTCCCAAGCACCCGGAGAGAAACCGTATCCCATTCCACGTGAGGACAATGACCGAGACGAGAGGCTTCGGTTCCGTCACCGGTAGTCCTCCCGGAGAAAGTTTTCAGCAATCCCCCAGTCGAAAGCACGCCGCGCAGCGGAGCAAATTGCCCCCCGGTCCGCCGGCGCACCATTCAGCACCCGTCGGATCTCCGCCGTCATCTCCCGATACCCAGCCACCACGGTCAGCCCCTCCTCAGGCCCAACGTCTATCCCCTCCGCCCCCGCAGGGAAGGCGACCACAGGGGAACCATTCAGAAGCGACTCTAGTACTTTCACCTTGATCCCGGCGCCGAGGGTGATCGGAGCGACGGTGAGGAAGGCCCCAGCCAGGTACGCAGCCGGATCGTTTACGAAACCAGTGACCGTCACTCCGTCGCGGCCGTCGAACTCCCGAAGCCGGTCGTGGGGGCGGGCACCAACCACACAGAACCCCAGTTGCGGGAACTCCCTGCGCAACTGCGGCCAGCAGTTCCGGATAAACGAAATGGCCGCGAGGTAGTTCTCCGGACGATCCATCGCGCCGTAGTAGACCAGGTAACGACCGGAGGCTGGCGGAGCGGAGACCGACGCCCCGGCAGCAACGGGCTGTGCGTACGGGACCACCACGCGCACCCTCGCTCGATGCCGAGGAATCAACGCGGCATCCTTGCGATTGAGCACGATCACCCGATCGGCGCAGCCAAGGAAGCGATTCTCGCTCCGCCAAGTCATTATCAGGTCCAGGTCCCGCCAAAGGTTCACGAAAAGGCACGAGCGGGCTTCCCGATACTTTTTCTGGAAGACGATGTCATGAGCGACGTAGCAGACCCGCTTCTGCGGGTACTTCCTTTTGACGTAGCAGGCCCAAGGCAGAAGCTCCGTGAACTCCATATGGACAAGGTCGCACCCTCCGATATGCTCGTCGATGAGCTGGCCGAAGCCGGGACTACGGCGGGCTGCGAGGGTCGGTGAGAGGTGCCAGCCGCGCAGGACGTTCGCCAGCTTCTCGCCAAAACCGAAGGGGTGCAACACGATTTTCTCGCACAGCGGCTCCAGCGCCCGGAAGTCCTTCTCATCGTAGCCGTTGAAGGCGAACGAGAGCAGGACGATCCTATGCCCCAGCCCATGGAGGGTCTCCACGAACTTAAACGCAGTCTTCTCACCGGCGGCCTTCGCCATCGACGGCAGCCGCGGATAGAGCGCCAGGATTTTTGGTCGTGCGTCCGTCATGAGGTCAGAACCGGCGTCTGAGCATTGAGATTCGCCTCCTCCTTCGCAACAACCGGAGGGGCGGTGATGAACTCCATGCAGCTCTCCAGCAGACAGCCGCCGGCGAAAGCCCCCTTGTGGCAGACTAGGTAATCGAGTTCCGGGTGCGCGATAGGGCCACGGCTGGAAAGGCGGAACGCGTGGGTATTAAAGATGTTATTCAACAGCACTATTCCACTCCAAAGCGATAGAGATGCGGGACGCAACGGTAACGGCTGGCACCACCCTTGGAGCGGGATATAGCGTTGGGGTAACGATGACCCAGGTCATCTCGGCACCGGAGCAGAAGGCACACAGCCGGTGCCAAATCGGCGTATCCCTGATCACCTCTCTGGCAGCGCCCGCCTTGAGTATGCTGGTCCCGAAGCGGTCCGGACCGCCGCCCCCTCAAGGGGATGACATAGTTTGTAGCCATCAAGATAGATGCAGTCGGTATGGACGTCTCTATCGGCCATCGGAACACCATTTGGTTCAGTCCCCGGAGCCGCCGGCTCACGGTTCCGGCAGTGGCCCAGCCTTCCCCCGCAGGAAATCGAGGATCCCCCTCAGGCCTGCACGGGCGCACGCCAGCCGCCCCTTCTTCAGGTTCACCAGCACATGTTCGAAAAGGTCGTAACAAAGCGCCGCCCACAGCTTCGCCGGGAAATTACGGCGTACGAAATAGAGCCGGTTGCGCGCCGTATAGTAGACCAGCCGCGGCGAAGCGGCACCGCCGGAGCTGACCGATTCCTTGTGGCGAACTACCGAGGCCGGCGCATAGAGGAGCTTCCAACCGACGCAGACGGCCCGGGCGCTCCAATCGACATCCTCAAAGTAGAGGAAGAGCCCGTCGTCCAGCAGCCCCACCTCTGCCATCATCTCCTTGCGGGCCAAGAGGCTGCAGCCGGTGACGTAGCCGGTCTCGGCCACCCGGTCGTTCTGCCCGGCGTCCCGCTGGCGTAGCCCCTGGTGATACGGCCGGTGCGGCTGCTCCGGGTCAAGAACCGCTCCGGCGAACCAGAGCAGCCCGGTGTCGTCATGGTAGACGATCTTGCTCCCGACCATCCCAGCCCGTGGATCGCTTTCCGCCACCCGAACCAGTTCCGTAAGGGCATCGGGCGCCACGACCGTGTCGTTGTTCAGAAGCCAGACGTATTCCGCACCGCTGGAGAGCGCATGGCGGATGCCGGCGTTATTCCCCCCGGCGAAGCCAAGGTTTGCGCCGGTCTGGATGAGTTCTACAGTGGGAAAACGCTTCCGCAGGATCTCCTCTGAGCCGTCGGTGGAACCATTATCGACAACCACGATCCGGAAGTTCGGGTAGGAAAGCTTCTGGCACGACTCGACACACTCGACGGTGTCGCGCCAGCCGTTCCAGTTAAGAAGGATGATCTGGACGAGCGGCTCACTCACCCGCATCGATCTCCACCATAAAAATGCGGCGATAGCAGTTCCCGAAGTTGTAGAAGCGCCTGAATATGCAAATAAGCGGCGACAGCAGGCCGTACGCCTTCGGCGACCTAATCCAAATCCGACTGAACCATTCGCGTATTTTCAGGTTTACGTTCGGAGCCGAACGGACTCGGATCTTTTTCACCACATCTGCGGCCGCCAATTCCAGGAGTGTCGAGATTTCCTGTGCGGTTGGAAGTCCGTTTTCCACATGTTCCACCAGGAACGGATATGCCTCGCCATGTCGCGCGGTGTAAAGGTCGTTCAGCAGCCGGTCGTGCTCCTCAGACTCGTTTCCGCAGGGGACCGCCAGGTAGACCCTTTTCCGTGCGACCCGCAACAGTTCGCTGATGACGGTTGGGCGGTTTGGCGCCGGGACATGCTCCAGCATGTCCACCGAGACAACAATGTCGAAGCTTGAATCGTTGAAGGGAAGATTTTCGCCAGAAAGGAGGACCGGGGTCAAATTAGGGGAAACCGGTTGCTCGAAAGAGACGTCAACACCGGTAACCTTGTGCGGGATGTATGGAGTTATCCCGGTGCAACCGGAGCCGACCTCCAGGATTGAAGCCTCCCCTCCCATCTCAAGGATTGTATCCGAAATCGGGAAATAACGGAGGGCAGCATCAGCATTTTCGAGGCCCTGTCGCCCCTGAAAGAAGATACCCTGTAAAAGTCGAAAGTACGTTTTCCGTAGCAAAGAGAGCATCGTTACCCATGGTGCTTACGCACTAGCAATGAACATTAATTTCTTTGTTTCAGAATAAGCTTAAAACGCGACTTAACGTTATTATTCGCCAGCCTGCATAAAAGGCTGGCCAAGCCTCCACACCAGGATGTTTCTAGGTTTGTTATTTACGGGCAACAACTTTCCACCCCCAAGGGTCAACTTTATCCTTGTCCAAGGGGTCGACAAGAATAAGAAACATCTGCACCAATCTCACAATTGATAGGATAAAAATTCTCACTGGCGCAAGAAGAAGTCCGGCAAGATTGATTTTGCCACTTTTTATGCCAGAAGTTGGCATATCTGGCATCGCCCTAGGCACTTCATATGCCCAGCGAAGAAACATGCCCCCTAAAGGAGATACTTCAACACTTTGAAATCCAGCTAACTCACAAATATGTCTCAAACCATACGAAGTATAACGAAAATAATCATATGGTATTTGATGCTCGCCTTGAGACATTGGCGCAGTCAAAAATAACTGCCCGCCAGGCTTTAAGACTCTATAAATCTCTTTCACCGTATCAAAAGGATTACTTACATGTTCAAGAACCTGAGTACAGAGCACAGCATCAAAACATTCATCATCAATTGGCATATTATCTAATGGAGCAATGTAATCCAAATGCCGATAATCCCATGATGAATCCCCAATGCCTAAATCAATTGATTTATAGGTACAATGACTAAAGAGATCCTTATACGCACACTCGCCTGCGCCGGCATCAAGAACTGCCGTACCCGGGGGAAGGCTTCCTGCGACGGATACGACGAATTGACTAACACACCATCTTGCAACGTCAGCCAGTTTCGTCGTCTTCAGAAAATTTTGGTTTCCCATCAGATATCCACCCTACCGGCAAAGACTATTAAATCAAATCAGTCTCTGGCCCAACTGAAGATGCTAACATAGACATAACAACAAGGACCAAAACATATTACTAGCAATTCCAGTCATTTTTCTCTTATTTTTTTAAAATACTCGCCAAACTCGAGTAATGATGCCCGCTCCATAAGAAGCATTGCAAACAAATAAATAGCAATTGACACCAGTGACATAATTGCCAAAGTCATCAGATTAACAACTATAATTTTTTTCATATAAACAACAACACAAACAGACAACAGTACTGCTACTATCTTGTATATCACATTTATAAAAATCTTTATGTTAATATTATTTTTTTGCAATATCCATTTATAAAAATAAGTAAACAGTGGAACAATTATCAATTGTGTCATTGCAGCCCCAGTAAATCCTAACAAAACAACAGATACAACACCTAGCCCCCATTCAAACAATATAAACAAACTGGATATAATTAATAAAATTGAAGGTTTTCCCTGCGCCATTATTGCGCTATACAAAGGAGACGCAATACTAACAACCATAGGAGGAATACAATAACAATAAAAAGCATAAATACCAGGCATCCATTTATCAGTATACACAACATGTATTAATTCAGGACCAAGCGCAATCATTGTAGCCATTATGGGAAACATTATCAAGCTCATGATTTTGATAGAATGTTCAGTTGTCCGTGCTAGTAGTGCCTTGTCATCTTGAAGTTTTGAAAATGCAGGGAACGCCACCCGGCCGAAAGTTTCCGAAATAATCAGCGGCGCATATGCAATGTTTCTGGCCCAGTTAAGATAGCCCACTGCGGCCGCCCCAGCGTAAGCCCCCACAAACAGGGGTGCCACCGCATCTTTGATGAAGTTCAGGATCTGGTTCCCCTGGTACGGCAGCCCGAACCGCACCAGTCCCTTTACCGACTCGAACCGGTAATGAAAACTCGGCCGCCAGCGGGAAAAGGCGTAGATCAGTACTGCGCCAAGGAAACCCCTCGTCACCGCCGCCGCCACAAAGCTCCATGCCTCCCACCCAAGGAAGGCGCCGGTGATGGCGACCCCCTGGAATGCAAGGTTCTCGGTAATATCAACCCAAGCGATCCGATTGAAATCTATCTCTCGTTCCATCAGGATAGCCGGGATCGTCTTGAGCGAGGAAAAGAGGAAGCTCAGTGCCATCGCTCGGATCAGCCAGACCCCCACCGGCGGAAGCGTTGAATAGACCTTCAGCGCCAGGGGCGCCGCCAGCATCACCACCACTACCACACTCCAGACCAGCATCTGCTGCAGCCAGAAGGTAGTGGAAAGCTCTTCCCGGCTCAGGTCCCCCTTCTTCTGAATAAGCGCCGCGCCGATCCCAACATCGCCAAAGGTGGAAAAAAAGGTAACGACAAAGTTAACGATGGCATAGATCCCGAAGATTTGCGGCGCCAGCAACCGTGCAAGGACGATATTCCCCCCGAAGAAAATCAGTTTCACGAGGACCTGGCGGATAAAGAGGGCCACCATCCCCGAAAGCGATTTCTTCTTCAGATCCAGAAATGCGCCGGAGTCGAGCGACGGTTTTGCATCCCCAGGTGGCGGATCGAGAATATTATTCATATGAGGGCGCTTCACCAGCAGGTCCTCGTTTCGCCAACCGCGGAACCGGTTCCCACTCCGCTGTGTCCAAGTATCAGTCCAGACAGCATTCTGCGTCACAATTTTCGGTGCACTGCGTGTTTCCCATTATTTTTCCCGGGCTGCGGCGATCTCCTCGACGTCCATAAGAGTTCATCCGTTGCCCCAAATACCACCAGACAGCCGTAATAGAGGAAGAGCCGCCACCCATGGGGGGGTCCCGCTAGAGATGGTCGATCCGCCCAGTGTTGAAAGAAAACGAGCGGCGGATGAAGAAACCATGCACCTCGTACCCCTTCGCCAGGAACTGTTCGGCAAGATACGAACCGTTCTAGCCAGTAAGGCCGGCGTTAAGGGCTCTTTTCATCATGGTTGTTCTCCCTGCTCCTCTTCATCCTGCCCGGCATTGCCCAGCCCGACCGTATAGATCGCCTCGGGAGGCACGCCGCGTTCGAGCAGCTCATGGTGCAATGCTTTCTGCCGCTTCAGCGAGGTGATAACGATCCGATGATTGCCGGCCAACAGGCCGATCGCCACCGGCACCACCGGCTTGCCGAAGAACTGCTGGCCGTCGGCCGCCTCTTCGTCCATCAGCAACGAGAGCTCCAGCTCCGCCTCGCGCAACGACAGGTAGGCGATCTCGGCCACCTCGCCGCCGCCGCAGAAGGCGACCCGGGTCACACCTTCAGCTTTGAGCCGGTGGAACAGTTGCTGATAGTCACGGCGGGCATAACGATAGAGGTTGGTGAAATAATTCAGGTGCTGGTAGGCTAGGCGGCTCTTCTCGGCGATCCCCCGCGGAGTGAGCAGGTAGGCATAGCGATTGCGCGGGAAGGCCTTCACCCGCACGAATCCTTTGGCGACCATATGCTTCAGGTAGGAGTTGACCAGCCCCAGGGCGATGCCGAGCCGTTTTGCCAGCTCCCGCTGCGACAGGTTTTCGTCACTGGCAATCTCGTTCAGCAGAAGAAAGGAGCGATACGATTCACTCTCTTTATCGCTAGCGTCGTTCATATGGTGAACATACACCAGCGGACCGCCGAATGCAACGGAAAATCGGCACTTTGCCCCCGTCCGGACCGCTACCGCCCCTCCTCCGCCAGCGCCGCCGTCAACCGCGCCGCAGCCTGACGGTCCAGCGCGGTCAACGCCGGCAGCAAGGCAACGGCCCCCGCGCGGTCGCCGAGCTTGAGCCGGGTAATCCCCAGATTGAGTAGCGGATCGGGATTGGCCCGCAGCAGCCGCACCGCGGTGACAAATTCGCTGGCCGCTTCAGCCAGCTTACCCTCCCGGAAGAGGATCACCCCGAGATCGTAGTGGGCATCGCCGTATTCCGGCAGTTCGGCCAGCGCCCGGCGATGCATCCGTTCGGCTGCGGCAAGATCCCCCCGCCGCTCGTAGAGGATGCCGAGGTTGGTGTAGACCTTCTCGTAATGGGGATTGAGCTGCAAGGCCTTCTGCAGCGCGGCAAAAGCTTCGGCCCCCTTGCCCAGGTCATCGTAGGCGGAGCCGAGATTGTTGTAAGCTTCGACATAATCGGGCCTGGCCTGGATGGCCCGCTGGAAATAGTCGACGGCCACCGCCGGCTCCCCGCGAAGGTAGTAGATATAGCCGATATTGGTCAGCACCTGGGCGTCGGTCGGCGCCCGGCGGACCGCCTCGAGAAAGAGCGGCAGCGCCCGGTCCGGTTCACCCCGTTCCAGCAGCTCGGTGGCCCGGCCGGTAAGGCCGACCAGCGAGCGGGGATTGACCTGCAGGACATGTTGGTACAGGGTCCGGGTTGACCGCCAGACCCGGCTCTGTTGCCAGGTCAGCGGAACGAGCGCAATCAGAACGGTGGCCAACACCCCCCGGGCGAGCAATGCCGGTTTGCCGGTCAGCCAAGCCAGCGGCGCCGCCAGCAGGAGACAGAGGCCGGCCCCCGGCGCGTAAAGGTAGCGATCGGCAGCGAAATAGGCCACATGGCCGGCAATGTTCGAGGTTGGAAGCCAGAAGAGCGCCGTCCAGGCGAGGGCGAAAAAGACCAGCGGCCGGCGACGGAACGAACGCCAGCCGAGCCAGCCGGCGCTGCCGATTGCCAGGAAGGTGGCGCCAATCCACGGATCGAGCCAGCCGGCGGGAGCAGCAAAAGTATATTCGGGAGAGAGGTCGAGCGGCAGGAAAAATTTGCCGAGCGAAAAGCTCCACGACTTGAGCACCAGCCGGAAATAGGCCGCCAGCCGCCAGTCACCGTAGCTCTCCATCTTGATCATCGCCCGGCGGACTTCTTCAGCGAAACCGGGGTCGGTCAACAGGTGGATATACCAGCCGGCGAGCGCCACCACGCCAGCCAGCGCAGCCGTGGTCAGCAACCGGCGATGCCGCGCCAGCAGCTGCTGCTCCGGCGGCACGAAGGCAAACTCGTAGGCGAGAAACACCGCCGGGAGAACAAGGGCATTCTGCTTGGCAAACAGCGCCAGGGCCAGCGCGCCGGCCGCCGCGAGCAGCCAGGGCCAGCGTCGGGGGAGACGATCGAGGAACCGCCCATAGCAGAGAAGCGCCATCAGGCAAAAGGCCAGGGCAAGACTGTCCTTGCGGTGGGAGACGTTCGCCACCACCTCGACATTGACCGGTTGGACGAGAAACAAGAGCGCCGCCCCCCAGGCGACCGCCCGGCCGCCGCCGCAGCGCAGGGCCAACAGGAACAGCAGGATGGCGTTCAGGGCGTGCCAGCCGATGTTCTGCAGGTGGTAGCCGGCCGGGGTGAGGCCGAACAGCCGGTAGTCGACGAGGTAGGTCAGTTCCCGCAGTGGCCGGCCCGGATTGTGGTTCTCGATGAAATTGGCCAGCGAACGGATGTCGGGGTTGTTGACGATCACCAGCGTATCGTCGTAGGTCCACTGATTGGCGAACGTCCCACCGTAAAGGAGATAGGCCGCCGCCAGCAGGAGCAGCCACGGCAGCCAGCGTTCCTGCCATGAACAGGTCGTCATCGGCGCCTACCTGCGGCTCCGGCGCGCCCAGCGGCGCAACAGATCGCGATAGACGCCTTCGAGCACCTCGCCGCGGGCCCGCCAAGAGTGCTCCCGCTCGGCCTTTTCCCGGACCAGACCGGCCAGGCGGGTCCGTTCCCCTTCGTTTGCCGCCAGCGTCTCAAGCCGATTCGCCAGGTCGCCGGCATCGCCGAATTGTGCATAGACACCGGTTTCGCCGAGGATCTCGCGATTGACGGGCGTATCGAAGGCAACGGTAGGCAGGCCGCAGGCCATGTAGTTGAACAACTTACCGTTGGCCTCGGTGAGGGAAATCTTGGGAGAAACCGCCAAGTCGCCGGCGGAAAGATAAACGGCCGCCTTGGCGTAGTCGATCCGCCCCGGGAAGGTGACCATGTCATCGACCCCGAGCAGCCGAGCCTGCTCCCGATAGCGCTCTTCCGGGAAGCCCATCACCAGGAAGCGCAGCTTGCTCCCCCGCGCCTTCAAGAGCACCATCGCCGCCAACAGGGTATCGATTCCCTGGTAGCTGTTGAGCACCCCCAGATAGACCACCAGCGGGACAGCGGCAGGGACCTTCAGTCGCTGCCGGACCTCAGCCCGCGGGTACGGCTTGAACACCGCCGTGTCCACCCCGTCGATCAGCGCCGCCACCTTGTCGGCCGGGACCTGCCATCGCTCCAGAAGGTCCGTCCGGCCGGCGCCGGAACTGGTGACAATGGCATCGGCGGCCCGGTTGATCCGCCGCTCGATGGCGGCGAAGCAGCGGTAAAGGAGCGAGCCGGGACGGGCGAAGCCGTGATCGGCCAACTCCATGGTCAGGCTCCCCTGGCAGTCGAACAAAAGCGGCAGCTGAAGGACCTTTTTCAGCAGCAGGCCGATGAACGCCCCCTCGTGCAGGTGGGCATGGATCAGCTGCGGGCGGAACGAGCACGCCGTCTGCCAGGCCTTGAAGAAAAGGAGGAGATCGAGGTACGGCTTGTGCCAGGAGGGGCCGGCGGCGAGTTTGCGGTACCAGGGGATGCGGACGATCCGCCGGGTGGCGATTCCCGGCATGTCGCGGCCGAGGTGATAGGTGACGATCCGCACCTCGTGGCCGCGGCTCGTCAGGGCGTGGGCCTCCTCGTAGATCCGGACGTGACACCCCCGATCGGCAAAAAACGGCGTCGGTGCGAGCATCAGGATTTTCATCGGCAACTCACGGAAAATGTCGGCACAAGGTTTGTCATCGGAACAAGGATCCGGCTAGTCGAGATTGAGCCGTTCGCGAACCGCATAGATCGGCTTCCCCTGGGCCTCGTAATAGGTGCGGGCATTGACCTCGCCGAGCAGACCGAGGGCGATGAACTGCACCCCGGCAAAGAGGAGGAAGGCGGTCAGGATCAAGAGCGGATTGCGGTTCATGCTGACCCCTTCGAAAAGCTTCATGTAGAGCGTCAGCCCCCCCGAAACGACGCCGGCCAGGATCGTGTAGATCCCCCACTTGCCGAACAGCTGGATCGGTTTGGTGGAATAGGTGAGGAGGAACTTGACGGTCATCAGGTCGAGCACCACCCGGGTGGTGCGGGAGATGCCGTACTTACTGGTACCGTGCAGCCGGGGATGATGCCGGACCGGCAGCTCCGCCACCCGCGCCCCGACCTGGGAGGCCAGCGCCGGCACGAAGCGATGCATTTCGCCGTAAAGGTTGACGCCGTCCAGGACCTCCCGGCGATACGCCTTGAGGGTACAGCCGTAATCGTGGAGATGCACCCCGGTCATCCGGGAAATCAGGGAATTGGCAATGATCGACGGCAGGCGGCGATTGATAAAGGTATCCTGGCGGTTTTTCCGCCAGCCGGAAACGACGTCGTACCCTTCGTCGATCTTGGCGCAGAGCATCGGGATGTCGGCCGGGTCGTTCTGCAGGTCGCCATCCATCGGCACGATCACCCGGCCGGCGGCGGCGGCAAAGCCGGCGGCCATCGCCGCGGTCTGGCCGAAATTGCGCCGGAAACGGATCACCTTCACCCGCCGGTCCCGGGCGGCCAGCTCCCGGAGGAGCGGAAAGGTACCATCGCTGGAGCCGTCGTCGACGAGAATCAGTTCGTAATCGAGGCCGCTGTCGCCAAGCGCTGCCACCACCCGGTCATGGAGGGGGGTAACGTTGTCCTCTTCGTTATAGATCGGCACCACTATGCTCAGATCGACCACCGGTTCACCTCTGCTCCTTCATCAGTTTCAGTCGGGCTTTGAGCAGCCGGACGTGCAGTTCGGCCTCGGCCATTTCGTCGGGGAAATCCACCTGGCCAAGCGCCACGAACAGCTGGTAATTGCGCAACGCCGCCGCCAGGTTGCCGCACCGTTCCTCAACGCGGGCCAGAATCTGGTAAGCCCCCACGTTGTAAGAGCTGAGCGCCAGGGCGGCCCGGGCGTGCCGGCGCGCCTCGTCCAGCTCGCCGGTCGCCAGATAGCTCTGGGCAGCCGCCCCCTGTACCCAGGTGGAATCGGCATTGACCCGCACGGCGTGGCGCCACAGGGTGTGTTCGTTGCGCCAATAGCCGTTTTGTATCACGGTCAACAGGGACCATGCAAGGATAAGGGGGACGGCAACGGCACTTGCCCATTTTTTCCTTAGTTGACCGCAGAGGGCCGCTCCGGCAAGCGCTACGCCGGGAAGGCAGAGGTACATGTAGCGATCCGCGGCCAGATAGGCCACCGGCACCAGGTTGGAGACCGGCAGCCAGAAGATCAGGAACCAGCCGATCCCGAAGGCGACCGGCGGCAAACGCCGGCGGAGCAGGACCATCGCCGAAATCAGCGCGACCAGGAGGCCGCCGGCCAGCCAGGCCCACGGTTGCCAGGGGCTGGCGGAAAGGTGAAAAACATACTCGGGTGCCAGACCGAGCGGCAGGACGATCTTCTCCAGATAGAAACCGAACGCGGTAAGGGAACCGAACACCAGCGGCAGATAGTCGCTGGTGGCATTGAAATTGTTCTTCGAATAAACCGTCAGCAGTTGAGCGGGCGAAACCAGCCCCCGGTAATGATAGGCAAGCAGGGCTGCCACCGTACCGGCAACAATCGCCAAAAGCAGCGGCCGGCGCAGCAGCAGGCGGCGCTCCCGGGGAACAAACAGACACTCGGCCAGGACCACCGCCAGCGGCAAGGTGACGGCCGTTTCGTTGGCCAGCAGGGCGCAGCCGAAGGCAGCCAGGGAGCATAGCGCGCCCCACCAGCGGCGTGATCGCTCCGCCGCCACCGCTTTCAGGTAGAGGAGCAGCGCCGAAAGGCAGAAAAAGAGCGCCAGGAGCTCCTTGCGGTGGGCCACGTTGGCTACCGATTCGGCCTGCAGCGGATGGACGAGAAACAGCGCACCGGCCAGCAAGGCAAAGGGGAACTCCAGGCCGACGGCCTGGCAGAGCAGCACCAGCAGAAAACCGTTGGCCGCATGCCAGCCGAGCTGTTGCATCCGATACCCCGCCGGCTGGTCGCCAAACAGGGTATGGTCGACCAGGTAGCTCAGCTCCCGCAGGGGCCGCCCCGGCACCTGGTTGCGCAGGAAGGAGTCGAGGGAGCGGGCATCGGGGTTTTGGACGACCACCGGCAGATCGTCGTAGGTCCACTGGTTGCGGAAGGTATTACCGTAGACCGCCAGCGTGAGCACCAGGCAGACCAGCAATGCTGTCCAGCGGGGCGTGAAAGGCGTTCCCTTCATCGGGCGGCCCCTGTCCGAGGGGCACAATCAGCGGGCCACGCCCCCCCCATCGCCTTGACAGCCCGGACCAACACCGCCGGCTCGCCTGCCCCACCGCGCGCAAAACGCGGCAACAGCACCCCTTTGATAATCCCCGCGCCGTAACAGAGGTGGAGCAGCGGGAAGAGAAGGCAAAGCCGGGGGAACGCCCCCGACAGTCGCGCCCGAAGCGTAGCGGCCAGCGCGGCAGCCAGGACCAGGCCGAGATAGCAGGCGGCGGGCAGCAGGTAGAGCGGCCGGAAGAGCACCGGGGTAGTCAGCAGGTAGAGCAGCAGCAGCGCCGGGGCAAAATCGATCCAGCTCCGGATGCCGCCAATCCGGGTCTGCTCGCCCCGTCCGCGCCCGTAGCCGAAGAACTGCCGGCAGAAGGCGCGCCAGGTGGGACGCTGGCTCCGCCGGACGGCCAGCTCCGGATCATGGATAAACCGCCAGCCGGCCGCCGCCAGCCGATCCAGCAGCTCGTTCTCCTCGTTCGGGTAGAGCCGCTCGTCGAGCCCCCCCTGATCGATAAATACCTGCCGTCGGAACGCCAGGTTACAGAGGATCAACTCCCGCTCGCTGGTCGGTCGCGCCGCGCCGACACGCCGATAGCGGTTGCGGGCCCCACCACCGCCGAATGGCGAAGCCAGGGCCAGACCGATGGCACGCTGGAGGGGCGAGTCGGTGAGCGGGGTCAGGGACGGCCCGCCGACGACCGCCACCCGGGGATCGGCAAAATGTTCGACGGCGTGGCGCAGAAAGAGTGGCGAGACGAGGGAATCATCATCGAGGAAAAAAAGTAGTTCGCCGGCAGCCTGGACCGCCGCCCTATTGCGCTGCCGGCTCGGGCGGCACCCTTCGGCCACCAGAACCTCCAGGCGGTCGGCAGGGTAGTCAACCTCCCGCAGCCTGGTGAGCGACAGGACTTCCCCCCCCGGTTTCACCGGGATAATGATCGAGACGGTAGGACATTCGGTCATGGCTGGGCAAAAGAAAAACCGGGGATAACCCGGCTTTTCACTCCATTACGTGTAAATCCCCGCCGGTATCCGGGGTTGATCAGAATCAGAAGAACTTCCGGAGATTGGCGGCAAGCCGTTTTTCCACCCGATTGTCGCTATCGTTACGCCGACCGTAACTGTAATCCAAGGTGGCCTGCAGCTTCTGGAACGTGATCCCGATCGTTCCGTTGTAGACCTGCTCCAGTGTTTCCCCCGGGTCGAGCAGCGAAAAGCGAACATTGCCGGCGATAAACAGGCGGCTCAAAGGAAAGTAGCGGAGGCCAAGGGTCAGTCGAGTGGCCGTATCCTGGGTGGTGGTAAATTCACCGTAGTTCTTTGTCTGAGTATAGGAGAACTCTTGGGACACTTCCAGCAATTTCCGCTCAAGGCCGTGGAACGTATAGTAATTGTAAGCAAGCCGCTGGCGAAGATCAATATATTTGCTCTCGGTCTTGAGATCGACCTTGCCGACATTGTAGAGATAGTTGAGCGAAGCCTCCAGATTCCGATTCGGCCGATATTCGACCGCCCCCTGGCTTTCAAGCAGGTCGAGAGTATCGCCACCGACATTCCGGAAACTGTAGCTGGTCCGGAGCCGCACCAGGAAGTTGGCAATACTGTAATCGATGGTATTGCGGATCGTGGTCAGGTAATCGGCAGGGGCACCGGGCTGAGTCAGGATATCCTCGATCAGGGTAAGGGAGAGCCGCGTCCGGGGGAGCGGCGACCAGTAAGCGCTGGCGGTCGTCACATAGCGGACGTAGTTGTTGATCGTATTGTCACGGCGCTGGAAAATCGACCCGAGGGTCGAGCCGGTGTTGTAACCGTTGAAGCCGCTGTTGATGACAATCGCCGAATTACTGAAGTCCTGCGGGTTGGTGCCGCTGCCGACGGAAACATTTTCTTCCAGTTCCAGGCGATATGTGGTGGAAGGATCGTAGGCCAGCCGGGCAACCGCGTTATGGTTCAGGTACGACGAATCGTCCTGGTTGCGGTCGGAGGTATTGAAGTATTTGATATTGTAGCTGCCATAGAGGGTGTAATCCCGGGAGAACCGGCGAGTGCTGGCGCTCTCGAGTCCCCCCTCCAGCGAAATCAGTTTCGCCCCGTCATTGTCGGCATGTTCCGCTTTCAGGATCGTCCCCAAGGTAAAGGGCGACCGTTTCAGCATGTCGAGTCGAAGCATGCCGCTCAAATCAGAAGTGTCGACCAGGGTGTTGTCAGGTTGCCGCACGCGTTTGTCATGCGAATAGAGGCTCCCCTTCCAATCGATGTCCGCGCCCCAGACACCACTGGCGTATACCGGGATCGTCCGCTCCAGGGTAATCCCTTGCTGATCCAGCGTTCGCGACAGTGAACTGAAGGTCCGGGCATCCCAGGTTTGCCGGTTGGCAAGGGCATAGAAGTTGAACTCGTAGGCTTGGAAGGTGGTAGTCGGATCGGGAGTGGCGTGTTTGGTAAACTGGCCGTCGGTGGAGATCTTCAGCCAGTTGGTCAGATCGATCCAGCGCCGGCTGAGCGCCTGGTCAATGGTCCCCAGTTGAAACTGGCTCTCCTTGTACGACTGGTTGGGGTTCAGATAATCGTCGTAGGTGCTCGTCCGATAGTGAAACCAGTTGTCGCGCTTGTTGAGGCTAACAAAGGCCAGCCGGCGCAGCCGGGTATCCTGGGGGGTGGCGCTCCGCGTATCTTTGTTGATCTCGTCGCGATAGTCGACC
Organism: Geotalea uraniireducens; assembly: GCF_027943965.1. Lineage (NCBI taxonomy): Bacteria > Pseudomonadati > Thermodesulfobacteriota > Desulfuromonadia > Geobacterales > Geobacteraceae > Geotalea > Geotalea uraniireducens. The sequence continues at coordinate 715,860 of NZ_AP027151.1, read as the reverse complement.
ATTACCAGGGGGATATGGCGGAATATCGCATTATAACCGTTAGTTAGGCCGTTCTTGACGCCGAATAGCACTGTGACGCCGGTGTTGATATGGGTCCCGTCTAGAAGGTCGGTAATCAGGCCGGGCCGGATCATGGTCGTATTGCCGACCGACACGGTATCCTCATCCATGGCGATCCGGTTCATATCGTAGCTGTAGGCCTTCATCCGCAGCGGTAATTCAACCGGATCGAGGACAACTTCCCCGTTGTAGAGCAGATGCCCGGCACTGATTGAGGGGTTGAGATCGCCGCCGCGGTCGTCCGATTGCTTGATTCTGGTATCGAATGCCCCCCACTCGTAACCGACCGATACATTGTAGGCACCGACCCGGCCGTCATAGAGCAGCCCGTCAGTTGAATAGAGGAGCGAATACCGGTGGTGGAACGAATGGGCATCGGTAACCCGCCGCCCCTGCTCGTCGGCCTGGTAGCTGACGTAGCCAAGGTCAATCTCGCCACTGATCCTTGCTTGCGCGGGCAGTGGCCCCAGCAACGCCGTGACGAAGGCCGTCAGGAGCAAAAGGGATATGATCGGGAACCGATGTTGTTTCATCAAAGGGCCATAAATTCTGCTTTAGTACGGTACATTGCCGAGGAGACGGCACGCTCGTCCGTAAACCTGCAATATCTGCGCCTCGGCAACGGAGCAACCCGCCGCAACACAGGCCATTAACCAACCGTTATTACTATACTTTCCATAGCAGCACATAACAACGACACGTCACCTCGGCAATTCCAGCGATTTCACCTGTTTATGACTGCCAAATCGCCCGGCGCCTCGAAAAAAAAGGGGCGGATAAAATCCGCCCCAACCGCAATACAGCGATACATCCGTTATTTGACGTGGCAGCCGAGACAGAGCTTGCTGCCGTCGTTGGTGGTCCGCAGGAAGGGAATGTTGGTATTGTCGTGAACAGCATGACAGCTGCCGCACTCCAGGTACTTGTCCTGGCCGCCGGAAGCAAAGAGCGGGAACCCGCCTGAGACAGTGCTAGTTTTAAGGATATTGCCCGTCACATCCCCAAGGCCATTGCTGGTTCCAGATTGCAGGACCCGGAAGTTGATCGGATGGCTGCTGCGCAGGTCAGTACCCAGATTGGCAGCCCGCCCACTTGCTATTCCCTCACTGGCACCGGTCCCCCCCAGTGAAACGTCGGTAGAGGTCCCGTCGGCCGGCTGATTCTTGATCATCGTCGTTCCGCCCAAGGCGCTTCCGTCATGACAGCTCATGCAGAAGAGCGAAATGCTGTCGGTGGTAAAACCGGTCGCATGCTTCGAGTTGACCATGGTTACCGAGGAATACAGCGTGAAGCCGCCAGCAGCAGTTCCGTTCGCGGTACGGTTCCAGAGCGGAACGTTCTGGGCCGCATTGTGCGGGGTGTGGCAGAAGATACAAATCTGACCGGTCCCCCCCGCACCAACCTTGTAACTCGCCGTACTCCCGAGGCTCAGGTTGTGCTTGGTACCGGCAATCGTGGAACTGCCTGCCGCAAAGGCAGCGGTTGCAACGGTCGAAACGGCCAACGCTGCAACAAGGGACAATACTCTCTTCATCTTTCTTCTCCTTTCATGGCGATAAGAACGCGATCCATTCCTCGCAGGTAAATACACATCGCAATTACGCTTGCTTTAGCAAGCAATATACCATTTTTAGCACAAACCATCCTTCCGCCTTTTCCCACGCCCCTCAACAGCGCTTAACATACCAATATTGCAACACAATAACAATAATAGGTCTCACACCAAGCAGACACAAGTGTCATATTATTGAACGTGACAAATTAAAATATTGCAAATTTTGACAGTTTAGGCTGGCAATTGAAGCGAGTTACCCAGCCACTTTCAGCGATATAACGGAGTAGCCGCAATTAAGACGGAAAAAACGGCAGCAGGAATGGAGAAAGGGGAAAAGAGCGAAGGAAGGATGACACAACAACGCTCCTTCCCCTGCCGGAGCAGAGCGGCAGGGGAAGGAGACAGGCAGGGCTATCTCTGTTCGTACCCGGGAATCGGATGCTCGCGAAGAAAGCGGTCGGAAATGTACTGAAACACCTGGAAGCGGCGATTCAACTGATCGACAACATAGATCGTGTCATTGCGGTCGATATCGACCCCCTGGGGGATCAGGAAACCGCCCGGGGCCTCCTTGCCGGTCTGCAGAACGGAATAGAGCCCGCCAACGGTAAGCAGATAATCACCGTTGGTACTGTAAATTTCCAGCTTGTGCCCCTTACCATCCGTAATATAGATGTTGTCGTCGGAATCGATCGCCACCGCCTTTATGATCTGGAAGTCACCGGGTCCATCACCCCGCCGGCCGAATTTCCGCAGGAATTTCCCCTCGCTGTCGAAGATCTGGATCCGGGCGTTCATCGAGTCGGCAACGACAACTTCCCCCTTACCGTTCACTTCGACGTCGATCGGATAGTTGAACGAACCGTCAGCATCTCCCCGCTGGCCGAAGCTGAACAGGTATTTGCCGGCAAGATCGAAAACGACGATCTTGTGCCCGCGGGTATCGACAACGAAAAGTCGCTGCCGCTTCACATCGATAGCCAACCCTCCGCCCTTGACAACATGATTCGCCAGATCGATGGTCCGCAATGGCTTTTCGTCAGGGGTGAAGACCAGCACCAGATTTTTTTCCGCGTCAGAAACATAGATATTGTCGACATCGTCGACCGTTACCCCGACCACTTGTCGGAACATGCCAGCAGCTTCGTCCCTACCGAGCATATGGACATCATGCTTTACCATGTCATAGACGACAACGCCCTGCAGGCCGGCATCGGTTACATACACTTTTCCCTTGCCGTTCGACTTGATATCGAGCGGCTTGTTGAAACTGAACGCATCCTCCTCACCGGCAATCGCCTGCAGAAACTTGCTGAAACCGGATTTGGGAAAATCCTGCTGGCTGTAATATGCTTTCAGCCACTCGATCCGCGGCCGCTCGGGCAGGGGCGGCCAGAAAAACCGCCGGGCTGTTTGCGGCTGCTGCGCGGCGCAACCTGCAAAAAAAACGGCCATCCCGACGATTGCAACGAATTTACCTAGCTGCTTGAACTTTTCCATCGACACACTCCTTGGCTGAACAACCACTCCACCGCCCAAAGGCGAGGACTCACTATTTGCGCCGGTTTCTGCCGGCCTACTTGTTATGACACATCTGGCAAAGCTGCATGCGGTCTTCGGCATTGTTCTGGAAGAAATACCGGACATCATTGCCATGGGGATTATGGCAGGAGATGCAGGACATTTCCCGCCCGGTCTTCGGAGCCGACGGATCTTTGAACCCACTTACCGGGTGGCCTTGGCCGGTAGTCGTCCGCACCACGTGCGGCGCTTTTTTGATTGATTCGTGACATGACAGGCACAGTTCGTTGATCGGCGCCTTGAGTTGAGCATAATACGGGCTACCATGGGGATCATGGCAGACTTCGCACATCCCGCCAGCCACCGGTCCATGGACGTATTTCTTCTTCTTGAACTCGGCGGCTTTCTCTTCGTGGCACTCGTTGCACAGTGCCGCATCGCGCTTGAGCACGGCGTACTTGGGCTTGGCATTCTCCTTATGACAGTACGTACAGGAATAGGTTCCGGCCGGGCCGTGAATATATTTTGCGTCAAGGATTTTGCGATGGCAGCCGGCGCAGGGGTTCTCTTTCTCCTGGGTGCTCAGCAGCTGGGTCGGCGTCGGTTCCATATTATGGCAGCCGGCACACCGCTGTTCATGGTCCGGGGTGTGAAACACGTTGGCCGCATATTCGGGGGGAATTGTCGCCTGCTCGCCTTTCGGCGCATAATAAAAGGCTGCCTGAGCCACTTCCAGGCGCTCCTTCCCGGCATACGCCTCGAGCACAACGTTGTTTCGGCCGCGGTCCCAGACAGGCTGTACGATCAGGATATCCTGGAACGCCTTGCGGTATTCGGGCGACGAAACCTGCATCAGATCGCCCGGCAAGCCATTCACGTCGATCTTCACTGCCGTGATCTCCGGGTTGTTTAGCTTGACGATTAGGTAATTCGACCGGGCAACCCAGGTGTTTGGCGCCGGCGAAACGAACGTCACCGCCGCCATCGCCCCCGGGATCCACCAATTCAGCAGCAGAAAGAGTGCCGCGGTTATCCCCATTCGGGACATTGTGCCTCCTCACGCCGTCAGGGATTGGTTACGAAGCGCAGCCGATCATAGCTTTTCGGCTTGTGGCATCCCACCACGCAGGTCCCGCCGGTGTCGGTCTTGGTGTAATGGATCGGAATATCCCACGAACCAAAGCCGGGGATACGTTCTTTGATCAGCCGCAGTTGGCCGGCCGCATGGGGATCGTGGCAAGTCTTGCACGACCTTCCCTTATCGGACCGGTTGACGTGCACATAATGCAGGTTGAAATCGCCATTGCGAAATCCGGTCAGGGTATCGGTCCGCCGATCCTGCGCCAGTTCTCTGGTGTGACAGCGGAAACAGAGTTCGAAATTAGCCTGCTTGTAGGGCAGGTAAAACTCTTCCGGATACTCGCCTTTCAACATACTTGGAAAAGGCGAACCGTGGGGGGCATGACAATCAGTACACCGTCCCTCCGCCACCGGCTTGTGGACCGAAACGCCTTCAGTCAGGGCCTTGTCGTGGCAGCTGAAACAGAGCTGGGCGCCAGGCGCCTTGAGCAGTGCCGGATTGTCGGATTGATGGGGATCGTGACAGCGGGTACAGTGCCCGGCAGCCACCGGCGCGTGACCATGCTTGGCGGAAAAGTCCTTGGCATTATGACAACCGAAACAGAGATCGGCCCCCGGAGCCTTGAGTTGCATCGGATAGGGAGATTGATGGACGTCGTGACAGGCAAGGCAATCGCCTTCTGCCACCGGAGGATGAACTACTTTTTTGGTTGCCTTGCTTTCATGACAGACGGCGCAGAGCTTTTCTCGCTCGCCAACGAGACGGAACGCTCCCTGCTCGTCGGGATGCGGTTTACCGGTCGGCCGATGGCAGGCAATGCAATCATCGGTAGCAACAGGGCCGTGAACAAACTGCTCCCGCACCTTGCTTTTGTGGCACCGGGTCCCGCAGCCGTCGGGAAGGCCTGGCAAGCGGTCCGCCCCACGAGCGGTGCCGCTTGCCAGAAACCAGGCGAGAAATAAAAGACCACAGAGTCCGTAGATCAGAAATTGTTTCATAGCTTGGCGTTGGCCCGCCGCCGTACCGGTCCGCCAAATGACCGGCTTTGCGGGAGGGCCCTGGGAGAACCTGCTGATTTAGTGTGCGACAAATCGCCTCCCAGCACACATAGCAAGGTTTATGCCGCCAAGCAGCTATTTACCGCCACCATAGCTATGGAGACCCGAGAGGATCAGGTTCACCCCGAGATAGCAGAAAATCGTCGCCGCAAAACCGACGATCGACAGGATAGCAGCTTTCTTGCCGACCCAGCCACGGGTAAAGCGGGCGTGGAGGAATGCCGCATAAATGAACCAGACGATCAGCGACCAAGTCTCCTTGGGGTCCCAACTCCAGTAAGTACCCCAGGCGTAGTTCGCCCATGCGGCGCCGGTGATGATCCCCAGCGTCAGAAGGGGAAAGCCGACCATGATCGCTTTGTAGTTGAGGTCATCAAGGACCTTGACCGGCGGGAACATGGCAATAACGCCGCCAGCCTGGGTAGTCGTCGGCGACTCTTCCTTGCCGGCCTTGATAAGGTACATGATCGACAGGCCGCAGGCGACGGCAAACGCCGCATAACCGAGGAAGCAGGTAATGACGTGATAGAGAAGCCAGTTGCTCTGCAGCGCCGGAACCAGCGGTTCAATGCCGCTGCCGAGACTGAGTTGGGCCCAGGCCATGCCGAACAGGGCGAACGGAATAACGAAAGCCCCCACAACCCGATACTTGTACTTGAGATCGAGAATCCCGAAGATAAGAATGATGGTCCAGGCGAAAAAGACCACCGACTCATAGAGATTCGACAAGGGAGCGTGGCCGTGGCCGAGATCGTACGACTCCTTCCAGCGTAGGGCGATCGCCGCCGTATGGACGATAAAGCCCAGGTAGGCGATCAGACTGCCGGCAAGCCCGACCTCCTTTTTCTTGGTTGCCAAAAAGGCAAAAAATGCAAGCATGGAAATGAGATACGAGAAGGTTGCAATATTGAACAGCATGGAACTGGTCATAACTAAGATCCTCCGCCGTCTACAGTTTTTTCAGCTTGTCGACAAGTTCGTCAAACAGGATTTGGAAGCCGGCCGGATTCTTGCTGGCCGTGCCCCCCATGGTCACATGACCGTTTCGCACCCGCACCCAGAGCCGTTTGTGCGACATGAAAAACGCCATGCAGCAGCCGGCCACCATCAGGAAGCAGCCCGCCCAGACAACCCAGACGCCAGGGTCCTTGGCCACCTGAAGGCCGGTAAACATCTTCTCGTCGCTCCCCAAGTAGTTGAAGACCAGTTTGCCCCCCCGTTGCTCATCGAAATTCGGATAATTCTGAAAAACGATGAACGCCTTAGGCTCTCCCGCCTTGGGAGTTACCTCGATGCGGGCCGCCGGTCCGCTGAACTGGGGAATGAACTGGCTCACGTCCTGGGTGGCTTCGAGAACCTGAAGTGTCGAGCCGTCAGGCAACGGTTTGCGCTCCCCCTGTTGCAGGGAAACCTTGACGGGAGAACCGCCGTTCCGTTCGCGGACGGTGAAGTGGTATAACCCCCCCTCGCCGGCCGGGCCATAGCTCGACTGATAGAACGTGATGCCTTTATAGGTGAGGGGATCGTTGACGATCACCGGACGTTTGTCGATCACCACCTTCCCGCCGTCAATGACGGAGAGAATGCTTTTAAACTCTTTCGGCGCACCGGTGTCATAGAACGAGACGGAAAACTTGTCGCAACGGACGGTGAAGCCGAGGTCGATGGGCTGGCCGGAACGGGAATAGATGGTCGAGGTGCCGGTCCCCTCAACGATATTGACGTACCCCTTGTAGCCGAGGAACGAGCCGAGCAGCGCACCGATAAAAATGACGATGATACTCAGGTGCACTACATAAACTCCCAGCCGGCTATAGGGCGATTTCTGGGCAAAGAGGTGAAACTCCCCGTCGCGCTCCGTTATCACGGGCGCGGCGAATTCGCCTTTCAGGAAGGCGGTCATCTTGTCCCGGAGCGTCGCCACGTCACCCTGCATCTTGAAATCGTGGGTCAGGGAAAGCGATCTCTGGAAACCGTCGTCCATTACCAGGGTTGGCTCGGAGATCATTTTCCAGACCCGCGGCAACCGCTTTATCGAACAGGCGACGATATTGACGGTGAAAAGATAAAGCAGAAGGATGAACCACCATGAGTGGTACATATCGAAGAAGCCCAGCGTCTGATACAGCTTCTGTTTTGCTTCACTGATGGTCTGCAGGTATTCGGGGGGAGGCGGCCCCTGCGGAATGATGGTCCCGATGATCGATGTCGCCGCCAGCAGGATCAGGAGCGAAATGGCGAGTTTCAGAGAACAGAAAAAATCCCATAGTGCCTGCAAGAAACCTCGATTGCTCGTTGCCAACGTATCTCTCCCGGTCGTCTAATGGATTTTCAGCTAAAAAAAAAGTCCTGTCGGACTGTCGTATTATAACCAAATTTCTCGATAAAAAACAAACATTTAATTTTTTTAATCCTGCAGTTGAGTCAAGAAAAGGGATAACGGATTCCCCGCTATCCCTTTCACAGCCACTCGATGTAATCGAGCAACTACTTCTTGTGGCACTCACCGCACTTGGTCGGCCCTTTTTTCATTTCGGCATGGCAGCCTTTGCAGGTTTTGTGCGCATAGTCCTTGCCAAACCCTTCAATTTTGCCGGGACCCTTCTCATGGCATTTCTTGCAGTCTTTCAGCGCTTCCTGGTGCATCTTGTGCGGGAACGCTACGTTTCCGTTTTTGGCAGGAAACGTAATCACATCCGCAGCCAGAGCCATGCTGGAGCAGAAGACGGACAGTGCGAGAGCAGCAATAACTTTTTTCATCGGCTTGTTTACCCCCTTCAGAGAAATTGGTGGAAAATCCGTCAGAAACTTATACAGCAGCGCTTCCGTTTGTCAAGCAAAAAGCTGCCCGGCGCAAGGGGACAGATCACGGCCGGGCCGGCGCTCGCAGGCTATTTGTCCTGCAAACGCACCTGAAGTGCCCGATCTTTCTGCTCGACCTCGTCGGCCATGGTTTCCTTGTAACGCAGTAGTGAGGCGGCCAGCTCCAGGTTGCCGAGCGCCAGCATCTGCACCGCCAGCAGGCCGGCATTCTTTGCCCCGGCCTTCCCGATGGCCATAGTGGCAACCGGGATACCGCCCGGCATCTGAACCATCGCATAGAGGGCGTCGAGACCATTCAGCGCGCCACCGGGAATCGGCACGGCGATAACCGGCAACACGGTCTCGGCGGCAATCACCCCGGCCAGATGAGCCGCCATGCCGGCGCCGGCAATGATCACCCGTATCCCCCGTTCCGCGGCGCCACTCGCCAGCGCCGCCGCTTTTTTCGGCGAGCGGTGGGCCGAAGCGATCCGCATTTCCCAACGGATCCCGAAATTATCCAGAATCTTTGCCGCCTCCTCCATAATCGCTACGTCGGAATCGCTCCCCATGACGATCAGTACCTGCGGTTCGTTCATCGTTCATCCTCCACACGAAAAACTGTCGGCCGCCCGGCGACCGTGACAAGACGAATTTGCCTCAGCTCTTTGCCAGCGCCTTAGCGCCGATATCTTTCCGGTAGTGAACCCCTTCCCAGTCAATGGCCCCAACCCCCTGGTAGGCTCGATCGATCGCCTCGCGAACCGTCCTTCCGAGCGCCGTCACTCCCAGCACCCGACCACCGGCAGTCACCACCTCGCCGTCCCGCCGCGTGGTACCGGCATGGAAAACAAAGAGTTCCTCCAGCGCCGCCGCTTCGTCAAGGCCGCGGATCGGGTCGCCTTTACGATAGTCGGCAGGATAGCCGCCAGCAGCCATCACCACGCAGACCGCAGCCTTGTCGTGCCATTCGAGGGCTATACCGCCAAGATCGCCCTTCGCCACCGACAGCAACACCGGCACGATATCCGACTTCAACCGCATCAACAGCGGCTGGCACTCGGGATCGCCGAAACGGGCGTTGAATTCGAGTACCTTCACCTCGTCGCCGTTGATCATCAGACCGGCATAAAGAACACCGCGATAAGGACGCCCTTCAGCCGCCATACCGTCGACAGTCCGCCGCATCACCTCGACCATCACCTTGTCGTGAATGGCCTGGGTAACGACCGGAGCCGGCGAATAGGCGCCCATTCCGCCGGTATTCGGGCCCTTGTCGCCGTCAAAAACGGCCTTGTGGTCCTGGGCGCTGGCCAGAGGGATAATGGCCTTGCCATCGGTAAAAGCGAGGAACGAAGCCTCTTCACCCACCAGGAATTCTTCGATGACCACCCGGGAGCCCGCCGAGCCGAAGGCGTTACCGGTGAGCATATCCTGCACCGTCGCCACCGCCTCCTCGCGACTCTGGGCAATGATAACCCCTTTTCCCGCAGCCAAGCCGTCCGCCTTGATGACGATCGGCACCCCGACCTGGTCGATAAAGGCCACTGCTGGTGCAACCTCCTCGAACACCCCATAGGCGGCGGTCGGCACCTGGTATTTTTTCATCAGGTCCTTGGAGAATGCCTTGCTGGCTTCGATGATTGCCGCGTTGCGCCGGGCACCAAAGATGGTCAGGCCGTACTCTTCGAACAGGTCGACGATCCCCAGGGAAAGAGGGAGTTCGGGACCGACCACGGTCAAATCGATATCGTGAGTGCGGGCAAAGTCGAGCAGGCCGACCAGGTCATCGACCGCCAGGGGAACATTTTCGGCAATCTCACCGATGCCGGGATTGCCCGGTGCGCAGTAAACACGGGTCACCAGGGGAGATTGGGCGATCTTCCAGACCAGGGCATGTTCCCGGCCACCGCCCCCAATAACGAGAACCTTCATTATCTGCTCCTTTCGGCGGCATAGTGCCGCAGCAATCGATGGGATTCCGATAAAGCGCACATCCCGGCCGGGGTAAGAACTAATTGACGGCGGACCTGGGTTGAGCAGGTCGAGAGGCATGCCGGCGACGGCAGGGCTTGACCCCCTCCGGCAGTTAGCGCAGGGATGATCAGCCCGTTGGTGGGGTGGGTGAACCCGGCCGGCCGTACCGTCATAACGCATGATCGGCCGCCAGTAAAAGAATCTGTCATGATGCGTCAGTGCCGAGACGAGACACTGGACGCTTCTTGCGCGCCGCCACCGCTCGGCACCCGGTCATCACATTGGTCTATACGTACCTGCCGTTGTCCCGCTTTTTGGCAGGGAACCTATGACCGAAATTGCTGACATGGCCCGCAAAGATCGGCCCCGGCAGCAGCCGGAGTCGGCGGAACCGGGGACAACCCGTCCCCGGCACCGCCGCCCAGCCAGTGGAACCGCTTACTCAGTGCCGAAAATGGCGCATCGCCGTGAAGACCATGGCCATGCCGTGCTCATCGGCGGCGGCAATCACCTCCGCGTCGCGCATGCTCCCTCCCGGCTGGATCACCGCGGTGATCCCGGCAGCCGCGGCATTGTCGATGCCGTCCCGGAACGGGAAGAAAGCGTCGGAAGCCATCACCGCCCCCTTGACTTCAAGGCCGGCGTGCTCCGCCTTGATCGCGGCGATCCGTGCCGAGTTGACCCGGCTCATCTGGCCGGCGCCGACGCCGATGGTCATATTCTCCTTGCCGTAGACGATGGCGTTGGACTTGACGAACTTGGCCACCCGCCAGGTGAAGAGCAGGTCTTTCATCTCCTGCTCGGTGGGCTGCCGCTTGCTGACCACCTTCAGTTCGCTGTAGAGCTCCAGGTCAGCATCCTGGACGAGCAGGCCGCCATTGACCCGCTTGAGATCGAGGCGCGCCAGCGGCGTCGCCGGCCATTCGCCGCACTCCAGCAGCCGGACGTTCTTCTTCGCCGCCACCACTTCCACCGCCGCCGGAGCGACCTTCGGGGCGATGATCACCTCGACGAACTGCCGGTCGACAATCGCCCGGGCCGTCGCTTCGTCAAGTTCCCGGTTGCAGGCGATAATCCCGCCGAACGCCGACTCGGGATCGGTCTGGTAGGCCCGGTCATAGGCTTCGAGCAGCGAGGCGCCAATCGCCACACCACAGGGATTGGCGTGCTTGACGATGACGCAGGCCGGCCCTTCGGTGAACTGTTTGACGCATTCGAGCGCGGCGTCGGTATCGCCGATGTTGTTATAGGAAAGTTCTTTCCCCTGCAACTGGCGGGCAGTGGAAACCGATGCTTCCTCAACCTTCCGCTCGACATAAAACGCGGCGCCCTGGTGGGGATTCTCGCCGTAGCGCATCTCCTGGGCCTTCTTGAACTGCAGCGTGATCGTATCGGGATAGGCGGCCACTTCGTCGCCCAGCCGGGCGCCGAGCCAGTTGGAGATCGCCCCGTCGTAGGCGGCGGTGTGCTGGTAAACTTTCACTGCCAGCCGAAAGTTGCTCTCGCGGGAAACCGCGCCGCCGTTCGCCTTCATTTCGTCAAGGATCGGCCGGTAGTCGGCAGGATCGACGAGCACGGTCACGTCGGCGTTGTTCTTGGCCGCCGAGCGAAGCATGGTCGGGCCGCCGATATCGATATTCTCGATGGCGTCCGCCAGGGTGCAGGCGGGATTGGCTACCGTCGCCTCGAAGGGGTAGAGGTTCACTACCACCATGTCGATCGGCTCAATGCCGTGCTGCTTCATCGTCGCCACATGTTCGGGGTTGCCGCGCATGCCGAGAAGCCCGCCGTGCACCTTGGGATGGAGGGTCTTGACCCGGCCGTCGAGCATCTCCGGGAAGCCGGTGAACTCGGAAACGTCCTTGACTGCCAGCCCGGAATCGCGGAGCAGCTTGGCGGTACCGCCGGTAGAAAGGATTTCGACGCCGTAACCGGCCAGTTCCCTGGCGAATTCGACGATGCCGGTCTTGTCGGAGAGACTGATGAGTGCGCGGGTGATCTTAGCCATGATGTGTGCTCCTTTTAAGACGATATAGCCACGAAGTCGGCGGCCGCTGCCGCAACGACAGCGGAAATCCCCGGCCACCTTCAAAGGTACCGCCGGGCGGGGCTGCCGCCCGGTATTTCCTCTGCCATTACACCTCGGTGGCAAAAAATCAGCGTTCGATATCAGGAAAGTTGATGTGCTCCAGAAAGCTTTTCTCGAAGGCAGGAGTGCCGGAGAGCGGAATAACCCGGAAGGAACCGGCAAGGGTCTCCACTGCCGCCTCCCCCGCTCCTTCCAGCAGGGTCCGCTCCACACCGCGGAGTGCTCCCTCGCGGACGAACCGGGTAGTATGTACCATCATTTCCGTGAAAATTCCAATATTTTTTAGGCTTCGCGGCGCCAGGACGACGCCGAAGGAACCGGTCAGGACGACCTCGGCAATTGTGGCACTGTCGATGCCGGCCCGGCCGCAGAGTACCTCGATTCCCGCCCGGATCGCCCCTTTCGCCAGCTGCACCTGGCGGATATCCTCCTGACTCAGGTAGACGGTGTGCAAAGCGTCGCGGTGCAGGACAAACGCCGGCTGGCCGGCGACCTCCCGCACCCGGTCACCGAGCGGCGAGGCGATCTCCGCCGCCGGCAGCAGCCGGCCGGTCCGGTCGACAATTCCCGTTTCCAGCAGCAGGGCAATCGTATCGAGAACGCCGGAACCACAGATACCGAGCGGCGGCTTGCCGTCGATGACCGTCAGGGCCAGTCGCCCGCCAGTGGCGGCAACGGTGCTGATCGCGCCGGGGAGGGCCGGCATCCCGCAGGCCAGGTTCCCCCCCTCGAAGGCCGGCCCGGCCGCCGCCGAGGTGGCAAAGAGGATGTCACCCGCCTGGAGAACGATTTCGCCGTTAGTTCCCAGATCCAGGTAGAGGCGGGAGGAGCCGGCAGCAGGGAGCGGTGCCGCAGTATCGTAGAGAAAGGCGACGGTATCGCCGCCGACGAAGCCGCCGGGGAGCGGAAAAAGGTAGAGCGTCGCCGGCAGATTCCAGCCGAGTTCGCGGGCAGTCATGATGCGTCCCGCCGTAAAAAGCGGGCGGTAGGGGGGAAAGGCCAGCGATTCGACCGGCAGGTCGAGCAGCAGATGTTCCATGGCGGGATTGCCGGCAATGGCGATCCTGGCAAGCGCCTCCGGCGGGTATCCCGTCGCCGTCAGCAGTTCCGTGGCCAACCGCCGGAGCTCGCCCCGGACCACTTCGGACATCTGCTGCCGCGCCTCGATTGATCGGCAGGCGGCGGCCAGCCGGGAAACCACATCTGCCCCGTACGCCCGTTGCGGGTTGAGGCTGCCGGCTGTCGCCAGGCGGTCGCCGGTCGCCAAGTCGAGGAGTGAGGCGGCGATGGTGGTCGTGCCAAGGTCGACGGCCAGCGCCAGGCGGTCAGACGAGGACAACGGGATGCTCCCCGGCGGGCAGGACCTGCCCGACCGTCGCGGCAAAGATCCCCCGCTTGGCTGCAGCGGCATGGAAACAGCCGGTGGCCGCCGGCGGCAGGGCAATGAGCAATCCGCCGGAGGTCTGCGGATCGAACAGTGGCAGGAAGCGCGCGTCATCGCCGGTTGATGGGGAGACGAGCGGAGCGTAGTGGTCGCGATTGCGGTAACAACCGGCCGGTACCAGTCCGTCGGCCACCAGTTCCCCCACCCCGCCCATGAGCGGTACTGCGTCGAGCGTGAACTCCACGGTCACGCCACTCCCCCGGGCCATCTCGCTGGCATGGCCGAGCAGGCCGAAGCCGGTCACGTCGGTGCAGGCCGAGGCGCCGCATTCGACCATCAGCCCGGCGGCAGCGGCGTTGAGCGTCGTCATCCAGCGGATCGCCTCCGCCTCGGCGGCAGCAGAGGCCATGTCGGCCTTGATCGCCGTCGAGATGATCCCAGTGCCGAGCGGTTTGGTCAGGATCAGCTGGTCGCCGGGCCGGGCCGTCGCATTCCGGACCACCCGGGCCGGGTCGATCAGCCCGGTGACCGCCAGACCATACTTCAGCTCGTCATCTTCCACCGTATGCCCCCCGACCAGACAGACGCCCGCTTCCCGCATGGCGTCGAGCCCACCGGCCAGGATCTCGGCCAGCACCTCACCGCCAAGGGTGCACGCGGGAAAGAAGACCAGATTGAGAGCGGTCACCGGCCGTCCCCCCATGGCAAAAACGTCGGATAGGGCGTTGGCCGCAGCTATCCGGCCGAAGGTAAAGGGATCGTCCACCAGCGGGGTGACGATGTCGACCGTCTCCACCAGGGCGAGCCTCTCCCCGATCCGGTAGACCCCCGCGTCGTCGGCAGTCTCCGGTCCCACCACCAGGTCGGGGTCGCTACTTCGTCCCACGACCGTCCTGAGCGCATCTTCCAGGCCCGCCGGGCCCAGCTTGGCCGCTCAGCCGGCAGCCTTCACCATGTTTGTCAGTTTGATCTTCTGTTTAGTCATGAGTTCGTCGTGCGGGCAAATATCGTCGGAGAAAAGTCCGCCGCGGCCCGCAACACGGCGGCGTCAGGGGGAACCGTTCAGGTAGACCCGCGGCACCCGCTTGCTGATGCCGCAGAAAATCTCGTAAGGGATGGTGCCGGCCCAGATGGCCAGTTCCTCGGCATGGATACAGTTGCCCTGTCGATCGCAACCGAGCAAGGTAACCTCGTCCCCCACCGCCACGTCGGCGATCCCGGTCACGTCGGCCATGAACCAGTCCATGCAGATCGTGCCGACCACCGGCGCCCGCTCCCCGCGCACCAGCACCTGGCCGCGGTTGGTCAGCGCCCGGCCGTAGCCGTCGGCGTAGCCGACCGGCACGCTGGCGATCAGCCGCCGCTCCGTCGCGGTATAGCGTCGGGCGTAACTGATACTGGTCCCCGGCGTCACCCATTTGAGCATTGCCACCCGGCTTTTCAGGCGCATGACCGGCTGCAGGTCCATTTTTCCGGCAAAATCCCCCGATGGCACGGCGCCGTAGAGGACGATGCCGGGCCGGACCAGATTGCAGAACGGCAGCTCCATGCCGAAGGCGGCCGCGCTGTTGGCAATATGGACATAACGGGGTTCCAGGCCATAGGAACGCGCAATGCCGACCGTCTCGGCAAAGATGGCGGCTTGGCGCTCCGAGTAGCGGCGCCCCTCCTCGTCGAGTTCATCCGCCGAAGCGAAGTGGGAGATGATCCCTTCCAGCTCCAGATGGTGCAATTCCCGCAGGGCGCGGAAGAATTCATCCGCTTCTTCGTGGCTGATCCCGAGACGCCCCATCCCGGTATCGATCTTGACATGGACCTTGGCCTTGCGGTAAAGGCGGGCCGCCGTCTCGTCCAGGATTTTCGCCTGCTCGAGACTGAAGAGCGCCGTAGAGAGGTTGAAGCCGACGCATTTCTTCTCCTGACCGGGATAGACCCCCCCCAGGATCAGCACCGGCCGGTCGATGCCGCTCTTGCGCAGCTGAATCCCCTCGGCGAGGAACGCCACGCCGAAGGCGGTCACGCCGAGCGTCTCCAACTCCCGGGCGATATCCATGAAGCCGTGGCCATAAGCATCGGCCTTGACGATGGCCAGAATACCGCAGCTCCGGGGCACGGTTTGCCTGATCTGGTTGAAGTTGTAACGTAATGCGGCGAGATCGATTTCGGCAATTGTCGGACGACTGTCCATCATGATCCTGATTTTTCCGTCGGGTAAAGGTGGCGGGCGCAGGGCACGCTTGGCCAATTACTATCACTTATCCCCGGCACTGTAAAGATGAAAACCCTGTGCTGCCGAAGGCTTAAAACCCGTTGACTTAGTGGGAAATTTCGTTTAGCCTTGTTTACACAACAAGCCTGCTGGGGGAGTTCGCCAGAACTGAGATGGGCAGCGCCCAAACCCTTTGAACCTGATCCGGCTAGCACCGGCGTAGGGAAGCGGCCAGAATCTTCGTCTATCAACTTTCTGGAACCGTGACCGCTGTCGCGGTTTTTTTTTGGGCCCCGATCCGGGAGAGGAACCGATGAACGGTAACGGCCACACACTCCGACTGATCGTCAACAGAGAAAAACAGGATTCGGCAATCCGGGGGCTTTACCTGGTGACCGACGACGGTGACAACCTGGCCAGTCGGGTCGAGGCAGCTATCGACGGCGGCGCCTGGATAGTCCAGTACCGCACCAAGGACCGTGACCCGGAAGTGCGCTTCGCCATCGGGCTGGAGCTGCGGGAACTGTGCCGCAACCGGGGAGTCCCGTTCATCGTCAACGACGACCTGGAACTGGCGAAGCGGCTCAATGCCGACGGTCTCCACCTGGGACAGGAAGACGGCGACCCGCGGGAGGCGCGGCGGATTCTCGGCCTGGGAAAACTGATCGGCGTCTCCACCCACAACATGGAAGAGGCCCTGGCCGCCCAGGCCGCTGGGGCCGACTACCTCGGTTTCGGCGCCATGTATCCGAGCCGGAGCAAGGAGATCTCCCACTTGGCCGGGCCGGAATTGCTGGCGGCAGTCCGCAGCCAGATTTCGATCCCGATCGTCGCCATCGGCGGCATTACCGTCGACAACGGCGCCGCAGTGATCGATGCCGGCGCCGACGCCCTGGCGGTCATTTCGGCAGTGCTCTCCCACCCGGAGCCGGCGCTGGCCGCTGCCGAACTGGCGCTCTTGTTCAATCGCCGTGCGCCGCTGCCACGGGGGGGGGTACTGACCGTCGCCGGCAGCGATTCGGGAGGCGGCGCCGGCATCCAGGCCGACCTCAAGACCATTACCCTGCTCGGCAGCTACGGCTCGTCGGTACTGACCGCCCTGACCGCCCAGAATACCCGCGGCGTCTCGGGTATCCACGGAGTGCCCTCCGAGTTCGTCGCCGACCAGCTTGATGCCGTCCTGGCCGACATCCCGGTGGATGTTGTCAAGACCGGGATGCTCTTTTCGGCCGGAATCACCGCCACGGTCACCGACAAGCTCGCCGCCTACCACAAGCGGCTGGTCGTCGTCGATCCGGTGATGATCGCCAAGGGAGGCGCGGCACTGATCGACCGCGAGGCAGTGGCCATGCTCAAGGACCGGTTGCTGCCGATAACCTACCTGCTGACCCCGAATATCCCGGAGGCAGAGCGCCTCACCGGCATGGTCATCGCCGGCGAAGAGGAGATGCAGGAGGCCGCCCGGCGGCTGCACCAGCTGGGGGCCAGAAATGTCCTGCTCAAAGGAGGGCACCTGCTGGCCGGCGATGCGGTCGACATCCTTTACGACGGCGCGGCCTTCCAGCGGTTCGCCGCACCGCGCATCCTGAGCAAGAACACCCACGGCACCGGCTGCACCTACGCTTCGGCCATCGCCGCCTTCCTCGCCCAGGGCGAACCGTTGCGCGTTGCCGTCGGCCGGGCCAAGACATTCGTCACCGCGGCCATCAAGCTCGGCCAACCCCTCGGTCGCGGCCACGGGCCGGTCAATCACCTGCTCGCCGCCCGGGAAATCTGATCACGATTCATCAATTCGCTACAGAGGAGTTTTTTCATGACCCAGCTCGACTACGCCCGCAAGGGGATCATTACCGACAAGATGAAAGAGGCCGCCCTCGCCGAGGGAGTGGAACCCGAGTTCATCCGCGCCGGCATCGCCGCCGGGCGGATCATCATCTGCCATAACATCAAGCACGGCAACGGCCGGCCCCTGGCGGTCGGCACCGGGCTCCGGACCAAGGTGAACGCCAATATCGGCACCTCCGCCGACGACCTCGACATCACCAAAGAACTGGAGAAAGCCCGCACCGCCGTCAAATTCGGCGCCGATGCCATCATGGATCTCTCCACCGGCGGTCCCGTCGACGAGATCCGCCGGGCAATCATCGCCGAAACCACCGCCTGCATCGGCTCGGTACCGCTCTATCAGGCAGCTCTCGATGCCGTTCGGACCAAAAACAAGGCGATTGTCGACATGACCGTCGACGACATTTTCGAGGGGATCATCAAACATGCCGAGGACGGCGTCGATTTCATCACTGTCCATTGCGGCGTGACCCGGAGCACCGTGGAACGGATGAAGAACGAGGGGCGGATCATGGATGTCGTCTCCCGCGGCGGGGCCTTCACCGTCGAGTGGATGACCTACAACCAGCAGGAGAACCCGCTTTTCGAACACTTCGACCGCCTGCTGGAGATCACCCGGGCATACGACATGACCCTCTCGCTGGGGGACGGCTTCCGGCCCGGCTGTCTGGCCGACGCCACCGACCGGGCGCAGATCCACGAGTTGATCATCCTCGGCGAGCTGACCCAGCGGGCTCAGGCGGCCGGCGTCCAGGTGATGATCGAGGGGCCGGGGCACGTGCCGCTCAACCAGATCGAGGCCAACATCCTCCTCCAGAAACGGCTCTGCCATGGTGCCCCTTTCTACGTTCTCGGCCCGCTGGTCACTGACATTGCCCCCGGCTACGACCATATCACCTGCGCCATCGGCGGGGCCATCGCCGCCGCGGCCGGCGCCGACTTTCTCTGCTACGTCACCCCGAGCGAACACCTCCGGCTGCCGACCATCGAGGACGTCCGGGAAGGGGTGATCGCCTCGAAAATCGCCGCCCACGCCGCCGACATCGCCAAGGGGGTGAAAGGGGCCATGGACAAGGACATCGTCATGGCCAAGTGCCGGAAAAAACTCGACTGGGAAGGTCAGTTCGGCCAGGCACTCGATCCGGAGAAGGCCCGGCGGCTGCGGAGCGAATCGGGGGTTGCCGATCACGGCGCCTGCACCATGTGCGGCGAATTCTGCGCTTACAAAGTAATGGACGACGCCATGGAGAAACAGGCGGCGCAACGGTAGCAACAAGCCGCCGGTCGCCGTCGCCACCGATGAAATCGGTTGACTTCCGCGACGATTTACAGTAAAAATCCGCAGTGCAATGCGGCACGCCACCTTAGCTCAGATGGTAGAGCAATTGATTCGTAATCAATAGGTCGCCGGTTCGATTCCGGCAGGTGGCTCCAGGAAATTGATCAGGCCCACGGTTTCTCCCCGTGGGCCTTTATTTTTTCCGGCAGGGGCAACGCCGCTAGCCGGCGCCGCCGTACGGATCGCCCTCTTCGCCGCCCCCCGGCGGTGGTTCTCCGCCCGCCGGCAGCGGCGAGCGGTCGTTCACCGCAAAGACCTCGATGCCGGCTTTTCCCTCCAACGGACAGACATTTTCGCAAATCCCGCAACCGTTGCACAATTCCGTCACAACATACGGCACCTGCAGCCTGACGGAACGACCGTCGTCGGTCGTTTCAGCCACCGTACGGGAGCGGATCGCCTTTTGCGGGATCGGGCAGTGCTCTTCGCAGACGATGCAGTTGGTCTTTTTGGCGAAGGGGAGGCACTGGTTCTTGTCGAAGACTGCCTTGCCGATCACCTGGCGGCGTTTTTCCTCCACCGGCAGGGCGGGAATGGCGCCGGTGGGACAGACCTGGCCGCAGAGGGTGCAGTTATATTCACAGTAACCGAGCCGCGGGATCAGGTGCGGAGTGTAGAGGCCCTCCGCCCCGGACTCGAAGATCGCCGGATAGAGGGCGCTCTTCAGACAGACCTTCATGCACTCGCCACAACGGACGCAGCTCTGGAGAAACCGCTGTTCGTCGGTAACCCCCGGCGGCCGGAGCAGCCGCGCCTGGGCTGCCGGCGAGCGGAAGCGGAAAACCCGGGCCAGAAAAAAGCCGGAAACGAGCCCCCCCAGCAGAACCCGGCGCTGCAGGAACACCGGTTCGCCGGCCGGCCGCCGGCCGAAGCCGAAGGTGACCCGCTGGGCCGGGCAGCGCCGCTGACACTCCAGACAGAGGATGCACTCTTCCCGCTGGAGGAGTTCCTGATCAAAGGTGGTCGGGCAAAGTTGACGACAGGCGCCGCAGTCGGCACAGAGACCGGCAGGGCGGCGAACGAGCGGGGAAAACCGGGCGGCAATCCCGAGCAGCGTGCCGAGCGGGCAGAGATTCCGACACCAGTTACGGCTCTCATACCGTTCGAGAACGATGATCAGCACGAGCAGGAGCGTCGAGAGCAGCGCCAGGGGGTAAAAGGTTTCGCGGAAGGGGAGCAGGTGATCGCGGAGTAGCGCATAACCGGGGGCCAGGTAGTCCCGGTTGTCGCCCAGCAGCCGGTACAGGCCGACCCACACCTGACGGGCCGAGTCGCCGAACAGCGGGTAGAAAAAGAAGGTCAGCCCCCGGACAAGCAGCGCAAGAGGGTCGAGCAACCCGGCCAGATTGACGTCGAACAGCGCGGCGCCGAGCAGTGGCAACAGCAGCCAGTATTTCAGGTTCCCCTTGAGGAGCGGCAGCGCCCCCCGTTTGCGGATTCGCGGGGTGACGAGATCGAGGATGGTGCCGAGCGGGCAGACCCAGCCGCAGAAAAAGCGCCCCAGGACCAGCGACAGCCCCAAGAGCAGGAGCCCGGGCAGCACCAGCCAGACCATGGTCTTCTCGGCCAGCAACACTGTCACCGCCACCAGCGGGTCGGCCCGGAAAAAACTGTTGACCGCCGCCGCCAGCTGATCGCTCCCCCGGTATTCGGTCTGCACGAAGAGCACCAGGAAGAGGAGCAGGAAAAGGAGCTGGCTGAGGCGAGCCGGCGAGATTTTTTTCATGGCCGTCCCCCGGTTAGCCCCTGACGACCCGGACCCGCCGCAGGTTCATCTCGCCCAGTCCGCGCCGGTAGGCGGCAACCGTCACCTCGATCTCTTCCGGTTTCAGGCCGAAGAGGGTCGTTGCATAGGCGTCGGCGGCAACGATGTCGGCGGAGGCAACGACGGTATCGAGCACCTTGACATCGGCCGGGTCACCGCCCTGGGGACCGTGGGCAGTCAGGACGCGGGTCGCGTCGATCACCGTCAGGTGGCTCTTGAGAACGCTGTTGATATCGGCCAGGGCGGGGCCGATATGCCGGTGGATGCTCCCCCGGTTCCCCCCCATGACCCCCATGACGTTTTTCAGGCCGAGGCTCAGCCGGGTCAGCCCGTGGTGCTTGGCCACCGGTACGTTGATGAAGACATCTGCGCTCAGCGCTTCGCCGTACAGCTCCCAACTCTTCAAAGTCCCGCCCTTGATCGCCACTGGGTGGAAGCGCTCGTTTTCGATGAACTTCAGCTCCACCCGGTCGAGCCCGCTGAGCGCCGCAGCAATGCCGCTCTGGACGTAGCAGCGCCGTTCGTCATTGCAGGTCCGGTCGAACACCTTAACCTTCTTGGCACCGACCCGCAGGGCTTCCTCAGCCAGCCCCCGGACCACCAGCGGGTGGGTATTGGCCGCCTGGGCGGGAGTCCGGTCCCACCCCATGTTGGGCTTGATCACCACCACGTCCCCCGGCTTGACGAAACGCTTCATCCCCCCCAGCAGATCCACCGCCCGAACCGCCGCCCGCCGGTAATCCTTGTCCCGGCTGACCGCCACGACCGGAATTTCCCTGGCAAACAGCCGGCGGACCAACCCTTCCGCCAGAAGCGACGCCACGCCAATCCCCTTGAGAAACGACCGTCGATCCATACGCCCTCCCCCTTTACCTCCCGGGCGGCACATCCCGGCGCGAGGTTTTCGTCATGCGTCACCGTCTCCTTGAACCGGCCGGCGGAGCAAAGGTTATCTTCTTGACGGAAAGAGTGTAAACAGAGTATCCTTTGCTCCTCATGGCAGGCCCCAACCCCGATAAACTCAGCAATTATCAGGCATTAATCACCAAAGTCGATAATCTTTGCCAACGAACCACCAATTGTTTCCGAAGCGAAATCAGATGCCGACGAGGGTGCGCCGCCTGTTGCCGACACATCTCAATCTTTCCGGTCGAGGCACTGGCCATGGCAACCGCCCTCGCCCGGCTGCCGGCCGCCGAAGCCGAACAGATCCGCGCCAGGGTTCAGCAGGCCGATAACGATACTTGCCCTCTGCTGAAAGATGGCATATGCCTTCTCTACCCCGCCCGGCCGCTGATCTGCCGGACTCACGGGTTGCCGCTGCTTACCAGGCATGGCGGAAAATCTTCGGTCGACTTCTGCCCGGAGAATTTCCGGGGGATTGCCACCCTCCCCGGGAGCGCCGTCCTTGACCTTGACCGGCTCAACGAAACGCTGACCGCCATCAATGCGCTCTTCATTGCCGACTCGCTGGCGGAAGGAATTCATTATCCCGAACGGCTCTCAATTGCCGAAGCGCTGCGGGACAAGTAACCGGTATTTTATCGCTTTCGCCACGAAATGACTGGATTTTTTTCTCGGGACATGCAATATTAGCGACCCCTAACCAGATTCTAACCTGCCAAAGCGAAAGGAGATCATCTGTGTTGAGCCGTTTACTTGTTGGGAACGCGGTGCGAATCGCCATTCTCATAGTCGGCAGCCTCACGGTTTTCCCCGTGGCCGCATTCTGCCAGGACAAGCAACCGGCCACCGGCAAGGATTACCTGGTGGTAGAAGCAAGCGAAGCTCCGCAAGACGAGCGGGAACTGGTGGACTCCTTTGCCCCGTCCTTCGCTTCACAGGAGATCAAGCTGAGCCCCGGTCCGGCCGGGCGGAAAATGTTGACGATCACCGCCGACCGGAATTTTACCGGCCGGATGGTGCGAAAATACAACGAAACGCTGCTATCACGCGGCATTAACATCTTCGGCGCCGCCTACTTTGGCGACTTCTCGTGGGACCGACCCGCGTTCGATGCCAGCATAACGGTGACCCGGAAATACGCCGCCGAACCCGACACCATTGAAATTTCCGAGGGAATTGCCCAGACCGCACACGGGGATCGGCCGCTGATGCCGATGACGATAACCGCCGATCGGCTTTCCATCCCGCTTCGCGGCGATTTTGGCAAAACCTGGAAGAAACTGCGGCTGATTCCGGCAACCGAACCGATGGCGCCGGAACCGAAAACCGGTCGTTATCCCGGCTCGCGGGTCTACCTGGTCCGCCAGGACGACGGCCTGGCAAAAACGGTTTGCTATGCCGTAAAGGGAAAGCTGGCGGACGTTGAAAACTTTTTCGAAGGTAAACTCAAAGAGGTCCACAAGACGGTCATCGTGACCGGCGAACCCACCTCGCCGCCGGCCCCGGTGGAACTGTTCGGCATCAGGACCTCGGCCCGGATCATCGTCGTTGCCGGCTACACCTATGCGCAAAAGAAGCTGCACTATACGGAAGTGACTCTCAAGCAGGCCGGCGACCCGAACCTCGCCCCCTACGTCGAGATCGAAGTGGCAGAAAACTAGCGCGGCGCCTTCCCCAGTCCGTTGCGAACCGCGCGGGGCCAAGACAACAACAAACGAAAATGCGGCTCCGGTCAAAAGTCCGGTGCCGCCCCTCCGCTCTCCCCCGGCCGTTCAGCGGAATCAGGGTATTCCCCCCTCAGCCAGTCGACAAACAGATCAAACCGATAACCGGCCGTTCGGGCGGCTTCACGCAGCCGGTCCGCTTCCCGGCACAAGATCACCGAGGAGTGGCCGGCGGCCGTGACCGCCGCGGCAACGGCATCCCGGGTCAACCAGAACCGCAGCCAGTCGAGTAATTGTTCATACGGCTCCTGAACGAACCAGAGGTGACCATCCCCCCGGTGAACCAGCAGAAACGTCTGGATGTCCCGCACGGCGACAAGCCGGCGCAAGACGTCGCCGAGCCGGGTGCCCTCTTCTTCCCCCCCGGAAGTCGTATCGACGGCGAGCAGGATATCCGCCAGTGCCAGCGCCCGTTTTGCATCACTGGTCGTGTCGGTCGCCGCCGCGCCAAGAATGTCCACCAGCGCCCGTCGCAAGCCGAAAGTACCGAACCAGTCGGCAGAGCGGGACTGAACAGCGGCAGACCCGGCCAGCCGCCCCATTTCGCTGCAGATGAGCATCGCGGCGAGCAGCAGGCGGCCGAACCGGTTGTCCAGCGGCGGGGCCTCCTCCACTGGCCGCTCCAACTTGGCGATCATCGCCGTTGCCGTCTCGGCCAGGGCGGGCTCGGCCACGCCGGCCGCCTCGGCCAGGGCAACAAGAAACGGTTCCAGGTTCTCCCGGCAAGGACCGGGACGCCGGCCTTTCCCCGGCACCTTTTTGGCGGCGGACAGCTCTCTGCCGATTGCAAGGGCGGCCAGAAGTTCCCGGAAACGGCCGATCAGCGTGCCATAGCGGATCAGCTTCACCTCTTCGGCAATATCCGGCACCCCCCGACCGTCCAGCAACCGGCAGAGTTGCCCCCAAGTGCCGAAGTCGTCATCGCGAATCTCCTGGAAATCGAGAAAAGCGTGGTACTCGTATGCGTCCAGGGAGACGTACAGTCCCTGCTCGGCCACCTCCCGGCCGTGGCGGATATACTCAAGGCCGTTGGCATAATCGCGGAACGTGTAATAATGCCAGCCGTCAGCCTTGACGCCCAGAGCTTCGCCGACGGTACTCTGTCGGAGGACGGTCCCGCCGTTCTCCGGTACGGCCCGGGCGCAGGAGGTCCGGACCCAACCGGCCGTCTCGGCGTATTTATTGTGGTAAATGATCAGCCCGCACCGGTCACCGGCACGGTTGGAATAGGCAAAGACATTCTCGTCCACCGTGTCGCCGGAGAAGAAATCATAAAGGACGAAATGCTCCGAGCCACTGAACAGCCGCCGCTGGCGCAGCAGCGGGAAAATCCGCGCCTTATGCTCCGCCACCAGATGCTCGTCCACCGGCTCGTCCCAGAGCGCCTGTTTGTATTCCATGCCGTACTTCTCGTGGAACCCCTCAATCTGTCCGTGGCCGAACATCGGCAACCCCGGCATGGTCACCAGCAACACCGCCGCCCCGAAATATTTCTTCTCCTTGCCGAACTGTTCGATGGCAGTCCGCTCGTCGGGATTATTCATGAAATTGACGAACCGCTTGAGAATCTCGGGATTGAACTCAAGAACGTTTTTGATGGTCTGGCGATACTTGGCGTTTTCCTCCAGCTTGAGCATGTTCATGAAGGCACTGTTGTAAACCCGGTGCATGCCGAGAGTACGGACGAAATATCCTTCCATCAGCCAGAAGGCCTCGGCCAGCAGCAGGGTATCCGGCACCTCCGCCGCCACCCGGTCCACCACCTGACGCCAGAACTCCTCGGGCATGGCCGCATCGAAAGCCGCCCGACTCAGGCCATGCTCCGCCCGGGACGGAACGCCGCTGCCGAACCCCGGCTGGGGGAACCAAAGCCGCTGGTAATGTTTCTTGGCTAGGGTCATGGCAGCATCGAAACGGATGATCGGGAAATTCCGGGCTACGTGCAGGATGGTCTGGATGACCGCATCCCGCACCTCGGGATTGAGGTAATCGAGCTGGGCGGTGTCGTTCCAGGGAGTGCTGGTGCCGTCGTTACCGTGGTAGATATAGCGGGTCCGGCCGTCACGATGATCATAGTGTTTGAAGACCACGGCCGCATCGCTCTTGTCCCAGTATCCCTCTTCAAGGTTGAGACTGATTTCGGGCGAGGAGGAGAGATCGGGACCGCCGAAGCGGTAGGTCGGATAGGGTGGATAGTCCAGTTGAATGAACCAGTCGGGATGTTCGACCATCCACCGCGAATAGATACCGGTATGGTTTGGCACCATGTCGCTGGCCAGACGGATACCGCGGCGCAACGCCCGATCCCGGAGATTGGCCAGCGCCTCCCAGCCGCCCAGATCGCCGGCAATCTGGTAGTCGAACAGCGAGTAGGCGGAAGCGATCGCTTCCGGATTGCCGGTCAATTGTTTGATTTTCTGCGACGCCGGCGAACGTTCCCAGATGCCGATCAGCCAGAGGCCGCTAAACCCCCAGCGGGCCAACCGATCGAGTTCTTCATCGGGAATCTGGTCGAGCCGGGCGACCTCGCGGCCGTACTGGCGGGAGAGCTGCCCCAGCCAGACATAGATCATCTTGGCCATCAGCACGACGTTCGGCATCCAGTCAAGATCGGCGGAAAACCGCTCCGGTTCGGGATAGAAATCGTCGGGTGCCGGCAAGCCGCGCCGGGCAAATTCAAGAACCTGTGGCGGGCCGGCCCCTCCCCAGCGCTGGCGACTCTCCTCCGCAACGATTCCGGCAGCGGTCGCCAGCTCTTCAAGCAGTTCGGGCGGCAACAGCGGCCGCCACTCCCGCTGGATGAATTCCAACTGGCCGACCAGCGAATCGGGAGCGGCTTTAAGGGGGGCACGCAGCAGATCCGGCAGGGGGAGATGGAACCGCCCGCCGACGGGGAAGGTCCTGAGGGTATCCTCAACCCGCATCATTACCGGGCGATAGGGTGAACGGGCAGCGAGCTCTTCATCGTCGCACAGCGCCCGGAATGAATCGATCGCCCGGTTTTCGGCGCCGACCCTGAGAATGAGCAGTTCAAGCAGAATCTGCTGGCGGCGCATATGGGTCGGATCGTCACCGGCCAGATAGTCATCCGGGCTCTGGGCGCCGGCAAGGACCGGCGGCGGGGAGAAAGACCAGGCAAAGCCGGCGGTCGTCCGCGCCAGATCGCCGGATTCATAGCGGTAGCCGCTCCGTTCCGGCACCAGCAGCCATAACCCGGGCTGGCATTGTTCAGTGTACTGGCGGATCACATGTCGGAAAGCCCGGAGCATGACCGCGTAGAGGTTCAGCAGGCCAGCCTGAACCGGCGTTTCCCGGAATGCAGGCAGCCGGTTGAGTCGGGCAGCGACCTGTCGAGCGATCATGACGGGGGGGAGTGGCGTGCCGGTGGCAATCTCCGCCTGCAGATCACCAAGCTCCAGCCGCTCCCACATGTCGCGCCGCACTTGCAATTCGAAAGGGAAATAGGCACCCTCTCCGCTCACTTCCCGACGAACTGGCTTTGCCCCTCGGCCCATGCCTCCCCCTGTTGGACTTTCCGGTAATAGCTGGTACGTACTGCGATACTAGCCTAATTCACCCCCACCGTCAACGCCGGCCGAGCCGGCCCAGTGCGGTAAATCCTTTACTTGACTAATCGTTTCGTAACAATTAAGCTGTAATAATGTAACTCGGTTCATCGTAACTCGTCCCCATTCTCCTATCCCGACGGAGCGGACAAGAGTGCGCCTTTCCCTGATCGCCAAACTTTCCATTGCCAGCAGTATCGTATTGCTCATCACCATGGGCCTGTTTGCCTACATCAATGTCGAGCAACTGCAAAAGTTACTTTTCGAAGAAGCGATCACCGACGCCGACAAACTGGGCGAAACGATCGTCCGGACCACCCATTACAATATGCTGGAAAACAATCGGCGGCGTGCCTACCAGGTCATCGACGAAGTCGGTTCCCAGCGGGCGATCATCGAACGGATCAGGATGATCAACAAATACGGCTTGATCACCCACTCCACCGACCACAAGGAAATCGGCCTCTATCTCGACAAGAAGGCCGAGGCCTGCAACATGTGCCACTCGGGCCCTTCGCCACTCGTGCACGCCACCTCGATGAACCGAAGCCGCTTTTTCCATAATCGGGAAGGCAAACTGGTACTCGGCATCGCCAAGGCGATCTACAACGAGGAGCGCTGTTTCACTGCCTCCTGCCACTTTCATCCGAAAGAGGCCAAAGTCCTCGGCGTTCTCGACGTGATTGTCTCCCTCGATTCGATGCATCAAAAGGTCTACACCTACCGCAATGAGATCATCATCCTCACCTTTTTCCAGATCTGCCTGATCTCCCTCTGCCTGACCTTCTTTACCCAGCGGCTGGTCAACAAGCCGGTCCGACGACTGGTGCGGCACGCTCACTTGATAGGCAGTGGCGAACTGGAAGCCAGGGTGGCGATCACCAGCCATGACGAACTGGGCGAACTCGGCAACGCCTTCAACGATATGACGGCAAGCCTGAAACGCGCCCGCATCGAATTGGAAGATTGGGGCAAGAACCTTGAGGCGAAGGTTGACGAGCGAACCCAGCAGATCAAACAGATGCAGGCGCAACTCGTCCACTCCGAAAAGCTGGCCTCCCTTGGTGAACTGGTGGCCGGCATTGCCCACGAAATCAACAATCCGCTTACCGGCATTCTGGTCTTCGCCTCGCTGCTTGCCAACGACAGCAAGCTCGACCCGTCACTGAAAGGCGATCTGGACTTGATCGTCAAGGAAACTCAGCGTTGTGCCAAAATTGTCAAAGGGCTGCTCGATTTCTCCCGAGAGTCGATCCCACAGAAAAAGCCGTCGGCTGTCAATGCCATCATGGATGCCACATTGACGTTGGTCTGTCACCAATCGTGCTTCCATGATGTCACGGTCATCAAAGAATATAATCCGGATATTCCGGAGATGCTGCTCGATCCGCACCAGATCGAGCAAGTGTTCATCAACCTGCTCCTGAACGCCTGCCATGCTATCGCCGGCCCCGGCGAGATCAGAATTAAAACCGGGATCAGCAAGGAAAACCATTCGGCTTACATTGCCATCAGCGACACCGGCTGCGGCATTCCCGAGGAAAATCTCAGCAAGATTTTCGATCCATTCTTCACCACCAAGGAAAACAAGGGGACCGGCCTCGGGCTTTCGGTCTCTTACGGCATCATCGAGGGTCATGGGGGAAGGATTGAAGTACAGAGCACCGTCGGGGTCGGCACGACGTTTACCGTCTGGCTGCCGTTCATAAACCCGGATGACCAGGAATCCCCCCCGGATCAGTCCTCCCCTCAGCCGGACAACGGATGACCGCCGAACGGTGAAACGACAAAGGGAGGACCAATCGCCCCCCCTCTCGTCATCTCGTCCAGCGCAGCGCCGTTCTTGCCAGCGCCAGTCGCATCAGCCGCTCATCTGATTACGTACCGAAATCCGCAGTTTTTTCAGCAATGCCTGGAAATTTGGCCGAAGCATCCCGGTCTCCTCGGCTGCGCGAGTGATGTTCCAGTTGTTCCGTTTTAGCGCCTGCAACACAAAAGCCTTCTCGATCGGCTCCACGGCACGTTCCCGAATCTGCCGTTTCGTCTCCTTCAACTCCTCGACATTCTGAGGAACATATTCGAGTGCACCGCTCTTCTCACTCCCGGAGAGACGAAGCTCCAGGTCTTCCTTCTGGATGAGATCCCCCTCTGCCAGAACCACCGCCCGCTCGATGATATTCTCCAGTTCCCGCACATTGCCGGGGAAATTATACTCTTCCAGCAGGGCGAGAGCATCCGGGGCCAAGCCGCGGATATCCTTTCCCATTTCCTCCGAAAACTCCTTAAGGAAATGGCCGATCAAGAGTGGCAGATCTCCCTTGCGCTCCCGCAGTGGCGGAAGATCGACAGGAATGATATTGAGCCGGAAAAACAGGTCTTCGCGAAAGCCACCTTGCGAGACCAGCGTTCTGAGACTCTTGTTGGTGGCAGCAACCAGGCGGATGTCGATCGGAATCGGCTGGGTACCGCCGATCGGGGTAATTTCCCGCTCCTGAAGCACGCGGAGTAGTTTCGCCTGGGTGGTCAGGCTGATATTGGAAATCTCATCGAGGAAGAGCGTACCGCCGTCAGCCACCTTGAATAGTCCCGTTTTCGTCTGGATCGCCCCGGTAAACGACCCTTTCACATGGCCGAACAGTTCGCTTTCCAGCAGATTTTCCGCCAAGGATGTACAGTCAACGGCGACAAAAGGGTTTTCCCGACGATTACTGTTATTGTGGACGGCTCGGGCCACCAGTTCCTTGCCGGTCCCGCTCTCACCGGTGATCAGGACGGTGCTGTCGGTCGGCGCGACCTGAATGATCCGCCTATACACCTTTTGCATCTCCTTGCTCTCGCCGATGAACAGGTCGAAACCATGGTGTTCGCCCAATTCTTTTTTCAAAAAGATATTTTCGAGCAGGACCGCTCGTTGCTCCAAGGCCTTCCGAACCTTCTCGGTAATCTGATCAGGCGTGAACGGTTTGGCGATGTAGTCGAATGCCCCGTTTTTCATTGCCTCGACCGCAGTGTCGACCGTGGAAAAACCGGTGATGATAATTACCGGCACCTCGGGTTGCAGGATCTTGATCGCCTTTAACACCTCCATGCCGCTCATTCCCGGCATCTTAAGGTCGGAAATCACCAACCCAAAATTCTCCTCCTGCATTCGTTCCAGGGCAATTTGTCCGCTCGCCGATGTTTCCACATGGAAACCTTCTTTTTCCAGGATGCGCCGCAACCCCTCGCGAATGACCGCCTCGTCATCTACGACAAGCACATCAATGTTTTCCATCGCTTCCGTCCCCTCTTTCCAGCACATCTTTCTGTTATGACCGGCGAGACAAGATCCTGTCGGCCAAAGACGTGCCCAAGCAACAGGAATATCAACAGAGCGCAACAAGCCCGCGACAAAAACACCTTATGATTAGTGTTTTTTAAATTACAGCAATTGAAATATCAAGTCAAACCAATAAACCGGGACCATTTCTTACAGCGCTATTCACCTGCACAAAAACGCCACAATTCCAAGCTGATACGGTTTAATTCTAAGTGTACATTTTTTTATACACCCTGCAACCACGGAATTAATAACGCAAAATCATGCACTTGCTACAAGCCTACCGCAACCGCTTCACCTAGCAGGAATAAGCGACAGTATAAAGCTAATATACAGGGGTTATCAGGCTTCCACCGGCTGACATGGAATCCGCATACAAAACAGTGCAGGCTTTTCAAGCAGTTAAGTAATTTTAATAAAAACATCCAAAGCTGGCACACGGGGTGCAAAATGAAAAGCAACCAATCAAACCATTCCGCCAGCGCCAGGAGGATATATGAAAGCGATACGATTGACAGCCTTGACGTTACTTGCCGTCCCCGCAGCCGCACTAGCCGCAAGTGGTGCCGAAAGAGAAGGAAACGGCTTTCTCGTCATTCTCTTTCTGGCATTTGGCGCCTTGATTATCGTTTTCCAGCTCATTCCCGGGCTGGTGCTGTTCGGCTCCATGCTCAAGGGGCTCTTTACTAGGTCCGACCCGGAAAATTCTTCCGCGGAAGGGAACGGCAACAATGCGGTCTAGGTTTCTGAGTGAGTGACCACAACGATTCTGACCAGGAGAGGCGACGATGTTAGGACTTCTCATCGCAGACAACGACACGGAAGCTCGCAAGCAACTGGCAGACCTTTTTATCGAGGCAGGCTACAACGTGATCGTCACCAATTCGGCAGCCAACGCCATTTACGGCATTCTCAAGAAGGCTGCCCAGGTTGTCCTTCTCGGCAGCGAATTCGACGAGTTCAAGGCCAGCGATCTGATCCCGCTGCTGAAGAAATGCAACCGGGATTTGACTATCATCCTTGTTTCCGACGACTCATCGCTGCCAGTAATCAGAAAACTTCGCAAAGAGGGAATTTTCTATCACGCCCTCAAACCGGTAAAGCCGGAGGATAAAGAGGAAATCCGGCAGGCTGTTCGTTGTGCCTTCGATAATCTGATGAGCTGTCGGGCAGCACGTTGACCAGATCCAGGCGCTAAGCGCCAATACGAAGATATTTCACGAATAAGGAGGATGTCATGAAACGGATTCTGTTACGCAACACTCTGGCAGCATGGCTTGGGACCGTAGCACCAGCACTGGCCGCATCAGGAGCACGGGAGGATAACAGCGGTATTTTCGTCTGGCTGTTTCTCGGCTTCTGCGCACTGATCATCGTTGCCCAGGTAATCCCGGCAGTGCTCATGACACTCGGAGCCGCCAAGGGACTGAAAAAGGAGCGGGCGCTGGCCGAAGAGCAGGCAACCCACTAGGCGACGACAGGAACCGGCGGGCCGGCAGCGGCCGCCGAGAGAAGATTATTGACCGCAAACAAGGAGGTTCGTAATGTTCAAGCGACGTTTAACACCAGCCCTCGTGCTATCGCTTCTGGTAATGCTGCCCATGGGAGTGCTCGCGGCGGATAAACCGCAGGACGAATGCATCAACTGCCACGGAGACAAAAATATTAGCGGGAAAAGCGGGGCTCATCTGTACATCGATCCGCTGCAATATTCCGAAACCACCCATGCAGTCATCGGCTGCACGTCCTGCCATGAATCGGTAACGGCAAGTCATCCGGATGATGGCATCAGACCGTCCCGGGCAACTTGCAAGGAATGCCATGGGCCGATCCAGCAGGAATACTCCGCCAGCCTTCACGCCAACAATGCCGGCTGTGCGGATTGCCACAACCCCCACGCCGTCAAGCCACCGATGGAGTTGTCGGGCAAGCAGATGAATACAATGTGCTCAAAATGCCATGACACGGCCCGCATGATCAAAGTCCACGACAAGTGGCTTCCCCAGGCCGACCTGCACATCGACGCCCTGCCGTGCATCACCTGCCACACGGGGTCGAAGAGCTACGTCATTACCATGTATATCGAAAAACGGACCAGCGATTCGCCGCACAGCGATTTCAAGGTGGCCAAGTACGAGGAATTATCGCGATTCCTTCCGGGCGACAAGGACGTAACTGCCCTGATCGACAAAAACGGCGACAACTTCATCTCTCTGGAAGAACTGAGGACCTTCAACAAGAACGCCAAATACGACAATATCCGGCTGTGGGGGATGATGACCCCCGAAAAGGTTACCCACAGTTACCAGATCCTCGACAATCGCTGGGACTGCAGTTTCTGCCATGCCTCGGGACCGAAAGCGATGCAAACCAGCTTCGTCGCGTTCCCTGGCAAGAACGGTACTTTTTCCCGCGTAGCGGTTGAGAAGGGAGCAATCCTCGACCTGCTCTACGGCACTCCCGACTTTTACATGATGGGTTCCACCCGCAGCACCGCCCTATCGATTCTCGGCGGACTGATCATCAGTGGCGGCTTCCTGTTCGCCGCCGGGCACGGGACCCTCAGATTCCTGACCAGAAACAACAGAAAGGAGCATTGATCATGAGCGGCCATAACGAACACAAGGAATTCATCTATCTGACGCCGATGCCGGTCAGGATCTGGCACTGGATCAACGCCCTCGGGATCGTCACCCTGTGCATCACCGGTATCCAGATCAGATTCCCAGAATATGTCAACATCTTCGGGACCTACAAGTCGGCGATCCGGCTGCACAACACCGCGGGAGTTACCGTTTCCATCTCCTACGCCGTCTGGCTTTGCTACTACCTGATCATCAAGGGTAACCTGTTCAAGCTGTATGTGCCGAACGTCTACGATATCAAGATGGGTATTTTTAAACAGGTTCTCTACTACTTCTACTACTTCTTCAAAGGTGGCTCGAGTCCCCATCACGCCACCCCCGACGACAAGTTCAACCCGATGCAGAAGGTTGCTTACATGGGGCTGATGCTGGCACTGCTCCCGCTGGTGATACTCTCCGGCATACTGATCATGAACGTGGCGCCACTGCGTGAGTGGATCATTGTCCTTGGCGGCATCAAGCTGCTGGTAAGCGCCCACTTCCTGATCGCCTGCTGCTTTTTTGCCTTCCTGTTCGTCCATATCTATCTGGCGACCATGGGGCATACTCCCCTCGCCCACTTCAAGCCGATGTGGGACGGCTGGGAGGAGATTGAACACCACTGATCTCCGGTCATTTTTTCAGGAAAGGCGAAACGGTCAGCGTTTCGCCTTTTTTTTGCCGGAGATGCCCCCCTTCTCCATCGCATGAAAACAGGGTATTTAAAATTGACTAATCTAACTCCGTCACCTATAATTCATCGCGTTTTATGAACATTTCAATTTCAACAGGAGGCGAACATGAGATTGCGCTGCGCATTCACCCTCGTGACATGCATAGTCCTGACGGCAGGGCTTGCATGGGGGATTACCATCAAAGACGTGACATTCAGCACTAAAGATGCGGGCAAGATCGTCTTCAGTCACAAGGCCCACATCGGCAAAAAGGGAATCGAAAACAACTGCAAGGCATGCCATAACGCCATCTTCGACATGAAGAACAAAGTGACCTACACCATGGCGGATATGGAAAAAGGGAAATCCTGCGGCGCCTGCCATAACGGGGCCAAAGCCTTCCCGCTCAAGGAATGTGCCCGATGTCATGCCGTCAGAGAGATCACCTTCCAGGTGAAAGCCACCGGCCCGACGCCGTTCAGTCACAAGAAACATCTGACCCGCTACCAAAACTGCAATGCCTGCCATCCCAGGTTTTTCAACGCCGGGCCCAATAAACCGGCAACGATGGCCGACATGGAAAAAGGGAAATCCTGCGGCGCCTGTCACAACGGCAAAACCGCTTTTGGCGTTGGCGAATGTGCGAAATGCCATATGGTAAAGGAAGTTGCCCTTTCATCGAAAGATACCGGCCACATTATCTTCAGCCACAAAATGCACGCCGGCAAGATGAACTGCAGTGAATGCCACAACAAGATCTACGTCCCGGGGCGGAATACTCCGGTCGGCATGGCCGCCATGGAAAAAGGTAAGTCATGCGGCGCCTGTCATAACGGCAAGACTGTTTTCTCCGTAAAAGACTGCGCCAAGTGCCATCCGGTCAAAGAAGTTCATTTCAAGGTGAAGGGCGCCGGGCCTGCCACCTTCAGTCACGCCTTCCACTTGGGCATATACACCTGCAACAACTGCCATACCAAAATCTTCAAGGCTGGGCGAAACAACAAAGTGGTAACAATGGTCGAAATGGAAAAAGGAAAGTCGTGCGGCGCCTGTCATGACGGGAAAACGGCGTTCAGCGTCCGCGAAGACTGCGTGAAATGCCACGACATGTAATGGCTCGCTTCTGACGCACTATGCCAGACAAGGGCGGGGTCGATCCCCGCCCTTGATTTATCGGCAGTTTCGGATACACTGTAAGAGCAACGGAACGTTCAACTCAAGGGAGACTTCATGTTCAGGAGTTTCGCTGCCAAGGCAATTGTCCCGCCCGCCATCGCCGTGACCGGTTTTGTCATCGTCTGCTGCATTCTTCTCTATTCGGTTATCAAAACCGACATGCTGAACGACACGATTCGACACGAAACGAATCTGGCCGACACCATCGTCAAGTCGACCCGGTATGCCATGTTGAAGGACGACCGGGAGACGCTTCGGAACATCATTGACAACGTCGGCCAGCAACAAGGGGTCGAACATGCTCGCATCTTCAACAAGCGAGGGATCATCATGTTCTCGGCCCACCCCGAAGACGTAAACAAACTGGTCGACAAGAACGCCGCGGGGTGCATCGCCTGCCATGCCGGGCCGGTACCGCTTACCAGCATGGGGAGAATGGAGCAGGCCCGCCGCTACATCAATGAAAAAGGCAAGAACGTCATCGCCATCACGGCCCCCATCTACAACGAACCGGAATGCTTCAACGCTGCCTGCCATGTTCACCCCCCGGGCCAGAAGGTGCTCGGCACCCTCGACATCGGCCTGTCCGAGGAACCGCTGCAGAAGACCCTCGGAATTCTCCGGAACCGGATGCTGATTTTTTGCCTGATGGTCTTGCTGCTGACCGTCGGAGGCGTCTCCGCCCTCCTGCGTCGCAATGTACTAATGCCAATCAAGGAGCTATCGGAATTCATCCTGGCTATCAACAGGGGAGATCACGAGCGGAAGGCACCGGCCTATCGTGACGAAGTGGGAGATCTGGCACAATCGTTCCAAGAGATGTCCCAGAAGCTCACAAAAACTGAAGAGGCCCTGAAAGAGGCCAACGCAACGAAAGCCGGC
This sequence comes from Geotalea uraniireducens, assembly GCF_027943965.1. NCBI lineage: Bacteria > Pseudomonadati > Thermodesulfobacteriota > Desulfuromonadia > Geobacterales > Geobacteraceae > Geotalea > Geotalea uraniireducens. The sequence continues at coordinate 680,304 of NZ_AP027151.1, read as the reverse complement.
AAGGGAAACACCCCGTCGGCAAACTCTTAGAATGATGCCTTTCGCCTGTGTCCGTTTATGAAACGAACCCCGGAACCCGTGCCACCAACCGACAATCCTGATTTCCTGCCCGACCGTGATCTGGTCCGGCAGGAAACGCTCAGGAAAATTGCCACCCTGCAAAAAAGGGCCAACCGCGGTTTGTGGGCCATGGCCCTTTTTATTCTGGTCAGCATGGCTGCACTATGGGATTTCAGCTTTCTTCCATCCTTCCCGCCGGCAATCAGGGCTCTCCTCGGCAAACCACCGTCAATCACCATGATCAGTGGTGCGTTGGTCCTCTACACCTTTTCAGCGATCATTCTCATCCTTTCGCGAATGATGGGCGGATCCGAAGAGTATAGCGGCTTCGCCCATGTGGGCTATCTCACCGCATTCTACGGCTTCTATCATTTTGCCAAGGCACTGGATGAAAACTACTGGGCGGTCTTCGCAGCAGGGCTGACGATTCTGGCCCTTGAAAGCTATCACATCTGGACCTTCTGCTCCGAAGCGATCCGCAAAGAGCAGGAAGTTCTCGACATCATCAGCAAGTACCGGAAACCGTAGGTCGCGCGCCGCCCCTCTTCAGGGCGCCGGAAAAGACTTGACGAATCATCGTAGAATTGCTAGCTTTGTTGGAACGTTACACCGTTTTCACAACCGCATATCGTCAGTTCGCTAGGGGAGTTTCGGCTGAGAGCCCATACCTGATGCCTGTTCCAATTCACCGTTGACGGAGCAACCGTGATGGTGGAGCGGGACCGGCAGGGCGACCCTTTGAACCTGATCCGGGTAATACCGGCGTAGGGAAGCGACATGGTTTCACCGTATCCATGGCCGCTTCTGCGGCTTTTTTCGTTTACACGACCAGAATAGCCATTGCAGCCCAGGAGGCCCCATGGAAGTGATCATCAACGGCGAAGCCAGGACCATCGAACCAATGTCGGTAACGGAGCTGCTCCGTTTCCTCGGGATCGACACCCAGCGGGTGGCAGTAGAACTGAATCTCGACATCCTCGCCAAGGCGGCCTACGACTCGACCCGGCTCAATGATGGCGACCGGCTGGAAATCGTCCATTTCGTCGGCGGTGGCTAGCTCGCCTGCCGCCAGCGCCCTCGCCTCGTATTAAGCCTACATACACCTCGCAAAGGAGACGCTTCATGTCCAACGCAAGCGACAAGCTGATCATCGCCGGCCGGGAATTTAACTCCCGCCTTATGGTCGGGACCGGCAAATATGCAACCAATGAACAGATGGTACAGGCCCTTGAAGCCTCGGGAGCTGAAATAATCACCGTCGCGGTCCGGCGGGTAAATATCTCAGACCGAAGCAAAGAGTCGCTGCTCGATTTCATCGACCTAAAAAAATACACTCTCCTTCCCAACACCGCCGGCTGCTATACCGCTGAAGACGCCATCCGCACCTGCCGGCTTGCCCGTGAAGCGGGGATGTCCGACATGGTCAAGCTGGAGGTCCTCGGCGATGAAAAGACCCTCTTTCCCGACAACGAAGAGCTGTTCAAAGCCGCCAAGGTACTGATCAAAGAGGGCTTCACCGTCCTCCCCTACACCACCGACGACCCGATTGTCTGCAAGAAGCTCGAAGAGATGGGCTGTGCGGCGGTCATGCCGCTTGGCGCCCCCATCGGCAGCGGTCTCGGCATCCGCAACCCCTACAACATCAGGATCATCCTCGACACCGTCAAGGTGCCGGTTATCGTCGATGCCGGGGTTGGGACGGCTTCCGATGCCGCCATCGCCATGGAGCTCGGTTGCGACGGCGTCCTGATGAATACCGGCATTGCCGGAGCGCAGGACCCGATTGCCATGGCCGAAGCAATGAAGCTGGCAGTCCGGGCCGGACGGCTTGCCTACCGGGCCGGGCGGATTCCGAAAAAGCTTTATGCCTCCGCATCGAGCCCAATTGAGGGGATGATTGGCTAGGGTTGGCTTTTCCCTCTATCTGATCACCGACCGGCGGCAGACCAACAGTCGACCGCTTGACGAGGTGATCGAGGCGGCCTTGCGGGGCGGCGTCAAGGCAGTACAGCTGCGGGAAAAGGATCTCTCGCCGCGCGAGCAGCTCGAGCTTGCCCACCGGCTGCGCGAACTGACCTCCCGCTATGGCGCCCGGCTGCTAGTCAACGACCGGCTCGACATCGCCCTGGCGGTGGAAGCCGACGGCGTTCACCTGGGAGAGGCCGGCATCGATCCGGCTACCGCCCGACGACTGATCGGCCCCGAGCGACTGATCGGCGTTTCCTGCCACAGCGTAGCCGGGGCGCTGGCAGCCCAGCAGGGAGGGGCCGACTTTATCACCTTCGGACCGGTCTTCGCCACCCCGTCTAAAGCCCGCTACGGGGAGCCAGTCGGCGTAAAACCGTTGTCGGAAGCGAAACGGCAGCTACGGATTCCCATCTTCGCCCTCGGCGGCATCTGCCGGAATTCAGTGCCGGAAGTTCTGGCTGCCGGAGCTGACGGTATCGCCATGATCTCCGCCATCATTGCCGCGGATAACCCGCGGGAAGAGGCAGCAGCCTTCCTCGATCTGCTGCCATCCCCAGCGGGAAACGAGTAACCCATGCCCGAGTCGTACATTAACAAGGATCTTCGCTTCAACTCCTACGGCACTTACCTGCGCCGCCGTTTCGGCTACCGGGTCAGCAAGGTCAACGTCGATGGCGGCTTCACCTGCCCCAACCGTGACGGCACGCGAGGGGACGGCGGCTGTGTCTATTGCGACAATAGCTCCTTCTCGCCGAATAGCACGCTAGCCCGGATACCGATCGAAATCCAGATGCTGGAAGGAATGGCCTACCATCGCCGCCGGCTCGGCAGCGAAAAATTCATCATCTACTTCCAGAAATACACCAACACCTACGGACCTGTAAGCAAGCTCCGGGACCTGTATCACCGGGCGCTTTCACACCCGGACGTCCTAGGAATTTCCGTCGGTACGCGGCCCGATTCCCTTTCCGATGAATGCCTCGAATTGCTGACCGAGCTGGCAACCCGCCACTACGTTTGCGTTGAACTCGGTCTACAATCGATGGACGACGCCATCCTGAACCGGATCAACCGGGGCCATACCCTGGCCGAATACCTGCAGGCCGTCCACCGGCTCAGCGGCAGAGGCATCGAACTCTGCACCCATCTGATCTACGGGTTTCCCGGTGAAACCCGCCGGGGATTTCTCAGGACCGCCGACCTGCTCGCCACGTTGCCGATCAATTCGGTCAAACTGCACCAGCTGCACGCCGTCAAAGGCACCAGGCTTGCCGAAATGTACCGGCAGGGAGAATTCGTCCCCGTATCCCATCAGGAATACCTGGCAACCGTCTGCGACTTCCTCGAAATCCTCCCGCCGCAGATCGCCGTCCAGCGGCTGTACGGCTCGGCACCGCTTGCCATCCGGGTTGCGCCGAACTGGGATTTCAAAAACAACCAGATGTGGTACACGGTCGTCAACGAACTGAAACGGCGGGGGACTTGGCAAGGGTGCCGGCTGGCCGGAAGCAGCAGCCGAGTCGGCAATCTGTAAGTTCCCCATTCAGGATTAAGGAGGAATATCATGAGTACCGCCAAGCTCGCCGGCACCGGCCAGGAATACCGCATCGGCAAGATTCTCTGCATCGGTCGCAACTATGCCGAACATATCAAAGAACTCGGCAACGAGACCCCAGCGGCACCGGTCATTTTCACCAAGCCGGCGACGGCAGTCATCGGCGACGGTCAAGAGATCGTCATCCCCCCCTATTCCCACGATTGCCACCACGAGGCGGAGCTGGCGCTGCTCATCGGTCGCCAGGGCAAGGATATCCCCCGCGAGGAAGCCGCCAGTTATATTGCCGGCTATGGGGTAGCCATCGATCTGACCTTACGTGACGTGCAAGGGGAACTGAAGAAAAAGGGGCTCCCCTGGGATATTGCCAAAGGGTTCGATACTGCCTGTCCCCTATCCGATTTCGTTCCTGCCGAACAGGTTGCCGACCCGCAACGCTTGCAGATTCGCCTGAGCGTCAATGGCGAACTCCGCCAGGATGGCTCGACGGCCCTGATGATTCATCAGGTTGCCGACATCATCAGTTATATGTCGGGGATTTTTACCCTCGAGCCAGGCGACATCATCTTGACCGGCACCCCTGCCGGAGTCGGCCCACTCGTTTCCGGCGACATCGTCAGCACGGAAATTCCCGGCGTCGTCGCACTCCGGGTCAGCGTAAAATAATGCAAACATTTATATCATTGACTCTTTTCCGGCAGACGCGGTATCGTAGAAGTACGTTTTCTATCAAGCAGGAGGAATGTCCATGAAAACCGAAAAAGCATGCCCCGACTGCCAGGGGATGATGATTCTGCTCCCTGGCTGAGGGGGCCTCTTCTGGCGGTGCCAGAAGTGTGGAAAACGGGCGCCTTTCGGAGAGGGTGACCTGAGCAGTTGCGACTGCAGCAACTAAGCGGAAAGGGGAATGGGATCATTCCCCTTTTTCGTACCATCTCCGCCGTTACCTTTCTCGATCCGTTTGTCGCCGGCATCGGCACATGATAGAATTGAGCGCGACAACCTGTCCGGAGGAGAGCACCATGCCGATTGCCGTTTTCGATGCTATCAGGGGGAATCTCCAGACGCTGCTCGGCGGAGCGCGGGTCAGCCTCGTACGCCAGGAGGGGGGAGAAGAACTGCCAGAGGGCTCGCTCCGGCAGGAAATGGTAATTGACGACATCTCCTATCTCTTTACCGCCTGCCGGCCGGCCGTTTCATTCACAAAGACCGAAGAGATCTTCTGCGGCGAGCTGCTGGCCGCATTTTCCGCGCTGTTCAGCGGCTTCCGGCATGCGGAGTACGCCGCCCATTTCCGCACGGCGCTCCTGGCGTCGCTGACGGACATTTCCGTTGCCCGTTTTCTACGCGGCGACCATCGGAAGGCCTTCTGGCCAATTCAGCAGCTGATCCAGCTATTGAAAAACCTTTCCTACCAACGGTACGAAGGAAAACCGGCAACGACCGGCTTCCTCATCCACCGGACCAAGCTTCCCGACCTGCGTCGCCGGGTCCAGGGCCAGAAATGTCGTTGGTTCGAGCTCCATCCACACCAGCCCATTGCGGCCGACTTTTTCGACACCCCCCTGACGTACCGTTTTGTCGACGGAACGAACTCGCTGTTCGTCGGCAACATCCAGATGCAGATCACCGGGGTGATCAAAGTTGACCCTTTTACAGGACTCAACGAAGTGGACCGCTTGACCCACCAAGGTTTGTTCCGCCTGCTCAATTACGCCGGTTCGGGGGCATTTGCCATTAAAGTCAACGAGGCCTCGGAGATTGAAGTGATCATCAGTCCCGATAAATTGCTGGTCCGCCGGCGCGGCCAGTGGGAGATTTTCGATCCCGACATCTTTCGGACATTCCTCGCCGGCAGTTTTCCCGAAGACGCGACTGAAGACCTGATCTGGACGCTCTACGCCCTGTCGAAAACCAGACACGGCACGGTAGTTTTGATTCACGAAGGACGAACCAGGGACCTGGCGGCCCTCAAGCGGGGTTCGGTCGGCGGCGACGACCCGTTGGGGCGAATGCTGATGGGCCGTGTTCAGGGGAAGCACCTCTGCCTGCTCAAACAGTCCGGGGAGCTGGGCCGATTGCTCTCTTCCGACGGGATGACCGTTTTCAGCAGCCGGGGGAAACTGCTCGAAACTGGCCTGATCATCGACACCTCCCACGCACAGAGTGTCGTCACCGGTGGCGGCAGGACCACCGCGGCCAGTGCCGCCTCATATTTCGGCAAGGTCATCAAGGTGTCCGAAGATGGCCCGATCGAACTTTTCCGGGCCGGAAAGCGGATCTACCGCTTCGGCTGAGAAAACCAGCCCGGCAGGCTATGGACAGGACCACTGTCAGGTGACGGCCGTTCATCCGTCTTCTCGCCCTGCCTCGCCCCGGCATGAACCAATTGAACGTCGTTTTTTCTTTGCTATTTGTTTGTAACCCAGCTTCAGATCGGCTAAAATCCGCGGGATACTCGCTGTGAGTGCACCGCACCTTGAGGGTATGCCCTTTGCATTCGTCACGACGTTTCACCGATTATCCCTTGTCTGACTTCGCTGCTACGACAATCCATTCAAGGAGAAGATAATGGCTAAAAATTTGGGACTGGGTTCGAAACTCATCCGGGTATCCCTGATCATTGGAACCGGCATCGCTGCCATTGGCGGCTTTTGCAGCGCCATGCTCGGCACCGTGATCGGTACCGAGCCAACGGCCCGTGGCTACCTCGGGGTCATAACCGGTGCCCAGTTCCTCAATGCCGCCCTGTTTCTCTTCGTACTCTGGATGCTGGCTTCCAGAAAGCTGGTCACCCGAGTCAATACGCTGGCGAACGCCATGGACCGCGGCGCGGAGGGAGACCTGACCGTCACCATCGAAAGCAGCTCGGAAGATGAGCTGGGACACCTGACCGACAACCTCAACGCCATGTTTGTCCGGCTGGCCGGGGCAGTGAACAAAGTGAAAGGTTCGGTCGACGAGCTGCGCTCCATCGCTGCCACCGTCCAGGATGTGGCCGACAAAGGGGTTGCCACCGCCAGAATCCAGGCACAAGCCGTTCAAGGGACTACCGATGGGATGCGGGATATCGACCGGTCGGTCAACGAAGTGGCCGAGGCGGTGGAAAGTCTTTCCCGTACCGCTTCGGAAAACGCCGCCTCGATTATCCAGATGTCGGCCAGCATTGAAGAGGTGGCCGAGCATATGGAAGCGTTAGCCCGGGCCGTCGAGGATGTAAGTTCGTCAATCGTCCAGATGGCGACGGCGGAAAAGGAGATCGGCCGCAGCGTCGGTACGCTGCGTGGCGACTCGGCCAGGACCGCTTCACTGGTTGCCGACATGGATATTGCCATCAAGCAGATCGAAAAGAGTGCCCTCGAAACCGCCGCCATCTCCGAGGAAGTGTTACGGGATGCCGAACTCGGTCGCGAATCGGTGGAGAGCACGATTTCCGGCATCGACGAAATTCGTCGTTCCTCCCACTCCGTGGCCGAAACCATCGAGACCCTTTCCCACCGGGTAGGAGATATCAATACCATTGTTTCGGTAATTAACGACATTGCCGAACAGACCAAGCTGCTGGCACTCAACGCCTCGATCATTGCTGCCCAGGCAGGGGAACACGGCAAGGGATTCGCGGTGGTAGCCAACGAGATCAAGGAACTGGCCAGGAGAACAACCAGCTCTACCGGCGAAATCGGCACTATCATCATGGGTTTGCGGGAGGAGACCGAGCTGGCGGTCAAGGCGATTCGGCAAGCGGAAAAACGGATCAGTGAAGGCGAGCAGCTCTCCTACCGCTCGGGCGAGGCGCTGCACAAGATCGTCGACGGTGTCAAGATGGCCACCTCCCAGGCGGGCGAAATCGCCCGGACAACCGTCGAACAGGCCCAGGGAAGCGAACATATGCGCCAGGCCATGGAGCGGGTGGCGGAAATGGTCGAGCAAATCGTCAGGGCAACCAACGAACAGGCTAACGGCACCGAGATGATCATGGGCGCCGTCGCCCGAATGAAAGACCTGACCGGCCAGGTGTTCGCCTCGACCCACGAGCAGCGGACTACCAGCACGATCATCGTCAAATCGTCCGAAGGGATCACTACTATGATCTCCAATATCCGTCAAGCCTGCCAGGTGCAAACGGAAAGCAGCACCAAGATCATCCAGGCAGTAGAAAACATGGAGAACACCACCGAAAGCAATCTGGAAACCACCCACATCATGGGCGAGGCAGTCGCCGGGCTGGCCCACCAGACGGACGCACTATCCGCTGCCATGGGCGGCTTCCGGGTCTAGCCTCGCGGCGGACGGCTCAGTCGTCCGCCCGATAGCCGATCCGCACCGCACCCCAATGCCGACCGGCAATACGGATCGGCGTCGACAGGTCGTTCATCACTTCCCCCGTATCCCGCAAATAGGTCTGAAGTAGGAAATTCTCGCTATTGGTGGCACAGCGGATACCGGTGTGATCGTTAAAGATCCGCTTGGTGCGGTTCCGTTCCCGATCAACCGCCGGGTTGCCGGTTAACGGCTGCGAATAACGGAGGTTATGGCTCGGGCAGTAGCCACGTTCGTCGACGCAGATGGCGTAGTAGATCCCGGCATCCTGGCCGATGATCTCTTCCTGGAAAGGCAGGATCAGTTCATCAAACAACCGGTCGAAGGGGGTACTGTATTTTTGCGGATCGGTATTCGGAATCGGTCGGTAATCGCGGCTGAACAGCTGATCAACCGTCAGCCGACGGTCCGCTACCTGCCGTTCCAGGGTTGCCGTCACCCGGGTCCGCAACTCCGTCGCGTACCGTTTGATGGTATCATGGTAATTGCCGACGCTGAACCGGCCAACCGTCGCGTAGATTTTCTCCGCCGTTTCCGACAGCTCCCGAAAAATTCCCGCCGTCTGCTCCATTTTACCGTTCACCACCTCGGCAGTTCCCGAGACATGGTGTATTTTTTCCGATATCTCGGCGGTCGTGGCACTCTGCTCTTCGGTAGCCGTGGCAATCTGACTGATCATATCGTTCGAAGTGGCCGCCAGCTGCATGATCTGGCCGAGACGCTCCAGGGCAACCGCCGATCGGGCCACCCCCTCGTCGACACGATCCTTTTCCCCCGCAACCGCCGACATCACCTCCCGGATCTCCTGCTGGATACTGCCGACCAGGGTGGCAATCTGCCTGGTCGATGCCGCCGTCCGCTCCGACAATACCTTGACCTCGTTGGCAACGACGGCGAAGCCGCGGCCGGCATCCCCGGCCCGAGCCGCTTCGATGGCCGCATTCAGCGCCAGCAGATTGGTCTGGTCGGCAACGTCTTCGATCATGCCGACGATCTCGCCGATCTGATCCGACGATCGTTCCAGCTTACCCATGGTCTCCAGAGTCGCCATAACGCCATGGCGAATCAAGTCCATGCTCTGGGAGGTCTCCTGAACGACGGTCATCCCGCTCCCCGCCGCCTCGTCCACCTGCCCCGACACCTGGGCAGCCTTCTGGGTGGTCGCCGCTACATCGTTCAACGTCGCCGCCATCTGTTCCGACGCCACCGCCATTGAAACAGACAGCTCCTTCTGGCTGGCGGTGGAATTGACCAATTGCTCGGTCTCCTTGATCGTCCGGCAGGCGGCCAGGGCGATATGGCCGGCCTGGTGATAGAGGCTGGACATGATTTCACAGAGTTTGGCGATCAGCAGATTTACCCCTTCCGCCAGTTCGCCGAGTTCATCGTCGCTCCGGACCGGCAAGCGGGAAGTCAGATCCCCTTCGCCATGGGCAATCACCTGGATGCTCTGCGAGATGTCGGCAATATTTCTGACCAGTGTCCGCTTGAAAAAGACATACATTGCCGCCAGTACGATAAAGAAGCAGACAACGCCGACCGCAGCCAGCGCCACGGTCAGCTGCCGAGCGCCGTCATACCCTTCTTCGAGCGAGGTGGTCAGGAGCAGCGCCCCGGTATAGCGGCTCGTCTTGTCATGACACTGGGTGCAACGCTCTTCGTTGGCCATCGGGATAATGAAAGTCAATGCCCGTTTGCCGTCGATGCTCCGCCGCTGTTCAACGGTACGCCCCGTCTTCAGCGCCTCCAGGGCTGCCGGCTCGGCGCTGCCGTTATTGTCGGCGGCAGACTTCCCCTCGGCATTGAAGGTCCGCAGATCGAGGATTCCGCCTTTGCCGCGCCGGTCACCGATGTAACGCGCGACTTCCGACATTTCCCCCTTCATCATCACGTCGCCGATGTCCCGCTCGATAATGGTGGCCAGATCGCGGGTATTCCGCGTCTCAAGGCCGAGGAGCGCCGAATGCTCCAACCAGATGGAGACGCCGCCGAGCAGGGCAAACCCCAAAAACAACGTTATACCGATAATCCCGAGGACCTTTATCGCCAGTTTCCGCCTAGCCATGAAGACATGCCTCCACACGAAGTAAATGCCATGTATGAAGTATCGGCAAATTCAAGCCAGGCTTTAACCGAATTATTCAAAAAATGTTTGATTATCTAGTATTCACACCAGGGGCAATCAGCGGGAAAAACGAGGAGGGAAACGGGACGCGGCATTGCCGGCGTCGACCGCCGAACGCTCTATCAAGGGACGAGAGCGGTGGCTGCTGAAGCAGCCAGGGTGGCCAACTGTTCGCCGGTCAGCCGGAAGACGGTCCAATCGTCCAGCGGTTGCGCTCCCAGGGCACGGTAGAAATCAATCGCCGGACGATTCCAGTCGAGGACCGACCATTCAAGCCTGCCACAACCCCGCTCCACGGCGAGATAGGCAAGCCGGGCCAGCAACGACTTGCCAATACCCCGGCCACGCCACGCCTCCCGGACGAACAGGTCTTCCAGATAGATGCCAGGGCGGCCAAGGAAGGTGGAAAATGACGGAAAAAAGAGAGCAAACGCCACTGGTTCGCCGGCCAGCTCGGCGATCAGAACCTCGGCGGCCGGCCGTTCGCCGAAGAGCCAGTGTCGCAACTGCTCCTCAGTGGCAACCACCGCATGGGCCAAATTCTCGTATGCCGCCAGTTCGCAAATCAGGGCAAGGAGCAGTGCAGCGTCGTCGCCGGTCGCTTCCCGAATGGTTAAATCTGCCGTGCACATAACGCTACCTCCAGGACATCCGCCAAAGCCGCAGTTTTCCCTCCCGCGGCACGCCGCGGACGAGGGAAGACGGGTGGCGCGGCGAATCAGTAATATGCCTCTTCATAGCCGGGTATGCTATCGAGGTAGCCGGGGAGCCGCTCCATGGCAGCTAGGGTTTGGTCGACCTGCTGGATCAGCCGCTGTCGATCCCGGGGATAATTTCCTGCCAGGGAGAGAAAGTTGGAAACGTGATTCGAGCGGAGGATCGTTCTGACCGGATTGAGTGCTGTCAACAGTTCGCGGGCCTCCATAAGCAGCTGGCGACGGGTGCATTGTTCGAGAGAACCGATAAACTGCTCGTTATGCCGCTGGAACAATGTCAGCAAAGAGAAATACTCCGGCGCGACCCGGCTCACCCACGCCGCCGTTGCCCGGGCATGCTCCAGACTCCGCGACCGGCCGGCCAGGCCGAGGATGGCGGTAACCGAGAGCTTCATTCCCGCCTGGCGGGCTTTAAGCGCTTCCCCAGCAAGTTCCCCGGCAGTAAAGCCTTTGCCGATCGCCGCCAGCGTCCGCTCGTCGCCCGATTCGAGACCGAGGTACAGGATCCGCAACTTCTTCTCGCGCAACAGCGCGAGTTGCTCGGGGCCCTTGGTCGTCAGACTGTTCGGCGAGGCATAGGAACCGACCCGGGTCAGGGCAGGAAAATACGCGGCCAGCCGGTCGAGGATCAGGCAGAGTTCGGCGAAGGGATAGACCAGGGCATCGCCGTCAGCAAGGAAAACCCGGTCGACCGTCACGCACCAGCGGGGCGGAAGCCCGGCGAGCTCGGCAAAGATTTCGGCCAGCGGCTTCAACCGGAAGCGCTTCATCTTGTACATGCCGCAGAAGGCGCAACGGTTGTGCGAACAGCCGACGGTGATCTGAAGGATAAGGCTCCGGGCCTCGCTCGGCGGGCGGAAGACCGGTTCAACGTACTGGAGCATAGTGGCACCGCTGCCGCACCCTGCACCGACCGGCCTGCCGGGAACGGCCGACAGCAAAAAAGCCCCGGAAATTCCGGGGCTTTTCATCTTCTTCCGATTAGAGGTCAGATTATTTCCGGACGACGTTGGCCGCCTGAAGTCCTTTGGCCCCTTGCACAATATCGAAGCTTACCGCCTGACCTTCGGCCAGGGATTTGAAGCCGTCCCCTTGGATCGAGGAAAAATGGACGAACACGTCGTCACCGTTGTCCTGCTCGATAAAGCCATACCCCTTGCTGTCATTGAACCATTTCACTACACCGTTTGCCATTACTTCTTTCCTCCTGTGACGCTTTGCCGAGGCAATATGGGGCACAATCGCTGCCCGAAGATCAAAAATGAGAGAAATTGCACGCTATGTAGCACCAATTAGTGAAACGTGTCAAGCCGATATTTTCCTGATAAACGGGAAACGGGGAAGCGGTTTCCCGCTTCCCCGCCCCTTTCAGCGCCTGAGAGATTACCCCTCCAGAGCGGCGTGAGCCGCAGCCAGCCGGGCGATCGGCACCCGGAATGGCGAACAGGAGACATAGTCGAGCCCGATCGAGTGACAGAAGATGACCGACGACGGATCGCCGCCATGCTCACCGCAGATGCCGAGCTTGATGTTCGGCCGGGTGGCCCGCCCCTTTTCTACCGCCATCTTCACCAGCAGGCCGACCCCCTGCTGATCGAGGGAGACGAAGGGATCTTCCTCCAGCAGGCCACTCTCGACGTAGAACGGCAGGAACTTGCCGGCATCATCGCGGGAAAGACCGAAGGTGGTCTGGGTCAGGTCGTTGGTACCAAAGGAGAAGAACTCCGCCTGGGTGGCAATCTCGTCAGCGGTCAGCGCCGCCCGCGGCAGCTCGATCATCGTCCCGATCAGGTAGTCGAGCTTGACGCCGTAGCGCTCGATCACTTCGTCGCAGACCCGGATAGCGTTTTCCCGGAGCCGGGCCAGTTCTGAGACCACGCCGACCAGCGGGATCATGATTTCGGGAACGATCGAAAATCCTTCGTTCTTCGTCAGTTCGCAGGCTGCTTCCATGATCGCCTGGACCTGCATGTCGTAGATTTCCGGGAACGTCAGACCGAGGCGGCAGCCGCGGTGGCCGAGCATCGGGTTGAACTCGTGCAGGTATTCCACCTTGTTCTTGAGGGTTTGTGGCGTCACCCCCATGGTCTTGGCCAGCGCCTCGATATCCTTCTCTTCCTGGGGGAGGAATTCGTGCAGCGGCGGGTCGAGAAGCCGGATGGTGACCGGCAGGTCCTTCATCTCGCGGAAAATGCCAAGGAAGTCCCCTTTCTGCATCGGCAGGATCTTCGCCAGCGCCTTCTTGCGCCCTTCGACGTCGTCGGCCAGGATCATCTCCCGCACGGCGGCAATCCGGTCGGCCTCGAAGAACATATGCTCGGTCCGGCAGAGGCCGATCCCCTCGGCGCCGAATTCCCGGGCCACTTTCGAGTCGTGAGGGGTATCGGCATTGGTCCGGACTTTTAGCTTGCGGTAGCGGTCAACCCACCCCATCAGGGTGCCGAAGTCACCGGTCAGCTGGGGCGGCACGGTCTGCACCTCGCCGAGCATCACCTCGCCGGTGGCGCCGTCAAGGGTGATCACGTCCCCTTTCTTGACCACCTGACCGGTCGCCGCGACGAACTGGTTGGCGGCATAATCGACCTTGATATCGCCGCAGCCGGCAACGCAGCACTTGCCCATGCCGCGGGCAACCACCGCCGCATGGGAGGTCATGCCGCCGCGGGCGGTGAGAATCCCTTGGGCGGCATGCATGCCATGGATATCTTCCGGTGAGGTCTCGATCCGGACCAGGACCACCTTCAGGCCGAGCCGCGCCGCAGCTTCCGCCTCATCGGCAGTAAAGACCACCTCGCCGCTGGCCGCCCCCGGCGAAGCCGGCAACCCCTTGGCGATGATCGTTTTCTTGGCCTTCGGATCGAGTGACGGGTGGAGCAGCTGGTCGAGCTGCGACGGGGAGACTCGCAGCACGGCAGTCTTTTCATCGATCAGCCCCTCGTTCACCATGTCGACGGCGATCTTGATCGCCGCCTTGGCGGTCCGCTTGCCGTTCCGGGTCTGCAGCATGAAGAGTTTCCCCTTCTCGATGGTGAACTCGATATCCTGCATGTCCCGATAATGCTTTTCCAGGATGCCGCGAATCTGCACCAGCTGCTGGTAGCACTCGGGAAGCACCTCTTCCATGGACGGCAGTGTGGAGTCCTTACCGTTGGCCCGATTGATCGGCTGCGGGGTGCGAATACCGGCCACCACGTCCTCGCCCTGGGCGTTGACCAAGTACTCGCCATAGAAATAGTTCTCGCCGGTCGACGGGTCGCGGGTGAAGGCAACACCGGTGGCACAGTCATTCCCCATGTTGCCGAAAACCATCGACTGGACGTTGACCGCCGTCCCCCATTCGGCCGGGATGTTATTCAGCCGACGGTAGGTAATGGCGCGCGGATTCATCCAGGAGCCGAAGACGGCGCCAATCGCGCCCCAGAGCTGCTCCTGGGGATCTTCCGGGAACTCCTTGCCGAGCGACTCCTTGATCTTCGCCTTGAATTTGCCGACCAGTTCCCGCCAGTCGGCGGCCGTCAGGTCGGTGTCGAGGTGAACCTTCTTTTCTTCCTTTTTCTGCTCGAGCAGATGCTCCAGCAGATCCTTGTCCATCCCCATGACGACGTCGGAGTACATCTGGACGAAGCGCCGGTAGGCATCGTAGGCAAAGCGCTCGTCACCGCTCTGGGCAATGATCCCCTGGACGGTGGTATCGTTGAGCCCCAGGTTGAGGATGGTATCCATCATCCCCGGCATGGAGGCGCGAGCGCCGGAACGAACCGAGACGAGCAGCGGGTTCTTGGCGTCGCCGAAGGTCCGGCCCATCAACGCTTCCACCTGCTGCAGGTTCTTTTCCACTTCCCCCCGCAACCCGGCCGGATAGGAACGGTTGTTCTTGTAGAACTCGGTACAGACCTCCGTGGTGATGGTAAAGCCCGGCGGGACCGGCAGGCCGATGCTGGTCATCTCGGCCAGGTTGGCCCCTTTGCCACCCAGAAGGTTCTTCATCTCCGCCTTCCCTTCGGCCTGGCCATTACCGAAGAAATACACGTACTTTGCAGCCATTGCACTCCTCCTCTGTTTTGACGGGCCGTTTCCCGGTCCGCCGTTTATTGATACTCAAACGCGTTCAGCTAGATTAAATATAATTTATCGTTATTCAACGACCATTTAGCGAGAGTAAAACAAGAAAAAAGCCGCTTGCCTTTCGGCTAAGCGGCTAGTTTCGCGAAATCGGCGATCGCCCCGAATAACCTGCTGATCGCTGTCAGCAGGCTGAGCCGGTTGGTTCGCACCCGTTCATCCTCGGCCATGACCATCACCTGGTCGAAGAAGTCGTCGACCGCCCCCTTGAGGGTGGCGATGCCGGTCAGGGCCGCCAGGTAGTCGCCGGCAGCGGCCCGGGCCTCGACGTCGCCCCGTACCGCCAGGAAGGCCTGCTGAAGCGCGCCTTCGGCCGGTTCCTGGAAGAGCGCGGCGTCGACCGGCTGCGCCACACCTTCCTTGACAATGTTGCAGACCCGCTTGAAGGCCACGGCCAGCGACTCGAAATCGGGCCGGCCCTTGAACTCGGACAGGGCAGCGATTCGGGCGGCGGAATCGACCAGATCGTCGTAACCGGCGCTGACCACGGCATCCACCGCGTCCGAAGCGAAACGATCACCCATCAGGTTGACGAAACGACCGTGGAAGAACTCCAGCACGTCGGCCTTGACCTCGGCAACCGGCCGGGTCAGCTTGGCCGCCAGAAGATCAAGCGAGCGGGTCACCAACGCATCGAGCGACAGGCGATACCCCTTGTCGAGAATGATATTGATGATCCCGAGGGCGGAGCGGCGCAGGGCGTACGGGTCAGCGGAGCCGGAGGGAATCAGGCCGACGCCGAAGCAACCGCAGATGGTATCGAGCTTGTCGGCAAGGGAAACACAGGCACCGATATCCGAAGCCGGCAGTTCGCCGCCGGCCTGGGTCGGCAGGTAGTGCTCGGCAATGGCGATGGCAACCTCCCGGTCTTCACCGTCCAAAAGAGCGTACTCGCGTCCCATGACCCCCTGCACCTCGGGAAACTCGCCAACCATGCCGCTGACCAGGTCCGCCTTACAGAGGAACGCGGCCCGGGCCACTTTCTCCCCAACCGCCGGGCAGAGTTGCGCCGCCAGCCCCTCGGCGAGGGTCTTGAAGCGCTCCATCTTCTCGTAGGAGGTACCGAGCTTCTGCTGGTAGACGACGCTTTTCAGCGCCTCGACCCGGCTCTCCAGCCGGACCTTCCGGTCTTCGTCGTAGAAGAAGCGCGCGTCGGACAGCCGCGCCCGCAGCACCCGTTCATTCCCCTTCACCACTACCGACGGATCCTCGGTCAAGGTATTGTTGATGGTAATAAAGATCGGCAGCAGCGCACCGTTACCATCGACCACCGAGAAGTACCGCTGATGGCTGCGCATCGAGGTGATCAGCACCTCTCGCGGCACCTGGAGGAATTCGGGCGAAAAGGTCCCGTGAACGACGCTGGGATATTCCACCAGGAAGGTCACCTCGTCGAGCAGCCCCTCGTCCGGCAGCAGATGCCCGCCGACGCTCTTGGCCACCCGGTGGATCTCCCGGCGGATGATCTCCTGCCGATGCTCCGGATCGGGGATGACGAAATGGCGCTCGCACTCTTCGAGGTAATGGGCGAAGTTGCTGACCGGGAAGGCCTGGTTGGCCATGAACCGGTGGCCGCGGGAGACAGAGCCGCTCTCGATATTGCCGAAGGTGAAGGGGACGATCACCCCGTCGAAGAGGGCGACGATCCAGTGGATCGGTCGGGCGAAGCGGGTATCGAGGTCGCCCCAGCGCATCGATTTGCGGAAGGGGATGGCGGCAAGCAGCCGCGGCAGCAGCTCGACGAGCAGATCGGGAACCGGCCGGCCACTCTCCTTCTTGACCGCCGCGACGTATTCGCCTTTCTCGGTGGTCACCAATGTCAGGGTCGCCACGTCGACCCCCTGGCCGCGGGCAAACCCTTCAGCCGCCTTGGTCGGCTTGCCCGTCCCATCGAAGGCGATGTTCTTCGCCGGACCGAGGGCGGTGATTTCGGCATCGGGCTGGACCGCCGGCAGTCCCCGGATCACCAGGGCCAAGCGCCGCGGTGTGGCCAAGGTCTTTATCTCGCCGAAGGTCAGGCGGACCTGTTCCAGCTCTTTCCTGGCCAGGGCCTCCAGATCGGCCATCGCCTTGGGGAGAAATCCGGCGGGGATTTCTTCGGTGCCTATTTCGAGAAACAGTTCCTTGCTCATGTAGCAGCTTCCTTTCGGGAGCAACGGGAAAGCGGCCGCCCCACTCTGCTCCGTCTGCCACGGCCAACCACGGCACCTAGCGGTGCGGAGTCCCGGCAGAACGGAAGGGGATCAACTCCGGTCAGCTCACCGTTGGAGTCGGATCATTTTTTCAACAGCGGAAACCCAAGCTTCTCGCGCAGCTTCAGATACCCCTCGGCACAGAGCCGGGCGACATTCCGGACCCGGCCGATATAGGAGGCGCGTTCGGTTACCGAGATGGCGCCCCGGGCATCGAGAAGGTTGAACGTATGGGAACACTTCATCACGTAATCGTAGGCGGGGAGAACCAGCTCCCGCTCCACCAGCCGGATGCATTCCCGCTCGTACATCTGGAAGAGCTGGAGCAGCATCGCCACATCGGCTTCTTCGAAGTTGTAGGTGGAGAACTCGACCTCGGAGCGGTGGTGGATGTCGCCGTAGCTGACCCCCTTGACCCACTCCAGGTCGTAGACATTGTCGACCCCCTGGAGATACATGGCGATCCGTTCGCAGCCGTAGGTAATTTCGGAAGAGACCGGCTTGAGGTCGATGCCGCCCGCCTGCTGGAAGTAGGTGAACTGGGTAATCTCCATGCCGTCGAGCCAGACTTCCCAACCGAGCCCCCAGGCACCGAGGGTCGGCGATTCCCAGTCATCCTCGACAAAGCGGATGTCGTGCTTGGCGGGATCGATGCCGAATGCCCGCAACGAATCGAGGTACAGGTCGAGGATGTTCAGGGGCGACGGCTTCATGATCACCTGAAACTGATAGTAATGCTGAAGACGGTTGGGGTTATCGCCGTAGCGACCGTCGGTAGGCCGGCGGGACGGTTCGACATAGGCAACCTTCCACGGCTCGGGACCGAGGACGCGGAGGAATGTGGCAGGATTGAAGGTACCGGCCCCTTTCTCGGTATCGTAGGGCTGCTGGATTACGCACCCCTGTTTGGCCCAGTACCCCTGGAGGGCAAGAATCAGGTCTTGAAAGGTCAAGTCGGCTCCTCCTCATCCGCCGCGCCCCACGCGCGGCACGGCGGCATTCCATACATAAGAATATCTTTATCCTGTGTAAACAGGGTTTGATCAAACTGAAAAAGCGTCCAAGTTACACGCAATTAGAGTCGAAAAGCTTACAATGTATCCAACAAGGTGTCAAGGAATATCACACAGAAAGACCGAGGTCGGGGTCCACCTGGCGCAGAAAGGTCAGCGAATTGAGCGGACGCGAAAGATGAGCGGCAATGGCCCCGTCAATCAGCGGCGCCACCTCCGGCAACAGCGAGGCAGGAAAGTTCACCACGCCGAAACGGCCGGTGCGGAGTGCCCCTTCGAGCAGCGCCACCGCCGGCGGAGAAAGGATCCGCCCGGTCCGGCCGCAGGCCGGACAGTGAACCGCCCCCGCTGCGCCGATCCGCCGCTCAGCGGTCGGGGCGAGGTCGACCCCGCAGCGCCCGCAATGGTCGAGGGCCAGCCGGTAACCGAGAATATTGAGCAGATTGACTTCGAAGAAGCGCCGGTCGGAAGGAGAGGCCGTGGCACCGTCGAGGTACTCCAGATAGGCGGCCAGCAAACGGAACAGTCGCGGCACCGGCGCGGCTTCGGGAAGCAGGCGGTCGGTCAGTTCCACCGCATAGCCGGCGTGGCCGATCTTCAGCAGGTCTTCGCGGATATGGGGAAAAACGGTCACGATATCCGCGCTATGCAGCGACGACAACCCCTCCCTGAGCGTCAGCTCGACCTCCAGATGGGCGAACGGCTCCAGGGCGCCGCCGAACCGCCGCACGCTCTTCTTCGCCCCTTTCGCCACCCCCCGCAGCTTGCCGTGCGGAAGAGTACAGAGCGTGACAATCCGGTCATTATCCCGAAAATCCATAACGGCAAGCACGATGGCATGACAACGGCACTGGTCCATGGCGCGAAGGTAGCACCGGCATAGCCGTCCCGTCAACGGGACATTGCCGGCACAGCAAAAAGGGCGGCCGGCAATCCGGTCGCCCTTTCGCGATAATCTCATTCCCCAGCGCTAGCGCAAGCCGAGCCGCGCCAGGAAAATCCCCATGTACTTGTTGAGCGGATGATTGCGGTGCAGGCGGCGGAAGACCGGCGGTTTCCGGGTGCCGAGCCGGTTCAGCTCCCCGACGATCGCGTCATTATGCTGGCGACGCAGCCCCTCCCGGAAAATATCGACCGCTTCCTGGCGCATCCCCGCCAGGAGATAAATCTGACCGAGGTTGAGATAATGCACCGGATTGGCCGGTTCGTTGGCGATCGCCTCCCGCGCCAGCGCGATGGCATCGCCGAATTTCCCCCGCGTCTTCGCCTGGCAGAGGGCCAGATACGAACAGATTTCCGGGCTGCGATTAACCGCTGCTGCATGCTCGAAACAGGTTCGGGCCAGATAAATATGGTCATGACGAAGGGATTCGAGCCCCTTTGCAAACCATTCCGCTGCCAATGTTACCGACATGATACGCCTCACATTGTTACGTTCCGCAATCGGACGAGCCAATTTTACCTATCGGCTATTCAACAATCGAGCCAGCAATTTAACCGACCGAGCATGCCGTGTCGTTTACAATCGCCACTGCATAACAACTGGTAATAGTTATATTTGTCAGAATTGGCGCAATACCGGTGGGGAAATCACCATTCAGTGAAATAGCTAACTGACGGTGACAAAATGGGGAAATTGCAGCAGGCGGGCAAGGGCCGCCCCTAACCCGGGACAACAACCGCCGCGCCGCAGAACGCGCCGCGCCGTAAATCCTCCAAAGCTTCGTTGGCCGCCGCCAGAGGATAGGCAGTCGCCTCGGTCTGGATCGGAATTCGGGGCGCCAAGGCCAGAAATTCCTCGCCATCCTGCCGGGTCAGATTGGCCACCGACCTAAGGGAACGCTCACCCCAGAGAAGGTCGTAGGAAAAAGCCGGGATTTCGCTCATATGAATCCCGCCGCAGACCACCACCCCCCCTTTGCGCACCACCCGCAGGGCGGCCGGCACCAGCTCGCCGGCCGGAGCGAAGATAATCGCCGCATCGAGCTCCTCCGGTGGCCGCTGCTCGGCGCTGCCGGCCCAGCGCGCCCCCATCCGGCGGGCAAACTCCTGCCCCGCGGCATCGCCGGCCCGGGTGAAGGCGTAGACCTCCCGCCCCTGGAAGCGGGCCACCTGGGTGACCAGGTGGGCTGCGGCGCCGAAGCCGTAGATGCCGAGCCGCGGCCCCTCGCCCGCCATCACCAGCGAGCGGTAGCCGATCAGGCCGGCACAGAGCAGCGGCGCCGCCTGGAGATCGGGATACCCCGCGGGGATCGGGAAGCAGAACCGGCTGTCGGCTACGGTATACTCGGCAAAGCCGCCATCGATCTGGTAGCCGGTGAAGCGGGGCACGTCGCAGAGGTTCTCCCGACCGCTCTGACAGTAATGACACGTGCCGCAGGTGGAGCCAAGCCACGGCACGCCGACCCGGGCACCGCTTTGGAACCGTCCCCCGCCAGGGCCGGCGGCAACCACCGAGCCGACGATCTGGTGCCCGGGGATCAGCGGCAGTTTCGGTTCCGTCAGTTCACCGTCGATGATATGGAGATCGGTGCGGCAGATGCCGCAGGCATGGACTTTCAACAACAGCTGCCCCGGTCCCGGTTCGGGGATCGGCATCTCGGTCAGCTGTAGCGGCCGACCGACCCCGGTGAAGAGCATTGCGCGCATGACTGATCCCTCCCGCTTTCCCAAAGTGCCGACACGTTACGCCCCTTCGCGCTGCCGGCCGAACCGTTTCGCCAGCTCCGCCAGACACTGCTCTTCGCTCTCAAAGAGGATTCCCCGGAGCCCGCGGCTTTCGGCCCGCACGACGTTGGCCAGCATATCATCGATAAAGAGTACCTCATTCGGGGTTAGCCCCAATTCGCCGACCACCTCGTCGAATAGCGACGGATCGCGCTTCCCCTTGCCAAGACGATAGCTGGAAAAGACCCGGTCAAACTCGCGATAGAAGCCGAACCGCCGGTCGAGCTCCTCCAGCCAGTCGGTCTGGTCGCTGAGAATGGCGACCCGGTAGCCTTGGGCACGTAGGGAGCGAACCATCGCCAGCAGCCGGGGGCGGAGCACGAACCGGTCGAGAATGGTGGCAGTGAGAGCGGCGTCATCCCCCCGCAGGCCGCTCTGCTGCCGCAGCACCCGCCAGAATTCGGCCTCGCTCCCCCGGCCGACGACGTAGCCGGTACGGTAAATCGCTTCCATCCCAGCGCCGTGGACGGCCAGCGGGTCGAGCCCCTGGCGATGGGCCAGCGCAAAGAGCCCCTCCCGAAACCCCTCTTCGGCCAGCACGCCGCCAAAATCGAAGAGCACCGCCCGCACCCTGCCGGCAGTTTGGCCGAGTCGGGCATGGAACAACGACTGCCAGTGGCGGGGATCGCCCCAGCCGGCGGCGGGATCGGGAACGACGATCCGCAATTCGTCGAAGCTGAGCCGCTGCCGGTCGAGGATAACGGTCCGGGCGGCCTGTTGTTTCTCCGCCAGCGGCAGTTCGGCATAGAGGAGGCTCAAATGAGGGCGGAATTCGTCCGCGGGCTGCCGGTCCAGGGCTCCCCACGCCGCGGCATGCAACCCGGCCAGTTCCGGCGAATCGGCAAATTCGATGAACAGGCTTCGGAAATATTCCGCGCTCGTCCCGATACCGTTAATAACCAAGTCGAACGGCGCCAGCCGCGCCGCGGCGGCCGCCAAGGCATCCATCAGCGGCTGCAGTTCGGCAACGTCGGTATAGGAGCCGCTACAGACGGTGAGATGGGGGGCAAAGGAAGGGAGGTCGTAGCGGCCGGCCAGTTCGCGAATCACCCCCTCGGCCCAGGCGGCGTCGGCCGCCGCCGGCAGCAGGAAGACGGAAAATCGGCGCAAGGGCGTGCTCATGCGCCACTCCCGGCACGCTGATAGGTGACCCAGCTGAGCGGCGGATCGCCCGGTACTTCCTGGCGGTCCGTTTCGACAAAATCGGCGAACAGCTCGGGAAAAGTGGTATCGCCCGGATAGGCCCGATGGATGATCGTCAGATAGATTCGCTCGGCCAGCGGCAGCGCCTCCCGGTAAAGTTCGCCGCCGCCGCAGATAAAAACCTCCGCTGCGCCGGGCGCCAGGGCCAGGGCCTCGGCAAAACTTCGCGCCACCACCACGCCGGCGGCTCGGAACGTCGGCTGCCGGCTGAGGACGATGTTCAGCCGGCCGGGGAGCGGCCGGCCGATAGCGGTGAAAGTCTTCCGTCCCATGATCACCGGGTGGCCGATGGTGAGCGCCTTGAAGCGCGCCAGGTCGGCCGGCAGATGCCACGGCAGGGCGCCGTCCCGGCCGATCACCCGGTTTTCCGCCATCGCGGCGATCAGGGAGACAATCATGCCGCCTCCTCGTACTCCAGGACTTCGCTGGTGACAATCCGGCGGGTGGCGGTCAGGTAGCCGTACCACTTGTAGAACATGTCGAGGAGCGAAACGATTGCCAGGAGCGCCATCACCACCACCAGGGCGGCATTGAGCCGGAAGGTGAGCGCCTCGCCGGCGGTGGCCGCCCGGGCGGCCTTGCCGAGGAAAGAGCCGGTCAGGGTCCAGGAGGCGGCGAAGGTGGTCAGGTACATGAAGACCATCGGCACGAAGGTCGTCCAGGCGTAGCGGACCTTGCCGGACTTGATCAGGATGGTGGTGCCGATGCCGAGGGCGATCGCCGCCAGCAGCTGGTTGGAGACGCCGAACATCGGCCAGATGGTGGAAACGTTGCCGGAGTGGATCAGGTACGCCCAGGCGGCCACCACCGCCAGGCTGGTGGCAATGATCCCCGGCAGCCAGCGCGGCTGGCCGAGGGGCTTGTAGATGCGGCTCCCCAACTCCTGGAGGAGAAAGCGGGCCACCCGGGTACCGGTATCGACGGTGGTCAGGATGAACAACGCCTCGAACATCAGGGCGAAATTGTACCAGTACGGCATCAGCCCCCGCATCCCGGGAATCGCCGAGAGGATGGAGGCCATCCCCACCGCCAGCGAGACCGCGCCGCCGGGGCGTCCGGCGATGTCGGTGCCGACCATGGCCGAGAGTTCGCGCACCCGCTCCACCGGAAAGCCGAGGGCCGTCACGGCATCGAAAGAAAGCTTGGTGTTGATGGCGAAATAGTCGCCGGGAACCAGAATGGTGGCCGCCACCAGCGCCATCACCGCCACGAACCCTTCGACCAGCATGGCGCCGAACCCGATCATCGGGATTTCCCGTTCCGAGGTAATCATCTTCGGCGTCGTTCCCGACGAAATCAGAGAATGGAAGCCGGAGACCGCACCGCAGGCGATGGTGATGAACATGAAGGGAAACAGCTTGCCGGGGATGATCGGCCCGCCGCCGGCGACGAAGCGGGTCACCGCCGGCATCTGGATGGTCGGCGCCATGCAGACGACCCCGACCGCCAGCAGCAGCACCGTACCGATCTTCATATAGGTGGAGATGTAGTCCCGGGGACAGAGGAGCATCCAGACCGGCAGGATCGAGGCGACCAGGCCGTAGCCGGCCATCGCCAGCACCAGGCTCCCCTTGGAGAGGTTGAAGAACGGTTCGAGGGCGGAGCCGGGGATGTAGTGGCCGGCAAAGACCGCCCCGAGCAGCAGGGCGAAGCCGATGGCGCTCACCTCGCCGACCCGCCCCGGCCGGAGCCGGTAGAGGTAGAGACCCATGAACAGGGCAATCGGAATGCTGAGGAAGATAGTGAAGGTCCCCCAGGGACTCTTGGCGAGGGAGTTGACCACCGCCAGACCGAGGCCGGCCAGGGCAACGATCAGGATGAAGAGGATCGCCAGGGACGCCGCCAGACCGCCGACCGGGCCGATCTCGTCCTTGGCGATCCGGGCCAGGGAACGGCCGTTGCGCCGCACCGAGGCGGCCAGGATCACCATATCGTGGACCGCCCCGACCAGCACGGCACCGACCAAGAGCCAGAGGAAGCCGGGGAGATAGCCGAATTGGGCGGCGAGCATCGGGCCGATCAGCGGGCCGGCGCCGGCGATGGCGGCGAAGTGGTGGCCGAAGAGCACCCAGCGGTTAGTGGGATGGAAGTCCATGCCGTCCGCCAGGCGGCGGGCCGGCGTCTTCAGCGCCGGGTCGAGGGCCAGCACCCGGGCGGCGAGAAAGGCGCCGTAGAAGCGGTAGGCCACCAAGTAGAAGCAGCCGGCCGCGGTCACCAGCCAGAGGGCATTGACCTTTTCCCCGGGATTGACGATCCCCGCCACCACCGCCAGGGAAACCGCCGCCACGCACGCAATTACCAGCCAGACCACTTTGCCGACCATGGCTTCACCTCACCGGGCGGAACCGGCCAGCGCCCGCTTCGCCCCCCGATTAATTGGCTGCCGCCCGCCATTCCCGGGCGGCAAACCGGTTAGCGCTTTCCAATATAGCGCACCCACCAGCGAAGATGCAACCATGGCATGCCCGGCTGTCGCTACTCCGCCGTAACGGCCGGTCTGGGCCGGTAGCGGTCCGGTTGGGCAAAAAAGGTAATATCGGCATAGCCCGCATGAATTGTGCCCGAATGGCGCACCCCGGCAGGAATCAGGTAGCGGTCGCCCTTGCCGAAGGTATGCGGTACCCCGTCGATCACCAGGTCGATCCGCCCTTCGAGAACAATCCCCCACTGTGCGGCATGGGCATGTTCCGGCAATTCCGTCTCTTCGGCAAAGTGCATGAAGAGAATCTGCTCCCCGGTTCCCTGGGCAAGGAAGGCGGTGGCGCCAGCGAGCGGCAGGTCGGCCAGCGGCAGCTGGCGCACCGCGGCAGGGAAAAGTTCGTCGATGGTCATTTTCCGGCCCCCGCGGCAACCGTGGCGAGCCAGGCGGCGGTCGGCAGCACGGTGGCGAAGCGAAGCTGCTGGGTGACGAGCACCGCCCGGTGCAGCTCTTCGGCGGTGACCGAGCCGGCACTATTGCTGAAGGCGAGGGTTCCGGTGGCATCGCTGAGGAATTCCACCGTGAAACCGCGGTGGAACGCCTCGCGGGAGGTGGTGTCGCAGCACATCTGGGTCATGTAGCCGCAGATGACCACCGTTTCGATCTGCCGTTCCCGGAGCCACGCTTCCAGGTTCGTGGCGGTGAAGCTCCCCGGCAGGCTCTTTTCGAGGAGCAGTTCGAAAGGGCGCCGCGCCACTTCCGGATGCAGCTCCCAGGCCGGACCGCCGCGGCGGAAGGCGGGCGCATCCGGGGCCGCGGCCCCGTGGCGGATCACCACCACCGGCATCCCGGCCGCCGTCGCCGCATCCATCGCGGCGAGGATGTTTGCCAGGCTCCCCGGCGGATAGACCACCGGCAGCACGCCGGTGAAATATTCGTTCTGCACGTCGATCACCAACAAGGCACGCTTCATGATTCCTCCGCAGCTCGTGTCACCGGTTCAGCGAGGCAGGGTCTCCACATGCCCCCCCTCGCTGCTGTCGTAAATGAGGACCTTTTCGTACTGGCCGTAGCCGCGCGGCTTCACCTTTTCCGGTTCGGCGGGCGGCACCGCGACGGCGGGGGATGCCGCCACGTCCTCGCGGGGGAGCAACTGCGCCGCCGCCGGATCTTTTTCCCGGGGTGCCAGGACGCGCCCTTCGCCGGGGGGAGACCCAGTCGGCGCCTCGCCCGCCCGGACGACCGGCGGGGAGGGGACCAGGCAGACAAGGGCAACGAGCAGCAACAGCGCCTGTTTCATCGTCGTCAACCTCCAGACAAGAATTAATGGCACCTTTCCGGGACAATCCGTCAGGGCTCCCCGGCCAGCGCCCGGCGCAGCACATTGAGCCGGCGACCGGCATCGAGGACAATGCCGTTCGCCGTCCGATGGGGCGCCAGGAAGGCGAGGATCTCCTGCTGTACCGCCGCGGAGCGCTTGGCGAAATCGGGGAGCTTGGCGGCAAGAACGTCATCGGCATCGGCAAACTGGAACAGGATGCGGAACGGGACGGTCTCGCCCACCGTCCAGCCGGCCAGGGCATGCATCGCCCGGATCGCCGCCTCCTGGGCCGGCCGCTCGTCGCCGCTGCCGGCGCCGAACCGCTCCTTGAGCTCGGTGAAGGAGCCCCCCGCCCCCGGTTCCACCACCACGATCACTCCGCCGTCCGCCACCAGCCCGGCAACCGTCCGGAGATGGGCGCCCATCTCGGCAACCGGCACATGGTGCAGCGACAGGGTATAGAGGACCGCCGCGAATCGGGTCTCCTCGCCCGCCACGGCAAAAAAATCGCCGAAGTCGGGGGCAATGGCCCGAAAGGTCACGTTGGCGGCCGGCACCCGCTGCCGTGCGTACTCCAGGGCGGCGACATCCGGGTCGACGGCCACCACCCGGGCGGCATAGCGGGCCAGGTCGCGAGTAATCCGGCCGGTGCCGCAGCCGACTTCGAGGACGGCTTTCCCGACGATGTCGGCATGGGCAAGAATGGTCGCAATGTATTGATCGGTCGGGTCCTGAATCATCGGCTCTCTCCCCTGGCTCAGCGCAACGTTACCACTGTCGCCCCGTCGCCCCCCTCGAACGGCTCGCCGGGACGGAACTCGCGCACCAGCGGGTGGCCGTCGAGATGCTCGCGCACCGCCCGCATCAGCGCTCCGGTCCCCTTGCCGTGGACGATCCGCAGCTCGCCGTACCCTTCGAGCGAGGCGCGGTTGAGGAACTGTTCCAGGCGGGTCAGGGCATCGTCCACCCGCAGGCCGAGCAGTTTCAGCTCGTGGGGGAGTTCCGGCTCCGGCGTTAGCGTTCGCCCGGTTTTGCGCGGCTGGGGCTGGGCGGCTTTCCCCCGCCGCGGCGCCAGGTCGCCGAGCGCCACATCGAGTTCCATCATCCCGGCCCGCACCCGCAGCCGGCCCCCCTTGCGGTCGATGGCGATCACCGTGCCGTCATAGCCGAGGCCGGGGACAAAGACGGTGTCCCCCTCGCGAAGCGCCTCGAGGGAGAGCTGTTCTTCCGGGTGGAACGCCCGCAGCTGCGCCGCCAGCCGTTCCTCGGTTTCGTCGATTTTCCGCCGCGCTTCCCGGCTCCGCTCCCGGCGGGCCTCGTCGATGATGGCATTGACCTCGCGCCGGGCATTGCGGACGAGTTCCCGGGCCTCGACCAGCGCCTGTTCCACCATCTCCCGCTTCTGCCGCTCCGCCTCGGCCAGCCGTGCCACCGCCCGGCGCTCCCGTTCCTCCGCCGCCCGCAGCTGCTCCGTGGCAGCGGTCAGTGCCTCCTCGTGCCGCCGGCGCTGTTCCTTCAGCTCGGCCAGCAGGTCGTGGAATTCGGTCTCCATGGTGCCGAGCATGCCGGTGGCAAACTGGACCACCCGTTCCGGCAACCCGTAGCGGCGGGCGATCTCCAGGGCGTGGGACTGCCCCGGCTCGCCGCTTTTCAGCCGGTAGAGCGGCGTGAAGGTCTCCCGGTCGAACTCCATCGAGGCGTTGACCATCCCCGGCCGTTTGTGGACAAAACCGACGATATCGGTCAGATGGGTGGTAGCCGCCACCAGCGCCCCATGCCGCTGCAGGTCGTCGAGCACCGCGCAGGAAATGGCTGCCCCCTGCACCGGCTCGGTACCGGTGCCGAGCTCGTCAAGCAGCACCACCGTCCGCTCGTCGGCCCGTTCCAGGATCCCGGCGATGTTGGAGACGTGGGCTGAAAAGGTGGAAAGGCTCTGCTCGATGGATTGTTCGTCACCAATATCGACCAGAAGGTCGGCGATCACCGGAAAGGTCGAGGTGGCGGCAGCCGGCACCGGAATCCCGCTGAGGGCCAGCAGCAGCAACAGCCCGGTGGTCTTGAGGGCGATGGTCTTGCCGCCGGCGTTCGGGCCGGTGATCACCATCACCTCCGCCGCCGCCCCCCCCGCGCCGCTCCCGAGCGTCAGGTCGAGCGGCACCACCTCCCGGCCGCCCCGCTGCCGCTGCAGGAGCATCAATAGCGGATGCCGTCCCTCCCGGAGCCGGATTTGCCGCTCTTCGTTGATCGCCGGCCGTTCGGCGTCGACCTGGTCGGCAAAGGCGGCAACGCTGTTGAGGAGATCGAGCTGAACCAGGGTGGCGAACTGGGCCTCCAGCGCCTCCGCTTCCGTCCGGAGCTGCCGGCAGATGGTCCGGACGATCCGGATCATCTCCGCCTTCTCCTCGGCGCCCAGGTTCTCCAGCTCGTTGGCCAGGCCGATGATCTCCAGCGGCTCCATGAAGGCGGTCTCGCCGGAGTTGGAGACGTCATGCACCACCCCCGGCACCATCCCCTTGGAATCCATCCGCACCGGAATCACCCAGCGGCTCCCCCGTTGGGTAATGAAATCGTCCTGCAGGAACGGGGCGACACCGGTTTCGCGGACGATCTCGGCGAGCCGGCGACGGATCCGCTCGGTCAGCTGCCGCTTGCGCTGCCGCAGATCATAGAGGAGCGGCGACGCAGAATCGAGGATGTTCCCTTCGCTGTCGAGCGACACCTCCAGCTCATCGAGCAGGTCGGGAAAGCCGGTCAGTTCGCCGGCCAGCCGCTGCAAGAGCGGGATATCGGTCCGGTAGGCAAACTGCCGAGCCAGGGCGGTCATGATCCGGAGTACCGGAAAGAAGACCACCAGTTCCGTCGGATCGAGCACCGCCCCTTCGGGACGGACCGCCACCATCACCGGGGTAATGTCGGCAAAGGAGGCGAGCGGCAGGGCCAACCCCAACCGGCCCAGCTGGCGGATTTCCTCCACCTGGCCGAAACGTTCTTCGATCGCCGGGCGGTCGCCTAAGGGCGCCAACCGGCCGATCGCCGTCCCGGTAGCATCGCTGTGGGCATGTCCGCCAATCACGGTAAGGACTTTGTCGTATTCGAGGATTTGCAGGGTTTCGTGCTTGATCATCAGCTAACCTTTATGGCATGGCGGGAAGGAGTGCAGCGCCGGGAGGGCACCCGAACGTTGTCACTCTTCCCCCTGATCGTTTATTCCCCGGTATTTCACCGCTGTCCGTTTGCGGCGCCGGCTCTTCTGCTTGCGGAGTTTTTCCGCCTTGGCATCGCGGATCGTTGCCCCGCGCTGCAAGCGCTCCAGTCGCTCCAGAAGCTCGCGCCGGGCCAGGAAACGGTTCACCGACTGACTGCGCTCCCGCATGCATTTTACTTCGATGCCGGTGGGGCGGTGGCGGAGCTGGACGCAGCTGGAGGTCTTGTTGACATGCTGCCCCCCCTTGCCGGAAGAACGGAGGAACGTTTCCTCCAGATCCCCTTCCGTCACCCCCAGCTCGGCCATCTTCTCCCGCAGCCAGCGATTTTTCTCCTCGCTGACGGCAAAAACCGGCACCGTCATGGCTCAGACCTCGCCGTTTGCCTTGTCGAACAGGTAGACGGAGCGCCGTTTCTGCCCAACGAGCCGTCCCAGCAGCGGCCCCGCCACTGCCGCCAGGATCAGCAGGCAGCCGAACCCTTCCCGGGGGGTCAGCCGTTCGTCGAGGAAGAGCATCCCGGAGAACATGCTCCAGACCGGGTCAAGGGTATAGATCAGGCCGGCCTTGGTCGGGTTGACGTACCGTTGATAGGCGTTCTGCAGGGTGAAGGCCACCACCGTCGGGAAGACGGCGCAATAGACGACGGCCCAGACAGAAGTGGCACCGACGGTGAAGCGCGGCCACGGCAGTGCCAGGCAGAGGAGGCCACCGGCCAGGGCGACGGTGGCGAACTGTACCAGGGTGACGAGATAGAGGTCCTCGTCGCGGAGAACCCGGGAAACCGTCAGAATGTGAATCGCGATGAACAGGGCGCAGACCGTCGACACCAGGTCGCCCCGATTGAAACCGCCGTTCCCGCCGCTGGCCAGTGCCCAGACGCCGACCAGCGCCAGCAGGATGCCGGCAAAGGTGAGCCGGTCGACCCGTTCCCGCCAGAGGGTGAACGACAGGAGCGGGATGATCAGGACAAAGAGGTTGTTGAGATAGCCGGCCCGGGAAATGGAGGTGCCGGAGACGCCGAAAACGAAGGTCAGGTTGACGAGCGTCAGGGCCACACCGACCAGCGCCCCTCGCTTGACGGTTGTCAGATCGAGCCGCCGGAGCCGGGGGAGGCAGAGTCCGCCCATCAAGAGCGCCGCCAGGGCGAACCGGAAAAAGAAGAACTGGACCGGCGGGATCTCCCGCAGTCCGATCTTGTTGAACAGAAAACTCCCCCCCCACATCACCGTGCTGAGGAGCAGAATGGCCGTCGCCTTCGTCTGGAGCATCATTGCCGGATCACGCGCTGTCTGCATCCCCCTATTAAAGACTGGCCGTCCATGGAAGTCAACATGGAGTTTGCTCGGATTTTCACCATGGCGATTGCGTATCTATGCAGGAGTGCTAGACTTGTCTAACCGGTCATTATGTATACAGTTTCCTCTGGAAAGGAGGGACGCGGAATGATTGCCATCACCGATCCCCGCATCGAGGAATACCTGATGCGGCTGGCACCGGAAGAGGACCCCTATGTGCAGGAAATGGAGCAGTTGGCCAGGGAACGGCGTTTTCCCATTGTCGATCGCCTCGTCGGCCGGCTCCTCTACCTGCTCACCCGGCTCAGGCAACCCCAACTGGTGGTCGAGCTCGGCTCCGGCTTCGGCTATTCGACCTGGTGGTTCGCCCGGGCGATCAGCATTACCGGCAAGGTGGTAATGACCGACCACGACCAGGAAAACATCGATTACGCCCGGCGAATCTTCCAGGAAACCGGCCTTGCCGACCGGATCGAATTCAGGGTTGGCAACGCCCTGACTATTGGCCGCGACTACGACAACATTGACCTGCTTTTCATCGATGTCGACAAGCAGGATTATCGCCAGGCGGCGGAAATCATGCTCCCCCGCCTGGCCAAAAACGCTTTGATTATTGCCGACAATGCTCTCTGGTACGGGCGGGTGGCGGAAGGGAACGACGATCCGGAAACCAGAGGGATCGCCGAGTTCAACCGGTTCATGTTCGCCCGCCGCGATTTTTTCACCACGATCCTTCCCCTCCGCGACGGAGTCCTCCTCTCCTACAAGTACGGCTAGGAATCGCCGCCCCGGCAGGGCGGCGACTATTTGCCGAACAGCTTCCGCAACCGGTCGGTGGTTCGGGCCGCCGGATTGGTCCTGATGTTCTTTTCTCCCGCCATGAGCATGGTGAAGCGCCTTGTTCGTCACTCAGTGACTGGGATCGAGGGACAGGGCGACGGCGAACGACGTCTTGCGCTGGAAACCGAGGGCACCGAAAAGATCGCCAGCTTTCCGGATCTTGAATCTATTGACCGGCTGGTTACTGAAGTAACCGTCGTGGTTGGCAACCTCCCGCAGCAGAAACGGGTCAGCAACTGGCCGGCAGTTCCCGCTTCAGCTGGGCAGCGAGACGATCGGCCACCCGCTGCGGTTCGGGGAGGCGGTAGCGGACGGTGCAGTGCAGCACCGCCGCCAGCGCTTCGCTGAGGGTGATCAGGTGCCCGGGAGAGACAAACAGCGGCCGGATGCCGCTGCGGGTTCGAAGCACCGCGCCGACCTCTTCGCCCCGATCAACCAGGGGTGTCCAAGCGCCCCGCTCCATTGCCGGCTCGACATACTCGCCCACCAGCCGCGACTTGGCGCTGCCGATGGTCGGCCGACCGAGGAGGACGCCAAGAAACGAAGCGATCCCCAACCGGCGCGGATGGGCGATCCCCTGACCGTCGACGATCACCAGGTCGGGGGGGGACGGCAGCTGTTCGAGTGCCGCCAGAAAGGCCGGCGCTTCGCGAAAGGAGAGGTAACCGGGGATGTAGGGGAAAGTGACTTCGCGGACGGCATGTGCCGAGCAGAGGAATTCGAGGGTTTGGTAGTCGAAAAGGGTGGCAGCGGCAACGATCCGGTCGCCGACAAAAGCGGCATCGATCCCGGCCACCGTCCGAATCGCTCCCGGCAGCGGACTCTGGCGGACCTGCCGCGCCAACTGCTCCTGAAGCGGCTTTGCCTCGGCGAGGTTCCGGGGCCAGGCGAACGGCAGGTTCACTGCGCCCCCGCCACGCCGAGCGGCGCGATCATTTCATCACCACTTTGTTCTTGCCGGTATATTTGGCCTGCATCTGACATTCATCAGCCCGCCGCACCAGGTCTTCCACCCCTTTGTCCACTTCGGCGCCGAGGGTGCCGAAAGCAATCCCGATGCTAACCGTCACCGACACCAGCCGCGCTGAGGCCTCGGCAATGGAAAGGCGGAGCTTTTCCGCCACCTCCTGCAGCGCCCCCGGCTCGACGGGTGACAGGTAGACGATGAATTCGTCGCCATTAAAGCGACCGACAATATCGGAACGTCGCAGATGCGAAACAATGGTATCGGCCACCACCTGCAGGAGCCGGTCGCCGGTCTGGTGGCCGTAGTTCTCGCTGATCAGCTTGAAATAATCGATATCGATCAGCATGATGGCAACCGTGCTACCGCTGCGCTGGGCGGCATGGGCGAAGGAAGAGATGGCGCGGAAGAAACCGGCCCGGGTAAGGACCCCGGTCAGGGCATCGATGTGGGACTGGGCGGCCAGTTGCCGGGATTCGCTCCACAGTCTGAACAGCGCCTCGCCCAACAGTTCGATCTCCGGGGTCATTGGGCAGCAACCGGCAACCCCATCGATAAAGCGGCGAAGATAGGCGCCATAACAGTTGGCGTCCATCGCCTCGCCGGTGACGTCCCTCATCATGCGGCAGAGACTGGCAAACGAAGGATGGAGCAGATAGAGCTGCAGTCTGAAGCCGAGCAGGCAGGCGGCAGCCGGGTCAGGAGCCGCCTGGTATTGCTCCAGGTAATCGTCGATGCTCTTCCCGATCATCTCCAGCTCTTCCCGGGTTTCGTGGGGCTTGTAGACCACCAGAGACGACACGCCGGCACCGCCCGCTTCGCGCACCCGGTCGAGAAGGTCGCTGTGATGCCGCGTCTCGCCGGCGACCGTTTCCCAGAAGCACCGCTCTTCGTCATTTCCGGCATGACCGGCAAAAATTCGAAAAATATCGCCGGCTTTTTTTTCGAGGGACAGACAGGTTTCGATAATCTCGTCAAGGATGTCGCCGGCCATGGGATGCTTCCTCCCCGCAACTCGAGTTATACTACTTTATTTCGTGCGATCGCCACATTACCACAAAACCGTATACTACATCCACGACTCTTTCCTAGTGGGCCTCGCTCCAATTTTTCCCGCAATTGACATCCACCAGGAGCGGAACCCTCAGGCTGACGGCATGTTCCATTTCGTGCCTGACAAGTTGCTCCATGGTCAGGCGTTCGTCCTCGGGGACCTCGAACACCAGTTCGTCGTGCACCTGCATGATCAGCCGGCTCCGCAGACCTTCCCGCCGCAATCGCTCCGCCACGCGAAGCATCGCCGCCTTGATGATATCGGCGGCCGATCCCTGAATCGGGTAGTTGATGGCGTTGCGCTGGGCAAAAGCCCGGATGTTGCCGTTGGTGCTCTTGATGTCCGGGATCGGCAGCTTTCGCCCGAGCAAGGTGGTGACATACCCCTTTTCCTCCGCCGTCCGGATGCAGCCGTCGAGGAATGCCCGCGCCCCGGCATGGCGGGTGAAGTAATTGTCGATGAACTCCTTGGCAACCCTGGTCGTCACCCCCAGCTCCTTGGCCAGGCTGAAGGCCCCCTGGCCGTAAATGACCCCGAAGTTGATCGTCTTCGCCTGGCGGCGCATCTCTGCGGTGACCATTTCCGGGAAGAGGCCGAAGACCTCGGCGGCGGTGCGGGTATGGATGTCCTCGTCACGAGCGAAGGCATCGCAGAAGACCCGATCTTCCGACAGGTGGGCGAGCACCCGCAGCTCGATCTGGGAATAGTCGGCGGAAAGGAGGAGATGCCCTTCCTCCGCCACGAAGGCCCGTCGGATGGTACGTCCTTCCTCGGTCCGCACCGGAATGTTCTGCAGGTTCGGTTCCGACGACGACAGCCGGCCGGTGTTGGTGACCGTCTGGTTGTATGAGGTATGGACCCGGCCGGTAACCGGCGAAACCAGCTTCGGCAGGGCATCGGTATAGGTCGACTTGAGCTTGGCCAGGCTGCGATACTGGAGAATGTAGGCCGCGATCGCGTAGCCCGCTTCCGCCAGCCGTTCCAACTCTTCGACGTTGGTGGACCAGCCGGTCTTGGTCTTTGTCTTCCGGCCCGCCGGCAGTTTCAGCCGGTCGAAGAGGATTTCGCCGAGCTGCTTCGGTGAATTGACGTTGAACGGCTCCGGCGCCAGGGCCAGGATCTCCTGCTCCAACTCGGCGAGCTGGGCGCCGAATCGCCCCGACAACCCTGCCAGCAGTTCCAGATCGAGTTTGACCCCGGCCAGTTCCATCTCGGCCAGAATCGGCACCAGCGGCATTTCGAGTTCAAAGAACAATCGGGACAGCCCCGCATTTTCAAGCCGGGGGAGGAACAGGCGCTGGAGCAGCCAGGTGGCGTCGCTGTCTTCGCAGGAGTAAATCGCCGCCTTTTCTACCGGCACCTGGGCGAAGTTCAGTTGCCCCTTCCCCGTGCCGGTCACTTCACTGTACGAGATCATCCGGTGGTCCAGGTGCTCCGCCGCCAGGGAATCGAGCCCATGCCCGGAACGGACCGGATTGAGCAGATAGGAAGCGACCATCGTGTCACACCAGACCCCGTTCATCGCCACCCCGGCCCGGCGCAGCACCTGGTAGTCATACTTGATATTCTGCCCTACCTTGCGTACGTCGGCAGCAGTAAGGAGCGGCGCCAGGGCCGCCAGGGCCGTCGCCGGCGAAAGCTGCGGCGGGGCACCGAGATAGCGATGTCCCACCGGAATGTAGCTGGCCTCATGGTCGCGGCAGCTGACGGAGATGCCGACAATCTCGGCTTCCAACGGGTTGAGGCTGGTCGTTTCCAGATCGACGGCGAACGTGACGGCCGCCGCCAGCTCCGCCACCAGTGACCGCAAATCCTCTTCGTTGTCAATGGTCCGGTAGCTTTCGCTGCTGAGCGTCGCCGCGCTGGTCAGCTCCTTCAGCAGGGTGGTAAAGCCGAACTCCTTGAAAAGCTCGGCCAGCCGCCGGTTGTCCGGGCGGGAGACGGCAAAATCGTCGAGCCGATACGCAACGGGAACCCGCCGGTCGATGGTGGCCAGCTGCCGCGACAGCCGGGCCTGATCGGCATACTCGCGAAGCCGTTCGCCGTTTTTCCCCTTCACCTCGGCAGCCCGGGCCAGCAACTCGTCGAGAGAACCGAACTCCTGGAGCAGCTTGGTCGCCGTTTTTTCGCCGATGCCCGGCACACCGGGGATATTATCCGACGTATCACCGGCCAGGCCGAGGACGTCCACCACCTGCTCGGGGGCCACGCCGAACCGCTCGTGGACCTCGGCCACTCCCGACACCTTATCCTTCATGGTATCGAGCAAGGTTACCCGATCACTGACAATCTGCATCAGATCCTTGTCACCGGTCACCACCACCACCCGCATCCCCAGCTCCTCGCAGTCGCGGGCAATGGTGCCGATGATGTCGTCGGCTTCGAACCCTTCAAGTTCCAGCACCGGGATCGCAAAAGCCCGGACCATCTCCTTGATCGGCGCGATCTGCGGCACCAGGTCCTCGGGCATCGCCGCCCGGTTCGCCTTGTAGTCGGGATAGAGCTCGGTGCGGAAGGTCTTTCGCCCCACATCGAAAACAACGGCAAGGTGCTCAGGCTGGCGATCTTTCAGCACTTTGAGCAGCATCTGGGTAAAGCCATAGAGAGCATTGGTGGGAAAGCCCGCCGGCGACGACAGGTGGCGGATAGCGTAGTAGGCACGGTAGATGTAGGAAGAGCCATCGATCAGGAACAGCGTCCGGGCAGCAGTCATGCCCCCTCCTGCTCGCGGGTGAAGATCACGAACGCCATGCTCGGCCGGCGGCTCGATTCGCGGGTGACAAACTGCATACCGTCGAAATGCCACCCTTTGGCAGTCCAGACATTGAGGGTCTCCTCCAGGAGCTCCTCGGTAACGGGATTGACTTCGACCACCTTATAGACCACCACGCCCCACCTCGCTGAACGGTTTCCGGCATAGTAGCCGATAATACCGGTCACATCAAGGGATATGCCGGCCTGAACCCGGTTTCCCTCGCGCTCGCCCCCGGGATAACCGGCTAATATAATTAGAAAATATTATTCTTCTTCCAGTTGCAATGCCCACCTCCCATGGTATGATGGAAGCAAAATCGTAAAGGAGGTACGGCAGGCAGGTTTCAACCGTCGGCACGTTCCGCGAGCGTGCCCATCACCATCAAGGGGTGCACAGTATGATGATTGAAAAAGAGACGGAAATGATCGAGAAACTGGCCGAAGAAATCGAAGTATCCCTGGACACGGACTACCAGAAAAGGGATCTCAAGGAACGCCGGGCTCAACTGAAAAATTGCCTGTACGACGGCTCGAAAAAACTCAAACACAGCATTCCGAAGGGGATGCGCAGCTGACAGACAATCGCATATACGGAGCACAATCAAAGGGGGAGGCACCGACTGCGGGGCTTCCCCCTTGACTTTGCAGGAATGATGATTATGTTTTCTCCAACATTACGCACAAAGGAGGAACGCAGTCATGGCAATCGTCAAATACAGCCCGTTCAGGGACTTACGGAACCTTCAGGATCAGATGAGCAGGCTGCTCGATTTGGCATGGAACAAGGAGCCGGGCGAAGAACTGCGGGAAGGGGTCTGGCAGCCGCCGGTCGATATCGTCGAGGACGAAAACTCGGTGATCCTCAAGGCCGAACTGCCGGGGCTGGACCAGAAAGACATCGAAGTCAGGATCGAGGACAGCACCCTGACCATCCGCGGCGAGCGGAAGCATGAATCCGAAATCAAGAAGGAGAACTACCACCGGATCGAACGCTACTACGGCTCGTTCCAGCGCAGCTTCACCCTTCCCCAGACCATCGACCAGGAGAAGGTCAAGGCTAGCTGTGACAAGGGCGTGCTGACCATCATCCTGCCGAAACGTGAAGAAACGAAGCCGAAGCAGATCACCGTCGAAGTAAAATAGTTCTCCGCCGAAGTGGGCTTCCAATGCGAACACGGGCGTCGGGAAAACCGGCGCCCGTTCAATCATTCCCCGGTTAGCGGCTCATTCATGCTGCCGCTCCGGTACCCTTCCAGATCCAGCGCCACATACGTAAATCCCGCTTTTTTGAAAAAGCTGACCACCTCACGGCGCACGCCCGGCGCCAGCAACCGTTCCAGTTCCTCCTCGCCAAGCTCGATCCGGGCCGTTTCACCGTGATAGCGCACCCGGTAGACGGCAAAGCCCAGCTCCCGGAGGTACTCCTCGCAGGCGCCGACCTGTCGCAGCCGGGCCAGGGTAATTTCGGTCCCGTACGGGAAACGGCTCGCCAGGCAGGCAAAGGGTTGTTTGTCCCAGGTAGGGAGCCCGAGCCGACGGCTCAGTTCTCGAATCTCCGCCTTAGTCAGCCCCGCTTCCAGCAGAGGACTCCGCACGCCCAACTCCCGCACCGCCTCCCGGCCGGGGCGAAAATCGCCCAGGTCGTCCAGATTGCTGCCATCGGCTACCCAGGCAAGCCCCAGGGCCGCCGCCCGATCGCGGCAGAGCTGCAGCAGTTCTTTCTTACAATGGTAGCAGCGGTCCCGGGGATTGGCGGCAAACCCGGGGATTGCCAGCTCGTTGGACTCGACAACCAACTGCCGGACGCCGATCTCCCGCGCCAGCGCCTCCGCCGCCTGAAATTCCGACTCCGGATAGGTAGGCGAGGTGGCAGTCAGGGCGACCACCCGATCGCCGAGCAGGTTGTAGGCCACCCGGAGCAGCAGGGTCGAATCCACACCGCCGGAAAAACCGATCAGCATCGAACCCATCTCCCGGATAATGCGTTGCAGTGTGGCAAATTTTTCGGTCAGCTCACTCATCCGCGCTCCAAAAACAAAGCCCGTTCCAGGAACGGGCTCGTTGATAATTTTGATCCGGCTGCCCGGCTGCGACCGGCATTCCCGCCGCCCCTCGCCTAATCGTAAACACCGGTCGACAGGTACCGTTCACCGGTATCGCACAACACGGTTACCACGTTTTTCCCCGGACCGAGCCGCTTCGCCAACTGCAGGGCGGCAAAGACATTGGCTCCCGTCGAAATCCCCACCAGCAGCCCTTCTTCCCGGGCCAACCGGCGCGTCGTGGCATAGGCATCCTCGTTCGAGACGCGAATCACTTCGTCGTACACCTTCGCGTTGAGCACCTCGGGCACGAAACCGGCGCCGATCCCCTGGATCTTGTGCGGCCCCGGCTGTCCCCCGGAAAGGACCGGCGAGGCCGCCGGCTCGACGGCAGCAATCCTGATTGTCGGATTATGCTGCCGCAACACCTCACCCACCCCGGTAATGGTGCCGCCGGTCCCCACCCCGGTGACGAAGGCATCAATGGAACGTTCGGCCATGGCGCAGACGATCTCCGGCCCGGTAGTCCGCCGATGAACCTCCGGATTGGCCGGATTGGTGAATTGCTGCATCATCACGTGCCCCGGCTTGGCGACCAGTTCTTCTGCTTTCTGGACGGCGCCGCGCATCCCCTGGGAGCCGGGAGTGAGAACCAGCTCCGCACCGTAGGCCGCCAGCAGCCGGCGCCGCTCGACGGACATGGTGTCCGGCATGGTCAGGATCAACCGGTAGCCTTTGACGGCACAGATCAGCGACAGGCCGATGCCGGTATTGCCGCTGGTCGGTTCGACCACCGCCATCCCCTTCTTGAGCACGCCGCGCCGTTCGGCATCCTCGATCATCGCCAGCGCGATCCGGTCCTTGACGCTGCCACCGGGATTGAAAAATTCGGCTTTACCGAAAACGGCCGCCGACTTGGGCTCTTCAAGAGCAGCCAGACGGAGCAGGGGGGTGTTCCCGATCTGCTCGACAACCTCGTAGCTGGTGAGTACCGGCATTTCCCCCTCCTTCTAAATGAAATACATAAAGCGGTGGTCCTGCTCGCGCTTGATGCCGAGCGTCTGTCCACGGTCGCAAAGGTCCTTGACGGTAATGCCGGAGAAATAATCCATCAGTTTCGCTCCGGCCTGACTCCAGAGTTCCTGGGTCACGCAGCTACCATCGAAGGTGCACTCATCCCGCTTCTTCCGCCGGCCGGCGCATTCGACCAGATTGATATCCCGTTCCGTTGCCACCAGAATCTCCGCGACTGTGATCTCCTCCGGCTTCTTCGCCAGACAGTAACCGCCCTGGGGCCCCCGCTTGCTCCGCAGGATGCCGGCCCGTTTGAGATTCTGAAATATCTGTTCCAAGTAGCGGGGCGAAATCCCCTGGCGGCGGGAAATATCCTGCACCTGGGCCGGCAGGCTCCCGGAATTGTAGGCAATGTCGAAAATAGCCCGCAATCCGTAGCGGCTTTTTGTCGAGAGCTTCATTATTCCCCCTAAAATACGGATATATTGGTTACTATACTTTTTGCTAGTTTTTGTGTCAAGAACACAAATTTATCCGCGCCGGAATTCCCGCAATCGATTATCGGTAATCCCGATTGCCTCGAATGGCAGACGGACAAACGGCTGTGCTCATTTTATGTGGCAGGTAAGGCAGAGTTGGCTGCCATTGTTGGCAACTGCCAGGTGATACGGCTGATCTCGGCTGAGATCGTGGCAGGAGATGCAAACCACCCTGCCGCCAACCAGCCGAATCCCAGCTGCCTGCAGCGTCTCGACCGACGCATATCCGGCACCGCGCCTCGTTGACGGATATGGACGATCCACGGCATGTGACGAGTGGAAGGAGCAATTGGCCAGACAGAAGTCGGCACGGGGGGCAATGAGACCATCATGGCAGACGACACACTCTTCCACGCCGCCCTGCGCTTCGACGGTCTCTCCATGGTGAAGAATCAGCTCCGCATGAAGCCCCGGTGTTCCAAGGAGAACCAATCCCAAGGCTGCGGACGTGAGATACCGAGCCCGGCGCACCATAGCCCCACCTCCATGTCAGGATAGCACCTTGAGATAAGGATACCACCTACCCATGGCGGCGCAACAAACTGAAAGTGCGAAGGAATCACCATGCCCGTTCGGGCGGATCCCCCTTCTCGACAACGACGATCTCGGCGTCTCGGACCTCGAAGACAAAGCCGACTTCATTCACCCAGCGATCCCCCTCCTCCAGCGGCATCGGCACTTCCCGTCGACCGAGGAAAACAGCGTCGTCGCCGATATAGGCAAACCAGTCGAGATTGCCGGTCATCCATACTTTATTCTTCAATTCCATCGACTTCCCTCCGAATTGTTTACGGCATCATACCGAATCGGACGCCAGGCGGTCAAGTATCCCGCTTTTTTCTTGTTGGCGACCGCCATTTCTGCTATTGCTACCGGATATACCATACGATTACTAAAGGGGAATGCCGATGAAATTCACCAAAATGCACGGCGCCGGCAATGATTACGTCTACGTCAACTGCTTCGAGGAGCAGGTGGACGATCCGGAGCAGGTTGCCATCAAGGTTTCGAACCGGAACTTCGGCATCGGCTCCGACGGCTTGATCCTGATCATGCCCTCCGACAAGGCCGACGTCCGGATGCGGATGTTCAATTCCGACGGTTCCGAATCAGAGATGTGCGGTAACGGCATCCGCTGCGTCGCCAAATACGCTTACGACCACGGCATCGTCAGCAACAAAGAGATCACCGCCGAAACCGGGGCCGGCATCCTCACCCTCCAGCTCTTCACCGGCAGCACCGGAACGGTGGAGCGGGTACGGGTCAACATGGGGAAACCTCGGCTGACCAAGGCGGAAATCCCGATGGCCGGCACCCCCGCCGACGGCCGGACCGTCGGCCAGCCGCTGAACATCCTCCATACCACCTTTGCGATTACCTGCGTTTCGATGGGGAATCCCCACTGCGTAATCTTCGTTGACGATGTGGAAAATTTCCAGGTGGAAAAATACGGGCCGCTCATCGAGAATCACGAGCTGTTCCCCCGGCGAACCAACGTTGAATTCGTCCAGATCATCTCCCGCACCGAAGTACGGCAGCGGACCTGGGAACGGGGCGCCGGCGAAACCCTCGCCTGCGGCACCGGCGCCAGCGCCGTCTGCATCGCCGGTGCACTCAACGGCCTGACCGAGAAGAAGATTCTCAACCACCTCTCCGGCGGCGACCTGGAACTGGAATGGGCCGATGACGGCTGTCTCTACATGACCGGGCCGGCGACCGAAGTCTTTTCCGGCGAAATCGCCATCTGACCGATAGCAGCGGCCGAGCGGCCGCCGCCCACC
The DNA here is from genome assembly GCF_027943965.1 of Geotalea uraniireducens. Lineage (NCBI taxonomy): Bacteria > Pseudomonadati > Thermodesulfobacteriota > Desulfuromonadia > Geobacterales > Geobacteraceae > Geotalea > Geotalea uraniireducens. Next base: position 639,074 of record NZ_AP027151.1, on the reverse strand, counting down.
CCTCGACGCTATGCAAAACTGCCCGATGTGCCGCAAATGGAACGCTGAACCGGAACTGCGGATCGTTGAACTGACCCACACCCGGGTCATGCTCAACGCCGACCAGTTCTTTCCCGGCTATACCTTCGTCTTCGCCCGGGAACACGTCACCGAGCTTTTCTACCTTGAGCGCACCGTCCGCCAGGAGATGATGGAAGAGGTAACCGCCGTCGCCGCGTCTCTTTACAATCTGTTCCGGCCCGCTAAAATGAACTACGAGCTGCTCGGCAACATGGTCCCGCACATCCACTGGCACCTGATTCCCCGCTTTGCCGCCGATCCCCTCTGGCCCCGTCCCGTCTGGGCCGAACCCCATGAAGAGCTGCGGCTTTCTCCGGCGGCTTATGCCGAACGAATCGGGCAGATCAGCTCGCACATTTCCGCCACCGAGTCCGCACAGCGCTGAGTAACGGCTGCGGCCCCGCCGCCGGCAGCCGATTGCGCGGCCTCGCACCTCCAGGAGAACTTTCATGCTCGACTATCTCGGCGCCCACATGTCCATCGCCGGCGGTCTCCATCATGCCCCCGAACGGGGTGCCCAGGCCGGCTGTGGGGTCATCCAGATCTTTACCCAGAATTCCAACCAGTGGCGGGGCAAGATGCCCGGCGACGCCGACATTGCCCTATTCCGCGAACAGTGGCAAACCGCGGGACTGCACGACATTGTCTGCCACGACATCTACCTGATCAACCTGGCGGCAGCGCCCGGCGAGGTCCGCGACAAGAGCCTCGCCGCTTTTCGCGAGGAGATGGAGCGCTGCGCCCGACTCGGCATTTCCAAGATCGTCATGCATCCCGGCTCTCATCTCGGGGAGGGCGAAGAAACCGGCATCCGGCGCATCGTCGAGGCCTTCGACGAACTGTTCGCCGCCGTCCCCGACTACCGGGGGGAGGTCTTGCTGGAAACCACGGCAGGACAAGGGACCAACCTGGGTTACACCTTCGAGCAGCTCCGGGCCATCATTGACGGTTCGACCTGCCCTGACCGCTTTGCCGTCTGCTACGACACCTGCCATACCTTCGCCGCCGGTTACGACATCACCACCCGAGAAGGGTACGAGCGGGTCTTTGCCGAGTTCGACCGGATCATCGGCCTGGAGCGGCTGCAGTGCTTCCATATCAACGATTCGAAGAAGGGATTGGGGTGCCGGGTCGACCGGCATGAGCAGATCGGCCAGGGCGCCATGGGGCTGGAGGGGTTTCGCTTTCTGATGAACGACCCGCGCTTCGTCCGCATCCCGAAGATTCTGGAAACCCCCAAAGGGGACAACGACGAGATGGATGCGGTCAATCTGCGGACTTTGCGGAAACTGGTCGACGCGGCAGCCTAGCGCTCCGCCAGCGCCAGCCTGATGCCGAGAGAGGCAAAGACCCCCGCCGTCAGCCAGTCGAAGAATTTGGCCACCCGGGGGCGGGCGAGAATGAAGCGCCCGATGCTGCCGGCAAAGTAGCCGATCGTGGTAAAGATCACCACGGCCTGGACCATGAAGATGAAGCCGAGGAGAAGCATCTGCAGCGGCAGATGGCCGCTGGCCGGGGTGATGAACTGCGGCAGGAACGCCAGGAAGAACAGCGCCACCTTCGGATTCAGCACGTTCATGATGAATCCCCGTTTGAACAGGGCGGCGGCAGACCGTTCGTCGACCGTGGCGAGCCGGACCGCCGAACGCTCGCGGAGGATCTTGTAGGCCAGGAAAAGCAGGTAGGCCGCACCGGCGAACTTGACGGCATTGAAAGCGAGCACCGACGAGTAGAACACCGCCGAAATACCAAAGGCGGCAGCCGTCGTATGGACGCTGATGCCGCTGCACATGCCGAGGGCGGTGACAATGGCCGGCCTGCGGCCCCGGGCGATCCCCTGGGTGACGACGAAGATGTTGTCGGGGCCGGGCGCCAGGGTCAGGGCGACGGATGCTCCGAGAAAGTAGCAGAGAGTTGAGGCGGTCATCCGGATCCTTTCCGTAGCGAACTGACAGACATGGGGCGACTCTAGTCGAGGAGCGCCGAACTGTCAACGGTTTAACGCGCACCGGACAACCCGGCGAGGGAGGAACAGCCATGAAGGAGAAGATCAGCATCACCCCGGGCGACATCACCCGGCTGGCGGTGGATGCCATCGTCAATGCGGCCAACCATACCCTCCTCGGCGGCGGGGGCGTCGACGGGGCGATCCACCGGACGGCCGGCCCCGAATTGAAGGCCGAATGCGCCACTCTCGGCGGCTGCGAGACCGGCAATGCCAAGCTCACCAAAGGGTATCGCCTCCCGGCAAAATACGTCATCCACACGGTAGGGCCGGTCTGGCACGGGGGAGACAAGGGAGAGCCGGAACTGCTGCGGCGCTGTTACCGGCGCTGTTTTGCCGTGGCCCACGCCCATGGGCTGAAATCGATCGCCTTTCCGGCCATCAGCTGCGGCGTTTATGGTTATCCGATGGACCGGGCCTGCGCCATCGCCATGGAAGAGGCGAAGAGTGCCCTGGCGCAGAATCCGGAGCTGGAGCGGGTCATCTTCGTCCCCTTCGGCGAGGCGGCGCTGCTCGTCTACCAGGAAGCATTCCGGGCGGTATTCGGGTGAAGGCGGTCATCCAGCGGGTCAGCGAAGCGGCGGTAACGGTCGCCGGGGAAACCGTCGGCGCCATCGGCCCGGGGATTCTGGTCCTGCTCGGCGTGGAAAAAGGTGACGCGGAGCGAGATGCGGAGTGGCTGGCGGAAAAGATCGCCGGGCTGCGGATCTTCGAAGACCAGGCGGGCAAGATGAATCTGTCGGTCCGGGAAACCGGCGGCGCCATCCTCGCCGTTTCCCAGTTCACCCTGGCCGGCAACTGCGCCAAAGGACGCCGCCCCTCGTTCGATACCGCCGCCCCCCCCGCCGAGGGGAAACGGCTCTACGACTATTTCGTTGCCCGGCTCCGCCACTGCGGCCTGCTGACCGCCACCGGCATCTTTCAGACAGAAATGCGAGTCGCGCTGGTCAACGATGGCCCGGTAACCTTCATCCTGACGAGCAGATAGCCGATTTTCCCTTTCCCACTCCCGCCGCATGGTATACGATACCTCGTTACCCAGCAGACCCTCTCCAGGAACGGAGTTCGCCGGTGCATCTGAAAGCAGTGCTCGACAACCTCTACGCGTCCCGCTCCCCCCAGCACCTGGCGAACGATCCACTGTCGTTCTGCCATCGCTACCGGACCGCCGAAGACCGGGAAATCGCCGGGCTGATCGCCTCATCCTTCGCCTACGGCAATGTGAAAATCATCCTCCGCACCCTGAACGGGGTCTTCGACCGGCTGGGGCCGTCGCCCCGCCGTTTCGTCGAGCGGTTCGAGCCGGCGGCGGGACGACGGCTTTTTGCCGGCTTCAAGCACCGGTTCAACGACGGCCTGGACCTGTGTGCCCTGTTGCTGGCCGCCCGAACGATGCTCGAAGAGGCTGACGGGATCGGTCAATTCTTTCTTACCGGTTACGATCCCGCCGCCGGCGACATCACCGACGCCCTTGCCATCTTCAGCGCCGGCGCGCTGGCCTTCGATTACCGACCGGTGTTCGGTGACGGCGGCATCCCGGCCGATTCGTACTTTCCCTTCTTTTTCCCCTCGCCGGCAAGCGGCAGTGCCTGCAAGCGGCTCTGCATGTACCTGCGCTGGATGGTCCGCCCCGCCGACGGAATCGACCTCGGACTGTGGCACGAGATTTCCCCCGCCAAACTGATCATCCCGGTGGATGCCCACATCCAGCGGATTTGCCGGCATCTCGGTCTGACGGCCCGCCGCCAGGCCGACTGGCGGATGGCCCGGGAGATCACCGCCGCCCTTCGGCAGCTGGATCCGGCTGACCCGGTCAAATACGACTTCCCCCTCTGCCACCTCGGCATTTCCGAAGGGTGCGACGGCACGATCCGCCCCCTCTGCCGGAGCTGCCCGGTGGTCAAGTTCTGTGCGGTGACCAAACGATGAGCGGCCAACCGACCGTTTTCCTCACTTCGTTTTCCGGCAACCGGTATCCCGCCACTTACCGCTTCGAGGGGTTGGAGGAAGAAGTGGTCGCCTATTCGCCGGCAGAAGTTCTGCCGGCACTGCGACGCGTCGAAGCCGCGGCCAATGCCGGGCTTCATGCCGCCGGCTTCGTCAGCTATGAAGCGGCGACCGGAATCGACCCGGACCTGTCGACCGGTCCGGCCGGCCCGCTCCCGCTTCTCTGGTTCGGTCTTTTCCGCCGCCGCTTCAGCCTGGCCCCCCGCCTCGCCCCCGACAGCGATCCGCCACGTTACGAAACGACCGACTGGCTGGCAACGCTCTCCCCCGTCGACTACGCCGCCGCCGTGGAGAAGATCAGGGCGTACATTGCCGCCGGCGACTGCTATCAGGTCAATTTCACCTTCCGCCAACAGTTCCGCTTTGCCGGCGAGGCCGAGGCTTATTTCAACGACCTCTGCAAGTCCCAGAAAGCCCCCTTCTGTGCCCTGATCGACACCGGCCGCTTCCAGGTGTTGTCCGCCTCGCCCGAGCTCTTCTTCGAACTGCGCCGCGGGGCCCTGACCTGTCGGCCGATGAAGGGAACGGCACACCGCGGCCGCTGGCACAGCGAAGATGAACAGCTGAAAGCAGGATTGCGCGAGAGCGACAAGGAGCGGGCCGAAAACCTGATGATCGTCGACTTGATGCGCAACGATCTGGGGATGGTGGCCCGTACCGGCTCGGTACGGGTCGAAGAACTGTTCACCGTGGAAACCCTCGACACCGTCCACCAGATGACCTCGACCATCAGTGCCGGGCTACGGGACGGGACAGGGCTGGAAGAGTTATTTCGCGCCCTGTTCCCCTGCGGCTCTATCACCGGGGCACCGAAAAAGCGCAGCATGGAGATCATCAGGGAGCTGGAAACTTCTCCTCGCGGGCTGTACACCGGCTGTATCGGCTACGTTTCGCCCGGCGACGCCCCCACCGACTCCCCGGCCGGCGCGACAACCTGCGAAGCGGTCTTCAGCGTCGCCATCCGCACCGCGGTTATCGACCGGAAAACAGGCCAGGGGGAACTGGGGCTTGGCAGCGGCATCACCATCGGTTCAGATCCCGCGCCGGAATTCGCCGAATGCTTGGCCAAGGGGCGCTTTGCCCGGCAGCGGCTCCCCGACTTCCAGTTGATCGAAACTCTCCTCCACGAAGAAGAGAAGGGGTTCTTTCTGCTGGACCGCCACCTGGCCCGGCTTTTCCGCTCGGCAGTCTATTATGGCTTCAATGTCCGCCTCGGCACCATCAAGGACGTACTCGAACGCCGGGTCCGCCAGCTCGGCGGCCGCCAGAAGGTCCGGTTGCAGATGAACCGCCGGGGAGCATTCACCATCCAGACCGAACCGCTCGCCGCGACGCGCCCCGGCGAACCGGTAGCGTTGCAGCTTTCCCGCCACCCGATCGACCCGACCGACCCGTTCCTTTATCACAAGACTACTCACCGGCCGCTCTATCGGCAGGAACGCGCGGCCCATCCCGATTGTGCCGACATCATTTTTCTCAATGACCGGGACGAAGTGACGGAAGGGACCATCGGCAACATCGTGGCCCGGATCGGCGGCGAACTGGTCACGCCGCCGGTCCACTGCGGCCTGCTTCCCGGCACCTTTCGCGAAGAGCTGCTCACCGCCGGGACGATTCGCGAACGGGTGATCACCGGCCGGGAATTGGCCGCAGCAACCGAGCTGTTCCTGATCAATTCGGTGCGCCAGTGGCAATGGGCCCGGCTCGTCGAACCAGCTGTCACCGTCAAACCTGCATAAAGGAGAGAACCATGCATAAATTCGGCTTCATCGGACTGGGAATCATGGGGAGCGCCATGGCGAAGAATCTCCTCAAGGCCGGCTGCCAGGTTACGGTCTGGAACCGCTCGCCGGAAAAGACCGAGGACCTGGTCGCCCTTGGCGCCACTCGGGCGGAGACCCCCGCCGCCGTCGCGGCAAGCTGCCCGATCACCTTTGCCATGCTGGCGGACCCGGCAGCGGCCGAGGAAGTCTGTTTCGGCCGGCACGGCATCCTCGAAGGGATCGGCGACGGCCGCGGCTACGTGGACATGTCCACCGTAGACCCGGCGACTTCGCAGAAGATCGGTTTTGCGGTGGTCGCCAAAGGCGGGCGGTTCCTGGAGGCGCCAGTCTCGGGGAGCAAGAAACCGGCGGAGGACGGCACCTTGATCATCCTCGCCGCCGGCGACCGGACCCTCTACGACGAAGCCCTCCCGGGGCTGGAAGCGATGGGGAAGAAGATTCTTCACCTGGGTGACGTGGGGAAAGGGGCGGAGATGAAGATCGTGGTGAACATGGTGATGGGGGGGATGATGGCCGCCTTCTGCGAAGGGCTCGCCCTTGGCGGCAAGGCCGGCCTGGCGACGGCCGACATCCTCGACGTCATCGCCGCCGGGGCGATCGCCAGCCCGATGTTTGCCCTGAAAGGGGGACTGATCGCCCAAGGGATTTTCACCCCGGCGTTCCCGCTGAAGCATATGCAGAAGGACTTGCGCCTGGCGATCGGCCTGGGTGATCGGCTCGGCCAGCCGCTTGCCGCCGCCGCGGCGACCAACGAACTCTTCAAGGGGGGCCGGGCGGCCGGCTACGGTGACGAGGACTTTTCCGCCCTGTACAAACTGATCGACTGATGAAGGCACTGCTGTCACTGCTGGCGGTGACCCTGTTGACCGGGGCCTTTCTCTATCCGCTGTATATCGGGGGAATCGGGCGACCGGTTTCCCGGCCGCTCGTCGCGGTCATGGCCACCGGCGGAGTGATCTGTCTGCGGCTGTTGGTCAAATACCGGAAACGGTTCTAGCCCGAGCTAGAGTCCATCGTCATCCGGCAGCGCCAGCTCGATTGCCGACTGTCCCCCGCCTTGCGCCGCGTTGCGGTCGGCAGTCCAAGAGGCAAAATTGCGCATGATCGCCTCTTTCAGGCTCGCCTCGAGCTTGGCCTGCGCTTCGCGGCGCTCCTTGGCGGAAACGGGAAACTGCCGCACTTCGTAATGGACGTGGGGGCCGGTGGAATGGCCGGTATTGCCGGAAAGGGCGATGACCGTCTGCTGGTCGACACGGTCCCCCGGTTTGACCAGCAGTGACGAATTGTGGCCATAGATGGTTTCGTAGCCGTTGCCATGATCGATCACCACCAGATTGCCGTACCCCTTGTATGGCCCGGCAAAGATCACCGTGCCGATCTGGGTGGGATGGACCGGGGTCCCTTCAGGGACGGCAATATCCACCCCGTGATGGTAAACCATCCGGCCGCTGCCGAAGGGGTCGGGACGCCAGCCGATACCGGAAGTGATGGAGCCGCCATCCACCGGCCAGCGGCGCTCGGTGCTAGCCGCCGCCGTCACTGACGTAAAGGCGATGGCCCCCAAAAGCAGGATGTTCAGCCACTGACGATTAACCGTCATCATAGCGGCACTCCTAGCGGGCAAAACTGTAGGCAATCAACACCAGGGAGAGAAGCAGCACCGCCCCCATGAATACCATGATCGGACGGTCCTCGCAGAACAGCCCCCGGCTGAGGGTCTGCAGAAAATCTTTGAACAGCTTCATAACGCACCCCGCATTCAATTCTGGCTCAGCTGGTCGCCGCATTTTCCATCCAGCAATATACATGCCACCATCCGACAATTCAAGCCGCGGCAGTTGCCCGAAATTTATCTTGTTTTTTAGCAGGAATGTTGGCATAGTAGAAAAGTTTTCGAAGACGGGCAGCCGCTCGTCTTTTTATTTTGTCCGCGGTTTGCCGTATCCCGCACAGGCACGCCTATGCCTCTTTACCATAGTCAGGAGTCAGAAATCATGCAGGAAAGAATCAGGAACATCGCCATCATCGCCCACGTCGACCATGGCAAAACGACCCTCGTAGACGCAATGCTGCGCCACGCCGGCGTCTTCCGGGAAAACGAGGCCATCACCGAACGGGTGATGGATTCCAACGACCTGGAAAAAGAACGGGGGATCACCATTCTCTCGAAAAACCTGTCGGTGCATCACGGGCGTTACAAGATCAATATCGTCGACACCCCCGGCCATGCCGATTTCGGCGGGGAAGTGGAACGGGTCCTCAAAATGGTGGACTCGGTGCTTTTGCTGGTCGACGCCCTTGACGGGCCGATGCCGCAGACCCGCTTCGTCCTCAAGAAATCCCTCGACCTCGGTCTGAAGCCGATCGTCGTCATCAACAAGATCGACCGCCCCGGCGCCCGCCCCGACGAGGTAGTCGACATGGTCTTCGACCTGTTCTGCGAACTGAACGCCAACGATGAACAGCTCGACTTCCCGATCGTTTATACCAGCGCCAAGCTCGGTTACGCCATGCTCGACCAGAAAGCCGCTTCCACCACCATGGAGCCGCTCTTCGCGGTGATCGAATCGAACGTCCATCCTCCCCAGGGCGACCCGAACGCGCCGTTCCAACTGCTGGTTACCAACATCGATTACAACGACTATATCGGCCGGATCGCCACCGGCAAAATCTTCAACGGCAGCGTCAAGGCCGGTGAAACCCTGGCGATGGTCAAACGCGACGGTAGCGTGGTCCGCGGCCGCATCAGCAAGCTGCTCGGTTACGAGGGGTTGAAGCAGGTGGAAATCTCCGAGGCCTGCACCGGTGACATCGTCACTATCGCCGGTTTCGAGGAGGTGGGAATCGGTGAAACCCTGGCTTCGGTAGAGGCGCCGGCAGCCCTTCCTTACGTCTCCATCGACGAACCGACCATCTCGATGAACTTCATCGTCAACAACTCCCCCTTCGCCGGTCGGGAAGGTAAATTCGTTACCTCGCGCAACATCCGCGAGCGGCTGGAAAAAGAGCTCCGCACCAACGTCTCGCTCCGAGTGGAGGACACCGCCAATCCCGACACCTTCAAGGTCTCCGGCCGCGGCGAATTGCATCTCTCCATCCTGATCGAGAACATGCGTCGCGAAGGGTTCGAAATGGCCGTCTCCAAGCCGGAAGTGATCATGCGCGAGGTTGACGGGAAGAAGCTGGAGCCAATGGAATACCTGGTGGTCGATGTGCCAAGCGAATACCAAGGCGCGATCATCGAAAAGATGGGGCCGCGCAAGGGGGAGATGTCCTCCATGCAGCCGATGGGCGAAACCATCCGCCTCGAATTCGTCATCCCGGCCCGCGGGCTGATCGGCCTCCGCGGCGAACTGCTGACCGAAACCCGCGGCACGGCGGTGGTAACCCACACCTTCCATGACTATGCCCCGTTCAAGGGTGAGATTCCCGGGCGGAAGAACGGCGTGCTGATCGCCATGGAGCATGGCGAAACGACTGCCTACTCCCTCGACGCCCTGCAGCCCCGCGGCATCCTCTTCATCGGTGCCGGCGTCGAGGTGTACGGTGGAATGATCATCGGCCAGCACGCCAAGGACAACGACCTCGACGTGAACCCCTGCAAAGGGAAGAAGTTGACCAACGTCCGCGCCTCGGGCTCGGATGATGCCATCAAGCTGACGCCTCCGCGGCTCTTGACTCTCGAGCAGGCACTGGAATTCATCGACGACGACGAGTTAGTTGAAGTAACGCCGGCCTCGATCAGGCTCCGCAAGAAAGAGCTCGACCCGACGAAGCGCAAACGTAAATAGCGAAACCTGCTCGCTTTCCCCAAAGAGAAGGGCACTGCCACAAGGAGTGCCCTTTTTGTTTGTACGCCCCGACACCACACGGGAGCCGCCAGGCGGCAACTTTGCATTGACAGCAAGGGACCTTTTCCTCTAAGGTTTTGCTATTATTCCCAGCTACGCGAGGCAATCATGACCCGTCGTCTTGCTCTGTTACTCACCTTTTTCCTGCTGCTGATAGGCGGCTGCGCCACCAGCAGTGCTCCGGTCAGCCGAACCCCTGACAACATGGCCAAGGAGGCGGAAGATTATTTCAACTCCCACCGCTACGAAGATGCCATCGCCCAATGGCGCAGGGTGAAGGAAAGCTACATCTCTCCCGAAATGACGGCGCGGGCCGAACTGAAGATTGCCGACGCCCAGTTCGCGAACGGTAATTACATTGAAGCTGCGGCCTCCTACGAGGACTTCCGCAAACTTCATCCCAACCACGAAGAGTCCGCCTACGCCCTCTACCGCCAGGGACTCAGCAATTTCATGCAGATCAACGGCTTCGACACCGACCAAACACCGATAAACAATGCCGCCACGCTCTTCGAAACGTTCCTCCGGCTCTATCCCCGGTCCGAATACGCCGGCGAAGCCCGGAACAAGCTGGAAGCCTGCCGGATGTACCAGGTGCGCTACCAGATTTACATCGGCAGGTTCTACCTTCGCACCGACAAGTACGCTGCCGCCATCGGTCGGCTGGAAGACGCCCTGAAGAAGTTTCCCGGCTCGCCCTACCATGACGAAACCCTCTTCTACCTCGGCAAGGCTTACATTCTCTCGGGGGACAAGAACAAGGGACGGGAAGAATTCCAACGGCTGTTCAACGAATACCGTTCCAGCAAGTACGTGAACGAGGCCCGGCAATTCCTCGACAAGAACTTCTGATGCGGCCGCTCATCCTGCTGCTGCTATTTGCCCTGATGGGGTGCAGCGCCGACAAACGCGCCATTGACGACGTACTACAGAAACGGGAACAGGCTTTAGCCAAGGGGGATAGCTCACTTTACGCCACCCTGATTTCCCCGGCCTACCGGGACGACAAGACCGATGCCGCCGGCAAGCGCGCCGAGCTGGCGAAGACGCTGCAACGGATCGGCCCCGTTTCCTACCGCTCTCTCAGCCGCACCATCACCGTCAAGGGCGACACCGCGACCGTCGAAGGACGCTATGCGATGAAGATCCCCCTGAAGGGAACCCCTCTGGAGCTGGCCGGTGAAGAAACGATCCGTCTTCGCCGCGAAACAGGCGGCTGGAAAATTGTCAGCGGCCTTTAGCCGGCAGCGAAACCCTTTATGCTAACCATACTCTCCATAGCCATCTGCGGCGCCCTCGGCTGCCTGACCCGTTATTTCGCCGCCGGCTGGATCTACCAGCTCTTCGGTAAAAACTTCCCCTACGGCACCTTTGCCGTCAACATCACCGGCGCATTTCTGATCGGGTTCATCATGGAACTCGGGCTGCGCAGCACCTTCATTCCGCAGGAGCTTCGCGTCGGCCTGACCATCGGCTTCCTTGGCGGCCTTACCACCTTCTCCACGTTCAGCTACGAAACCTTCAGGCTGCTCGAAGACGGCGAGCTCCTGATCGCTTCGCTCAACATCCTCGTCAGTGTCATGGTCTGCCTGATCTGTACCTGGGGCGGCATCATGGCGGCACGCCATCTCTAGGAGGAGCACCATGGGCAAATTCAGCGGCGAAAAGATCCTGATGCGCATCTTCATCGGCGAGGGCGACAAGCATGGGCACCGCCCCCTCTACGAAGCACTGGTCGAGCTGTTCCGGCGGGAGGGATTCGCCGGGGCCACCGTGTTGCGGGGAATTGCCGGCTTCGGCGCAAGCAGCGTCTATCACACCGACAAGCTGCTCCGCCTGTCCAGCGATCTGCCGATCATTGTCGAAGTGGTGGACTCCCAGGAACGGCTCGATGCCATCATGCCCCAGATCGATGACATGATGAACGGGGGCATGATTACCTTGGAAAAAGCCATGGTAATCCATTACGACCAGCGAAAGCAGGCATAACGACCAACGATGAAAACGAACTGGAAACAGCTGTTCAACGAGATCGCGGTCATTGTCCTCCTGGCCGCCATCATCGGTTGCCTCTGGAATTACCGTTTGCTACGCAACGCCTACCGGGGCGAACAGACCGGCGCACAGCAACCGGCACCGACGGTCCAGACTGCGCCGGCCGTCCCGACAACACCAGGGCCGCTCCCTCTCGGGCTGATGCAGGTCAAGGAACTGTTCGACTCCCGGGAGGCGTTGATCATCGACGCCCGGGATCGGAGCGCCTACCGGGCCGGCCACATTCGCGCCGCCCGCTCCCTCCCTCTCGGCGAGGCCGGCTCCCTGCTCGCCACCTTTGCCCGAACGATACCGCGCGACCGAATGCTGGTCGTTTACTGCAACGGTTATGATTGCCACGACAGCATGGCGCTCGCCGAAAAACTGATCGCGGCCGGTTTTCGGCAGGTGTACGTCTTTGAGGGGGGATATCCCGAATGGCGTGACGCCGGCTATCCGCTTGCTAAAGGAGAGCAGTGATGGAACTGGGCAGGAAACAGCTGACGGTTCTGCTGCGGATCGCTCTCGGCGGGGTCTTTCTCTACGCCGGAGTCGCCAAGGCAAGCAATCCCACCGTCTTCGCCGGCAGCGTTGCCGCCTATCAGATTTTCCCCTATGCCGGGAATTATCTGGTTGCCGCCGTTGTCCCTTGGATAGAGCTGATCTGCGGCGCCCTGCTGATTGTCGGCTGGCGGAGCCGTACCGCTGCAGCCTTGGCAGCACTCCTGACGATGATTTTCATCGTGTTTCTCTTCTCCACCGTCGTCCGTGGTCTGGACATCGATTGCGGCTGTTTCCGCCAAGGAGGGCAAAAAACTACCGCGTGGACCGCCATCTTCCGCGATCTCCTATTGCTGTCCGCTGCTATTTTCACTTTCAGGAAATCACGACCCTGAAACCAGGGGAGAGTGCTGCTTGTCGGCATTCAACGAATGGTGTAGGATAGCCTTGATTTTAATGAACAAGAGGAGCGTTCTGTGCTGATCCAGTTCAGTCTCATCATTGGAGCCTATCTGTTCGGCTCAATTCCTACCGGCTTGCTGCTTGGCAAAGCGTTTGGCGTCGATATCCGCGCCACCGGCAGCGGCAATATCGGCGCCACCAATGTCTACCGTACGCTTGGCCGGCGGATCGGGATCGCCACCCTGCTGGGCGACTGCCTGAAAGGGCTGTTGCCGGTGCTGCTTGCCCGTTATCTTGACGTGGGGGAAAGCTGGATCGTGGCGGTCGGCCTGGCGGCCTTCCTCGGCCATGTATATACTGTCTTCCTCGGCTTCAAGGGAGGAAAGGGCGTGGCCACAGCCCTGGGAGTATTTCTCGGCATTGCCCCGCTGGCAGTGCTTGCCGCACTGGGGGTCTTTGTTGTGGTAGTCGCCATCTGGCGCTATATATCGCTCGCGTCGATTATTGCCGCGGCCCTCATGCCGGTAATCATCGCCGCCATGGGGCAAAAACCGCCCGTCATCGCCATGACCTTCTTCATTGCCGCCCTCGTGATCTACAAGCACCGGGAAAATATCCACCGACTGCGAGCCGGCACCGAAAACCGGTTCAAGGCCTGACGGCAACAATTAGAGATCTTTTAATATTGACAAACTACAGAATCTGGCCTAAATAAAAAAGATTCCTGACTTTTGACCAGCATCGACCGCTGCGGACCCGACAGTCCCATACCACCCCCATGCATATCGACCTTAAACACAAGAAATTTCTGACGATCGCCGCCGTCATTCTCCTCTTCGTCATCCTCCCCGTGCTTCGCTACCTCGTATTCGTCGGCAGCCCGGCCGGCACCGGCCGTACTGTCAGAATTTTCGACCTCTCCAAGGGGACAAGCCTGAAGCACATCGCCACTGACCTGGAGGGGGCGCGGATTGTCTCCAGCGCCCGGCTGTTCGTCCTGCAGGCACGCCTCAAGGGAGATACGGAGCGGCTCCAGGCCGGCGAATATCGATTCAACGACGGCATGGCGCCCCGCGAGATACTGCGGATGATGGTGGCTGGCGAAGTGTATGCCCGGAAATTCACCCTTCCCGAGGGATATTCCATCTACCAGATCGCCGAACTTCTGGATGAACGCCACATTCTCGATGGGCACCGTTTCCTCCAGCAGGCGCGGAACCCGGCCCTGCTTCGCGAATTGGGGATTGGCGGCGCGAGTGTCGAGGGTTATCTCTACCCCAGCACATACCAGGTTACGGCGAAGATGGACGAAGCGGCGCTGATCCGCCTGATGGTTGCCCAGTTCGACAAGGTGTTCGCCGATAAATTCGCCGTACTGGCAAAGCAGCATGCCATGTCGCCCCGCGAGGCGGTAACCCTTGCTTCGCTCATCGAAAAGGAGGCGGTTGTTCCCGGCGAACGCGCCCTGATCTCCTCGGTCTTTCATAACCGGCTGCGCAAGAAGATGCGCCTACAGAGCGACCCGACAGCTGTCTACGGAATACGGGCATTTTCAGGGCCGGTTACCAAACAGGATATCCTCCGCAAAACGCCCTACAATACCTATCTGATCGACGGCCTCCCTCCCGGCCCCATCGGCAACCCTGGGAGCGCGGCGATTGCTGCCGCCCTTTCGCCGGCCACCTCCCCCTATCTCTACTTTGTTGCCAAAAACGACGGCACCCACTACTTTTCCACCACTCTTGCGGAGCACAACGACGCCGTCCGCACTTATCTGAAAACGAGCCACGGCATCAGAACGACGGCTTCGACCGTTGCGGAGATACGCAATGACCGCCCGCATCTTGCTGGCCGAAGATAATGAAAGCCTGTCCCGGGTACTGGAAAAATTCCTCATCGCTCAGGGCCATGCAGTCCTGAGAGTTGCTGCAGGGGACGAAGCCCTTAGCTGCTTGGACCGGGAAACAGTGGACCTGTTGATCCTGGACCTCAAGCTGCCTGTCGTCAGCGGCATCACTGTATTACAAAAGCTTCGCCAGTCGCGCCCAGCCCGCCCGCTGCCGACCATCGTCATTTCGGGAATCTACAAGGGTGACAGTAACATTCGCGTGGCCCAGCAGCTCGGGGTTACTCACTACCTGGAAAAACCCTTCACCCCGCAGGACTTTCACCGGGCCGTAACGAGCGCCCTGGCAGCGAGCCCCCCTCCGTCTCATTCCTGCCTGCGCGATTTGATCATCGACATTTATGAACGGAAAAAAAACGGCATCCTGACCATCGGTGACGGTAGCCCCATGGCCTTTCTCAAGGGAGAGCCACTCTCCTTCTTGTCAAAGGGGAAAAGTGATTTTGCCCATTACCTGCTCGGCCATGGCAAGCTCGGTCGCGACGACCTGAACACCTTTCTGAGGAATGGCGGCGAACGTCTTTTCCTCGTTCAGGCCGGAATGCTCACCTACGACGAACTGGTTGAAGAATCCCGGCTGTTCTTGGCCAACGCTCTCTCCCGGGCATTGCCGCTATCGACCGGCTACCGATTCCGCGAGTGTATGCCTGATGCCGAGTTGCCCTGTGTTCCGGTTGCCATCCCCCGATTGCTCTACGAGGCAGCCCGAGCAGGGATCGCCGGCTTTGCCCCCAAAGTTTTTTTTGCCCGCCACCGCGACCGCTACCCGGCACGAACGCAGTCTTTTTACCGCCATATCAATCTGCTGGCGCTCCGTAGCGAAGAAATCCAGTTGCTCTCCCTGCTGGATGGCAGAAAAACACTTGCTGGCCTGCTGCACCACCCGGAGCGCTCCGAGGCAACCTCGTTCCTCAATTTCCTTTATGCCCTCAGGATGATCGATTTCTACCCTACGCCCGTTACCGAAGGCATCCCCGATTTCCCGCTAAAAACCCTTTTTAATGCCCCGCTCCTCGAAGAGGCGGAGATCGTACCGGACAACGTTGTCGACTTTGCCGATCTGGTAAGCGAACTGTCGCAGAATCCAATTGTTATCGATACGACGGCCCCGCTCGTCCCGGACAATTCCTCACAATCAGGGGAAGCAGCTCGCCGGTTGGCTGACGACTTGTCCGCCTTGCAAGGTCGTAATTACTACCAATTGTTTGATCTCACGCCCAAGTCATTCAGTTTTCCTGCACTCAAGACTGCTTATTTTTCCAAAACGCGGCATTATGCCCCCGAACAGTTCATCCGACTCCCCGGAGCAGCCCAGAACATAGCGGCCCAGATTCTGGCCAACTACGCGCATGCCTACAACACGTTAACCAATGTCGTCACCAAGGAGCGGTACGACGAGCTTCTCCATACCGACACCGGCGGGATTGATGGCAAGCAGGACGAAAAGTTGCAGGCAGAAATCCAGTATCAGGCCGGTAAAGTATTCCTGGGAATGAATGACTTCGTCAGCGCCGAAAAGGCGTTGCAGGACGCTGTTATCCTCGCCCCCAACAATCCTTCCTACTGTGCCTTCCTCGCCTGGGCGCTCTACCGGAACCCGGCGCACCGGTTTTCCACCGCGGCACGAGAAAGGGCACGGGGACTCCTCGGCAAATCGCTACAACTGGAGAAGACTGCCAACGCTTACGCTTTCCGCGGCTGGATGTTGCTGGACGAGGGGAAAGACGGTCTTGCCGAAGGGGAGTTTCATAAGGCCCTCCGGCTCGATGCCCGAGAGATGAATGCCCGACGAGGGCTTCGCACCCTTGCAGAACGGCAGGAAACAACAAAGAAAGGATTGTTGAGAAAAATTTTCGGTTAAAAAAAGCCCTGCCGGAGAGATGGCAGGGCTTTTTTTAACGTTTCAAGACTTTCGTGCTAGGCCTTCTCGACCTTGACCCTGACCAAGCCGGAACTCCGCGTCACCACCCCGTTCACCCCCATCGTCCGGAAATGATAGGGAGCAAAGAGCATCCCGGCCCGCAGCCGGTTCGAGATTCGGACCTTGCCAGCCACGCTCCCCGCCGCCGAAGTAAGCCTTACGGTGGCACCATCACTCACACCGAGTTTCGCCGCATCTTCTGCCGACAGCTCGACATACCCTTCCGGTGCCACATCGAGGTTGTTCTTCGACCAGGTAGTGGTTGTCCCGCTGTGATAGAGCATAGCCCCGGCCAACAGGGTGTAGGGATAGGCGGAATCGCTTGTAACTGCAGCATCCGTAGTAACCGGCGCAAGCGTGAAGCTGCCCTCGCGCAGGACAGGAGCGATCACGCCGCAGCCATCAGCCAGTCCCGCGTATTGCGGCACCAGCGCGGTAATCTCGCTGAAGATCCCCTGTGGTGACGAAAAGCGATTTTCACCGGTCAACCTATTGTACAACTCGGTCAGAATATCCCAGTCTTCCCGCGCATCACCGGGAGGGTTGGCCGCCTTACCGAGTTTCTGAACCCGGCCGTCGATGGTCGTAAACGTCCCCGTCTTTTCCACCGCCACCGATGCCGGGAAGAGAACATTGGCTCGCCGGGCAGCTTCGCCGGGAAAGGCATCCTGAACGATCAGCAGCTCAAGCTTGTCAAACGCCTTGGCAATACGCCCGCTCTCCGGGAACGACGCAAGCGGGTCGCACCCCAGCAGGTAGAGTGCCTTGATTGCCCCCTGTTCAATGGCGTCAACAATCCCCCAGAAATCCTTGCCGGCATCGGCAGGCAATTTCCTGCCCCAGGCTTTCTCAAAAGCCGCGGAGGCCTCCCGCCCCTGGCCGCCCGGCAGGACGTCCGGAGCGACGCCCATATCGAGCACCCCTTGGATGTTGGTCTTCTCGTAAACCGGGAACACTCCCCCCTGCTCCTTGCCGACTGCACCGAGCACCAAGGCAAGATTGGTCAACGCCTTGACCTTTGCTGCCGCAGCGTCGCTTCGCATCAGGTCGGCACCAAAAATCACCGCCACGCTTGCTTTACCGCCAAGCAGTCGCGCAGCCTCGCGCAGTTCTACCTCGGTTACCCCAGCCGCTGCCGCGGCATCGGCCAGCGACAGTGCCGCGAGGGCACCTTTCAGTTCCGCCAGGTTGCCGACCTTGCTCCCGACAAATGCCGCGTCCTCAAGCCCTTCCTCAATGATGATCTTGGTCAACGCATTGATTACTGCAAGTTCGCTTCCCGGTTTGTAAACCAGGCTGCCGTTGGCAAATTTCCCCAATTTAACGCCGCGAAGGTTGGCCAGGACCAACTTTGCATCGTTTTTCATTACCGCCTTGATCACCCGGTATTCCATCCCGGTTGCCTCAGCGTTGAGATCACAGCCGAACACCAGGACCGCCGCCGCTTTGTCGATTGCACTGATTGAAGCACTGGCACCGACAAGACCGAGCATCTCCTGGAGAGCCTTCCGGGCGGTCGCGTATCCCAGCCGGGCCTCGGAATCAATGTTATTGCTGCCAATGGCCCCCCGGAACAACTTTTGGAAAAGGTAATTCTCCTCGTTGGTCAGCCGGGGCGACCCCATGCCGGCAACAGCTGCCGGTCCGTACTTGGCGATGACCTCTTTCAAGCCGGTCGCGGCTGCGCCCATGGCGGCGTTCCAATCGCAGGCACTGCCGCCGACCGCCGGAGCCATCAGGCGTTCGGGAGCATTGGCATAGCTATAACCAAAGCGCCCATTGATGCAAAGGTTGCCGCTATTGAAGGTTTCGTCTTCGCTGGTAACCCGTTCGACCCGGCCGTTGCGCGAATGATACTCGATCTGACAGCCAGTCGAGCAAAACGCGCAGACGCTCTCAGTAACGGTGAAGGCCCAGGGCCGCCCCCGGAACTTGAACGGCTTGCTGATCAGTGTCCCGGTCGGGCAGACCCCGACGCAGTTACCGCAGAACTCGCAATTGAGCGGCTTGCCATCAATGGTATCAATCACCGTTGCCTCACCACGATTCACAACGGCAATGGCATCGCAACCGACTACTTCATGGTCGACCTTCACGCATTTCTCGCACAGAATGCAGCGATTGGGATCGCTTTCAATCAAGGGCCAATCGTAGCGAATCTGCCGCCGCTCCAGGACGGCCGAATATTCCTGCCGGACCGCGCCGTTTTCGTAACACGAGTTCTGCAGGTCACACTCTCCGCCGGCATCGCAAACCGGGCAATCGAGGGGATGGTTGACAAGAAGGAGCTCGACGATTTTCTGTCTAATCTTCACCAGTTTTTCCGACTGGGTCGTAACCTTGATCCCCTCTTTGACCGGCGTATTGCAGGCGGTCATGGGTCGGTCGACACCTTCGATCTCGACCGCGCACACCCGGCAAGCGCCGGTTGGAGAGACTTTCTTGAGCCAGCAGAGGGTCGGTATCTTGATACCGAGCTGTGCCGCCGCATCGAGGATCGTGGTCTCTTTTGCTACCGTAATATCCTTCCCATCGATTGTGAGACTGACCATATCTGTTTCACCCCTGGAAAACTGGCACGGGATACGGCGGCGGCGTTTCGCTGACTGCGCATCCTCGCCGTCGGCCGTCATCCCTTACGCCAATGTGACGTTCCGTAAAACCGGTAAATTTATAGAGCAACCATTGCCACCCGGTAGCAACGGAGGCAGCGCTCCGCCTCACGCACCGCCTGGCTGTCGGTTAACCCGAGCTCCACTTCGCAGTAATTCTTGTAACTGGCGCGCTCCTTGCCATGAACTTCAGCCTGGTGAGCCCGCGACACCGCATCGAGCCAGGGAACCGCCTCGTTTTTGTCGTAAACCGGGAGATTAGTGAGGATATCCTCCATGATCTCGTCGTCGTTGAGGTACGCTTTCCCTTCTTCGAGCCAACGCTGGATAACTTTCGCAGCCCGGTGGCCACTGCCGATACAGGCAACGACGGTAAGCGGGCCGATTTCGGCATCGCCACCGGCAAACACCCCGGCGCAATCGGTGATCAGCGTCCGGGAAAGCGGATTACCCATCCCATCCTTGAGATCTTTCCCGGCGGCATCTTTCAGGGGGAGGTATTGGGTGACCACCGTATTCCACTTGGTGATGTCGATGCCCATCCCTTCCGGGATGAATCCCAGGTCCGGATCCTGACCGATAGCCGGAATGACCGTATCGCACTCGACGACAAACTCACTGCCGGGGACCGGCTCCGGCCGGCGACGCCCGGAAGCATCGGGCTCACCGAGCGCCATTCTGACACACTCGACGCCCGTCACCTGTTCGTTCGCATCGACGAGGATTTTCGTCGGCAACACCTGAAACTCGAACTTGACCCCTTCCTCATCGGCACCATCTACTTCCCAGACATCGGCGGGCATCTCCTTCCGAGAACGGCGATAGAGGAGCGTCGATACTTCCGCCCCTTCGCGCAACGCCACCCGGACGCAGTCGATGGCCGTATTCCCGCCGCCGACGACGACGACTTTTTTCCCCATGCCGGTCGGCTTGCCCATGTAAGCTTCGCGAAGGAAGTCGATCCCGCCCCGCAGGAACCCCTTATATCCTTTATCTTCCCCTTCCACGCCCATCGGCTTGGAGCGATGGGCGCCCGGCGCAAGGAACACCGCATCGAATTTCGTCTTGAGCTCTTCAAGCGAGATATCGGTCCCGATCCGGGTATTGTAAATGATTGTCACGCCAAGGCTGGCAATAATATCGATGTCCCGTTGCAGAAGCGTGCGGGGCTGACGGTAGGGGGGGATACCAACGGCGATCATCCCGCCGCCGAAGCCTTCCGGAAGCGCTTCGTAAATGGTCACCGGATAACCTTCCAAAGCCAGATAGTAGGCACAGGCAAGGCCGGCAGGCCCTGCCCCGACCACCGCAATCGTCTTGTTTTTGCGGGATTTTGGCTTCATGGGCGGGTCGATACTGTGCTTCCATTCGTAGTCCGAAGCGGTCCGCTTCAGCACCATGATATTGACCGAGTCGTCGACATTCTTGCGCCGGCAGTGTGTCTCGCACGGATGGGGACACACCCGACCGCAGACCGACGGCAGGGGCATATTATCGCGGATTACGGCCAACGATTCACCGTAACGATAATCCTTGATCGCCTCGATGTAAGCCGGAATATCGATGTGGGCAGGACAGCGGTCCATGCAGGGCGCGGTGTACTTGTCCACATAGCGATAGGAATCGTTCTTCCGGCCCGCCCCCTTGATGTAGGCAAGGAAGTCATCGCGAAAATGTTTCACGGCATCAAGGACCGGAATCGTGGAACTTTGGCAGAGCGTGCATTTGCAGTTCGTCAGTAGGTCGGTCAGATCCTCGATGGTATCGAGATCGCCCTCGCTGGCCTTCCCCTCGACGATGGCCGCCAACACATCGGCCAAGACCTTGGTCCCCTTTTTGCCCGGCGTGCACTTGCCACAGCAATACTGGGTCTGCACCCGCCGCATATATTCTGCAGCCATGGCGGGGACATCGACCCCCTTATCGAAGAGGATAATGCCGTCCCACCCCATAAACGCCGCCATCGGCCGCTCACCGCCGACAGTTGTCGAGAGCCGGAAACTCGCCTCTTCAGCTTGCCCCCCTTTTCGGTTATCGACAATCGTCCTACCCCAGCTGGAAAAAACCACCTGTGCCACGCACGCCTCCGTTCAGACCTTCACAGATAGGGTCAACTTTAACTTAACTACCTGCTTTTATTCGCAAAAATTGCTTCAACAAATTGTATACAGTATGCACTATCTAACACAACCCCCCCCGATAAATCAAGGGAAAAATTAATAAAAAATTGGTTTTCCTTTATAATTGTCAGCCTCTTTGAGTTCACCCGGCGGAATACTTGCCAGGGGATCCCTTGTCCCCTCGGACCGGGACGACAATTTACCTTTCGTCGCTCGCTGTTACGAGGTACCATACATGGAAATCCACGATGAAAGGGGTCGTGTCATGCTGCAGGAAGCTCTAACCGCTCTCTATGAAACCAACATGGGAGTGCACCGCGGCGAACGGATCATCGTGATCGCCGACACCATCCGTCCCGACGAAACCATTGGCAGCGCCGACCTGGAGCGGCGCAAGCGGTTGTTCGACGCAGCGCGGGAAGCCGCCCGTTTCGCCACCGAAACTTACGGTAATGGCGAATTCGTCGTCTATCCGACGACCGCAGCCCCTGGCGCCGAGCCCCCCGAAACCCTCTGGCGAAGCGCCTTTGGCCCCACGATCATCGATCTGCTCGTCAGCGAGGGGCTCCTGGCAAAACTCCTCAATAAACAAGCCTCGCCGGCAGAATTTGAACGGGCACGGGACATCGTTGTCAGCTACCGGGACAACGTAGTCGACGTAGTCATCGCCCTGGCCAACAATTCCACAAGCCACACTCGCTTCCGCTCGCTGGTCAACGCGGCGGGCGGCCGGTACGCAAGCCTGCCGCAGTTCGACCCGGAAATGTTCTTTACTTCGATGAGAGTCGACTGGCATGCCCTAGCTGCCCGCACCACCTTGCTGGCCAGCCGGATCAATGACGCCGAAGAGATCCTCATTGCCACCCCCAACGGCACCAAAATGCGGATTGGCAAAGCAGGACGGACAGCCAAGGGCGACGACGGCATCCTCACCGCCCCCGGCAGTTTCGGCAATCTTCCCGCGGGAGAAGTGTATCTGGCGCCCCGCGAAGGGACCAGCGAAGGCATCATGGTCATCGACTACGCTCCCACCAGAAAGCTGTCCTCGCCCCTCGAGCTGATCGTCAACCGGGGCATGGTTACCGAAATCAGGGGCGAAGAACCGCACCGTCGAGAACTGGAAAAAAGATTTGCCGAAAGTGACAACAACCGCAATATCGCCGAGTTGGGGATCGGCACCAATGACCGGGCGACCCGCCCCGACAACATTCTTGAAGCTGAAAAGATCCTTGGCACAATCCATATCGCCCTGGGAGACAATTCCGGATTCGGAGGGACCGTGCAAACCCCCTTCCACGAAGACTATGTCTTTTACCGACCGACCCTCACGACCCTTACGGCCGGCGGCCGGGAAACCGTCCTGCTGCGGGATGGTGTATTAACTTTGTAAACAAACCGTTAAAGATGACCCGGTTCCGGCCGATATATAATAGTGAGCATGAAAGGCGAGCTCACTTACCATGCGGCATCCGGAGTCGAGAAATGGCTGACACGGCACAACCGACCAAATCCGGGCTCTCGTTCAGGATGACGGACGGCGATCGGAAGCTCAAGGCATTCTACGAGCCAACCGACGGAGAAAAGCTCTCCATCAATCTACTGTGGCTCAAAGAGGCACTGGCGGCCGCCGGTTTCAACGGCCTATTCATTCATGACCACGCCTTTGTCGAACTCCTCAAGCGCTACAACGCCGCAACCCAGCCATTCTCCTTCGAAATCGGCGAACGGCGCGACGGCTCATACATTGTCCGCACCACTCCCGACAACGTCGAAGCGTATCTCACCATCACCCAACCCTATGGCGGCAAGCCGGTTACCACGGCGCAAATTTCCCAGGCGCTGAAGGAGCAGGGAATTGTCCACGGCATAATCTCCAAGGAGATAGAAGCGGCCGTCGCGGCAGAAGGCGCCAAGGACCTGCTGATTGCACAGGGGAAAAAACCCGTTCCAGGGACCAACGGCGAACTGGTGAGCCTCCTCCCCGCCGCCAAGGACCGGCAACCGCTGCTAGTCGAAAACGATACCGTCGACTATCGGAACATGGGCGATATCTTCAGCGTCAGCCCCGGCACCCCCCTGATGCGGCGGATCCCTCCGGAACCGGGGGCCGCGGGACTGAGCCTGGCAGGAAAAGAGGTCCCGCCACCACCGGTGAAGGATGTGCGGTTTGCACCGAACCTGACCGGCACCGAAATTTCCCCTGACGACCCGAACCTGCTGATTGCCGCAATTGCCGGACAACCGGTCCTTGTCGCCGACGGAATCATCGTCGAACCGGTCATCAAGGTCAAAAACGTCGACCTATCAACCGGTAACCTGATCTTTAACGGCTCGATCTGCGTCGAGGGAGATGTAAGGGCCGGGATGATCGTTAGGGCGACAGGCGACATCACCATAGGCGGAGTTGTCGAGGCCGCCACTGTGGACGGAGGGGGAGACATCGAGATTCGTGGCGGAATCATCGGCCAGGGCGAAGTCAGAAACGCCGGAGGAGAGATTAACCGGGACGCTTCCCGCGTCTCGGCAAAAGGGAATGTCTCGGCCTTGTTTGCCGAGAATGCCCTCGTCGAAGCCGGCAACTCGATTGCCATCCAGGAAGTGGCGATGCAGAGCGAACTTATCGCCGGCAATCAGATAACCGTCGGCCAGGAAAGCGCCGGGAAAGGGCATATCATTGGCGGTACCTGCCAAGCCGTCAACTTCATCGGCGCCGTCACCATTGGCTCTTATGCAGGAGTTCACACCCTGGTAAGCGTCGGCGTCGACCCCCATGTCCGGGAACGGCTTTCCAGTATCAAACTGAAACTGCAGGAGAAGGAACGGGAACTCGACGAAATCAACAAGCGGCTCGAATATTTCACCGCTGCTCCCCATAAAGCCGGTCCCGATCAGGTCGCGACTATCCAGGAAAGTAGAGAGAAGCTAATCGGTACGGTCACTGAAATGACCGGCGAGAAAAAGAGACTGCAGAAACGTCTGGAACGGGTTGCAAACGCCCAGATCAAAGTGGAAAAAACGGTAATGAGCGGGGTCATTGTCTCAATCGGCAACAAAGCGTTGAAGGTCGATGAAGATCTGCCGCAAACCGTATTCCAGCTCGTCGACGACGCCATTGTAACCACTCCCTAACCCCCCTGTTTCCCACAATCTTTTCCTCAAACTCCCCCCGTTGACACGCCGTGCAAAGTATGGGATGGTTGCCCGACCAGCAGAGGAGGAAGCCATGCGCATCATCGGCCTCACCGGGGGGATTGCCTCGGGCAAGAGCACCGTCGCCGCCGTACTGACAGCCTGCGGCGCTGCAGTCATCGATGCTGACCAGCTTTCCCGCGAAGCCGTTCAGCCGGGAAGCTCGGCGTTTCACCAGATCATTGCCACTTTCGGCTCAACCATTCTTCAAAGCGACGGCGATCTCGACCGCAAAGCGCTCGGCAAAGTAGTCTTCGCCGATCCGGCCGCCCGACGCCGTCTTGAGGCGATAACCCATCCGGCAATCCGTCGTCTGGCTGAACAGAAACTTGCCGCGTTGCGTGCCGCGGGAACAGCAGTGGTCTTCTATATGGCACCGCTATTGATCGAGGCCGGGGCTACCGACCGGGTTGACGAGATATGGGTGGTATATGTGGACAGGGAAACGCAGCTGACGAGACTGATGGCGCGGGACGGCATCAGCTATGAAGAGGCGGAACAACGGATCGCGGCCCAGATGCCGATGGCGGAAAAAGCTTCTTACGGCTCGGTAGTGATCGACAACCGGGGCGCGCCCGAAGCAACGGAACGGCAGGTTCGGCACCTATGGGCCGAGCGGCTCCAGCCCCTCATGAATTGAGGCCGGCTCCGGCGGAGCTAGAAACTACAGGCATTAGGAAGCAAAAAAGCCCCCGTTCCCGGGGGCTTTTCCTATTTGTGATAACCGAGTTTCATCGAGATTTCATCTGCCGCCTGTTGCACCAGCGGGATCAGCTCCTTGTCCATCCGCTCATCGGTGAAACGCATCGAGGGACCGGAGAGACTGACCGCCCCAATGATCCGGCGGGTATAATCGCGGATCGGCGCCGCAACGCACCGGACGCCGATATCGAGTTCTTCATTATCAATGGCGTAGCCCTGTTCGACCACCAACTTGAGGTGTTTCCGCAATTCGTCGCGATCGGTGATGGTGTACGGGGTAAACGGCTTGAGCTCCTTGGTCGGGAAAAAGTTATCCAGCTCCTCGTCAGTCAGATAGGCGATCTGCACTTTACCGGCTGCAGTACAGTAGGCCGGCAACCGAGAGCCGACGCGGGGCACGACCCGTACCGTCAGGTCCGTCTCCACAACATCAAGATAAACGATACTCAGTTCCTTGAGAATTGCCACATAAGCAGTTTCGTTGCATTGCTTGACCAACCACTCGAGCACCGGCCGCGACTGCCGCAGCAGCCCCATCTGACGGATAAAAGTCTGGCCAAGTTCGAGGGTCTTCAGCCCGAGCCGATAGTTCTCCGTGACCCGATTCTGCTCGATGTAACCGCGGGCCTCCAGGGTGGCAAGGAGCCGGAAGACATTGTTCTTGTGCAATTTTAGCCGCTTAGACAGCTCCGTCACACCCAACTCGTCCACATCGTCGCGAAACTGTTCGAGAAGATCGAGTGCGTGATCTACAGCCTGGATGATATATTCCGATTTATCCTTCTTGGCCATTACTCCCTCTTTCAGCGCAAAAATGAACTCTTCTAGATAAGCCTTCGGCGGGAATAAGTCAAGTCAAACATCCCCGCCCGGACTGACAGATTCCCCGGATACGGCGACAAAACTTATCCCGGCACATTATTTCGGAACATTCCCCTCGGAAAAGATAGAATATCGTTTTATAATTGTCAAGGCAGAATATTTTCTTTATAGTCATTCACGTGTGGAGCAGCTACCATAGCCCGGACGAGAGAAATGCAAAAGTTCTTGACGCACATCTGTTCTGTGAAGGGCAACCGACCGCATCAATGAGCCGGCAATGACAATTTCCGGTTGTTTTATTCCTGGGAGGAAACCATGCTCCACCTGCGGAAGAAAATACTCGTGGCGATAGACGGCTCCCCCCTTTCGGACAAGGCTGCCGAAGAAGCGGTGCGACTTGCCGCCGGCAACCCGAGTCAGTTTAGAAGCAAGATCTACGCCATGCTGGTACTGCCCAACGCCCCGCGGAGTACCTTCACCGACTTCGTCCCGGCGCCGCCGATCACCGAAACGGCACAATGGGACGAACTCCGGGAGCGAATCTTCTATGTTATCGAGAAGGATGCCAAGGAGGCCGAGATTCCGCTGGAGATCAAGGTCGTCTACGGTGACCCCGCCGAAGAACTCATCAATTTCGCGGCCAAAGAGGACATCGACGTTATCGTCATCGGCAGTACCGGCAAAGGTTTTCTCAAACGGCAGCTGCTCGGCAGCGTTTCGCACAAGATCGCCAAAAACGCGCCCTGTTCGGTCTATATTATCAGGGGGTAGCTGCGCCGGTTTCCGCGCGGAGATACTGGAGAATTTCCCTGAGGCTGTCGACGATGATCCGTTCGTCCCGGGGGAACTCTTCCGGCGACAATTCGACCGTCAGGGTAGCGGCGTAGCCGGTATTGCGCAGATGGTTGAGAAAGCGGGTAAGCGGCAGAATGCCATGCCCCGGGAGCAGATGTTCCCGGCCGTGGCCGTAGTCGGAAAAGTGGACGTTCCTGATTCGTCCGGTATTGTAGAACAGATAGAAGTCATTGATAAAATTAGCCTTGCCCGAACCCATATGGGTGCAGTCAAAGGTCATGAACAGGTTTCGCTCCTGGATGAAATCGATCATCTTTTCCGTACTGGAAAGGATATGAGGATTGACCCGGAAGCGCGTTCCCACCCACGGCATGTTCTCCAGGGTCACGATGACCGTGTTCTGGGCGATCTCCTCCTGAAAGTCCATTACCTTGTACATCCAGCGCCAGAAGCCAATTTCGCCACCCAGCCAGGAAGGAGGGTGGAAATTGACCAGCGGCACGCCACATTCGGCCGCCAGTTCCACAGACCGCTTGAGAGAATCGATGGGACTCCCCCAACCGTCCAGCGGCATGAACGGAGCATGGATCGAGAGGATCGGCAAAATTTCCGCCAACTCCCGCACCAGTTTCCGACTGCTGACTTTCTGAAAATCCTGGTTGATGATCAGCTCAACGCCGTCATACCCGGCTTCCCTGGCGATACTCATCACTTTGCCGAGAGGGAAAACGAAGAGCGTGCCGGTGGAGAGGGAAATCTGCATCGGCATCACCCCTGGCTGGCAATGCTGCTATAGATGATTTTCTGCAGATTTCCCACCGCCTCGACGGCGCTCTTCAAATCGCGTTCGTCGACGGTCGACAGCTCTTCGGGATTGACGAGCACATCCCCTCCCCGCCCGCCGCAGCCCCCGGCCTGCCAGTTGCCCACAGAGCGTCCGAACAGGTGACAAGTTTCGAGGAGCCGGCCGGCCAGTTCGACGTCAATCTTTCCCCTCTGCAGCAGTTCCTGGATGCGGGCCATCGTACCGGTTGCCGACACGCCATGGTGCACGGCCAGTAGTCGAACGTTGGCGACCAACGGTTCGAGACCAGCCGCACTCAAATTGAACAGTCCCCGCTGCTCACCCACCCGCCCCACTTTCAGCCTGCCGAAAAAATCGAATCCTCCCGGCATCATCGCCGTCCGGCGCGCCATGGCAAAGAATTCGGCCTGATGGTCGGCGAGAATTGTCCGGACCCGGGCGACCATCTGCTCCGCCAGGGCAGGATCGCCGGCCATAAAGCGCAAATCGGCCAGCCGAACCAGCAGTTCAAAGGCATCTCCTCCTTCGCCGGCCGCCGAGCGGAGCCGTTTCCACCATTCATCCGCATCGGCCCGCCACAGCTGCGAGGTCGGCGTCACCCCCCGCCGGCTGGCAAAGCCGGCCTGTTCGAGAATCTTGACGGCCCGGCCGGCGAAGCCCACGACAGACGAGGCATCATCGCCGGCCTCGGCAGCATAAATCAGTAACGCGTCATATTCGCCCGTCAATGACGCCTCGCCCCGTCCGGCAGCGCCCAGCGTCATCCAGCACCAGGACGGCGGGGGCGGGCCGACGCCGCTCTCCGCCAGCCAGCGCCCGGCCAGGCGGAGTGCCACCGTCGTCGCCCGGTCGACCAGCATCGTGCCATGGCGATAAAGGGGAAGAACCGCCTGCCGGCGAGCGAAATAAGCAGCGACGATCTCTCGCGCTCCAGCCATGGTCGCAGCGAGCACAGCCGGGTCTGCCGCCGCATCGAGCGTTGCCAGGCGCTGGGAAAAATCGGCCGCGAACTCCTTCTCGAAGGCAATTTCCGCATCCAGTTCGCCAGCCGCCACGTCGAGGGTAGCGACGTCGGCACCCGGCGGCAGGTGAGCCAGCAACTCGTTCAAATTACGCTGCAAGCGGGCAAGGAACGCACCGCCCCCCCGCCTCGTCAGCACATGGTCGTCCGTCACTTCGGAAAATACCGACATCGGCTCTTCAGCCCTCCTTTCACTCCGCTTCCATGTGGCCGTGAACCTGCTCGGCAAGGAACCGCCGCACCTCTTCCGGCGGCGGCGGGGTCAGCAGCGAAACGGCGATCATGATGCCAATCACGATTGGCGCCCCGATAAAGGCGGACGAGGTCAGGGGAAACAGCTCCGCCACCACGGGCACAAACTTGCCGAACAGCGGGGTGGCAAAGGTAATCAGCACCCCGGTGAGCATCCCGGTAATGACCCCGTGCCGATTCGCCCGCCCCCACCAGATGCCGAGCAGGAAGGCGGGAAAAATCGTGTTGCCGGCCAGGGCAAAGGCCACGGCTGTAATCTCGGCAATTAGCCCCGGAGGGTGAAGGGCAATAATCAGCACCACCGCCGCCAGGGCGACGACGGCCCCCTTGGCGATCGCCATCTTCGAGGTTTCGGAGGCGCGGGGATTGATGAGCCGATAGTAAATGTCGTGGGAAAGGGAGGCGGCCCCGGTCAGGAGCAACCCCGCGACGGTAAAGAAGGCAGCGCTGGTGGCGCCCGCCGCCAGGATGCCGATCATCCAGGATGGAAGCCCCCCCATGACCGCCGTCTTGATCACTATGATATCGGCCATCTTTTCCGCGGCGTACGGCGGCGGCACCATGCCACCGCGCGCCTCGAGCAGCCGGGCAAAGACCGCATAGGCAGGAGCGGACCAATAGATGAGGGCGATGAAAAACAGCCCCCAGACCAGGCTCCAGCGGGCATCGCGGTTATTGGGAACTACATAGAACCGGGAAAGGACGTGGGGAAGGCCGGCCGTCCCGACCATCAGGGTGAAACAGAGCGCCAGCCACTCGAAAAGGCTGCCGGAAGCAAACGGGGCGGTGAAATCGATACCGAACTCCCGCGCCAGGTCGTCGATGGCCACCCCGTAACCGAACTGGGGGAGCGCCCAGAAATAGCCGAGTCGATGCGCCAGCAACATCAGCGGCAGGATGAACGAGACGATCAGCACCGCGTACTGCAGCTGCTGGTTGCGGGCAACGCCGAGAATACCGGAAATGATGACGTACGACACGGCTACGACGGCACCGAGGATCACGCCGTTCGGATAGCTGGTACCGAACAGCCAGGCGAAGAGCATCCCGATCCCCTTGAACTGGGCGGTACAGTAAATGACCGAGATGGTGATCGAGATGGCGGCGGAAACCAGCCGCGCCCCCGGCGAGGCATAACGGTCACCGACGAAGTCGGGAGCGGTATACTTGCCGAAACGGCGAATCTGGCTGGCCATCAGTACCAGCAGCAGGACATAGCCGCCGGTCCAGCCGATGACATAGGCCAGGGCATAATACCCCTGCAGGTAGAGCAACCCCCCCATACCGAGGAAACTGGCGGCGCTCATCCAGTTGCTGGCAATGGCCGCGCCGCCGCCGAGCCGGCCGATATAACGACCGCCGAAACCGTAGTCGGACGCCTCCCGGCTGCGGGCTCGTACCCCCGAAACGATAAACGAGGCCAGGGTTGCCGCGACAATGAGCAGCGGAATGAAGTTGACCCCGGCGTCAGTCATGACTGCGCTCCCGCTTGCGGCTGTGGTGCTCCGCATGCCGGTCGATATATACGTTGAACATGATGCAGAGAATGATGAACCAGAGGGGGAGGAACTGGGCGGTAAACCAGAAATGCCAGGGGAAACTGAGGAATGTGAAGTCGGTAAAAAATCCTTCGCCGGCCGGATTGCGGGCCAGAAGGCGCAGCAGAATCTGGAAGCCGAAGGTTACGGCCCCCCAGCCCAGGAGCACTGCCAGGATAATCCGCACCTCGCCGGTCATGTACCCCCGGCGTGGTCGAAACAGATTGACGTCGTAAGGCTCCCGCTGCATGGACGGACCTCCTTCTCCTGAAAGCGGCAATCAGCCGGTAATCATCACGCGCACCGCCTCGGCAAGCTAATTGTACCTGAAAAACCGGCCTGCCGCTTCGCCGCTAAACCCCTTTCACTCAACCTTGATAATCTCGCGCAGCACCGCCGTGGCATAACTGCCTTTCGGCAGGGAAAACTCCAGCAGCAGATCCTCCCCGTCCATACCGGCCAGCGCCCCGGCCACCGGAACCCGCAATGGCCGCCGCTCCCCTTCCAGCCGCCGCCAGCCGGGAAGGTCGAAACTTGCCAAGGTCAGCCCCTCGGCCGTCAGCAGCGTCTCCTCGCGGCGGAGCGGCTCCTCTGCCGGCAACGTCATCCGGCAGCCGAACAAAGGCCCGGTGGGCGAGATTTCGAACCGGGCGGTCCGCCCGGCTTCGGCGGTGGCATCGGTTACCAGGAAACAGGCCCCGTTATCGTGCTTCCAGGCCAGATCGCCGGCAACCACGGTATCGATGGTCTGTAGCCGCTGGTCGAGTACCTGGTCGAACAGGTACGACTGGCAGGCGGAGAGATAAAGCTTCTTGAGCCGCGGATGCACGGCGTTGAAGGCGGCCTCGTAGGCATCGGGACGCTTCGTCAGCCGTTGCAGGATTTCCCGTTCGGCCCGGCAGTGCCCGGGGAAGAGACGCAGGCTTTCGGTCAGGTCGCCCCGCCGGTAGGCTTCGATGGCCGCACGCCAGCCATCCCCCTCGACCAGCGCTGGATCGCCGATCACCAGCTCAACCGCCTGCCGCCAATCGCCGGCAACGAGCGCCCGGCCGATCAGATGGGTCGTCCCCTGGACACCGTACCGCTGCTCGCCAAAACGATTGGGAACCCCGCGCCGGGCTAGTACCGCCAGGATCGCCTCGGCCCGCGACAGCGCCCCGGCCCCGACTTCCCGGACCCTGATCCGGAAGCGGTTGCCCGCCAGGTGGCCCGGTTTCAGCTTGTTCCGATGCTGTTCGGCGGCGAGCACCCGCAGCCCGGGAAGCTCTACGGCCCGCACCGCCTCGGGAGCGACCCGGGGGAGCGAGACGGTCTGCCGGGTAATCCCCCGGGCATCCTTCAACCCCGCATAGCCGGCATCCCGTTCAGCCACGCCGAGGGCGCGGCAAAGCCGGCGGAGTGCCTCCAGGGTCGTCATTCCCCGTTTCTCGATCAGGGCATAGGTATGCTCCCCCTCGCCACACGGGAGGTAGAGCGGAACCTCCTCGACCAGGAAATCCTCGGGTAACGCTTTGATCACCCCGCCGGTACCGGGGAGATCGGCGGTCAGATAGTTGCTCACGGCACGTCTTTCAGTCATTTTTCCGGTAATGGACGAAATGGATCTTTTTCCCTTCGCCCATAAACTTGAGCATATACTTGGAAAGATGATAACCGGCCAGCTCATGGCGGTAGCGGTCCGGCACCAGGATATTGGCGAAGCCGGCGATCGTTGGCATCAGGTCGGCCACGTCGAGACCGTAATCGACAAAATCGGTGGCAAAATAGAAATCGCCCCCCGGTACCAGGTAGTCCCGCAGGAATTCGACGAACTGGCGATTGACCAGCCGCCGCTTGCGGTGCCGTTTTTTGGGCCAGGGATCGGGGCAGTTGATGTAAACCGCGTTGAGCGATTCCCGCGGAATCCGGGTGGCGATGAACTGCCGGGCCTCCTCCCGCAATACCCGGACGTTGGTCAGCCCGTGTTTTTCGAGTCGGCGGGCGGTCTTGTAGCACCCCTTGTTATAAAAATCGATAGCGATAAAATTGGTCGCGGGCTGTTCGGCGGCAGTTCTGGCAATGAAATCGCCGATTCCGCAGCCGATTTCCAGGGCCAAGGGATGATCGTTGCCGAAGATCGCCGGCCAGTCGGCGGGGTCGGGAAGCTCTTCCCCCCGGAGAAAGAAGGGCGAATCGATCTGTATCATGCGTTGCATCGGACTTCCTCGGTGGTTTGAGTGGGCGTACCATACCATAGGACGCACAACGGGAGAAGAATTTTTCGCATCCCCTGCCGCTTGTCATTTCCGCCCCGCTATGCTATAGCTATCCGGTTGAAATGTCGCATAAAAGGAAAGAAAGACCATGAAATTCACCACGCTTGACCTGCCAGCGCAGGTTCTCCAGGGGATAGCCGACACCGGTTTCACCGACTGCACCCCGATCCAGGAAAAGACTCTCCCCCTCGCCCTACAAGGAAAAGATGTGGCCGGCCAGGCCCAGACCGGCACCGGCAAGACCGCCGCCTTCCTGATCACCCTGTTCAGTCATCTGCTCCGCAAGGAGGGTGAAGTGGCCCAACGACCGCGTGCCCTGGTCCTCGCCCCGACCCGCGAGTTGGTGGTCCAGATCGAAAAAGACGCCCAGGCCCTCGGCGCCCATACCGGGCTGACCATCCAGGCCATCTACGGCGGGGTGGACTACATGAAGCAGCGGAATGCCCTCAAGGAGGGGGCCGACGTGGTAATCGGCACCCCCGGCCGGCTGATCGATTACCTGAAGCAGAAGGTCTACACGCTGAAACATATCGAGGTGCTGGTCATCGACGAAGCGGACCGGATGTTCGACATGGGTTTCATCGCCGACCTGCGCTTCATCCTCCGCCGCCTCCCCCCTTATAACCAGCGGCAGAACATGATGTTTTCCGCCACCCTCAACCAGCGGGTGATGGAGCTGGCCTACGAGTTCATGAACCTGCCGGAAAAGGTTTCCGTCTCGCCGGAACAGATGACCGCCGAACGAGTGGAGCAACTGCTCTACCACACGGGACGGAAGGAGAAGTTCCCTTTGCTCCTCGGCCTGCTACGCAAAGAGGGGATGGCGCGGACGATGATCTTCGTCAACACCAAGCGGGAAGCCGAATTCCTCTACGAACGGCTCAACGCCAACGACTTCCCCTGCCGGGTCATCTCCGGTGACGTAGAGCAGAAAAAACGGCTCCGCATCCTCGACGATTTCAAGAGCGGCAAACTGCCGATCATGATCGCCACCGACGTCGCCTCCCGCGGGCTCCACATCGAGGGGGTCTCCCACGTCATCAACTACGACCTGCCCCAGGACCCGGAGGACTACGTCCATCGCATCGGCCGGACCGCCCGGGCCGGCGCCGAGGGGAAGGCGATCTCCCTCGCCGACGAGGACGGTGCCTTTTACCTGGAAGCGATTCATGAGTACATCAAGGAGAAAATTCCGGTCGAGTGGGCCGAGGACGATCTGATCGTTCACGACTACAAGCACATCAAACCGAAGCCGAAAGTGAAGGGGGAAGTCCGCCAGCGTGGTCAGAGCCACCATGGCAAGCGCCACCCCGAAGCGCCGGCCAAGGAAGAAGGGGCCGGCGAGGAGAAGAAGCGCCGCCGCCGGCCGCACAGGAAGAAACCGGCGGGAGAGCAAACACCGGCCGAGTAGCCCGCCGGCACCTGGCCGGGGAAGGCCCTCCTGACCCGGCCAATGGCGTCCCGCCCCCTGCCGTCTCGCAGCAGCTTATTCGTAGCGCAGTGCCTCGATCGGATTGAGGCCCGCCGCCTTGTGGGCCGGATAGAATCCGAAGAAGATCCCCACCCCGCCGGAAAAGCCGCAGGCAATCAGGATCGCCTGCGGCGAAACGAGGGTCGGCCAGCCAAAGGCCGTCGAAATGAGTTTCGCTCCCACGACACCGATCACCATCCCGATTCCTCCGCCCAGCAGGGTCAGCAGCACCGCCTCGGTCAGAAACTGCAGCAGGATGTCACGCTGGCGGGCGCCGATCGCCATGCGGATGCCGATCTCCCGGGTCCGCTCGGTCACCGAAACGAGCATGATATTCATGATGCCGATCCCCCCCACGACCAGCGAGATCGAAGCCACCGCCCCGAGGAGAAGCGACATGACCCGTGAGGACTGCTGCGCCACCGCCAGCAGTTCGGAAAGGTTGCGCACCGAATAGTCGCGCTCTTTCGCCGGGCCGATCCGGTGGCGCTGGTCAAGCAGGGTGACGACCTCCTCCTCTGCCTGGGAGAGCAGTTCCTTACTGCGGGCCTGGACCAGAATGGCGCCAACCGTGTTGGGAAACTGTGACCCAAGGATTTTCCGCAACGCTGTCCGCAACGGGACCATGACGATATCGTCCTGATCAGTCCCCTGGGGCGACTGCCCCTTGTCGGCAAGGAGACCTACGACTATGAAAGGGACCCGCTTGATCCGGATGATCCTGCCGATCGGGTCCTCGCTGCCGAACAGGTTTTCCGCCACTGTCTGGCCGATCAGGCAGTTCTTGGTGGCCCCCTCAATGTCGGACTGGGTGAAATTGCGGCCTTCAACCACCGGCCAGTCGCGGATATCGAGGAGATCGGGAGTGACCCCCATGATCATCGTCGACCAGTTCATGTTGCCGAAGACCACCTGGGCCGTCCCCCGCACCGTCGGGGCGACCCGCAGCACTGCCGGCAACTCGCTGCCGATCGCCCGGGCATCGTCGTAGGTAAGGGACGGGACGGAACTCGAACCGAGCCGGATGCCACCGCTGGTGGTAGAGCCGGGAATCACCAGAATGATGTTGCTGCCGATGCTGGCGATCTGATCGGCAATGATCCGGCTGGCTCCGGCACCGATCGCGACCATGATGATCACTGCGGCAATGCCGATGATGATGCCAAGCATGGTGAGAAAGGAGCGCATCTTGTTGGTCCTGAGCGCCCGGAGGGAAATCTTCAGGCACATCAGCAATTCCATCACCCCTCCTCGCCGCCGACACGGGCATCGGCAATGATCAAACCGTCCCGGAAGGTGATGGCCCGGCCAGCCCAGGCAGCGATATCAGGCTCATGGGTGACCATGATGATGGTTATTCCTTGCCCGTTGAGTTCCCGGAATATTTTCATGATCTCGATGCTGGTGGCACTATCCAGATTACCGGTCGGCTCGTCGGCAAGAAGCAGCGCCGGTTGGTTGACCA
This sequence comes from Geotalea uraniireducens, assembly GCF_027943965.1. NCBI lineage: Bacteria > Pseudomonadati > Thermodesulfobacteriota > Desulfuromonadia > Geobacterales > Geobacteraceae > Geotalea > Geotalea uraniireducens. The sequence goes on along the minus strand of NZ_AP027151.1, from coordinate 603,556 downwards.
GCGCCCGGGCAATGGCCACCCGTTGCTGTTGGCCACCGGACAGCTGGTTGCTGTAATGGTCTGCCCGTTCGGCCAGGCCGACCAGGGCCAGCGCGGCAATCGCCCGGTCGCGCCGCTCGCTGGCCGCCACCCCGCCGTAGATCAGGGGCAACTCGACGTTCTCCCGGGCGGTGGTCCGCGCTAGCAGGTTGAACCCCTGGAAAACGAAGCCGAGACGGCGATTACGCACCGCCGCCAGTTCGTTGCGGCTCAGCGCGCCGACCGCCGTTCCCTCTAGCCGGTAACTGCCGGTAGTGGGGACATCGAGGCAACCGAGGATGTTCATGCAGGTCGACTTGCCGCTTCCCGAGGCACCCATAATGGCAATAAACTCCCCCCGCTCCACGGCAAAGGTGATCCCCCGCAGCGCCTCCACCCGCTGTTCGCCCATCGTGTAGACCTTCGTCACATCGACGAGATCGACAACCGTCGCCATCAGAACCTCATCCGCATCGGCGGGCCACTCCCCCCGCGATCCTTGTCCTTCTCCTTGCCGCCAAGTTCCTGAACGACAACCTGATCCCCCTCCTTCAGCTGCCCCTTGACGATCTCCACCTGACTGTCGTTGCTGAGACCGGTTACGACTTTCACCGGCAACGGCCGATTCTCCGGCGACAACAGATACACCTGCTGCCCGGCCTCGCGTTTCCCTTTCTCCTTGCCCGGCGCAGCAGCCCCCCGATGCCCCCCGGACGGCTGCCCGCCGCTCGGCCGGAAGCGGAGAGCGGCCATCGGCATCCGCAGGACCTGTTGCCGGCGGCCGACCTCGATGGCAACGTTGGCGGTCATCCCCGGCTTCAGCTTCAGTTCGGGATTGTCGACCGTCACGACCACTACATAAGTGACAACGTTCTGGGTGATCACCGGCGCGTTGCGTACCTGAGCGACCCGTGCCCGGAAGGGGGTATCGGGATAAGCGTCGACCGTGAAGGTCACCGGCTGCCCAATCTTGACCCGGCTGATGTCTGCCTCGTCGACACTGGTTTCGATCTGCATCCGGGTCAGATCCTGGGCAATAGTGAACAGCGTCGGCGTCTGGAAAGAGGCGGCCACTGTCTGGCCGACATCCACCGTCCGGGAGATCACCACCCCATCGACCGGCGAGCGGATAGTGGCGTTGCGCAGGTTCGTCTCCGCCCGGCTCAGGGCACCGCGAGTCTGGACAATCGAAGCTTCCGCGGCCCGAATATCGGCCAGGGATTCCAGGTAGCGGGTATTTGCCGCGTCGAAATCGCTCTGGGCAACAATCCCCTCTTGAAGCAGCTGCCGGTTCCGCTCCATGGTCCGCAGGTTGTCGGCGGTCGTGGCTTTCGCCTTTTGCAGCGCCGCCTCGGCATTGAGCAGATTTCCCCGCGCCTGCTGCACGTCGGCGGTAAAGAGGGCCGGATCAATCTGGGCGATCACCTCCCCTTTCCTGACCGGCGAATTGTAGTCAACGAACAGCCGGCTGATCGTCCCGGAAACCTGTGTGCCGACCTGGACAGTCGTCACCGCGCTCAGATTGCCGGTGGCGGAGACTGTGGCAACAACATCACCCCGCCCTACCCGGGCGGTTCGGTAAGTCACGGCGGGGCTTTTCCCAACCAGCTCGAAATAGCCGCCGGCCGCCGCAATGAGGAGCAGTAGCGCCACAATGATCGCTTTTTTCATGAAAAACCTCGTCGGAAGAAGGTTCCGGCGATCAGTATATAATAGAAACTGCTTGATTTCCAAAGTTGTGACAACAAAAAACCCCCTGACCAAAGGTCAGGGGGTCTGGAAAACGCCCGTCGCAATCACGCGGCGGGCTAGCGTCGGCAACCCTCCTTGCAACGGGTAACCGGACGAAGCATATAGAGCGTGGTCCACATGGCCTGGGTCTCCTTTCGCGGGATATTCCCTCAGTTGCTTGGGTTAGTTACATAGTAATCACCGGTCCCGGGAAAGTCAACGCGGCGACCGATTAAATTTCATTATGCATTTTCTTGAGCAATTTGAGCAGAATTCCGTCCCGGACCTGCAGCGCCCCGTCCGGGCAGAGTTCTCGACAGCAGAAGCAGCGGATGCAGCGGTGATAGTCGAACTGGAGAGTTCCATCCTTAATCTCGATAGCCTGCGGTGGGCAGGCATCACGGCAGATACCGCACAGGCGGCAGGCGGCCGGATCGGCGGCAGGACGGGCGGTCAGGTAATGACGCAGGCGGTTTTTGAGGAAGCGCGGCAGGCCGAACTGCACATCGGACAGGTGCGGCAGCTGGAAATCGGCAACGCGCCCCTCGGCGACCGACAGGCCGACAGTGGCAATGGTCCGACGATCCCAGCCATCCAGGCCGAGCCGTTCGGCAGCCCGTTCCGTCCAGAGGAGCTTCCGCGGGATGCCGAGCAGCTCCCCGGCGATCACGTCCACGGCAAGCGCGTTGGTCCCGCCCAACAGAAGGCCGATCGGCCGGGGATCGCCGCTCCCCGGACCGTTCCCCTCCATCCCGACCACCGCGTCGACAATAGTCAGGTCCGGCTGGCGCAGCTGATAAATCTCCAGCAACATCCGGGCGAACAACTCCCGGTCTGCGCCCGCCTGCAGGTGCCACGCCGCCTTGCCGGTCCCAACCACTGCGCCGAACAGGTTCTTCACGGCGCAGGTCATGGTCATCATTTCATGGGTCTTGAGTTTGGGGAGATTGATCAGCTTGTCGGCTTCCAGGTAGGGCCGGGCCAGCTTGAAACGCTTGAAGAGTCCCTCGCCGGGCACCTCAAGGGACTCGGTAAATTCGACCAGTTCCGCCCCGGTCGCTTCGATGACCGTCAACAGACCGGATTTTTCGGCGACTCGCCGCCCACTGCCAACCCCGGGCGAGTCGCCGACCAGAGCAACCCCGCCGGCAGCCTGTACCAGCTCGATCACCGCCTGCAGCACCGCCGGATTGGTGGTCACCGCCCGTTCCGGGGCCTTGGCCGCCAGCATGTTCGGCTTGAGGAGCACCCGCTCGCCGGGACGAACAATGGCCGGCATGCCGCCGAACGGTTCCAGCAGGCGGGTCAGCGCAGCGCGGATCGTTTCGGGGCGATAATCCGCCGCCCGCTCAACGGCGACGGTATGCTGCTGCCGGTTAGCCACTGCATTGGATATTGTCCCCACCTTACTCGCCGCCCCGTTCCCGTTCGGTAATCAATCGGACCTGCCGTTCGTGGAACCAGTAATACCAGATCCAGTTGAGCATTACCACGATGCGGTTGCGGAAGCCGATCAGGTAGTAGAGATGGAGCAGCAGCCAGACCAACCAGGCCGAATACCCGGAAAAACTCATCCCGTAGGCTGATGCCACCGCCGAACTCCGGCCGATGGTAGCCATGCTCCCCTTGTCGCGGTAACGGAATGGCGGCAGCGTCGTGCCCCGTTCCCGTGCCAGGATCGCTCGCCCGGCATAAAGGCCCATTTGCATCGCCACCGGCGCCACCATCGGCAGCGGCGCGCCATCCTGCTCCAGGTACGCCATGTCACCGATGACATAAACCTCCGGCCGGCCGGCCAGGGTAAGGTCGGGCTCGACGGCAATCCTCCCGCCGGGACGCTGCTGGACCTGCAGCAGCGCCGCCAGAGGCGCGGCCTTGACCCCCGCCGACCAGAAAAGGGTATGGGCCGGGATGATCGAGCCGTCATCGAAGGCCACCCGCTCTGGATCGGCATCCACTACCCGGGCATTGAGCAGTACCTCCACGCCCATCGAGCGGAGTCGCTCCAGCGTATAGCTGCGCAGTTCCTGGGGCATCGCCGCCAACAGCCGGTCGGTCGCCTCGACGAGGACCACCCGGGCCGCCTGGACGCTCAGCTCCGGATAATCTTTGGCGAGAACGAAGCGGACCAGTTCGATCAGCGCCCCGGCAAACTCGACCCCGGTCGGTCCGCCGCCGACGATGACGAAGGTCATCAACGCCCGCCGCTTTGCGGCATCGGGTTCGTAGACTGCCCGCTCGAATGCCGTCAGGATGTGGTTCCGCAGCGTTTCCGCATCGGTCAGTTCTTTCAGGTCGAAGGCATGGCGCTCCACCGCCGCATTGCCGAAAAAGTTGGTGACGCTGCCGGCGCCAACCACCAGATAGTCGTAAGGGATCCGACCACTGTCGGTTACGACTTCCCGGGCAGCGAAATCGAAACCGGTCACCTCGGCCAAATGAAAACGGGTCCCCCGCCACTGGCGAGCCATGGCTCGGACGGGATAGGCAATCGATTCCTGTTCCAGGCCGGCGGTGGCCACCTGATAGAGGAGCGGCTGGAACAGGTGATAGTTGTTCCGGTCGACCAGTACCACGTCGAATCCCTGTCCCGCCAGGATCCGGGCAGTCCTGGTCCCGCCGAACCCCATCCCCACGATTACTGCGCACTTCATCCTTGTTCACTCCCTCCGCTGATTATCGTCATACATAACATCCCCGTCCGCACCGGCAATGACCAGAGTCAAAAGTGCGGAACTGATGAAGAATACCCGAATTTCCCCGGGAAACAACCGACGGTACGATTTTCGATGTTTTTCTGCTAGGATGGAACAATCATTTCTCTGCTTCAGGGACCGGCCATGGAAAATGCCATCACCGCTTTTGCCCGCTATCTCGAACACGAACGGAACGTCTCCCCGCACACCCTGGCGGCGTACCGTTCCGACCTCGCCCAGTTCCTTGAATTCGCCAGCGGAGAGCTCGGCACAGACCCTGCCCCCTCGGCAGTCAACCATCTGCTGATCCGGCGCTGGTTGGCGCTGCTTCACCGGGAACATCGGAAAAGTTCCATTGGCCGGAAGCTGGCATCTGTCCGGGCTTTTTTCAAGTACTTACTCAGGACCGGCAGCATCGACCGAAACCCGGCAGAACTGGTCAGTGCCCCCAAAAAGGAGAAAAAGGTCCCCTACCACCTCAACATCGACGAAGTGACAGCCCTCGTCGAAGCACCGCACCAGCCGGGCATCCTCGGTCTGCGGGACCGGGCAATTCTCGAAACCCTCTACTCCTGCGGACTGCGTGTCTCCGAATTGACCAGCCTCGATATTGCCGGTCTCGATCTCGAGGCAGGCACCGTCCGGGTCCTCGGCAAAGGAGGCAAGGAACGGATCGTTCCGGTCGGGCGCCATGCCCGGGCCGCCCTTGACGCCTACCTCACCGCCCGGAATCGCCCGGGTGCCGCCTCACCCCTCTTTCTCAACGCCCGGGGGGGGCGACTTTCCGCCCGCAGCGTCCGGCGGGTGGTCGACCGGCATATCCTGCGTCTTGCCACCATGAAGAAAATCTCGCCGCACACCTTGCGGCACACGTTTGCCACCCATCTTCTGGAAGGAGGTGCCGATTTACGGGCAATCCAGGAGCTTCTTGGCCACTCGTCGCTCTCCACCACCCAGAAATACACCCATATCGGCATCGACCGTTTAATGGAAGTGTACGACAAGGCTCACCCCAAAGCCAGAAAGTAAACACCATCAGCGGAGCCTTGTAGCAGCTGCCCGGAAAAATCTGTTAGCCCAGGCCATTATTCCGGTCTGCCGTCATCACGCTCCTTGACCGGACCAGCACCGCACGATACACTGGTCTTCACTCGGCAGTGCCGCCAGGCTCGTCCCCTGCGCGGTACGTTACTCTCCAGGAGTCGAATAATGATCAATACCTCCGCGGACAACCAGCGAGATACGGGCGCCCAACGAATCGTTCAGGAAACCATCCGCTTGGCCGAGGAAAAAGGGATCGCCGTGACGCGGATCTTCTTCGCCGGCACGGGTTGCGTGCTCCCGGATAGCCATACGCTGAAAATCTCCACCGGTACCCGGGTCGCCGAAGTATCGTTTCTGGACAATGAACTCGCCGCCTTCGCCACGGCACCTGCCGAGATCATTGCCCCGATTGTCGCCCGGATCAGGACGGCACTGAACGACCTGCTCTAACCTCACTCTGCCGGAGGCAGGCCGTTCTCCATGGCCGTACTTTCCTCTGGCAGTCACTTTTCACCTAAACTTGCCGAAAAAAAAGCCCCGCCGGTTTCCCGGCGGGGCTTTTCACTACATGGGCTTGGACAATCCTATTCGCAAAGATCGACCTTGATGTCCCAGTTTTTGATTTTCATGGTGCCGTTCCGCTCCAGATTCATATGCATCTTGAAGGCGCGGTCCCACAGCTGCGGCTCGTGGCCGACCTTGCGACGGAGACAGTCGGACTTGGCCAGCTCGAAGTACTCGGAAAGGATCGGTTTGTAGTCCGGATGGGCACACTTCTCGATGATGACCTTCGCCCGGTCGCGGGGGCAGAGGCCACGGAGATCGGCCAGACCCTGCTCGGTCACGACGCAGTCCAGATCGTGCTCGGTATGGTCAATGTGCGAGCAGTGCGGCACGACACAGGAGATACCGGTCGGGTCGGTCTTGGACGGCCGGCTCGACGGGGTGTGCATGATCTTGAGGAAGCCGTTGCGGAGGAAGTCGCCGGAACCGCCGAGACCGTTGATCATCCGGGTACCGCCGACCAGCGTGGAGTTCGCGTGGGCGTAAATGTCAATTTCGACCGGGGTATTCATGGCGATACAGCCGAGCCGGCGGATCGGTTCAGGAGCATTGGAAATGGAGAGCGGCCGCAGGGTGCACTTTGAGAAGTACCGGTCCCAGTTCTCGAAGAAGCGGGGGAAGCCGGGGCTCTCCGAGAGGGAGAGGGAGCAGGCGGAGGCCGCGTCACACTTGCCGGCATCGAACAGGTCCAGGATGGTATCCTGGAGCACCTCGGTGAAAACAGTCAGATTGGAGAAGGGACCCTTGGCCAGGCCACCGATGACGGCGTTGGCGATGGAACCGACGCCCGACTGGAGCGGCAGCAGGTTCTTGGGCAGACGACCGACCTTCACTTCGTGGCTGAAGAAATCGATGATGTGGTTGGCAATGGCCTCTGAGGTGTCGTCCTGCTCGGCAAAGGCACGACCTTTGTCACGAAGCTTGGACTCGACCACGGCAATGATCTTGCTCGGGTCGCACGGCACATAGGACGTACCGACCCGCTCATCAGTCCGGGTAATGCCGATGATCTGACGGTTCGGCGGATTCTTGCTGACAATGATGTCATGAATACCTTCGAACGAAGGCTGGCCGGTGTTCACCTCAACGATGATCCTGTCGCACTGCATGAGGATTTCGGGGATCACGCCGCATGACGTGGTCGGCACGAGGCCGCCGTCTTCGGTAATGGCGGAGACCTCAATGATCGCCAGGTCAAGACGGCCGGTCTCACTGTCCTTGGTGTAGAAGCCATAACCAAGGTCCTGGGCGAAAAGGGAAAGGTGCTTGTCGCCCATCCGAATCCGCCCTTCGTTGATCCCGGCGGCGATGTTCTTCCCGGTTTGGTACGGCCAGCGGCGGTCGATCATGTCCAGGGTGGCCCAGCGGTCTTCGGTTTCGGCCCCGACGGAGGCGCCGATGAAGAGATTGAACTTCCATTTGCCCTGCAGGTTGTTCTTTTCAACGTAGTCGGCAAGCGCGATAGGTACCACCTTCGGGTAACCGGCCGGGGTGAAGCCGGACCAGCCCAGGTTCATGCCCGGTTTGAAAAACTGGATCGTGTCCTCGGGGGACATGACCTTGCTCAAAAGCGACTTGTTGCGTACGCGGTCCTGCAGTGTGCCGTACTCGGACATCTGGTGCCTCCTTTTTTGTTTTGATGTTTACAATCAAGATCAAAGACCTTGAAATTGCCGAGAAAGAAGTCCGTCTCAACCGCCTCATGCCGCGCCCAGTGCCGCAAGAGAGCAATCCGTCCCGCAAATTAGAACCGGATTTTACTCAACGCCTATTCCATAGTCAAGTTAAAAAAAAATTAACCTTTTTGGCAACCTCAGTACGGATTCAAGGCAAAAAGCACAACACAACGGCATGTTAGCAGGTTTTTTCCTCCCACACAGTCCCTTTTGCCAGTCTGTTTGGCGATCGCCGATTTTTATCTTGATAAATTTGTAGGGCCATATTTTACTTTCGCTAAAACAACTCCTAAAGCAGCCACCAGCTTGATTTTAGCCCCTTCCGGCAAATAAAACGGCCGTTCTTCTCCCAGGCGTGCGGCAATAAAAAAACCCCGCCACCAAAGGTGACGGGGTCTTTTCCGGACTGTAACGCGGGCGATTAGAAATTGATGCTTACATCCCAGTTATCGATCCGCATTGTCCCGTTTTTCGCCAGATTCCACTGCATTTTGAAGCAGCGGTCGAAGAGCTGCGGCTCATGCCCGATCCGCTTAGCCAGGCATTCTTTCTTGGCCATGTCGAAGTATTCTTGAATGATCGGCTTGTATGCCGGATGCACGCACTTGTCGATAATCATCTGCGCCCGATCCTTCGGCGCCAGACCGCGAAGATCGGCCAGCCCCTGCTCGGTGACAAGCACGTCGAGGTCATGCTCGGTATGGTCGATATGCGGTGCCTTCGGCACCACGCAGGTAATACCGAGCGGATCGGTCTTGGAGGGACGAACCGACGGCGTATGCATGATCGACAGATAGGCATTCCGGAGGAAGTCGCCGGAACCGCCGATACCGTTGATCATCCGGGTGCCGCCGACCAGGGTCGAGTTGGCATGCGCATAAATGTCGAACTCGACCGGGGTGTTCATGGCGATACAGCCGAGACGGCGGATCGGCTCGGGGGCATTGGCGATGGACAGCGGCCGCATCAGCACTTTCGGTGCATAAAAATCCCATTTCTCGTAGAACCGCTTGAAGCCGCCATTGGAGAACGACAGGGAGACTGTTGAGGCAAAGTCCAGCTTGCCGGAATCGAGCAGGTCGAGCATGGTATCCTGCAACACCTCGGTCCAGACCTTGAGCCCCGTGAAAGGAGCCTTGGCAAGGCCGCCGATGACGGCGTTGGCAATCGAACCGACACCCGACTGGAGCGGCAGGAGATTTTTCGGCAACCGACCGTTCTTCACCTCGAACTGGAAAAAGTCCATGATGTTGTTGGCGATCGCCTCCGAGGTATCGTCTTGCTCGGAGAAGGCCCGGCCGTTGTCCGGATGGGTCGACTCGACAATGGCAATGATCTTATCGTTATCGACGCGGACATAGGGTGTACCGGCCCGGTCGTCGACGCGGGAAATAAGGAACGGCAGGCGATTCGGCGGGTCGATCGGCTCGATGATATCATGGAGCCCCTCGTAATTGGGGACGCTGGTGTTGAGCTCGATGATGATCTTGTCGGCAATCTTGACGATTTCCGGCACCGCACCACAGGAAGCGGTCAGGATCAGGCCGCCGTCTTCAGTAATGGCCGAGCACTCGATGATACCGATATCAATTCGGCCGCCGGAATCCTTGGTATAAAATCCGTAGCCGAGATCCTGGGCGAAGAGCGACAGGTGCTTGTCGCCCATCCGGATTCGGCCCTCGTTGATGCCGGCCTGGATGTTCTTGCCGGTCTGGTACGGCCAGCGACGGTCAATCATATCGAGGGAGGCCCAGCGGTCCTCCGTCTCAACGCCAACCGAGGCACCGATGAACAGATTGAAGCGGAGTTTTCCCTGCAGACCGTTCTTCTCGACATGATCGGCCAGGGCAATGGGAATCGCCTTGGGATAGCCGGCAGGCGTAAAGCCGGACCAGCCGAGATTCATGCCATCCTTGAACAGCGGCAGAACCTCTTCAACATTCTTGATGCGAGAGTGCAGACTGGTTTTTCTGATACGATTGAGCAGTTCGGACATGAGTTATTCCTCCATTACGGGATGACGATGGCGGGTCAGGACAACGCGGGAATCGGGGGGTGTGGGAAAGCACGAAGGAAAGCTTCTCGGACACTCGCGGGATTCACGTGGTGATTGCCAGGGCAGTCGGGCGAAACGTCGGCTGTCGGCAATGGCCGGATGGTCAACCTGCCATCGCTAATTTGTATACTGTATACACTTTATTGCAGCTACTTTCCTTGCGTCAAGGGCAAAAAACGGGTGGCAACAAGCCAAAACATCTTTTTATATTAGCAGTGATTTTTTTTCTTGGAAAATTAGGAATAAACTGCAAAAGCTCACTTGGAGCTGATTTAGTAAAAATTTATTTTGTTGGAAAATAATAGCCTGTTTGACCGTCCACCAATAGCCTGCACCGAAGAGAAGGAATCACGACCGAGGTCAGCAACGGGAGAACTCTCTGAGCGGTGCGGCCGAAGTCGGCCCCTGGAATATCTGAGGAGCGCCGACAAAAACGCCCCACAGCCATTGCTGCCGAAAGGATCCGACACGCGCTTCGGTATAGCCGTATCGCGTATTGCCAGTGTATGGGAAGAATCGCCCGGATCGGGCCGGAACGGCCCATTGCCCACAGACAGCGGGCGGGGTTAGGGACAACCGGACCGCCGACGGATGTAGCCCCTTTCGAGGGCCCGGTTGTTTCTGAATAGTGCCGAATTAGCCAAGCGTGATCGTCAGCGAGCTCTCCCACAGACCGTGGATATTGCAGAGCGCCGTGGCGTGCAGCACCCCCGGCTTTTTGACCTTCAATTGGGCTGTTATCGAATGATGAGTATAGACCGGACCGGTATCCGCTCCTTCAACCGACTCCCCGTGGGCGGCAAACTCGAAACTGCCAACCTGGTAGGCAAACTTGTCACCCTCTGGCTTGAAAAAGAGTTGAATCCAGCGGATATGATGAGCAGTGGTATTGGGATGGGCAATCTCCTTGCCGAGTGAAACCTTGACGGAAAAGAGCTCATCGGCCTTGACCGCCCCTCCTTCGAGTTCGATTACCGGGACATGCTTCTCCTTTTTCCAGTCGTCGTGTGCGTACAACGCGCCCATTTCAGCCATTTTCCCCTCCTCGAAACTGGTTTTGGCTCCGCTCGGCCCCGTTGATCGTCAGCTCACGGGAACCACGCCAGATCTCCGACAGATCAACCATATATGACAACCTCGAAATTGCAAGCACCCGGCCGGAAGGGAAAGCACCAGCCGGCGCCGGGATGTTATCCCGAAAAATTGAACTGGTGGCGGCTGGGGATATACTTCACCAGTATCCAGAGGCAATTATCGCCAAGGCAGTAGAGAACTAGCAAGGGAGGCGGAACAATGGCACAGATTACGACCTTGTTTCTCGATATCGGCGGAGTCCTGCTGACTAACGGCTGGGACCGGGAGGCCCGCCGCCGGGCCGCGGAATTCTTCCAGCTCGATTGCGAGGAGATGGACGAGCGGCACCACCTAACCTTCGACACTTACGAAGAGGGAAAGCTGACGCTGAACGACTACCTCGGCCGGGTAGTGTTTTATAAAGACCGCACCTTTTCCCGGGAGGAATTCCGGAAGTTCATGTTCGACCAGTCCCGCCCTTTCCCGGAAATGATCGAGCTGGTCTGTCGACTCAAGGAACGCCACAAGCTGAAAATCGCCGCGGTCAGCAATGAAGGACGCGAACTGACCGCCTACCGGATCAACGAATTCCGGCTGGGGAAATTCATCGATTTCTTCATCTCATCCTGCTTTGTGCACTACCGCAAGCCCGATGCGGATATCTACCGCATCGCCCTCGACATCGCCCAGGTGAAACCGTCGCAGGTTGTGTACATCGAGGATCGCCCCATGTTCGTGGAAATAGCGCGGGGACTGGGCATCAACGGCATCGTCCATGCCGGCGCCGAAGCAACGAAACTCGAACTGGCGGGCTTCGGACTGGCACTGTGACGTGCCGGCAGGGTGAAGCAGCCTAAAACTGCTTCCTGTCCAAACTCCGATACTGGACCGCCTCGGCGATATGGTGTTCGCGGATGCTCTCCGCGCCTTCCGGGTCGGCGATAGTCCGCGCCACTTTCAGAATCCGGGTGTGGGCCCGGACCGAGAAGCCAAGCGTCTCCGTCACCACCTCCAGAAACCGGTGGCCGGCGGCATCTGGATCGCAGAATTGCCTGATCTGCCGCGGCGCCATGTGGGCGTTGCAATGGACTCTGGTCCCTTTGAACCGTTCCAGCTGGATCTCCCGCGCCCGCTCCACCCGGCCGATGATCACCGCCGAACTCTCCCCTTCCGCCCGCTCGACGTTCAACAATAATGGTTGTTCACAAATTTTGAACAAAACATTTATTGTATGCCAAATCGTATCCACCATCCAAATCCCTCGGAGCCGCGACGCGTCACTATCTAAGCCAGGAGCCGTATGCGGTAATTCATCCCGTACAGATCAGTGCGGGTGTGCCGGACAATCTGGCATTCCTACCACGACCCGAATTCCTTCAGATCAGTCCGGGGGGCTATCAGCAATTTATTTCTTCCGTGTCATGCGTGCACCCCACTGCAACACCAGCTGACTGTTAGGGACAAAGGATTTTGTGTGCCGTCTTCTTAGTTGTCTTATTCCCCCTCCCTCCTGCGCATCACCAGGATTGTCATATCGTCGGGTAGTGACGCGGATGGCTCCACCAGCGCCGCTATCAGCTCCACCATCTTCCGAGCATGGGTCGCCCCGGCCACCCGCTCCGACAGCAGTCCGTGATCAATGTTCAATCCCAATTCCGGTTCGAGAAGGCCGTCGCTATACAGGATCAGGGCATCCCCCTCCTCAATCACGCAGCTCCCTTCCGAGTAAGACTCCTCGGCACGTACGCCAAGGGGAAGCCCGCGTGGGAGGAGTTCTTGCACGGACCCATTGCGCCGCCGCAGGAACACATAGCCATGGCCGCAGTCCACATAGCTCATTTCCCCCGAGGACCCGTCGATTTGGGCCAGAAAAAGTGTTACGAAGCTCTCGGAACCGTCCAGGTCGTGCCAGAGGGCTTGTTCCGCCAGTTGAACGGCGGCTGCCGGGCCATTCCCTCTGATCACCGCGCGCAGGGTGGCCCGCACCGTCGCCATCAGCATAGCGGCCGCCATCCCCTTCCCCATGATGTCCCCGAACGCAAGGGTCAAGGTGCCCGGCACCGTCTCCTGCCAGTCGTAGAAATCCCCCCCCGCCTGCCGTGCCGGCAGGCATAGCGCTGCAATCTCTAAACCGGCTATTTGGGGGAGATCGACAGGCAGCAGCTTTCTCTGCACCTGGGCCGCCAGGTCCAATTCCGCCTGAAGCTGGACACGTTGCATCTCGCTCCAGCGCAGCTCCTCTTCGGCCCGCCTCTGCTCCGTATAGTTCTGGGCGGTGGCGATCAGAAGGTTCCGCTCGAACATGGGGATGGTTGTCCAAAGATTGACCGCGGTTTCGCCCGAGCTTTTCGTAATCCGGACTTCCCAGAACATCTGCGACGGGTCGCCCCGCTCCAGGTCCCTATTGATCTTACCGAGCACTTCTTCCCGGTAGGTGGGATCGGGAATGGCGTACTGCCAAAATTGCTCAAGATCGTTCAAAGCCTCCCGCGGCCAGCCGACGATCTCCTCAATCCTGCGGTTCATGTAGCGCATCGTATGGTCGTCGAAGGTAATGACACCCAAACCGATCGGCATGTTTTCCATGATCGTTTCTATGAACTCGTTCCTCTGCCGCAGTTCCTCCTCCATCCTGCGCTGTTCGGTAACATCGCGGGCAATGAGCAGTAGGGCCGTTTTCCCGTCCACCCGGATAGCCTTTACAAACATATCCATATCAACCGCGGCCCCATCTTTGCGTAGATGCCACCAAGCGAACGACTGCGGTATGTCGGCAAGGGCCGCCGCCATGTGCTGGGCAGCCACTTCAGCCGACTCCCGGCCGTCCGGCTGTACACGGGGAGAGATTTCCGCCAGCGTGCGGCCGATCATCTCCCTAGGCTCGCGCCCCCAGAGAATGCACGCCTGCGTGTTGCACTCCTCAATGACGTCAGAGATCAGAAGGATCCCGTTGGTGGCCTCTTCCATAATGCTGCGGTACTTCACTTCTGCTCGTCGAAGCAATGAGCGAGTATGGTGCCAGAGGAGCACCATGCCCAAGAATGCGACCACGATTACGACGCCACCGGCCAGGAATGCTGACCTCCCGAGCCGCACAACCCCGGATACCCCCGGCGTCTGCGGCTGGGAAGCGAACTGATACAGAAAAAGAGATGCTAATCCAGCAATGCCGATTGCCGCGGTAATGAGCAACAGGAGCATGGAAAATAGTCTTCTTCGTTCTGTCATTTTTTCACCCGCGCAGCTTCAGGCTCCGCTGCCATGCAAATCATCTGCGGTTACCTGGCTGCCTCCATGCGCTTCCGCTGTATCACGGCGAAACGGGTAATAATCCGGTCAGAGTCATAGTCACGGCTGATTCCTACCAAGTCGTAGAGCCCCCCGAAACGCACATCCCCTCCTGCCAGAGCCCCGAGCTTTCCGTTAATCATCACCATGTAGCCGTCAAAATGGGTCCACAATGGTTTTTGTCCCCACCCCTTCAGAAGCCCGACTCGTGAGTAGACATCCGGAGGAATGCATACAAGCCGGAAGGTGCGCACATCCAGCCCCATGTCTCCGATGATGGCATTCCCACGGTCGCGGAGAGCTTTTTCGATTCGAATCCGGCTGAGCCCCCGGCGGGCATCGAAACCAAGTGCCGAAAGGAGCTCAGAAGTCGGAGTTTCAGCCCCAGGATATGGTTCATCGAAATCCTCAACCAGCACGTCTTCCTCTACAAGGGAGGGAGCAAACCTGGCACCACCGGAATTGACAAAGGGGTGGAGGGTGAACAGTTCAACGAGCTCCCGAAGGGCTGCAGGAGCATCGGCAGGGAGCGGGACTTTCTTCTTCCGCCAGCCGGACCCCTGTCCGCTGATCTCGTCGGAAAAGGCCGGGTGCCAGAGATGGCAATAGAGGGGAGCCAGTTCCTCCGGCGATAGATTGAGAACCCGGCTGCCGGCTTCCATCCGCATCAGTGACAAGCCCAGGACTCGAGCCCTGTTCAACACCTCCTGCGGAAACTGGGACGTGAGTTCCGGAGATCTTCTACCGAAGGCCACCGCGGGCCCGGAGGCTTTCTCCGTTTCGCTCGGTTCTTCTTTTTCCATCAAAGTAGCCATTTTCTCCAGCCGGGTGAAATCACCGCTGTCCAGAGCTTCAAATGCATTATGCTCCAGGCGTGACCCACTCAAATCCGCTTCCTCCGACGATTGCGATGAATGTATATTGACTGCAGCCATGGCGCTCTTCCGGGCCACGTAAAAACGCTCCCAGTCAGGATCGGCATTCTGCAACCGCTCCAGCTGTGCAGACAACTTATGCAGCAGCGCTTGGGGCTCTCTGATCCTCGCCATCCCCTGGAGCCCAGGGGAGAATGGGTCCAGTGGTGGCTCCCCTAGGTTGTAAATCTTTTCCCCCAACTGGCGAAGGTTTTCCTTTTCCGCGATGATCCGCTTTAGGGTTGACATCCGGGAGCTCAACTCCTTTACTTCCATCCAGTTTGACTGCTTCATGGCGACATAAATACGATTGGGAAGGTTCAGCTCTTCGGCCTCCAGAAGCTGAAGCGTGGCGAAGTCACCCTCACTCAGCGCTGGCGCCAGAAAGTCCCGGGCACGCTGCATATAAAGGTCCCCGTATACCGTATCGATCAGTGCCACTTCTGCCAAATCTTCCGCCAGGCGACAGCGCTCGACGACCGTTGCGCCGTTCTCATGCAGATTCACGGCTTTCTCCTTTCAGGCTGAGAGTCCAAAAGCGGCAAGGCGGGCTCCCGTCTTTCGCTCAGATAATCTCCTACCTACTTGCCGCGAGCACTCCCATGATACGGTCAAGCTCGGTCCGGGCCAGACGGTATTGCAGCGAAGCCTGCAGCTCCTCCATCTCCGCCTTTCTGAGCGCTGCAACCGTTTCGGCATGCTTTGCCGCCGTTACTGTCCCCGCCTTGAGGCGATTTTTGCTGAGCCGGGCATTTTCAGCGCACAAAGAAAGCGCCTCGCGGGCAACACCCATCATCTGTTTCGCGCGAGCCAGCTTCCGGTACGCCTTATCGATATCGATCCCGATCCGTCTGTCAACCCGTGCCAAGTTTTCTTCCGCTTGCGACTGCTGGGCGACCCTTTGGCCAATTTCGCCGCTCCGTTTCCCCCAGTCGAAAATATTCCAGGTCAGCTCGGCCCCGAAGATGCCGATGTTCCCCGGCAGAAACGGCGCTCCGTCCTGGTAGCCGTGGCGGGCAAAAATCGTCACATCGGGAACATACTCGTAGCGGGCGGCACGGACCGCGTGCCGCGACTTTTCCACGGTTTCGCGGGCAGCCAGAAGTTCGCCATTTCTGGCACGCGCCTGATTGTAAGCTTCATCTTTAGTCAGTTCCGCAAGCTCCGGCAGCCCTGCCTCGGTCACTTCCAGGATAGCGTCACCGGGGAGACCCAGCAGATCATCGAGTTCCGAAGTCACGTCCGAGATGCGGTTCTCTGCTACGATAAGCGCCTGCCTAGACTGGAGCAGATTGGCCCTGGCCGCGGTGAGCGCCACAACAAGCACGTTTCCCGCCCTCACCGCATCCTCGGACTCCCGCTCGTTATCCTTCGCCGCATAGAGCGAGGCCTGGGCAGCCTCCTTCTCTTTGTTGGCAACGAGCAACGCGAAATAAAGCTGGTATACTGCGAGGACCGTCTCGTTTTCCGAGCTTGTCAATTCTGCTTCCGCAATGCTTCGGTCTGCCCAGGCGATCTGATTGGCTTCATGGATCTTCAAAAGCTGTGTTGTCGGTTGGGCGAGGGTCGTTTCGCTGTACAGGACGGTGGAGCGGCTCTGGCTTAACTTCACATCGTTGTCGGGGAAAGGGCCGCCGCCGACATTTCCGAGGCTACCCACCGGTATGGTGATGAGTTGCTTGTCAGACAGGGCCATATACTTGGTGTCATTGGAAAGAAGCGGAAAACATTGCGCCCGTATTGACACGATCCTCTGATCCATTTCCGTGACTTTTTCTCGACCGATCTTGAGGACTGAATTCTGCTTCAGGGCCAGTTCGACCGCCTGGGAGAGCGTCAGGGAGTGTTTGGCCGGCTCAGCGGAGGCATCCCTACCTGCCGCGATAAGAACGCACAGTGCGATCGCAACGGTGACGGCTGCACCGGGCTTACCTGCCGCATCCTTGGCGGAGCGGGATTTGATGACCACGAAGAGAACGGGAATGACCAGAAGCGTGAAGAACATGGAGAAGATGAGGCCGAAGGCGATAACGCTCGCCAGCGGGCTCCAGAGGCTCGACCCGGAGACGATCATCGGCGTGACTCCCACAGCTGCGGCCATAGTGGTGAGGAAGATGGGGCGCAGCCGCCGTGCCCCCGCGTCCCGCGCCGCTTGCTCTAGGTTTTCTCCCTCAGCGACCCGTTCGTTGCAGTAGTCCACCAGGATAATCCCGTTTCTCACCACGATGCCGCACAGACTTATCATTCCCATGAACGCAGTGAAGCCAAAGGGGTTGTGGGTGATGATGAGACCGAGAACCGCCCCAAACAGGGTGAGGGGGATCGAGGCCATCACCACGAGGGGGTCGGAGATGTTCCTAAACTGCACGAGGAGCACCAGGAAAATCGCGACGAGGCTCATGCTAAGGGCGACAAGCATCTGCGGGAAAGTTTCGCCCTGATTCTGCTTTTCACCGCCGTAGGCAATCCGGTACCCCGTCGGCAGTTCCAGAGATTTGATCTTCGGCATCGCCTGCTCCAGCATTTTTGAGGCGTAGTGCCCCGGTTTCGCAAAGGCCCGGATGGTCAGGGTGCGCACGCCGTTTCTGCGGACGATCCTGCTGGTCTGCCATTCGGGCGCAAGGTATGCAACAGCGCGGAGCGGAACCCGGGCACGGGTCAGATCAGAGTTGAGGTAGGTGTTACCGATATCCGCGAAATTCGAACGGGAAGCCTGGTCCAGGCGCAGCTTGATGGTGACTGGCCGGTCCCCCTCCCAGAAGGTGCTCACCGCGGCGCCGTCGAATGCGCCGGCCAGTGTTTGCGATACCGATGCGTCGGTTATGCCGAGACGGTTGGCGAGTTCGTCGTTGACCTTCACGTCCACCATGTACGAATCGTTAAAGTAATCCCGGTACACATACTGGGAAGATGGCACACTCTCCAGGATTCCCTGCACCTTTTCGCCCAGTCGCTTAAGCTCGCCGATGTCGTCCCCGGCAATCCGCACTTCGATGGGGGCCTCCATCTGAGATCCCTGCTGAAGTTCCTTCACGATCACCATCGCCTCCGGCGCCACTTTTGCTAGGGCCGGGCGAAGCTCCTTCACCAGCCGCGAGGTATCCTCCACCGAAACGGTGTTGACGATAAACTGGCCATAGGCGCCGTCGGGTTGCTGCGGATTCACGTTGTAGTAGAATCGCGGCGCGCTCTGGCCGACAAAGGTGGCATAATGGGCAACACCTTTGCTGGATGCTAAGGCTTTTTCGATTCGTCCCATGACTACATCGGTGGCCTCAATTCGCGTACCCTGAGGCATCCAGACGTCGATCACGAACTGGTTGCGCTCGGCAGTGGGGAAGAACTGTTGCGGTACCAGTGCAAAGAGCACCACTCCGAAGATGAATGCGCACCCGCCGAGAGCGAAGGCGAGCCATTTTCGTTTTATGAAGATATTGATCCAGACCCCGTATTTATCCTGGAGCCAATCCAGCAGACTCTTCTTCTCCTTAGCGTGGGCACCTGCGGCGTCGTGATCGTGCAGTCCCTTCTTGATGAAGGTTCTGCAGAGCAGCGGAGTCAGCATGACCGCCACGATGAAGGAGACCGCCAGGGCGATCGCCACCGTGAGCGGGAGCGCCATGATGAACTCGCCGACGGAGCCAGTCAGGATCAAGAGTGGCAGAAAGGAGGCGATGATGGTGATGGTCGCCGTGAGTACCGGGACGAGGACGTCGCTCGCACACCGCCAGGCCGCCTCCGCTTTCGGCACCTTGTGGTCCAAGAGCTCCACGTAGTTGTCGGCGATCACGATGGCGTCGTCCACCACGATCCCAAGAACCATGATGAGCCCGGCGATGGAAACCTGGTGCAGAGCGATGCCGAACGCATTCATGACGCCGAGGGTGCCGCACAGGGTGACCGGTATGGCCAGGGCGGCGATGAGAGCGACCCGCAGGGGGAGAAGCACCATCGTGACCAGTACGACCGAACCGATAGCGAGCAGAAATTCGTGGCTGAGCTTCTCGGTCCGCGCCCTTACGACCTCAGGCTGGTTCGCGACGAGATCCAGCTTGACGTCGGGGGGGAGGAGCACCTCTAGGCGCTGGAAGACCTTGTCGAGCTGCTCCCCGAGCTCGACGATGTTCTTCCCCTTCTGCATCTCCACCGAAAGGAGCAGGCACGGGTCGCCGTCATAGCGCACCATGAAGGTAGGATCCTGATACCGCCGCTCCACGTTGGCGAAATCCCTGATGTAGGCCGGGTGACCATCCTTGGAAACGTCGACGAGCACGTTTCGTATCTGGTCTTCGGTATTGAAGACCCCCGTGGTCCTCATGGGAACCTTTGACCCGTCGGCGTCGAAATGTCCCGCGCTCTGGATGACGTTTCGCTGACTCAGGGCACTCGCTATCTGGCGCGGGTCGGCAAAATACTGCGCGATCCGCTCTAAGCTGCCGGTGATCCGGATCTCTTCCGACTGGTTACCGTAGGTCACCAGTTTCCCAACTTCACGGACGGTGCGCATCTCGTCGTGGATCTTGTCAGCGTAATCCTTCAGCTCGCGATAGCCGTAGTGTTTGCCGTGGACGGCGATCAGCATGGCGACGGTATCACCGAAATCGGAGTCCACTACCGGCCCCATGACGCCGGCGGGGAGCTCCGTGCTCTTCACCACGTTCAACTCGTTGCGCAGCTTCGCCCAGAACTGGTCTGAATTCTTAACGTTGTCCTCAAGTTCCACGTTGATGATGACCACACCAGGACGGCTCGTGGAATAGGTCTTCTCCTTCCGCACCTCGGGAAACTTGAAGATGTGCTTCTCCAGGGTCTTCGTGACCTGCTTTTCCACCTGTTCGGAGGTCGCGCCGGGATACATGGCGGCCACGAGGCCGGTCCGGATGGTGATTGTCGGGTCTTCTGTCCGTTGCATCTTCAGGAACGCATGGATGCCGACGATGACAACCATGGCGGTTAATATGAGGGTCACGGTAGAGTACCGAAGCGAAAACTTTATCGGCGTCATGGAACCTGTTCCTCTCGCGACTGTCGATCTATTTCCGGCACGGCTGTTGTTCTGTTGCCGATACGTTCTGGCCATTCCTCAGCTTCGTCTGGCCGGCCAGAATGATCAGTTCGTTACCGGAAAGACCGCTCTTGATCTCGACGTCTCTATTGACTGCCGCGCCAATTTCCACGCGCTTGGCGTAGACGCGCTTCTGCTCGGGGTAGTAGACGTAGACCTCCATTGCCCCCTGCGGATCGCGTATCACCGCATCCCCCGGCAGTGTAACCATGGATACCGTCCGGTCTCCGCGAATGGTTGCTTCCGCCACCATTCCCACGCGCAGGGAGTGCTCGGGATTCGCCACCGTGATCCTCGCCATGTAGGTTCGGGTGTTGGGGTCTGCAGAGACATTGACGATTCGCACCATCCCTTCCAACGACTTCCCTGGGAGGGCGGGAACGGTAACGTCGGCTTTCTGTCCGATCCTGACAAGGTGTACGTCCGTTTCCGGCACGCCCACGTTGACTTCCACCGGGTCGATCTTAACGATCTCGAAGACAGGGCGCCCGGGAGTGGCGATATCGCCGACCTCTATCGACCTTCTTGCGATATAGCCGTTGGTGGGGGCACGCAGAGTCGCATCGGACAGCGCCTTCCTAGCAATGTCAAGGTTTGTGGTAGCCTGGTTGTACGAGGCCTTCGCCAGATCCTTGTCTTCTCTCTGGCCTCCGGCCTTGGCCTGCTCGTATTCCTGTTTTGCCCGCTCGTATGCAGCCTTGTATTTCAGGAAATCGTTCGGCGCCAAGCTTTTAGAGTCGTACAGTATCTTCATTCGTCCATACTCATCCTCAGCCCGTGCATAGGCGATGCGTGCTTGCTCCAGAAGCTCCGGCCGCACGGGGTGCATAGCTTTTTCCATGGTCGCTTGCGCACAGGCCGCCTGTGCTGAGGCGCCTTTGACCGAAAGGGCGAAGTCAGTGGGGTCAATCCGGGCAAGGACTTGCCCCCTTTTCACGTATTCCCCCTCCCTCGGCCCTACGAATATCACTTTCCCGGAAACGAGAAAGGAAACATCTGCAGGTGAGTTCGGGGTTGAAACGACCCCACTCACCGAGATTGTTTCCCGCTCCTGTACTTTCTGGACACCTCCGACAACTACGGGAACGGCATCGCTACTTGATTGCTTTTTATGCTGTTCACTAGTACAGGCAGTCAGAGCAACGCCCAGCAGGAACAGGCATAAAGCCTCCAGAATAGATGTGAGACTAGTCATAATTGTTACTCCTCTTTTCAACTGCATCGGCGATCTCGCCAACTGAAAGTTATTCGTTTGGATCGTCATTGCTACTAATCGTCAGGGCGCTGATTATCAAAATCCCCACGAGACCTCCCAATACGAAACCGCATCTAAATGCGAGCCATTCAGTTCTCATTTCATTTACCCAATCTTATGTTTGGTATTCCTGTAATAACAGTAAGGACTGTTTTCACCAGTTTTTTTAAATCTACTGGTTTTGAGAAGATCTCTATTATCCCTGTATCTACAGCGACTTTTAGAAGCTTAGGCAGATCATCTGCAGTTACCAAAACGACCCGGGTTTCCGGATGTCGCTCTCTCACCTTGATTGCCAAATCCAGCCCATTCATCTCAGGCATATTGAAGTCAGTAATCACAATTCTGAAATTACAGTTTTCCATTGTTCCCAACGCCTTAATTCCATCTTGCGCGGCAGCCACATCAAACCCTTCAGATTTAAGGAATAAACTGAAAAGATATAGGTAAGCAATATCGTCATCAACGACAAGAATGTCCCTCGTTATCATTGCAAATACCTCATACTAATATTGGAAGCGCTACTCCTTTGGCTACCACATCCTTAGTAGAAAATGGCTTTAGCACGTACCAATTGGGGGGGCTTGGGACGGAAGGACTCTTGCCTGTGTTGCTAGGCTGATCTGCAGACGTACCAGAACCGTATCGCTTTCTTTTGACTCCAAAAGCTAGAACAGCTAACAGGGGCCAAATTGCAGCAAAAAATACAACGATGAATCCCATAAGTGCTCTCCTCCTCAGAAACGGCAAGCCAGTTCCAAAAGTCTGCGCCGAGCTCTTTTGTGCTCCTCCTTGGGCACTCGTTTCGGATCGTCACCTTGAAGGATTACTGTTTCCTGATTCGCTACACCGAGGAAATTTAATATAGAGCGTAGGTAGGCAATGCTTAGGTCCTGCTCCCGCCCAAAAGTGACGAATGGGCCGGCATGCAGATGGAGGGATTTCCTACTTCGATCAGGAAGCATCCCCTCCGCCCCGTGCAGCGTCAGCCGGCAGGTACGGCCAGGAACACAGATTGTATCGACATACATTTTGAACTCGGCCGGGAACCAGAGATTGATGCTATGCGTAACAAAGACATACTTGTCGCACCGGCCGAACTGGTCGGCGAGGCGCCATATCCGACTCACCTTACGCCGCTCTTCTTCCGAAAGGAGGAGAACATCATCTTCGTCTCGCTCGATTCGCCCCCAGGTGTTAAGCACGTCTTGATCTACACGCTGGATACTGTCACGATACAGGTCGAGAACCTGTACTTCGTCCTGAGGATTCAAGCGAAGGTATTCTTCTAGGAATTCATTTCCGAGCGAAAGTGTGAGTGACCCATCCTGAGGCCTGACATTGCAGGTGATGTAGAGAAGGGAGGCCATAGTTTTCTCCTTTCTTTGGATACCTGCTTTATAAAAGCGAAGAGCATACCAACTTATAATATTCATAATTTCATACAGTTGCATAGCAAGTCCTTACACAAATTACAGTATTCTGTAAAATAATTACCAATTATTGTGAATTCCAACAATGTTACAGTATATTGTAAATTATACGCAACGAAGGGGAAGGTATCCGTCCGCAATACCGAGGAGTGAAGCTATGGAGAATCGCGATGAATTCATCAGGGAGATAACCCTAAGGATCTGCAGCAGTTTGGACATAAAGGAATCCTTGCACAGCGCATTTGAGTACCTGAGAGATTATGTTCCGCTCGATGTGTTAACCCTTTTCATCATCGACGAACGCCTGGGGGCAATCCGGCGAATTGCGCACGCCTTTGATAATGGCACTTTCCCTCCTGATGGAATCATCCCTCTGCCAGAAGGAATG
The DNA here is from genome assembly GCF_027943965.1 of Geotalea uraniireducens. Classification (NCBI taxonomy): domain Bacteria; kingdom Pseudomonadati; phylum Thermodesulfobacteriota; class Desulfuromonadia; order Geobacterales; family Geobacteraceae; genus Geotalea; species Geotalea uraniireducens. Next base: position 580,354 of record NZ_AP027151.1, on the reverse strand, counting down.
CTAGAGAAGATCGTGGTGCGGAATTTTTCCGCGCCATTCGTCGTGAACGTAGAGGACGAGATTTTCCGCATCCTCGCGCCGTTCGTGAAGTTCGAAGGAAACACCGACCTGATTATTCCCTTGCGCATGAAGGGGGAGTTGCTTGGCGGTCTAACCCTGCGTGCAGGGGGGAAAGGAAGATACGGCCATGAGCAGACAGAACTCCTTAGACATATTGCCGAGCCGTTTGCAATTGCGCTTGCCAACGCCCTCGCCCACGAGGAAGTGCTCCGTTACCAGGCTATACTACAGGACGATAAGCGCTTCCTGAATCGTGAGCTGTACGGCAGCGCCGTAGACGAGATCATCGGCAGCAATACCGGACTACGCAATGTGATGGAGATGGTGCGTCAAGTGGCACCCCTGAACAACACAGTGCTGCTCCTCGGTGAAACAGGAACCGGCAAAGAAATGATTGCCAATGCAATCCACTTCTCCTCACCCCGCAAGGACGGTCCGTTCGTCAGGGTAAACTGCGGCGCCATGCCGGAAAATCTGATTGACAGCGAGCTGTTCGGTCATGAGAGGGGCGCGTTTACCGGAGCGATTGCCGAGAACAGAGGACGATTCGAACGGGCCAACGGAGGGACTATTTTTCTGGATGAGATCGGTGAGTTACCCCCCACGGCCCAGGTACGGCTCCTGCGTGTACTGCAAAATCACGAGATAGAGAGAGTAGGAGGGAAACGACCAATCCCCGTCGACATTCGGGTAATCGCAGCAACACACCGCAACCTGCAGAGTATGATGACAGAAGGAAGTTTCCGGGAGGACCTCTGGTACAGGCTGAGCGCTTTTCCTATCATAGTACCGCCAGTGCGGCAACGGCAGGAGGATGTTCCAGCGTTAACCCGCCATTTCCTGGCAGTGAAGAGCAGAGAGCTCGGAATGAGCGTTCCCGCGCCCATAGCACCCGGTGCGCTTTTGCGACTCATGGAGTACGACTGGCCCGGGAACGTGCGCGAACTAGAAAACCTAGTCGAACGGGAGTTGATCCGGCACCGCGGCGGATCACTGACCTTCGATGCGATACTACCGCGTAAGGAGGAAAGAACGAAGGAAGTCCTCGCCTGTAACGCCCTCTCTCCTCGTCCCCTGAAACTTGACGAAGCCATAGCAGCACATATCAGCGAAGTACTCAAATTTGCTAAAGGAAAAATTCACGGCCCTGGCGGAGCAGCTGAATTCCTCGGAATGAACCCGAACACCCTACGCTGGCGTTTGGACAAACTCGGCATCAACTATCGGCGCCGAGAGCGGAAAAGTACAGGATAAAGAACTTACAGTGGTAGGAGTGAGTCCAGATCAAGCGATAGCTAATATCAGGTCTTTGAAAAACCCGTCGATTGAGCGGCTAACCCTCCCTTGAAGGACATATTCAGGTAACAGGTCCGATTTATTCGCTAAATTTATGCTCTTTGAAACTTATTTTTGCCGCTTTGGCGGCCGGATTTACACCCATACGGCGCATTTACCCTGCTTCAGGTGACACCTACTCCCAGGTTTCGCATTCGGACCAGGTTATAGGCCGTCACCGCCAGGATGAAGCGCCAGTCGATCTTCTTGGCTCCTCGGTAGAGGGTTTTGCGAAACAGTCAAACCGTCTTGAGCCAGCCGAACGCCTCTTCGATCCTCTTGCGGAACTTCTGGCTCGCGGCGTAGCTCTTGTGCCTGGTGGTACGGCCATCGATGGAGGAACGGCGTCCTTTCTTGGTAGTGGTAGTGTTCCGGGTTACGTGGGGCGTGACGTTCAACGCCCGCATGGCTTCGGTAAAGCCGAAGGTATCGTAGTTCCGGTCAGCCGCCGCTTCCTCGGGGCGATCTTGCCAAGCATTTCCTTGGAGGTTTCGCGTTCCGCATAGCCGTCGGCCTGGGTGACTCGGCTCATCATGACCAGCCCATGCTGATTCTCGGTTAGCAGATGGGCGGCGGAGGACATCCGTGGTTCCTGGTTGAGGCTCTTGCGGTACAGCCTCGCTTCGGGATCGGTAGTTGAGGCATGGGTGTGTCATTGGAAAGCTTCTCTCCCTTGAAGTCCCGGCCCGTATTCCTGCCGACCGGCGGGTCCTGGTCGTCGCCCTTCGGTTTAAAGCTCTTGAGCGAGGCCCACGCCTGGATCAGTGTGCCGTCAACGCTGAAGTGATCCTTGGACAGGAGTTTCCTGCGTTTGGCCTGCTCCAGCACTTCCGCTAGGAAGCGGGTGGCTACGTCGGTTTCGATCAACCGCTCCTGGTTCGTACTGAAGCTGGAATGGCCCAGATCGGTTCATCGAGGCCGAGTCCCAGGAACCAGCGGAACAGGATGCTGAAGTGGATCTGTTCCACCAACTTCACGTTGCTGGGAATCGAGTAGAGCACCTGCAGCAGCATGGCTTTCAGTAGGCGCTCCGGCGGGATGGAGGGCCGGCCGGTGTAGGAGTACATCTGGCTGAACACTGGCGACAAATTCTCCAGGGCGGCATCGACCATCTGGCGGATCGGCCGCAACGGATGGTCCTTGGGGACAAAGGACTCCGGCGAGACATACACGAACAGGGCATCGGACTGTTCTTCGAAACCACGCACATCAATTCTCATGCAATATCAGAAAGTTATGCGTTGCATGACAACATAAAATCAGTCCAAAGTGGCCATAAATACTGTGTGTTTTTCAAGACCTGATATAAGAAACTTTTTCTGTTATTCTTAAAACTGCTTCCTGTCCAAACTCCGATACTGGACCGCCTCGGCGATATGGTGTTCGCGGATGCTCTCCGCGCCTTCCGGGTCGGCGATAGTCCGCGCCACTTTCAGAATCCGGGTGTGGGCCCGGACCGAGAAGCCAAGCGTCTCCGTCACCACCTCCAGAAACCGGTGGCCGGCGGCATCCGGCTCGCAGAATTGCCGCGACGCCATGTGGACGTTGCAATGGCGCCAGCGGTTTTCTTCCATAAGATCCCCCAATCCCCCCTGTAATTCGGACGTATTGCGTGGTCAATGCCTCTCTGTGGCCGTCCGTGTATAACATTTGAACCCTCCGTACATTTAGGAACTTTTCCCTCTAAATCGTACCGTGCGGAACGTCTTTCATCGTTAACAACAAGCATCGAAACAATAGGATTCCCCTTCCCCCAATCTCTCACGCAAGCCAGCCAATCAGTACAACTCACCGTTATTAATAACAATTTACACCAACAGCACATTACAGCACGACAGGTTTTCTAATTCAAGATACCCCTGGCACACTCTCTGCTCTAGGAGGACTCAAGCGCTGATGAACCGGTTCCTCAAAAACCATCTGTCTTGCACTAAAGGAGCTTAACCATGACTAGAAAAATCGCCATCTACGGTAAAGGCGGCATCGGTAAATCCACAACGACACAGAACACGGCAGCAGCTCTGGCCCATTTCCACGAGAAAAAGGTCTTTATTCACGGCTGTGACCCCAAAGCTGATTCCACACGTCTAATCCTCGGCGGCAAGCCACAGGAAACCCTGATGGACATGCTGCGCGACTACGGAGCAGAAAAAATCACCAACGATATGGTGATCAAGATCGGCTACAAGGGAATTCAGTGCGTTGAATCGGGCGGCCCCGAGCCGGGCGTCGGCTGCGCCGGGCGCGGCGTCATCACCGCCATCGATCTGATGGAAGAGAATGGCGCCTACACGGAGGATCTCGATTTCGTCTTCTTCGACGTGCTGGGTGACGTTGTCTGCGGCGGCTTTGCTATGCCGATCCGCGACGGCAAGGCCGAGGAGGTTTACATCGTGGCCTCCGGTGAAATGATGGCTATCTATGCCGCCAACAACATTGCCAAGGGGCTGACCAAATACGCCAAGCAAAGCGGCGTGCGTCTGGGGGGGATCATCTGCAACAGCCGCAAGGTGGATGGCGAACTGGGGTTGATGGAGGAATTCACCGCTGCCCTGGGCACCAAGATGATCCATTTTGTACCCCGCGACAACATCGTGCAAAAGGCCGAATTCAACAAAAAAACGGTGACGGAGTTCGACGCAAACGAAAACCAGGCCAAGGAATACTGCGAACTGGCCCGCAAGATCATTGAAAACGAAGACTTTGTGATTCCCAAGCCGCTGACCATGGATCAGTTGGAAGAGATGGTCGTCAAGTACGGTCTGGCCGACTAATTTCAAACCAACCCTCCCTAGCCCTCCCTTCTCAGGGAGGGAGCAAACCAGAGTTGCCTCCCCTGACAAGGGTTGGAGGGGTTAGATTCAATTCGTTTGCAAGCTACAAGGAGATTGCGCCATGCCATACCATGAGTTTGAATGCAGTAAAGTTATCCCCGAGCGCCGGGAGCATGCCGTCATTAAAGGCAAAGGCGAGGACCTGACCTCCTGTCTGCCCAAGGGCTACCTCAACACCATCCCCGGCACGATTTCCGAACGCGGCTGCGCCTACTGCGGCGCCAAGCACGTGATCGGTACGCCGATGAAGGACGTCATCCATATCAGTCACGGTCCGGTCGGCTGCACCTACGACACCTGGCAGACCAAGCGCTATATCAGCGACAACGACAATTTTCAGCTTAAGTACACCTTTGCCACCGACGTGAAAGAAAAACATATCGTCTTCGGCGCCGAGAAACTGCTCAAGCAGAACATTATTGAGGCCTTCAAGGCCTTCCCGGGCACCAAGCGGATGACCATCTACCAGACCTGCGCCACAGCGCTGATCGGCGACGACGCCAACGCCATTGCCGAGGAGGTGATGGAAGAGCTGCCGGATGTGGACATCTTTGTCTGCAACTCACCCGGTTTCGGCGGCCCCAGCCAGTCGGGTGGCCACCACAAGATCAACATCGCCTGGATCAACCAGAAGGTCGGCACGCTGGAGCCGGAGATCACCAGCGACTACGTGATCAATTACGTGGGGGAATACAATATCCAGGGCGATCAGGAGGTGATGCTGGACTTCTTCAAGCGGATGGGAATCCAGGTGTTGTCCACCTTCACCGGCAACGGTTCCTACGACGACCTGCGCGGCATGCACCGCGCCCACCTGAATGTGCTGGAGTGCGCCCGGTCCGCCGAGTACATCTGCGACGAACTGCGCGACCGCTACGGCATCCCGCGCCTCGACATCGACGGCTTCGGTTTCAAGGCCCTGGGTGACTCGCTGCGCAAGATCGGGCTGTTCTTCGGCATCGAGGACCGCGCCGAGAAGATCATCGCGGAAGAAACTGCCAAGTGGCAGCCGCAGCTCGACTGGTACAAGGAGCGGCTGAAAGGCAAAAGGATCTGCCTCTGGCCGGGTGGGTCCAAACTGTGGCACTGGGCCCACGCCATCCAGGAAGAGATGGGGGTCAAGGTGGTCTCGGTCTACACCAAATTCGGCCATCAGGGGGACATGGAAAAAGGAGTTTCCCGTTGCGGCGAGGGAGCCTTGGCCATTGACGACCCGAACGAGCTGGAAGGTCTTGAGGCCCTGGAAATGCTGAAGCCCCATTGCATCTTCACCGGCAAGCGGCCGGGGGAAATGGCCAAAAAGGTCAATGTCCCCTACCTGAACGCCCATGCCTACCACAACGGCCCATGGAAAGGCTTCGAAGGTTGGGTGCGCTTTGCCCGCGACATCTACAATGCCATTTACTCGCCGATCCATGAGCTCTCCCTGATCGATATCAGCAAGGATGAGATCCAGTCCGACCACAGCTTCCTCACCCGTCGGATGCTGTCTGACAAGGAATTGCCAGAAGAGATCAAGGCATCGACGGAACTTTCTGAATACACCGGCAACTACGACGTCATTGCCGGGCTACGCAACAAGACCTATCCCGAATTTCCGCGGACCTCGGCCAATATGCCGAAAGACGCGGCCTGATAAAGGAGCTTGTATGGCTGCCAAGCACAAAATAAAAAACCTGGCCGAACGGAAGTACCAGAAGGTCTATACCAGTGACCCGCTGGCCACTGTTTCACCGGAAACCAGGGAAAAGATCGGCCAATTGGAAAACTACCTCATGAAACACTGCCTCTGGCAGTTCAATTCGCGGGGCTGGGACCGGCGCAAGCAGAACGCCGGGATCCTCGGCCAGACCGCCCAACTGCTTTGCGACGAGGAGGTCAATATCACCTCGCCGCTCGATAAATGCTACTGGGTGGACGCCGTTATGCTGAACCGCGCTTACCGGGAGCTTTTCCCCTGGATTACGGAGATGCCCAAGGAAGACGTCAAGGCCCTCATGCGGCTTTTGAATGCCCGTCTGGACTGGACGCTCATCGACGGGTCGCTCAACCTTGAACTGACCGTCGTCAACTACTAGGAAAGAAGGAAACCGCCATGCACTGCGAAATAAAAGAAAAAAGTCGCGTCGGCACCATCAATCCGATCTTCACCTGCCAGCCTGCCGGAGCCCAGTTTGCCAGCATCGGCATTAAAGACTGTACCGGCCTCGTTCATGGCGGGCAGGGTTGCGTGATGTTTGTGCGTCTGCTCTTCTCACAGCATTTCAAGGAGAGCTTTGAGATCGCCTCATCATCACTGCACGAGGACGGTGCCGTGTTCGGCGCCTGCCACCGGGTTGAAGAGGGTGTTGACGTGCTGCTGATGCGCTATCCGCACATCAAGGTCATCCCGATCATCACCACCTGTTCAACCGAGATCATCGGCGACGACATCGACGGTGTCGTCAAGAAGCTTAACAGCGGTCTGCTCAAGGAGAAGTTTCCCGACCGGGAAGTGCATCTGATCCCAGTCCACACCCCCAGTTTCGTCAACAGTATGATCGGTGGCTACGACATCGCGGTACGGGATTTTGTCAAATACTTCGCCACCAAAGGTGAGCCCAACGGTAAACTGAACGTCCTGACCGGCTGGGTCAACCCCGGCGACGTCAAGGCGATCAAGCATCTGCTCAAGGAGATGGAGATCGACGCGACGGTCCTGTTTGAGATCGAGAGCTTTGATTCGCCCTTGATGCCTGATGGCAGCGCCATCTCCCACGGCAGTACGACCATTGACGACCTGCGCAGCACCGCCAATGCCGTCGGCACCATTGCCCTGAACCGTTATGAAGGGACCAAGGCGGCCGAATGGCTGAAGCAGGAGTTTGATCTGCCGACCGTGATCGGTCCTACGCCGATCGGCATTCGCAACACCGACATCTTCCTGAAAAACCTGAAGCAGTTAACCGGCAAACCGATTCCGGAGCCTCTGGTAAAAGAGCGGGGACGCGCCATCGACGCCCTGACCGACCTTACTCATATGTTTTTGGCCGAGAAAAAGGTAGCCATTTACGGCGCCCCAGACCTAGTGATCGGACTGGCCGAATTCTGCATCGATCTTGAGATGAAACCGGTTCTGCTGCTACTTGGCGACGACAACCCGTTCTACAAGGATGACCCGAGGCTTCAGGCGATGAAAGAACACGTTGATTGGGATATGGAGGTTGTGACCAATGCCGACTTCTGGGAGCTGGAAGATCGCATCAAGAACAAGGGCTTGAAACTTGATCTGATCCTCGGCCATTCCAAGGGACGTTTTGTCTCCATCGACTATAACGTCCCGATGCTGCGGGTCGGCTTCCCCACCTACGACCGCGCCGGGATGTACCGCTATCCGGTAGTGGGATACGAGGGAGCCACCTGGCTGGCAGAACAGATGGCAAACACCCTGTTTACCGACATGGAACACAAGAAGAACAGAGAATGGATTCTGAACATGTGGTAGCAGACTCCCAGAGGAAGGTGTCCGCCTTACGGGACGGGCCTACCTCCTCTCGAACAAGGTAAACCCATGAAAATTGCAAGCTATGTCAACGTGCACGGTGATGTTGCCGGCTTTCACGAGAACGGGCAGGTATGCCTGTACGAAAACGGCGAGAACGGCTGGTTGAAAATCAGGGAAATCCCCTTTGGCATACATGCTGATCTGTCACTTTCCGAAATCAAGGCTGCCATTCGAAAAGCGGTAGCTCAACTAGATGGGTGCAAGGTGTTTGTGCTCAGTGAGGTCCGAGGGCTGCTGAATGCTGTGTTGCAGGAAGAGTTCGGCTTCCGTACCTGGCAATCGCATGGGGCTCTGCTGGAACAGTTGGATTCCGTTTCCCGGCACGATCAGGCATTTATAGCAGCACAGGCCGCAAAACCTGTCACCGGACACACCTGTAGCGTTCCGGCAAACCGCTCCGGTTGCGGGGGTGGCTGTTCTACACATCCATCCGGCTCCCCGCCGGCACTGACGGAGACCGCCAAGCCCTTGCCGGCACCGCAATCATTGGGGAACGGCTGTTACCGGATCAATCTGGCCGAGATTCTGGCTAATGATAGTAGCCTCAACTCAAAACAGGTACTGGTGCCATTCATGGCCAGCGTCAAGTTCACGCAGTTGGAAGTACTCTGCGATCATCCGCCGCGCTGGTTCAGCAGGGAACTGGACAAACTGGACCTGATCGTTGCTTCGGAACAGCCTGCCGGTAATGGAAAAGGTACAAGAGTGCTACTGGTTCCGGCCAAAGAGACCGTTGTTCATCCCTCTTAGCAAGCGAGGTATCTGCAGATGAGCCATTTGATCTTCTCCTATGCCGCAAATATGAATCCGGAACTGATCGCTTCACGCTGTTCCAAACCGGAAATTGTCTGCCTTGCCCGGCTGCCCGATCATGCCCTTGCCTTTTTCGATTATTCCAGACGTTGGGACGGTGGGGCGGCCACCCTGATCAGCAGCCCCGGCGAAGAACTCTGGGGAATCATCTACCGGCTTTCGTTCTGGGATTCCGAGCGGCTTGATGCCTGGCTGGATGTGCATCTGGACGGCACCGGCGATTATTTTCTGCTGCCAACCGACGTCATTGGAGTTGACGGCATCACCTACCCGGTGCTGCTGTACCGTAAGTTCTATCATGGCGGCCCGCAACAACCACCCAGCACTGAATATCTGGAAACGATCCTGTCCGGCGCCGTTGCCCGCGGCCTGCCTGCGGCATACATTGAGACGCTGCGTCAGATACCGGCAAAAAAGGCAACCTTCCCGGTACCACACCTGTTTGAACATGAAAGCGCCTCTACCTTCGGCAGACTCTCCTGTGATTGTAGCGGCCTGAAGCAGCCAACGACCTAACAACTGATAAAGGAGTACGTGTTATGCAGAATTCCGCACATCACCACCACGGTCCGATGCGGCGTAAGGATCGCGAGATCACCGACCACACCGAGATACAGGCCATCATTCGCTCGGAAAAACTGATGCATATCGCCCTGGTTGACGGAGACATGCCGTTTCTGGTGCCGGTGTTCTATGCCTACGACGGTACGTCACTCTATTTCCATTCCGCCCAATCCGGTTCGAAGATGGAGATCTTGCGGCGCAACAACAACATTTGCTTTGAGATCAGCGTAGATCACGGTGTCATTACCAGTGATGATGCCTGCGATTTTGAAGCGCAGCATCGTACGGTCATTGGTATTGGCAAAGCAGTGGAGATAGCGGACGAGGCAGAGAAAATCGAGGCCTTGGACCTGATTGTGGCGCAGTTTGCATCTCAGAAATTCGACTACCCCCAGACGAACCTCGACCGAACCGCCGTGGTTCGAATTGAGATCGGTTCGCTCAAAGGGAAAAAGCACGGTGTGTAACATGGCCTGATGCCAAAGGGGAAATGCCATGAAAATAGCTTTTGCTTCAAACGACGGCACCGTTGTCAATGAGAGTTTTGAAGAGGCACGCGCCTTTACAATCTGGGAGATCGGGGCTGATCATGCAACATTTTGCGGTGACAGCACGGCCATGTTACCCGGAGATCCTTCAGACGAACCCCACTTAGCGCGTATCAGCATGGTTGGCGGGTGCGTCATCGTCTGTAGTTTACATATCAGCACCGTAGTGCTGGCTAAACTTGTTGCTCAAAAATCCTTTCACCTGAATACCGTGGCGGCAACCCCCATCAGCGACATCATTGATAAATTACAGGAAGTCCTGCGGGGAAATCCGCCGCCCTGGCTGAAAAAGGCCATGGGAACACCGGCCAGAATTATGGAGCAACGTAACGGATGCTGATGTGTCAGCAGGAAGCAGCAGAAAACCGTACGTATGGCGGCGTGTTTACCTGAGCCGCTCTACACGGTACTCCCCGCCAATAATCATGTATTCGTCTTCGCCTTTCAGAATGCTGCCGGGCAGCAGGTCGCTGTAGTAGAATATCTTGGCAAGCGGCACCGTCGTCTTCCAGACGGTACGGCCGAACTCCCAGGCCCGCTCCGCTTCCAGGGTGAAGGAGATCAGATTGTTGAGTCGCACGATCTGTTGGCGGTTTTCCAGGTTTTCTATGATGTCGTGTTCTTCCGCGTCATGGGTGCCGCGATAGAGCGTGATGGTCTCTTGCCCCGGATATTTCCGGCGCAGTTCGAACTGACAATATTCAAACAGGAGGTCAAGTTGTGCCTGGATAGCGCTGGTGCAGGCACTCCCTTTCATCACATCGACGGTGTAGTTGAAATAAGCTTCGCTGTTGATGTCATGGATGCGGGCTTTGTGGTAGGTGGGAGAGATTCCCATCCGGCTTTCGACCCAATGTTTAAGGACCGCGCCGGATATTGAGTTTGAGTCGATCATCCAGCAGCGCAGGAAAAAGAGGTAGTTGTTTTTGATGCTGTTTCTGGCCGGGAGCGTTGCCTGTTGCTCCCAGTGATGCAACTGGAATTTTACGGACATAAAGTCCATAAAAATACCGGCCCGTTCATGCCAGTCGGCAGCTGCCAGCAGCTTGTCAAACAGAAAGCGATTTGACTGCTTCACCCCCTGGATCTCCAGCGGCTGCGGATTACTGTTGAAGTGGTACGAAGCAATGACCCACGGTGGCAGATTACAGTGATTGAATGAACCGTATCTCAGTGGTAACACCCCTTATGGTGTCCGCTCACGGAAGTTCTTGTAGTTAAGATTGTACTGCGTCATCCGCAAGCCCAATATTCTTCTGGTGATGCCGAGTTCTCTGGCCGCCTCGGTCGTATTGCCGTTGTTGGTTTTGAGTGCCTCCACCAGCATTTCATACTCAACTGAGGCAAGTTTTGCCTCAAGCCCCCCTTTATTGACTGTTCCGGTCAATACCGAGGTTTGTAGTGACGGTGGCAGGTTATAGCCATGAATAACCTCATCTTCAGTAAGAATCACTGCACGTTCGATAACATTTTCAAGTTCGCGGACATTACCGGGCCAGTGATAACTCATCAACATATTCAGAGCAGGGGTTGATATTCTTTTTACAGCTTTGCCGGTTTCTCTCGAAAACTTTTCGACGAAATGGTCAGCAATGGTAATGATGTCACTCCCTCTGTCCCGCAGCGGCGGAATTGTGACAGGAAAGACATTCAGGCGGTAATACAGATCCTCTCTAAACTGACCCTTAGCAACCATTTCAGCCAGATCCCGGTTGGTTGCCGCTATAATACGAATCTCAACTTTGACAGATCGATTGCCGCCCACTCGTTCAAAACTTCTTTCCTGAAGCACCCGCAACAGCTTTGCTTGGATGGCCAACGAAAGCTCTCCCACTTCATCGAGGAAAATGGTTCCTCCATTGGCATCCTCAAACCTGCCGGTACGAAATGACGAAGCGCCGGTAAAGGAACCCTTTTCGTGCCCAAACAGTTCACTCTCAATGATGTTTTCCGGTAATGCCGCACAATTGAACTTGATAAACGGGCCGTCTGCCAACGGGCTGTTGTAATGGATGGCACTGGCAACCAATTCCTTGCCAACCCCGCTTTCACCTAACACCAAAACGGTGGTCTTTGTGGCGGTAATCTTGCGAATGTGTTCGTACACATCAAGCATGGCTTTGGAGTTGCCAATAATGTTGGATGGCTTGAATTTTTGTTTCAATGCATCATTCAAACGACGGTTTTCCAGCTCAAGCCTTGGTCTGTCGACATGCTCCATCAGATACAGTTCTACGGTCGGGGCAATAATGGCCGCGAAGGTTGACAGTAATTCGACATCTTGCTCCAGCAGCTTATTGCTATCATAAATCCGCTCCGCACTTATGGTGCCGAGGACCTTTCGTCCTCGCGTGATAGGCACGCAGATAAATGAGAGCTCCTGGTCAAGGCCGTACTTGAGATCCCGCGTGCGATGGAGAAAGCCCGGCTCTTCACTGATCTTGGGCAACATTACCGCTTTCCCCGTTTCGACGACTTTACCGGTAATCCCCTCGCCCAACGCATAAACCCCTTTTGCGGCTTCATCTTCGGTCAAGCCGAAGCTTTCATGGAGCAGGATGCCGCCGGTTTTTTGATGGTAGAGGCTGATCATGCCGCAGATAATACTCATGTCCCGTTCCATAATTTGCTGCAGGATCATGAGGGTATGCGACAGATCGGCACTTTCCGCTATTACCCTGCTCATCTGGTAAAGCAGCGGAAACACCTTAGCTCGACATTCCCGGTTACGACACTTGCCGACTGTCGCCAAATTCAGGCGCATGGTATTGATCGCATTGTTTTCACTGTTGAATACGATCTTTAGTCCGGATGCTTCCGCTGTTAGGTCTATGTCTTTTGCTGCGGCCATAATGCTTTACCTTTGCTCATCACTTCGTGCATTCATTGCGCTTCGGACAGTTGAAACACTTGTCACATTGGGCGGCGCTTTTGTCGCTTCGTGCCTTGTTTTTAGACATCGCTGTTTTTGCGGCATCATTTGCCGCTTGCAGCAATGGCAAGTGATTACCGCAAATTACCAACCATGGCTTGCTCTCACGGGTCAGCCCGCCGGCGTTATATAAATTAATGCATAACGCTTGCCAAGCGGTTATGCCATTAAAGCTCGCCAGGGGCTGACAGCATTTAATAGACCGGCTTGATCGGGCGCTCTCGGCCTCAAGGAAAAGGGGGCCGGCTCCACAGGTGCCCCCCTCTTTTCTGTTTACTTTGGCCAGTGCGGCTGCGGTAGAACACAATCCGACCAGCCACCGGATAGCGGATCGGGCGGCGAGTCGCGCGGCACGCTATAACCGCGGGACGACGACCACATCCAGTTCGCCCCGCCTTTGCGCCTCTCCTGCCGTTGCCCTCTCCTGCGCCCCCTGCCGCTACCCTGTTTTTCTATCCAAACTCCGATACTGGACCGCCTCGGCGATATGGTGTTCGCGGATGCTTTCCGCGCCTTCCAGATCGGCGATAGTCCGCGCCACTTTCAAAATCCGGGTGTAGGCCCGGGCCGAGAAGCCAAGTTTCTCCGTCACCACCTCCAGAAGCCGGTGGCCGGCAGCATCCGGCTCGCAGAATTTCCTGATCTGCCGCGGCGCCATGTGGGCGTTGCAATGGACCCTGGTTCCCTTGAACCGTTCCAGCTGGATCTCCCGCGCCCGCTCCACCCGGCCGACGATCACCGCCGAACTCTCCCCTTCCGCTCGCTCTGCCAGATCCCGGTACCTGACTGCCGGCACCTCGATATGGATATCGATCCGGTCGAGGAGCGGCCCGGAGATCCGCGACCGGTACTGGTGAATTTCCCGCGGCGTGCAGCTGCAACTGCCCGTTTTGTCACCGTCCTGACCGCATTTGCAGCGGTGTGTGCACCTTTTCCTACTTTTCGCTGTCACGCCGCCATACGTTTTCAATAGCCATTCCTCTGCAAAAACAGGCAGTTCCCGGTTATCCCGAGCACCCCCTTACTGTCGGCGAGCACATCCGCAAGAAACGGATGGACCTCGGTCTCCTCCAGCGTGAGGTGGCCGAGATCATCGGCGTCACCGAGTCCTCCATCTGGAACTGGGAGCACGGTGTCGAACCGGAACTGCAATATAACCCGAAAATCATTAATTTTCTAGGATATGTTCCGTTCGATTGCTCCGATGATACTCTCGGCCGGCTTGCCTGGTACAAACGGGTTCATGGAATGAGTCTTGATCGGTTGGGCGAAGCGATGGGGCGCGATCCAGAGCAGCTCTCCGACTGGTTGAGTGGACGGCACAAGCCGTTCAGGAAGAGCTTGGAGAAAATCGAGCGTTTTCTTGTGGCATCTGTGAGTAAATTATGATGACTGCACAAGATTAATGAACGTTTATGGCTATTTCGCAGTACAAGAGAGCGATCTCGCTTTCCTTGAAAATTGACCAAGACGTTATTGAATTTATAATTCAAGAATATCGTCAGTTTAATCAGTGTTTAAGAAGGGGGTAACATGGTGACACACAAGATTATCTGGACGGAAATTGATGAAGCACCCGCATTGGCAACGTACTCCTTGCTGCCTATCGTTCAGGCGTTTACCAAGGGGACCGGCATTGAGATTGAAACCCGGAATATCTCACTTGCGGGCAGGATTATCGCCAATTTCCCCGAGAACCTGACGGAAGCGCAAAGGATTCCCGATCATCTGGCCCAGTTGGGTGAGCTTACCCAGAGCCCGGAAGCAAATATCATCAAGCTCCCCAATATCAGTGCTTCAGTCCCTCAGCTGAAAGAGGCCATAAAGGAGCTCCAGATCCAAGGATACAATGTTCCCGATTATCCAGAGGCCCCCAAGACCGACGCCGAGAAGGAGACCAAAGAGAGGTATGCCAAGGTGCTCGGCAGTGCCGTCAACCCTGTGCTGCGCGAGGGTAACTCCGACCGTCGAGCTCCTCTGTCGGTAAAAAATTTTTCCAAGAAGAATCCGCACAAACTCGCCCCCTGGAGTCCGGATTCCAGGGCACATGTCGCCCATATGGGAGAAGGCGACTTTTATGGCAACGAAAAGTCCATAACTGCAGCGGACACATTCGAGTTTAGGATCGAGCTGGTTAACAAGGACGACAAGACAACTGTCCTGAAAGACGAGTTGAAGGCGGAGAAGGGTGACATCCTTGACGGCACCTTCATGAGCAAAAAAGCGCTTCGCCAGTTCTTTGCTGAAGAGATCGAGGATGCCAAAAGACAGGATCTGCTCCTCTCCCTCCACCTCAAGGCCACCATGATGAAGGTCTCTGACCCGATCATGTTCGGTAATGCCGTATCCATCTTTTACAAAGACGTGTTTGAGAAGCACTCGGCAACCTTCAAGGAGCTTGGTGTTAATCCCAACATGGGGCTCGGCGACCTCTACAAGAAGATCCAGAGCCTGCCGGAAACAAAACGTCTCGAAATCGAGACCGACATCAGGTCTGAGTACACCAAGCGCCCGAGGTTGGCGATGGTTGATTCCGACAAAGGTATCACCAATCTGCATGTGCCCAGCGACGTCATCGTTGACGCCTCCATGCCGGTAGTTGTTCGTGACGGCGGCAAGATGTGGGGGCCGGACGGCCAGCTCCATGATACCAAGGCAATGATTCCGGACCGCTGCTACGCCACGATTTATAAGGAGATCATCGAGGACTGCAAGAAACATGGCGCCTTCGATCCAGCCACCATGGGCTCAGTCCCCAACGTTGGACTCATGGCTCAGAAGGCCGAAGAGTACGGTTCTCATCCGACCACGTTTGAGATCCCTTACGATGGAACCGTCCGCGTGGTGGACGCCAACGGCAAGGTTCTGATGGAGCACCAGGTGGAGGAAGGCGATATCTGGCGGATGTCCCGGGTGAAGGACATCCCGATCCAGGACTGGGTCAAGTTGGCCGTCAAGCGTGCGAGGGCCACCGGTGCCCATGCGGTTTTCTGGTTGGACAAGAACCGCGCTCATGATGCTCAGGTCATTACCAAGGTAGAGAAATACCTGATGGATCATGACACCACCGGCCTCGAAATCAAGATTTTGCCGCCGGTTGAGGCAATGCGCTACTCGCTGGAGCGGATCCGTAAGGGGCTGGATACCATCTCGGTCACCGGCAACGTTCTCCGGGACTACCTGACAGACCTCTTTCCTATCCTCGAGCTGGGGACCAGCGCCAAGATGCTTTCCATCGTGCCGCTGCTGGCTGGTGGCGGTCTGTTTGAGACCGGCGCGGGAGGTTCAGCCCCCAAGCATGTTCAGCAGTTTGTCAAGGAAGGGTATCTGCGTTGGGATTCCCTCGGAGAGTTCTCGGCCCTTGTCGCTTCCCTCGAGCATCTCGGCGCCACCTTCAAGAACGACAAGGCCCTGGTCCTCGCCGAGACCCTCGATCAGGCCATCGCCAGGTTCCTTGACGCCAACAAGTCACCTGCCCGCAAGGTCGGACAGATCGACAACCGCGGCAGCCATTTCTACCTCGCCATGTACTGGGCACAGGCGCTGTCGGAACAGAACAAGGACATGGAGCTTCAGGTCCGCTTTGTCAACGTGGCACGGCAATTTGAAAATTACGAATCCTTGATCAATGAGGAACTGCTCGGTGCCCAGGGAAAACCCGTTGACATGGGAGGGTACTATCACCCCGACAAGGTAAAAACAGCCAAAGCCATGCGTCCAAGTGGTACCTTGAATGCTATTATCGGCAACATGATGATATTCAGCTAGAGTCTTACGAGTGGGACGGCGCATGGTGCACCGTCCCAGGACTATTGTTTTGTCTGAGCGAAAAGCTCTCGAACGGGAGCAGACATCCGGATGCCGGATCGAGGGCAGGGTGCGAATCCTGCCGGAAGCGGCAGAATAACCCGGAAAAGAATTGGTTGTCGTGTAGCGAGGAATTCTAAGGGAGGTGGCTCTATGGTCAAGTTCTACGATCCGAAGGACGCGGCCGACCTGGCCAGGATTGAGGCGATGCTGCAAAGGGCTGGGATCGAGTATTCACTGGCTCGTGAACCGGAAAAGGGAATCGGCCCGCTACAAGTGCAAGTGGCTGAGGAGGATCTCCCCTTCGCGGAGCAACTCCTTTGGGAGAGCGAGAAAGCCTGATCTTCCTGGGGACTGCTCCCTTGGCTCGCTGATGAGAAAATGCCGGATATCCGACTTTATGTTTTTATAATTAATAATAGTGGAAGTGATCAGCCTCATCTTAAGCAAAGTGAGCTTGAAAGACCAAGCCCACCTTCTCAGGTCCAGAAACATCAAGTTCCTACTTTCTGGTCTGGATATCCACCGGTTCACAGACGCTCGACGGATCGTGCGCCTCGGCGCCGCACTGCGCACAGAAAACCGTTGGTTCGGTGGACAGAGCGTTTGCTCTTCCACTGTCATCGATGGCGCAGAGTTTGTCGTAAATTCTCCCTTTCATGACGGATACCTCCTTTTTGCCAGCGATTCTGCTTTTGCATCTGTTAAAATAAATTTTCGTCATGCGTTCGGTATCATTGATCGCGCATGGATGATCATGATTTCTTCTCCTCATGACGTAATCCCCTAATAATATTATAAACAAACCTCACAATATTACTCAAGTTGAACATTGCCCCCTGGCTGATGCGCAGGTAGCAATTAAGTTTTCAAAATATTTCTTAGTTTTGTCAATGCACGCTCTTCTATCTGGCGTACTCGCTCACGAGAGATAGAAAAGTGGTCCGCAATATCTTGAAGTGTTGCGGGATCATCACTGGTGATCCTGTGTTCAACAATGTAGCGCTCCTTCTCGTTCAATCCCTGCATGGCATGAGCAACCGCTATTTTCAGTGCATGCTCTTCTTGATACTCGCCAAGCATTTCTTCCTGATTCATCCGATCATCGGCAATGGTTTCGAGAATGGTCAAGCCGTCGCTATCATATATCTCTCTATCGAGAGAAACTTCCCCTTTAAGGCGCTGCTCCATCTCAACGACTTCATGGCCTGGAACATGGAGCACGCTTGACACTTCCAGGGCGTCGCTGTCATTGCCAGTTAGTTTGAGCAGTGCTTCCTTTGTCTTGCGTAACCCGTAAAACAATTTTCTTTGGGCTTGCGTCGTGCCGACTTTGACGAGACTCCAGGTAGAGACGATAAAATTCTGAATGTAGGCCCGTATCCACCATACGGCATAGGAAATCAATCGAACCCCTTTATAGGGATTGAATTTGCGAACCGCCATCATGAGGCCAATATTGCCCTCCTGGATCAGATCGAGCATTTTCAGACCGTAATGACGGTATTCGGAGGCAACTTTAACCACATAGCGCAGATTTGAGGTTACGAGGGCATGCGCTGCCTCCAGGTCCTTTTCCTCAAAGAACTTGACGGCGTAATTTCTTTCCTCGTCTTCAGTGAGTAATTTGAATTTGCGGATTTCGGAAAGGTAGAGGGTAAGACTGTCGGTAACGATTGGCAGATTGGTAACCACGATGCACCTCCTGAAAGACTGTATCATGATTAGCACTCTATGGCGCTGAGTGCTAAAATAGTAGCAAAGCGTCATATCGATTTCAAGAAGAAATATTGAAATATGCTCCATGATATCAGCATGTTGAGGTAGCTCGAAAAATTACCCCCCCCCTCTTGACACGCAGGAAGTGCGTACTTATTTTTTGACCAGAAAATCACATATCGAAAGGAGGTAATCCACATGGCAAGCTGGGATGTATTCAAGGAACTGGACAACCTGAGAAGGGAAATCGATGAAGCGTTCCGTGGCGCAGGTTTTGGTCGGCCGTTTGGACCGACATTCCTTTCGCCGGTAACAACCCGTCGTTTTCCGCTGGTCAATTTCAGCGAAGACGAGGGGCATGTCTACATCGAGGCACTGGTTCCCGGCGTCGATCCGAAGGATGTCGATCTGACCGTACTGCGGAACACAGTCACCATCAGCGGGGAACGCAAACCGTTCGTCGAGAAGGAAGGGCAGATTGTGCACCGCTCCGAACTCGGCTCCGGCAAATTCTCCCGTACACTGGAACTGCCGGTCGACATCGATTCCAACAAGATCACGGCCAGTTGCAGGGATGGCATCATGCAGGTCACCCTGGCCAAGGCCGAACATGCCAAACCGAAAAAAATCGACATTAAACTGTCGTGATAACGAACGACATGATACGGAAAGGAGGTAATCAATCATGGCAGTCAACAGTCTTACGGAAAGAAATGACGAACGGAATGTGCAGACCCGTGAAGAGACGCGGTCCAACGAACGCTATATCCGCCCGGCAGTCAACATCATTGAGGATGAAGAAGGTATGGTCCTGACCGCCGACATCCCGGGCGCCTCCAAGGAATCGCTCGATGTCAACGTCGAAAAAGGTATTCTCACCATCAGCGCACCGGCACAGCACGAGGTGCCCGGAACTTCGTCCTATCGGGAATTTGAACTGGCAAACTACTACCGCCAGTTCTCGATCCCCGAGAGCCTCGATCATGAAAAGGCCCATGCCGACTACGTGAACGGCATCCTGACCCTGCGGATACCGAAGTCTGAAGTCGCCAAACCGAAACGGATCGCAATCCAGGTCGGCTGAAGAGTCTGATTGGGAGGTGATCACCATGTCAAACCTGTTGCCCGAGAAATGGGGCGAGGCGCTGGAGCGGGTTCATGACAAAGTCGGCCATTTCCTGAACAAACTAAGTCCGCGGAAGAAAGAGGAACATACCCCGGAGCGGATCACAGCCGATGCCCTGCCAGCCTTCATGCAGTTTGGTAGTCCGTCGCTCGACATGAATGAAACCACTGATGAACTGATTATCAGGGCAGAAATGCCAGGGCTGAAGAAAGAAGATTTCTCAGTCGAACTTGTCGGCAGGCGGTTGACGATAAAAGGTGAAAAGAATGTTGTACGCGAGCGGAAAGGAGGTGATGGGTGCCTAATTTCAGAATGCCGGTACGGCAGCTTCGCCAGAACTGTCCAGTTGCCGTACGAAATCGATGAAAAGACGATTGCGGCGGACCTCAAACACGGGGTCCTGACCATCCGGCTCCCCAAGCCGGAGAAAGGACGGCATGCCCGCTATCGCGTGCCGATCTCCTGAACCAGCTTGAATGATTGAGGGCCGCTTGATGCGGCCCTCGCCGGTTCTATCGGAAAAGCCCCTTATTCTTTCTTGCAGACACGGAGGAAGGATGGATGAAGCGTAAATGCATCAACCCCGTTACGATAGTTCAAGAACATATGAAGGAGTTGCACAGCCAATACAGAACCACCGACGACCCGCAGCAAAAGGATGTCTTGGTGAGGAGGCTCGGGAACCTTCAGAACGTACTACAGTTTCTTGCCGGGACACAGAATGGCCCGAACAATGCTGGGAATTACGCACAACGTAACCCGCTACCACAAGAGAAAGGAGCATGGCATGCATTACTTCATCAAAGACAACAAATTGCATCGTTATCCGGTTCCAAAGCGCTGTGGCGTCCAGTTTCAGAAAGAAATCCTGCGGGACACGATTCCGCACAATGTTGAACAGTGCATCTACTGCATGCGCAGATGGCCTGAAGACGACAACAAAGAATGATGGGTTCAGGCGAGAGAGAAGATAATGGCAACGTTTCAGGATTATTACGCCATCCTCGGCGTAAGCAAAACGGCAACCAAGGAAGAGATCCAGCGAGCCTACCGCAAGCTGGCACGAAAGTACCATCCCGATATCAACAAGGAAAGCACCGCCGAGGAGAAATTCAAGCAGATCAACGAAGCCTACGAGGTGTTGGGAGATCCGGAAAAACGGGCCAGGTACGATCAGGTCGGCAGCAACTGGGATGGGCGGTTCGCCAATCAGGGGTATCAGGGTGACAACAATGTGCGGTTCCATTTCTCAAATGCCGACCCGGGCCAGTTCAGTGACTTCTTTCAGAACCTGTTCGGCGGCGGATGGAGTTTTGGCGAAGAGGCCGAATTCCGGGGCGGAGGTACCAGGAGACGGCGGGGGCGGGATCATGAGGCCACTATCGACATCACGCTGTCCGACGCCTATCATGGCGCCAGAAAAAACATCGAACTGGAACGGGTAGAAGCGGACAGCAGCGGCAGACCGACCAGGACCAGACGCAGTTATGATGTCACCATCCCGCCGGGTGTTACGGACGGTTCCCTGATCCGGCTTGCTGGGCAAGGTGGCAGCGGCAGCGGCGGCGCGGAAGCGGGTGACCTGTTCCTGAGGGTCCAAATCCAACCCGACAAACGCTTCACCCTGAACGGCCATGACCTGGCCACGACGGTCGATATTACTCCCTGGGAGGCGGCTCTGGGGGCCAAGGTGCTGGTGCCAACGGTCGACGGCAGGATCAATCTCACCGTGCCGGCTGGTACCCAGAGCGGTCAGACCTTGCGGGTACGAGGCAAGGGGATGCCTGTTACCACTGGACGCTATGGAGATCTGCTGGTGAAAGTCCGCATCGTGGTGCCGAAGCATCTCTCGGCCAGGGAGCGGCATCTCTTCGAGGAATTGGCCAAGGAATCGCGATTTGATCCGCGTACGTGACCGAGGACGCCATGACAGCACGACAGTATGAAATCATTATCAGCAGAAAACATGAAATGGTCTCGGTGCCGGGCATCACCATTCATGAATTGTGTAGACTGTGCGAATGCCACCTGTCGGTAGCAAAGCGGCTCTTCTCCATCGGCCTCATCGAGCCGCTGTCGGGAGGGGCAACTCCTCTGTTTGACCGGAGTGCCGTTATCAGGGCAAGGAAGGCCTTGCGCCTGAAACGGGACCTTGGTCTCAACTTCGATGCCGTGGCCCTGGTGATGGAACTGCTGGACCGTATCGACGACCTGGAGCGGCGACTATAAGGATCCGAGGGGCTTTGCCATGACTGAACGAAACTGGCAGCAAACATGGCTGCACAAGGCAACCGAAAAAGCACGTAAAGCGAAACCATACCATCTCTTCGAGAACCTGATCGCCAATATTCTGGTGCTGCTCATATCATTCATCGTGGCTATCGCCCTTTTCAAGCTAGGCGAGGATGTTATCAATTTGCTGGTGAACAGGGCCTTCGACCCCCTGAAGCACGAGACTTTCCAGACGGTGTTCGGCGGGATCATGACCCTGCTCATCGCCATGGAGTTCAAGCACTCCATATTGGTAGTTGCCAAACGGCAGCAGAACATCATCCAGGTAAAGACGGTCATCCTGGTTTCGTTGCTTGCCCTGGCCCGCAAATTCATTATCCTTGATATCCAGGCCATAGAAGCGGCCAAGATTGCAGCGCTGGCATTGGCACTTATCTCTCTTGGCGCCGTGTACTGGCTTATGCGGGAACGGGATGCCTGGAACATGGAGCATGGCCGGCAAGAAGAAGGATAACAGTAACTGTTTGTATGATCGGAGTACCACATGCCTCAGTACTCGCCAAGTGACCCGTTCCTGCGCCGCCTGCGCTGGCTGACCATCGCAGTCATCACGGTGCTGTTCGCCTGGCATGCCCTGTCGTGGGCTGATCGGGCGTTCCAGAAAGAATCGGCAACACCGCGAGCGGTAACTGCCCGGGGCGATCTGGCCGCTGATGAAAAATCGACGATCGAATTGTTCGAACGGTCCCGCGATTCGGTTGTGTATATTTCCACATCGGAACGGGTCATGGACTTCTGGAGCCGCAATATCTTCACCATCCCCCGTGGCACCGGGTCCGGGTTCATTTGGGATGACAAGGGACATGTGGTCACCAATTACCATGTCATCGAAGGGGCTTCGGAAGCACGGGTCAGATTGTCGGACGGCAAGGAGTACAAGGCCAGTCTGGTTGGTGCCAGCCCAATGCACGATCTTGCTGTCCTGAACATCGGCACCGGCTTCAAAGGGCATTCGCTGCCGGTGGGCACCTCACACAACCTGAAAGTTGGCCAGAAGGTCTTTGCCATCGGCAATCCCTTTGGCCTCGACTGGACCCTGACCACCGGGATCGTCTCTGCTCTGGACCGGTCATTGAAGGGGGAATCCGGCAGCGTCATCGAGCATCTGATCCAGACCGATGCCGCCATCAACCCGGGCAATTCCGGCGGGCCGTTGCTTGATTCCGCCGGTCGGCTCATCGGCATCAATACCGCCATCTACAGCCCGTCCGGCGCATCCGCCGGGGTCGGCTTTGCAGTGCCGGTCGATACCGTCAACCGGGTGGTTCCGCAACTGATTGGTCAAGGGAAATATGTCCGCCCGTCCTTGGGAATTGAAATTGACCAGGATCTTAACGAAGCGATTACCGAGCAGCTTGGCGTCAAGGGTGTGGCTATACTCAAGGTGCGTTCAAATTCTCCGGCAGCACGTGCAGGGTTCAGAGGCATAACCATTAACCGCGACCGAACATTTTCTCCGGGAGACATCATTACAGCCGTACAAGGAAAACAGGTCGAAACGATTCCCAAATTGCTGGCTCGACTGGATGACTTCAAGGTAGGCGATACGGTGACCATCACCATTCTCCGTGACGGCAAACAGCAGCACCGCAGCGTTCAGTTGCAGGCAGAGTAAGCAAAATCAAGCCAGGGAGAAGCGGAATGCCCCAAACCATTGACGATCTCATCCGACGGATCAAGGAACTCCAGGAGGAACTCGAAGTCGAGTTCAAGAAGAAACGGGACGAATTCGAGTTCATCATTGAAAAGAAACGGGTTCGGTTCGCCGAGGAGGTGGCACGGCAGCAACGTCGTCTGAAAATCGGCTGGTTCCGCTATCTGATCAAAGCAAGACCGCTCAATGTCCTTACCGCTCCGGTCATCTACGCCGGGTTCATCCCCTTTATGATCCTGGATCTGTTTCTCTGGCTCTATCAGTCGATCTGCTTTCCGGTGTATGGTATTCCAAAGGCAAAGCGCTCTGAATATCTGATCTTCGACCGTGAGGATCTTCCCTATCTGAATATCATCGAGAAGTTCAACTGCTTCTACTGCTCCTATGGTAACGGCCTTATGGCCTACGGCCGGGAGATAGCCGCCCGGACGGAGCAGTACTGGTGCCCGATCAAACACGCCCGTCGGATCAAGGCGGCACACGAGCGTTATCCGCGATTCTTCGAGTACGGCGACGCTGAGAGTTGGCAGAAAGGGCTGGAACGGCTTCGTCGGCAGTATCCAAGAGAACAACAACCTGCAACCGAGGTGAAGTGATATGGCTACGTCAAGCTACATCGTTTCCTGCCCGTCTTGCGGTACTGGTAACCGTATCCCGGTTGATAAAGAGGGTTTGCGTGGGCGCTGCGGCAACTGCAAGTCAGCATTGCCGCCGCTGTACTGTCATCCCCAGCAGATGAGCGACCGGACCTTTGACTCCTTCATCAACTCCTATCCTGGTCCGGTGCTGGCTGAGTTCTGGGCTCCCACCTGACCCCACTGCCACACCTTCGCACCGGTGGTGCGGACAGTTGCTGAAAAACTAGCCGGGCAGGCGGCAGTACTACAGATCAGTACCCAAGACAATCCAAATCTGGCAGCTCGATTCGGTATCAGGGGAATTCCGGCGATAGTGCTGCTGAAGCAGGGGCGCGTTGTCGGTCAACTTGCGGGAGCGCAACCGCTCGATGCGGTTCTGACTTGGCTCAAACATAGGCTGAGCCGAGATTGAAAGGAAAGATTGTGGTTGAGTAAACTTTGACATCCTCCCCGCTTGGAAGGCGAGGCTTCTCGCGTAAGGAGGTTTTGTGAAAATAAGCGAGACGCCTCTATCCGTGCCATCAGATAGAGGCGTCAACAGTTAAATTTTCGGTATTGAAAGGTGAAATCGACCGAATTCGGCCTTAAGGCCCGCCATACCCGCTCCTATTTCTTCTTGATTTCAAGGAGTTCTACCTCGAAGTTAAGCGTTGATCCTGGAAGAATGAGTTCCCCGGCACCAGCATCGCCGTAGGCGAGCGTGGACGGGCAGACAAACCGGGCCTTTCCACCCTCTTTCATTTTCTGCAGCCCTTCGGTCCAGCATTTTATGACCCCGTCCAGACGGAACTCGGCAGGAGTGCCGCGCTTGTACGAACTGTCGAATTCCTTTCCATCAACGAGGGTCCCGCGATAGTTGACCTTTACCGTATCGGTTGCGGTCGGACTGGCGCCACTTCCATCCTTCAAGGACTGGTACACCATTCCGGAATCGGTCTTTACAGCCCCTTTTTCGCCGGCCGCCTTCTCCAGGAACTCCTTACCCGCAGCAGCAGCCTTCTCTCCCTGGACCTTGCGGCGCGCACGGGCCAGTTCTTGCACCTTCCCGGTATAGTCGGCCAAATCTACCGCCGGTTTCTTTCCTTCGACCGCATCCGTAATCCCTTGTTTGACATGCTCCAACTCGGCGGGGGACAGGTTGAATACCGACAGAGACCGGGCAACCGTCAGCCCGATGGCATAAAGAGTCTTCTCATCCTCATTTTTGGGCCCCTCGACGGCAAATGAAGGGATAGCGATGAGCAGGGAGAGTATGGCGACAATGATGATTCTGAGCATTCTATCCTCCGGTTGCGTAAAGTTGTCAATTCAATCGAGTTTGGTGGCGACAAAGAGAGAGCTGTCACCCCGCTTCAGAAGGAAGCGAATAACCTGCCCTTTCTTATGGGCGGCTATGGCCTTTTCATATTCCTTCAGGTTGGCCACCTTTTGCCCGTCGATCTCCTTGATGATATCTCCCTGGGCGATGCCCGCCTCCTGAGCCAGCCCGTCCGATTTCACCTCGGTCACAACCACACCCGATGTTTCCTTTAGCTGAAACCTGGAGGCAAGGTCTTTGTTCAATTCCCTGACGGTGAGCCCCAGCTTATCCTGGGCAGCTTCACCCTGCTCATCGCCACCGCCATCCTTCAAACGATCAATGACAGCGGTAACATTCTCTTCCTTGCCGTCACGCACTATCTTGACCGTGACCTTCTTACCCACATCGGTTGCAGCCACTAACCGTGGGAGTTCGCTCATCTCATGAATGACTTTCCCATCGAACTCCAGAATGATGTCACCAGGCTTAAACCCCGCCGTCTCGGCCGGGCTCCCCGGCAGGACTTCGCTCACCAGGGCTCCCTTTTCGCTGCTCAGGCCGAAAGATTTCGCCAGATCGGGGGTAACCGGCTGGATGGAGACCCCCAACCAGCCGCGTGTCACCTTCCCCTTCTCCCTCAGTTGAGGGATGATGGACTTGGCCATGTTGACGGGGATGGCGAAACCGATTCCCTGGCCGCCGGCAATGATCGCCGTGTTGATACCGATCACCTCCCCTTTGGCATTGAAAAGCGGCCCCCCCGAGTTGCCGGGGTTGATGGAAGCGTCGGTCTGGATGAAGTCATCGTACGGGCCGCTGCCGATCACCCGGCCCTTGGCGCTGACAATGCCGGCAGTTACCGTTTCGGCAAGTCCGAATGGGTTGCCGATAGCCATTACCCATTCCCCCACCTGGATAACGTCACTGTCACCCAGTTTCGCCGTCGGCAACTCCTCCTTGGCGTCGCTTTTGAGCAGTGCCAGATCCAGCTTTTCGTCAAGCCCCTTGATTTCGGCCTTGAATTCGCGGCCATCGGCCAGTTTTATCTTGATCTCGTCGGCGCCGGCCACCACATGATTGTTGGTAAGGATGTAACCTCCGTCGATGATGAATCCGGACCCGAGACTCCGTTGCTTGTAAGGGCGAGGCTGCATGTTGTCGAAGAAACGGTCAAAGAAATCCTGGAAGGGGTCATTGCCAAAGGGGCTACTGAAAGGGCGTCGGAATTGTGTTTGTGGCTTTACCGTTTTGGCTGTACTGATATTGACAACGGATGGTTTCAGTTTCTTGGCCAACTCCACAAAGTCGGGGGCAAGTTCCTTTGCCCAAGCCGTCCCGAAACAGCTTGAGACGAGTAGCGTTACCCCCATCACCGTAGAAAACAAGCGTACTGCCGTTCGTTTCATGGTTAACCTCCGATATGGCTTCCGTCCAAATTGCGCTGGAACCGGCTTGATGTTCCACTGCGTTGTCGATTGCCGTTACGTAAATAGGGGGACGGCTCGTTCGCCGTCCCCCTATTTACGTCAGGGCATCCTGAATCTACATCATATCATCCATTCCGCCGGGCATGGCCGGCATCGGCTTTTCCTCTTTCGGTTTTTCAGCGATCATCGCTTCGGTAGTCAGCATGAGACCGGCGACAGACGCGGCGTTCTGGAGGGCGCAACGGGAGACCTTGGTCGGATCGATAATCCCGGCCTTGAGCATGTCGACATACTCATCATCTGCGGCGTTGTAACCAAAGGCGTCCTTGCCGTTCCTTACCTTGTCAACCACGATGGAGCCATCAACCCCGGCATTCTGAGCGATCTGGCGGATGGGTGCCTCGAGGGCCTCTTTGATAATATTTACCCCGAACTGCTGTTCAGAGGGAAGGTTGAGGGAACCCAGGGATGCAAGAGCCCGAATGTAGGCGACGCCGCCGCCGGGGACGATCCCCTCGTCGACTGCTGCGCGGGTGGCATGGAGGGCATCCTCAACCCGGGCCTTCTTCTCTTTCATCTCGGTCTCGGTCGCGGCACCTACCTTGATCACGGCCACACCGCCGACGAGCTTGGCAAGACGCTCCTGGAGTTTCTCCCGGTCGTAGTCGCTTTTGGTCTCCTCGATCTGTGCCCGGATCTGCTTGACCCGTCCCTGAATATCCGCTTCGGAACCGGCGCCATCGATGATGGTTGTGTTGTCCTTGTCGACGGTAATCTTCTTCGCCTGACCGAGCATCTCCAGCGTAGCATGCTCCAGTTTGACGCCCAGTTCCTCGGAGATCACGTTGCCACCGGTTAGAACGGCGATGTCTTCCAGCATGGCCTTGCGGCGATCACCGAAACCGGGGGCCTTGACAGCACAGACATTGAGAACGCCGCGCAGCTTGTTGACAACGAGGGTGGCCAGCGCTTCGCCTTCGATATCCTCGGCGATGATGAGGAGCGGTCGGCCGCTCTTGGCGGTCTTTTCGAGGAGCGGCAGGAGATCCTTCATGACGGTGATCTTCTTGTCATGGATGAGAATCTGGGCGTTTTCCAGGCTCGCTTCCATCCGCTCCGGATCGGTGACGAAGTAGGGGGAAAGGTAGCCGCGGTCAAACTGCATCCCTTCCACGGTCTCCAGGGTAGTCTCCATCGCCTTGGCCTCCTCGACGGTGATCACCCCTTCCTTGCCGACCTTCTCCATCGCCTCGGCGATGATGTTACCGATGGTCTTGTCGTTGTTGGCCGAAATGGTCCCCACCTGGGCGATTTCCTTCTGGTCCTTGATCGGCTTGGAGATGTTCTTCAACTCGCCGACGATGGTCTCCACCGCCTGGTCGATGCCGCGCTTGATTTCCATCGGGTTGTGGCCGGCAGCGACCAGCTTGGAGCCCTGCCGGTAGATCGCCTGTGCGAGGACCGTCGCGGTGGTGGTGCCGTCACCGGCAACGTCGGAGGTCTTGGAGGCGACCTCTTTTACCAACTGGGCGCCCATGTTCTCGAACTTGTCCTTCAGTTCGATCTCCTTTGCAACGGTAACGC
This sequence comes from Geotalea uraniireducens, assembly GCF_027943965.1. Taxonomy (NCBI): domain Bacteria; kingdom Pseudomonadati; phylum Thermodesulfobacteriota; class Desulfuromonadia; order Geobacterales; family Geobacteraceae; genus Geotalea; species Geotalea uraniireducens. Next base: position 552,177 of record NZ_AP027151.1, on the reverse strand, counting down.
CGTCCTTGGTGATGAGGGGAGAACCGAACGACTTCTCGATCACGACATTGCGCCCTTTCGGACCCAAGGTCACCTTCACCGCGTCGGCAAGGGTGTTCACCCCCCTGAGAATGGACTTTCTTCCTTCCTGATCGAACTTGATGAGCTTTGCTGCCATGATTCCATATCCTCCATTTGTTCTTGATGATTATGGGGACGATCCCGGTGCGGGCAACGACAGGAATCGCCATTAATGTGAAGGTCTACCGTTACTCCATGACACCCAGGATGTCGTCCTCACGCATGATGAGATATTCCTGGCCATCGATCTTTATCTCAGTGCCGGCATACTTACCGAACAGAACCTTGTTTCCCACCTTAACATCAATAGGAGTAACCTTACCGTCCTCGGCCTTCTTGCCTTTTCCGACAGCGATGACTTCCCCCTTCTGGGGCTTCTCCTTGGCTGTCTCCGGAATGAAGATGCCGCCAGCGGTCTTGTTCTCTTCTTCCAGTCTCTTGACGATGATGCGGTCGTGCAGCGGTCTCAGATTCATGCTTTTGGTCTCCTTTCCTCGTATGATGTTGCGAGGTTAGTGAAATTAAATCAGCACTCATTACAGATGAGTGCTAAACGCAAAAAAATAATAACGAGGAGAAGAAAAATCAAGGGGGGGCAATACAAGATTAACGCATTTGTCACACTATCTGCACCTGCTGCACTACGAGACATCGCATACTTGAGGCAACTAATGGGTAACTGGCGGTGACTGGCGGGGCAAGGCAGAATGGATCTATGTTTACGGCATAGGGGGGATTTCAGGGCTATTGCGAAGGCTTCCTTGCATGAGTACATTGCTTAGACTGTCCTTGGTACGGAATCGCCTCGTCGTCATCATGTTCTCAAATGGCGTTAATTCCTCTCGGGCAAACTGTTATTCTACAAGCCGAACTGCCAACTTCGTCATTCTTATCGTGGACTTCCGATTTTTCACCGCCATTGCCAAGGCTTTTGGCTGACCAATGATTATCACAAGTTTCTTCCCTCGCGTCACGGCTGTGTAGATCAGGTTCCGCTCCAAAAGGGTATAGTGCTGCATAGCCAAGGGGATCACGACCGCGGGGTACTCGGAGCCTTGGCTCTTGTGAATGCTCGTAGCATAGGCGAGAGATACCTCATCCAACTCGCCAAACTCATACTCGACAGTTCTGCCGTCGTAATCCACCTGCAGAGTTCCTTCTTCCTCGTCGATCGTCATGATCTGTCCAATATCGCCGTTGAAGACCTCCTTGTCGTAGTTGTTGACTATCTGGATCACTTTGTCGCCTGGGGCGAAGGTCGTCCCGAAGCGAGTGATTTTCGGCTCACCCTTCTCGTTCAGCTTCATCTGCAATTCCGCATTCAGAGCCCGGGCGCCGATGCCTCCGCGGTTCATTGGGGTGAGAACCTGTATGTCTTTGACCGGATGCATACCGAATCTTTTGGGAATGCGCTCCGTGACCACTTGCAGCAACTTCTCGTGGATTTCTTCCGGAGTGTTTGCTGGGATGAAATAGAAATCAGACAGCTCAGCACCATCTGCCTTCATGGGCATCTCGCCTTTATTGATGCGGTGGGCATTGACAATGATCCGGGAGGTCGCTGCCTGCCGGAAAATTTCCGTCAGCCGAACGGTTGGGACCTTGCCGGAATCGATGATGTCGGAAAGCACCGCGCCAGGTCCAACAGAGGGGAGTTGGTCCACATCGCCAACTATCATCAGGGCTGCCGTGTCGGGGACTGCCACCAACAATCGGTTCATCAAGGCTATGTCAACCATTGAGGATTCGTCCACTACCAGCAGGTCGGTTTCGAGGGGATTGTCCCGCCCTCGCTTGAAACCAAATGATTTTGGATCGAACTCGAGCAACCTGTGAATGGTCTTGGCCTCAAGACCGGTGGACTCGGAAAGTCGTTTTGCGGCACGCCCAGTTGGGGCACAGAGGGTGACCTTTATCTGTTTCGCCCGGACGATCTGAAGGATGCTGTTTACCAGGGTGGTCTTGCCGACACCAGGGCCACCGGTAATGACTACTGCCTTGCTGGACAAGGCGAGTCTCACAGCCTCTCCCTGAGAAGATGACAGCGTCAGGCCGGTTTTCCCCTCCACCCAGGGAATGGCTTTGTTCGCGTCGATTGCACCCCAAGGAGGCTGTCCCTCTAAAATTCGCCTCATGCTTGCCGCCACACCAACCTCGGCCCGGTGCAGCGTAGCCAGAAACAGGCACTCACGTCCCTCGATCTCCTCTTTGACCAGATTCTCCGAGACGATCTCTTCACTGATGGCCTCTTCCAGAATTGCGTCTGGGATTTGTAGCAATTTACTCGACTCCGCAATCAGAGTCTCCACCGGCGCGGCGCAGTGGCCGTCGTTGGAGATTTCCTGCAAGACATGGCGGACTCCAGCTTGAGCACGAATCAGAGAGTCCGGGGCAATTCCAAGACGGCCGGCAATGACGTCCGCAGTCTTGAAACCGATGCCGTGGATGTCCAAGGCCAGACGGTAGGGATTCTCGGTAACCTTGATAATAGCTTCGTCGCCGTAAGTCTTGAAAATGCGGACAGCTCGGGCCGTACCTACTCCGTGAGACTGGAGAAACACCATGATCTCCCGGACGACCTTCTGTTCGGTCCAGGCGGAGGTTATCTTCTCCACGCGTTTCTTGCCGATGCCGGGGAGTGAAAGCATCTTTTCCGGATCGTTCTCGATGACTGTGAAGACATTTTCCCCAAAGGCTTTTACCAGCACCTTGGCAAAATGTGGGCCGATGCCCTTGACCATTCCGGAACCGAGATACTTCTCAATCCCCTCGACGGTGCCGGGAGGAACAACCTTAAGCTGTCTGGCCTTGAATTGCAGGCCGTGGGTCCTGTCGTTGTGCCAGGCGCCAATACACTCGATGAACTCACCGGGGGTGATGGATGCCGCGGAGCCAACTACGGTAACCAGGTCTCTGTGTCCCTTGACCTTGGCGCGCAGGACGCAGAACCCCGATTCCTCACTGTGGAAGGTCACCCGTTCCACAGAGCCGGCAAGCCGTTCAATGGGAGTATCGGTCGAGGTTACTGTCTTCATGACACAGCCTGCTCAATGCAGGCAGGCGTTTCGTTGCGGGGGGAATTGACGAGCGACGAAACCGGCCAGGCCCTCAGAAGGTCGGAAGGGTACGGATGGTAGAGGTGCGTTAGCTTTTCGGGTTCGGTGATGTCGCGATCGAGCCAGAGATCGAATTCTGCTGGATGCAGGATGACCGGCATCCTGTCATGGATGGGGGCTATCAAGCTGTTGGCATTGGTGGTGAGAATCGTGAAGGATTCCAGCCGTGATCCGTCCGGTGCTTTCCATGAATCCCAGATCCCAGCAAAAGCCATCGGCGAGCCGTCTGCCATGCTTACGTAGAAAGGTATCTTCTTGTCGGTGTGCGTCCAATCATAGAATCCGCTAGCCGGTATAATGCACCGGCGGGTACGGATCGCCTGCCTGAAGGCCGGCTTTTCGTGGACCGACTCGCATCGGGCGTTGATTAACTTGTTGCCGATATGGGGGTCTTTCGCCCACGCAGGAATCAATCCCCATTTCATCGTCACCAACTGCCGCACACCTTCGGCATTCTGACGAATTACGACTACCTCCTGCGTGGGAGCGATGTTATAGCGTGCTTCGATCCGGGGCAACTCTGGAAGGCCGAAGATTTCAGCCAGAACCTCCGGCGGCAGTATGATTGTAAATCTTCCGCACACGGCCGCTCACTCCCTTGGCTTTTCCTCTTGAATTCCCTGCAGGAGCTTTTTCAGAAGTTGCAGAGCGGCTTCGAACTTGGTTCCTTGGAAAGAGGCACCCTTGACCATATTGGAGAGCATCCTGAAACCATGCTCTTCGTCAGTTTCGCGGATCAGAATCTCCTCTACCGTCTTTAGCGTCTCCGGGCTGCCCAACTGCGCAATGTCCCGCCCGAGCAGCCGAACGGAAGCGAGTCGGGAATCGAATTCTTCCTCGGTGAGAAGGGGTACATGGGACTCGTACAGCTTCGCCTCGACACCGGTCGCGTCGTAGTTTTCCAGGATGAAAAGAAGATCGTGGGCATCGCGCTCGCGTCTCGGGTATGCGTCGGCCCAGGAGATGATCTTTAGAAGTGCCAGAGCCGGCACCGAAGGCACAAGGATTTCCAGGGGCGGGTCGCTGCTGAGGTTCACCTTCAATGCCGATTGATATGCTTCTTCAAACCCGAGCATGCTCATGATCATGTCATGGTCAGGTGGCCAGCTGATCCGTTTAGTTTCGCCGCTTATCCCTCCATAGGGTACGATATCGACCACTGCGGCGAATGAACTAGCTATGAAGCGGTGTGGTGATTTCGTCGCCGTGAGAAGTCCACGGTCGATCAGGGAGCCGGTCAGACGTTGGAATTCCTCCCAGCTTGCGACCTCGACACCGATATCGATGTCTTCCGTCACTCGGGGAGCGGGAATCCGGTGGATGTGCTCGAAGATCACGTCGCGGGCGAAAGCCCCCACCACGAAGAAATGTATGTCAAGTTCCTCGGCGACTTCCTTGATGCTCCCGAGAACCGATACTCTCCCGGGGTCAATCCTGCCCGAAATATCGATCGAGATGTTGTTCATAGATCATCCTTGCAGTTTCCATGGTTCGTTGTTCGCCTATCGCGGCCAGATCGGCGTAGATGAGGATCGGATGCACGGTTTCGCCTTCACCGAAGCCGTTTCCCGGCGGCCAGAACCGTTCGAGAATCTCCACGTTGCCCTGCGGGTCCTTTTTCAGCCTGTTGGCGATCACCAGATCGGCCAGACGGTTCTTGTCCGCATACAGAGTGACCGTTCCCGGCTTCAAGTATCCGGTCAGCTTCGCCGCGGCAACCTCTCCCCCCCACTGGGCGAGGGCGGGGTCCATCTGGATATCCTTCCACCAGTCGCCGTCACCCCGGAAGCGCCCCAGCAACAGCTTCGGCTTGAGGTAATCGGGATACGCCGCGATCCAGCGCTCGAAGAGCGTCTTCCTGCCCAGGAGCTTCTTCCCCTTTTTCCCCATGTCGAGGATGAAGCCTTTCTGGACCAGTTCGGTCAAGGTGCCGTTCACCGTCCCCAAGGCGACATCCGTCATCTCGGCGAGATCGCGATACGGCCTGTCGACCAGTTCCGGTCGGCACAAAAGGAGATAGGCGATCTTCAGTCCGACCCCTTTGAAGAGACGGGCGGCGGGAACGGGGGGTTCTTCCTTTTCCGGTCTGTTGCCTTTCACGAAGATCAACAGTGGCGGCTGATTGACGAAGGCGTTTCCGACCGTGTCGATGAACTGAATGCCGCCGTCGTGCAGTCTTGCCGCGGCCTCGGGGGGGACGTACCCTGTCGCGAGCAGGAACGGGTGCCGCGTCTTATCCTTGTTGATCAGAGCCTGGAGTTCCGCCGCTTTGGTGAGCCGGTTCTTGACCTCGACGCACCAAGCGAATTCCTTTCCGAAAACCCTTGCCCGAACAATGTAGTCGTATCTCTGGTCACGAAGGCCGCGGACCGGCTCCGCCTCGTATTCCAGGGGAGCGAGCGCCTTCAACGCTTCCATCGCCTGCCGGAGGATGTCGGCTTCATTCCCGGCGGTTCGGTTGTGTTCAATATTTTCTTTGTTCATTTGTTTTGAACATATCAAATCGTTGAACACAAGTCAACATGATTGAGAAATCAACGTGCAGTAACGTTCCTGATCCCATCCGGCTGCCAAGCCGGAGAGATTTCCGAGGGTGGTGAAGGCCGCGTAGGTGTCCAATGTTTTTTTACTCATTCCTATCCCTGCAAGCGAATGCGTTGGCTTTCCGGGTCCAAAGCCATCATACTGTAACTATTTCAATATCTTTGGCCCTTGACTTTGAAAAAGCCGTCACTAAATTTATATATAGGTAGCCACCCGGAAAGTGTAACGCCAAGTAAGTGGATGACCTCATAATGGCCACACAATTTGAGGTCAGCACAAAACTGTAGCAAAGGAGGTAAAGCGATGGCCGACAAGGAGTCGAAAGACGTCTCGAAAAAAGAGTCGAAGGAACTGATCCCCCAGGAATCCAGGAGATTCATGACGCCCTTCGAAGAGATGGAGCGCTGGTTTGACGAAGCTTTCAGAAGACCTTTTTTCTCCCCGTGGATGTCTCGTTTCAGATTTCCGGAGTTTGGGGAACTGAGAGAGTTCTCGCCTACCGTTGACATCTTTGAAGAAGGAAACGACGTGGTTGTGAAAGCCGAACTGCCGGGAATGGGCAAGGATGACATCGACGTCAACGTCACCGATGATGTGATCACAATTTCAGGCGAGAAGAAATCGGAAGAAAAGGTTGAGAAGAAGAACTATTTCCGGCTTGAACGCACCTGCGGATCATTTTCCCGGAGTCTGACCCTGCCCGCTGAAACACAGACCGACAAGGCTAAGGCTTCCTTTAAAGACGGGGTACTGGAAGTCAGGATACCGAAAACGGAAGCGGCGGTGCAGAAGGTTAAAAAGATCAAAATTGACTGATTTTGTATCGATGGAGGGCGATGTATGTGAAATCCGGGTCTTTTGGAATTGCGGGAGGTGAAATCCGGAAGTACATTCTGGTTTCCCGCGCGGGTGGCTGCTTCATTTCTTACGGCTAATGCACTGTCCTATGATATTTCGTGTCAGGAGGAGACTGGAGGTTTAGAAGCAGCCGAGCTCTTTACCCCTTCCAACGCCTCGCAGTAACTGAGGAATACGGGGGTTATGGCATTGGCCTTGCCACCGTGGAACGCACTACCACCCACCACGGCGGCAAGGTATGGGCTGAAGGGGAGTTGGGGAAACGGGCCACGGTGTTTTTTACGCTGGGTGACTCTGAGTAGGGTCGGGTAACTCCATAGTCAAGCATGACCAGTCCATGCCGTCCCCGTCCCTGCCTGTGGTTACCCAGCGCTCTACATTGGGAGAGCCAATATGGTCGGCAATGATGACTTGAAATACGAATTGGAACGAAACAATTTTGTGAGGGCTGCCCAGATTGCGGCATCTCGCGGCCTTGCGGAAAATGAATTAAGAGAAATTCAGTTTGAAGCCCTTTGGCAGATGGCGCAAAACCGGAACGCCGTGGGAACGAGAAAACTGGCTCAAGAGTGGGGGGTGTCGAAACAGGAACTGAAGGAGTACCTTCAAAATAGGGCCGTTGAGCACAGGAAAACCGGTGACATCAAACTCTTGACGTCATGCTATGATGCAGGCACAGGAAAATATTTTTCGTTTGAAGAATGGCTGGAATTTTACGCTGAAAAATGGAAAGACTACCAATGAGCCCCCCCTTTGGCGAAACCTCGTGCCATATCTTACCCTCCTGTTTAACCATTTCTTTCTCAAGCGCCGTACTTGCGGGCCTCGTAGCTGGCGGTCAGAATTACCGTGCGCTGCTTCGAACCCGTGACGACAACGGGTTTGCCCTGCAGTTCCGGATTGGCGGCCTGCTCGACAGAGGCGAAAAAGCTGTTCATGTCAAGATGCATGATCACGCGGCTCATCACTTCACCTCGATGCCGTTCAGCAGCCAGCTCTGGTCGCTCGTGTTGTAGACCAACTCGTAGAGCGCTTCTCCGTCCGTCACTGAAAAGTGCAGAAGAAGAGCATCTCCCACCTTTTCCCTCCAGAAGTACGTCGTCCGGAGGATCGAGTGCTTCCGGTTGTGCCAGTCGAACCAGACCGGCTTGATCTGGCGTCCCGGCGTGAAGATGGTGGCGATCCGTATTTGTTCCCTGATCCGTTCCAATTCCTACTCCAACTGCCTGTATATGCCGATGACCTTGCCGACGATCGAGACATCCTTGTCGGGGCCCACCATGATCGGCTCCATGTTGGGATTGGCCGGCTGGAGACGAATGCGGTCGCGCTCCCGGTAGAACCACTTGAGCGTGGCCTCTCCCTCGACCATGACGACCACCGTGTCCTTGTTTTCCGCGACGGGCTGCGGACGGACCAGGGCGAGATCACCGTCGAAAATCCCCGCCCCGATCATCGAGTCCCCCTTCACCCTCAGAAGAAAGCACCCTTCGCCCTTTACCTGCCCCTGATCGACGGCAAAGTACCCTTGGATGTCCTCGATGGCGGGGTGGAGCTGGCCGGCGCGGACGGTGCCGACGATCGGCAGCGGGACACTCTTGGCGCCCTGCGTGGCCAGCACTATTCCCCGCGCCGTTCCGGACCTCCTGATGAAGCCCTTCTTCTCCAGGGCGTCGAGGTGGCGGTTCACGCCGAACGTGCTGCTCACGCTTAGGTGACCGGCAATGTCCCGCAGAGTCGGCGAGTAGCCGTTCGTCTGGATGAACCGGGCGATGAAGTCCAGTACCTTCTGCTGCCGTGCCGTGAGGTCGGTCACCGTATTCTCCTTCGCATAGTGTCCAATTGAGCACTATATATCAGGGTCACCTTGTCTTATCAAGACAACGAGAGCTGTCCCCCCGCTAGATATAGGGTTAGGAGAAAACGAACATGATCCGACTGTCGGCATTCATCCTGGTGATGCTCTGCCTTGCGGTAAACACTGCAAGCGCTCATGCCTTCTGCTTCCAGGAGGCGGGAGAGCTTTACGGCATCTCGCCGCAGCTTCTCTGGAGCATCGCCAAGGTGGAGAGCAACTTCGATCCGGGGGCCGTGAACTGGAACCGCAACGGCACCTACGACTTCGGGCTCATGCAGATCAACTCCTCCTGGGCCGGACGGCTCGGAAAGACCTGGAGTGGTCTCGGAGATCCCTGCACGAACGTGAAGGTGGGGGCCTGGATTCTCGCCCAGTGTGTCTCCGACTACGGGTACACCTGGCAGGCGGTCGGCTGTTACAACTCCCGCACTCCGTCGAAGCGCGACCGCTACGCGGCAAGGGTGTTCCGGATTCTGTCGGAACACGCCGGGACCCAGCCGATCAGACAGGTGGCCTCGGCCGAGGTCGTGGCGCAAGAGACGCCCTGGCTGGCGGTGTTCGGCCGTGCTGACCGCTGACCTTCTGCAGAAGTACGGGCTGCCGGAAGACCAGGTGCTCGATGCCGTGGAGCTTGCCGTGACCAGAACCCTGTCCGCTGCCCTCGACACAACCGTCTCGGTCAGAGCGGAGAACGGACTGGAGATCGTCGCCTATCCGCGTATCGGAAGACCGGTCGAGGTTCCGCTGCATGCCATAACAAAGAAACTCCGGCGCCACATCCTCCACAACGTCGAACTGGAACTGCAAAGGAGGCAGGCCCTGCGCGAGGCGGAGGTCCTTCAGGAACTGCGGGGCCAGGTCATATACGGCACTGTCGGGAGGATCGAGGACGGTGGGACGTTGCGCGTGGTGCTGGAGATCGACGAAGCCTTCCGCCGCCTGATCCTGAGCGGGGAATGCCCGCTACTTTACCAGCCCGGGCATGAACGTGGGCTTTACCGGGTCGGCGACACGCGGGCTTTTCACGTTACGCGGGTCCACGCCGTCCAGGCCGGCAGGCACTCTGCGCGCGTCCGCATCCAACTGAGCCGAACGTCACCGCAACTGCCGGAACTGCTCCTGAAGAAAGTCACGGGAGTGGACGGCATTGTTTGCCAGAGGCGGGTCGCCGGAGGGTTCAGCAGGCTCGCAACGCCGGTCCGTCTCCCCAAGAGCGCCATCAACACCGTCGGAAAGGAACTGGGAGAACACCTGCATGTTTTCGTGGCTGAAAAAAGCGAGAGGTGACGAGCCGTCCACCGACATCGGCACCGGCGTCCGGATGGAGCAGCCGACACGGATCGTCCCCATCTCGATCCCGGACTCCTTCCGGAGGCGGCACATGTTCGTGTTCGGAACCACCGGCGTGGGGAAGACCCGGCTCTGCGAGAACCTGATCGAGCAGGACATCCGCAAGGGGAACAGCGTGGTCTACTTCGACCCCAAGGGGGACCAGCAGATATTCACCAAGATATTCGAGGTGGCCCGGGAGTCCGGCCGGCTGAAGGACCTGATGCTGGTGACGCCGATTTTCCCCGAGTATTCGGCGGTGGTCGATCCTATGGCCTTCTATTTCATGGTCGACGAGCTGGTAGGCCACATCATCTCCGGCATCCAGGGAGGGCGGGAGCCGTTCTACCGCAACATCGCCAAGGAGATCACCACCGCCGTCATCACCGGCAACATCATCCTCGCCAAAGAGGAAGGGCACAAGCTCGTCCTGAACATGGACACGATCCGCAACAGCATCCGCCGTAGCTCCCTGGAATACACCATGAACCATCTGCGGCGGCTGGAGATGTCGGAGGCGGACCTGATCGCTGGGATGTTCAGGGACATCCTCGACTCGCCCCAGGAGTACTACTCGAAGGTCTCTTCGTCGCTTCGCACCTGCCTCATGGAGCTTTCCTCCGGCAACATCGGCAAAATCATCGGCCAGGCCGACAGCAACCGCTTCATCGACCGGCTGGAGGAGGGAAAGCCGGTCATCCTGGTCGTCCATACCGGCTCCCTGATCACCCGCGAGGCAGCTGCCACCCTCGGCAAGGTACTCCTCTCCATGATCCAGTCGTTCGTCGGCAGGGTCTATCTCTCCAACAGGCAGAAGGTCTCCCCTCCGTTGTCGATCTACATCGACGAGGCGCAGAGCCTGATCTACCAGGGCGTGGAGGAGCTGTTCGCCAAGGCGGGAGCGGCCGATGTGATGGTGCATGCCTTCGCCCAGTCCGTGAACCAGATATACGCCGCCGTGGGGGAGGAGTACGGGAAGTCGATCCTCGACAACACCAACACCAAGATCTTCATGCGCTGCTCTGACGCCGAGACCTCCGAGTACGTGGTGCGGCATTTCGGGGTGAGAAACGTGCTCACCGGGATTTTCGGCTCGAACCAGGTCACAACCCGCGAAGTGGAACAGGACATCCTCAAGGTCCAGGACATTCTCGGCCTGCAGCCGCAGGAGTTCTACATGCTTACCTATTCGGGAAGATACAGGGGGACCACCCTCATGGTGAAAAACCCATCGGTGAAGATCAACTTTCCCGCCGCCCCGCTGAATGTGCCGTCGGCGCAGAGGGAGAGCTCGAAATGAAAACACTGGCCTTAATCGCCGGATTGATCGGGGTCGGCCTGATCCTCTTCTCGATCAGGCTGTTCATCGGCCTTCGACCCGAAAGTGCCCCCGAGGCGAAGGAACGCCACGAAGAGGGGGATGCCGAAATGGAGACCCTCACCCTCAAGGAGATCAGCCACCTCTGGACCGAAGAGGACGAAACCCCCTCGGACGAGAACAACGCGCTGGCGGGCGACGTCATCGAGTTCACGGAAGTGGCAAAGCTCTGGCGCAAGCCTCCTTCCGCCACGGACGAGGCGAATACACCGCCCCCTGCCTTCGCCATCGAGGAGATAGCCGGGTTCTACCGGACTATGGTCGAGAATCGGCGGCTCGTGAAAGGGGCACGCCGGACGGTGATCGTTGAGATCCTCAAACTGCTCGACGCGGAAGGGGCCTGTCCTTCTGTCGTCGGCAAGGGACACGCGGGCGGTGGGGGAAAGGTGACAGAAACGGATGCCCAGTATGGGGCCGAGGCGTATTCCCTGCTCGCCACGATACCCCTTTACAGGCACAGCTTGGCGGTAGCCCGTAAATTCGCCGCGACCGCCGGCAAGGGGGCGATGCTGGCCGACTGCCTGATCATCGCGCTCGGTCACGACATCGGCAAGATTCCGTCCTTTCACAAAAAGTACTACTCCACCGCGGATCACCCGGTCATTTCCAAGATTGTCCTCGGCGGCATACCAGAGTACGCCTCCCTTCCGAACAGGCAGGAACTGGACGCCGCCATCGGCAATCACCACGCGATCACCCCTCCGGACGAACTCACCGTGCAGTTGAAACGGTGCGACCACGATGCGCGGGCGGAAGAGTTGGCGTCGTTCGGAAATGTCGGGGTTCCCCTTCTGCTGGCCGAACAGGTGACGGCCGATGCGGACCGGCCGAAGACGGACCACCCGCTCGGCTCTCCGGTGGAGGGGAAATTCACGCCAACGACGCTGGAACTCCCTTCCTGGTTCGACGCGGACACTGTGCTGTCGCTTCTCGGAGAAATGGTGAATCGACTGGAGGAGACGCCCACGGGTAGCCGCTGGCATATCGTCTCCATGCCGAACGGCCTGGTCTTCGCCAACCAGGACGCGCTGTGGCGGGTGATTCACCGGATCGGAGGACACGACCCATTGGTAAAGCTCGCGGACGCGAACGAGGAGATGAAACGGAACCTGCTTCACACCGTCGTATGGGAACTGAGCAGGGTCAAGAACGCCATCGCCACCGACCTGATGGGCCGCGGCCACTACATGACGCAGACAACTGTCGTCACCAAAGGAGGCAAGGGGTATTCGGTCCTGCTGATACCGTTCCGGGCCGAGGCCTTCGGCGCTCTCCCGTCGACCCTGGAGAGCGAGAAGCCGCAGGCGCTGAGACAGATGGTCGCGGACATCAAGCTGAAGATCAGGGAGGGCGCCACATGCGTAACCTGATCGTCGCCGGCCTGCTCCTCGTCTTCGCCGGGACCGCCAGCGCCGATTACTACTCGGAGACGGGCAAGGGATGGTGGTGGTACGAGAAAGAACCACCCAAGGCCACAGCAGAGAAGGAGAAGAGCCGGGACGCCGGCACCAGTCCCGCAAGGCTCAGGGACTATACCTACGACCAGATCTGGGACATGCATCCCGACAACTTCGAAAAGCTCGCCGAGGGCCTGAAGAAGGAGGCTGTGCGGAACCCGTCGGAGGAGAACGTCAGGGACTACTACGAGGTCCAGGAGATCGCCAGGAAGAAGGCCCTCGCTTTCACGAACGTCTCCCAGTACGTCTGGCAGAAGTACCCGGAACTGTCCACCAAGAAGGACTATCCGATCACGACCCCCGGCAATCTGGGCCGCATATCCCGGATCAGGGAGGAAAAGAGCCGGAAGCTGCGCGAAAACCGGGATGACTTCGCGCTCATCTACTTCTTCCGCCAGGACTGCGGCTTCTGCGAGGAGCAGGCGCCGATCCTGGAGTGGTTCACCAACTCGACCGGGTGGGTGGTGAAGAGGGTGAACACCCAGGAGAACCCGGGGCTCGCCGCGCGATTCCACGTGGAGATCACCCCCACACTCGTCCTGATCCAGAAGGGGAACCAGGACTATTTTCCGGTGTCGTCCGGCGTGATCTCCGCCGACGAGATCGAGGACAGAACCTACCGGGCCGTGAGGCTCCTCAAGGGGGAGATCACTCCAGAGGAATTCTCCCTCTACGATTTCCAGCGGGGAGGCGGTTTCGACGTAAAAAAGCGTTCCCCCGCGCCAACGGAGAAATAGACGGAATCGCGACATGAAAAAGGAGGTGTACCCATGCTGCGTCGCAAGAGAACAAAGCTGATCGCGGCGGCGGTGGCCGTGTCTCTCGCCGGCTTCCCAGGATCCGCGCCAGGGTCGGGCTGGGTGGACGACTGGATAAAGCAGAAGAGCAGCACTTCCCCGAGCTACTACGAGGGGGCGAAACGTGGCTACTACACAGGCGGCGGCTTCTCGGCCCGCTGGGCCAATTCCAACGATTACCTGGTCACCGCGTCGCTCCCGCAGCTCAAGTCGGGGTGCGGCGGCATCGACGCCTTCCTGGGGGGATTCTCGTTCATGAACGTCGATTATCTCGTCCAGAAGCTGCAGAACATCCTTTCCGCGGCGCCGGCGGCCGCCTTCGACATCGCCCTGAAGACCCTGGCTCCCCAGGTGGCTGACACCATCAAGACGCTGGAGGCGATCACCGACCGGTTGAACTCCCTCCAGCTCAACGACTGCAAGGCGGCCAAGGCCCTGGTGGCGACGGCTTCGAGCCCGTTCTCCTCCATCATGTCCGACAGCCTGAAGGCGGAGATGAAGTCGGCCCAGACCGATTTCCTCGTTTCCAGCGGGGCGAAAGACCTGGCCCATGACGTGAGCAAGCTGTTCGACAGCGAGCTCAAATCCGCGAGCGGGACCAAGCCCATGGCTCCCGGCACCATCCAGGCATCTGCTGCCAGCGCCACGGCGGGCTGTCCCGACGAGGTGAGGACCGTGTTCGGCGACGGGTCGGTACTGGAGAACCTTGCTGCCAAAAGGGGGATGAGCAGCGACTATGTGCAGCTCATCAGGGGCTTCATCGGCGACGTGATCGTCCAGAGTCCGGCCACCTCGGGGACTACCTACCGTGCCCAGTACATACCCCCGTGCGACAAGAACGAGAGCTTCAGCTCCTTCATCGACGGCACTGCTCAACGGAGGGCCAGCGGCGGGGCGTGCGCGGACATCACCGACGCCAACAAGAACCTGTTGACCTACGTGAACGGCCAGATGCAGGCCATCGCCGGCAAGCTCAAAGCAAGGCAGCCCCTTTCCGCCGACGAGGAGACGTTCCTGAAGAGCACACCCCTCTCGGTCGGCCTGATCCTGAAGAACGCGACGGCCACCAATACCGAGGGAGAGGTCATCGGCAAGCTCTCCGAGGTTACCGCCAGGGCCTTCGGTTACTACATGCTCCTTGACCTCTTCAACCGGGCGGTGCAGCTCAGCGAAAGCGCAAAGAACATCATGTCGAGCCAGCAGACGAGCAAGGCCGGAGCTTCTCCCGAGACGTGCCAGATCGCCCTGTTGGGCGAGGGGCTCCAGCATCTCCAGACCCTCGAGGAGAAAACCCTGCATCTGCTGCAGGAAGCTCATCAAAGCTACGCCAACGCGGCAACCGAGGTGAACTCTGTGGAAATGCTCGTCCTCAACATGAAACGATTCGACGATACGGTATTCGCGGAGCTCTCGGGGCGTTTCGGGACGGGTGTCGCCCGGCGGGCACTGGGGAAATCCTAACCACACTCAAGGAGAGAAAATCATGAGCAAGGCTACCAAAGGGCAAGAGAAACACGAAAGCGGCGAAAAGGAACAGAGGAAACCCCGCCCCACCCCCGAGGAATGGCGCGAAGAGCGGCACAAGAAATCGGAACGTAGCGATCTGGCCTTCATCAGTCGGCGCACCTATGACCAGTTTGATTTCATCGGTCTTCTCAACTCTCACGACATCATGCTCCACAAGCTGAGACTGCAGGCGGGGAGGAGCAGGAAGCTGAGCTTCGCGGTAGCGGCGGAGATCATAGAGAAGTCCGACAAAATCAAGGAGGACATCAACCTCCTCAATGCGCAGATAAGCCGACTGCTGGGAGAAAAATACTATCCGCCCCGCGGGTTTGACGACCCGCTGGCCAAAAGCGATCAGGATGTTGACGAGGCGCAACCGGGAAAGAAGGCCGGGGCGGATAAAAAGGGAGCCGGTGTGGCCGACTCGGCCGTTTCAGTTGCGGAGCCGGCGTCGGCCTGAATGGCCGGGGAAATCTTCACTTGTCCCACGTAAGATGATATGATGTGCGCCGTTTCATTTTACTGGGTATCCGTATTTCATGACTGAAACTGGGCCTGGCAGAGATCCTTGAAACGAGTCGTCCTTTTCATAATAGCTATCGTGGTGACATCGATCGGGGTTACCTTCGATGTCGTCAGCAGAGTCCAGCCGGAACCAATCCATCCTGTCCGTGTTACATGGGTCATCCATCTGTTCCTATGGATGACGGCAGGTTGGATAATCGGGTATGCGTGGCAGCAGTTTGTGGCGTCTCTCAAAGCTGAATACGAGGTGGACGATGCCTCGGAATAATCCCGCCACTATCAAAGTGACCTGGACTGAGGAAGACGATCAAGAGTTTCGTCGTCTTCAATCAAAGTACGACAATGAGGGGCTTACGGATGATGAAGATCTCGTGGCAAACCAACTCTTCGAGCGTTATGTAGCTCATTGGTATCAGACTGATCCGGTCTTTCGGGAAGCAAAAAATACATTCCTTCAGGGTCTGGATATTGTGTCGAAGGTGGATAAATTTCTCTCTCTCCAGGAACGTAATGCTTTGATCAGGCCGCTCATAATGGAAGCGTTCATGAAGATTCACAGCAGGGGATCGCATGCGTGAAGGAGCTGTTCCGAAGGTGATCAACTTGTTAAGCACGATGTTGAGAGAGAACCCTCAACAGATACCCGGGCAAGATGGGTTAGCTGTTGCAGAGTGGCTTGACTCTCTATACTACTGCCCGAATGATCGCACGATCTATCATGCCGAGGGATACAGCAGAGGAGAAATCGCTTTGATTCTGTGCCTGCGTAGGGAAGGTATTGCCCCCGAAGATTTTATACGCAGATTGCAGGCAGATCATGTTGCAGGTGCCGCTCTGACCGACCATTCATCATGAAATCCGGATATCCATTTGAATCGACAGGAGGACCCATGAAGAACAGGTTTTCGATCACGCTCGTGACCGCCGTCATCCTGGCGCTTTTCGCCGCTCCGTCCTTCGCGATGAAAACTTCCTGCGGGGAGCATTACGCCGGAGGCGAGGCGCCGGACATCGTCAACGCCAAGATGCAGGCAAAGACCCAGGAACTCTGCTACGATGAGTTCGGCGTGATCAATTCCGGCCTGACGCGCACCCCGCTCTGGTCCGCCGAGCATCTCACCAGGTCCAGGCTCGATGCCGCCAGGGGGATGGTCCGCAAGGACACGTTCCACGCCGAAGAGCGGCTGCCGGAGTCGGACCGGGCGGAACTATCAGACTACGCGCGCAGCGGCTTCGACAGGGGGCACATGTCTCCCAACGCCGACATGTCCACCGATCAGGCGCAGCACGAGAGCTTCAGCTTCGCCAACATCGTCCCCCAGGACGGCACCAACAACAGGGGAATCTGGAGCGGGATCGAGAGTGCGGTCAGGACGCTGGCGAAGCGGGAAGGAAACCTGTACGTCATCACCGGTCCCCTGTTCGTCGGCAACAACGTCAAGGCCCTCAAGCGCCGGGTCCTGGTGCCGACCCATATCTACAAGATCGTGTACAGCCCGAAGCGCAACGCCGCCGGGGTCTACCTGGTCAACAATGCCGCCGAGGCGGATCTGCGCTACATCTCGGTGGCCGAACTCGAGCAGATGGCCGGGATCGATTTCTTCCCCTCCATGTCGCCGGCCGCCAAGCGTGAGATCATGCCGCTTCCTCAGCCAAAGGAGCGCAGGGGAGGCGGAAAAAGGCACGGGAGGAACTACAGGTGAGCAGGAAAAAGGATCTCAGCATCGCTCCGTTCCAGAACGAATCGGAGTGCCTCCAGATCAACGGGTTGACCATCGAGAACCGTCTGGATCGGGTGTCGCTGTACGGCAGCCTCGACATCACCCGGGACAAGGAAGGCCTGGAGAAGGTGGTCAAGCTGAAGGAGATAGTTGATTCGGTGGTCGCGGCCATGACGGGCGTGGAATTGCCCGCCAAGGTTGAGGTGGAACAGCCGGACACGGTGAAAAACCCCTTCGCGTAGGAGACCGGCCGGAAGGCTGAACGCCTCATCACGAAGGTGGCAGAAGATTTCCGTATTTTTACACTCTTCCACGAAGAGATTCCGCTTGGGTCACGCACCCCGGAACAAATTTCAGGGATAGCCCCTGATCTGAACGCCCCGGCAGGGATGCAACGCAGGGAAAGACAAGGCGCGCTTTTCGCCCCTTTCCCGGTGAGAAGTCAGAGTGCTCGACGAGCACCAGGTAGTCGACCTTGGGCAAAGGCGACTTTAAACAGCGACGATAGAGGTGCGTCCAGAACCGGGCAGCGCCTTTTTTCATACCATAACCCCGCAAAGACCTGTTTCGGACATCGTGCCGGAACGGGTTTTTTTGTACCCGAAACCCGCGACAAGCCTTGGAAGCGGCGGGAATTCAACCAGTCCCGACAGGGAGACCAAACCTCTCCCCGCGCGGGATCGGTGACCGTCTTCTCGTTCGGGAAACCAGCAAGGAGGCAGTCATGGCAAGTTTGAACAAGGTTCTCTTGATTGGGAATCTGGGCAAGGATCCGGAAGTCAGGTACACGGCATCCGGAACGGCGGTCGCAAGTTTCTCTCTGGCGACGTCGGAACGTTTCAAGAACAAGACAGGAGAATACGAGGAGCGGACCGAGTGGCACAATCTCACCCTCTGGGGGCGTCTGGCTGAAATCGCCGGCGAATACCTGTCAAAGGGAAAGACGGTGTACATCGAGGGCCGGCTCCAGACCAGGAAATGGCAGGACAAGGAAGGCAAGGACCGTTACACCACGGAGATCGTCGGCGAGAAAATGCAGATGCTGTCGAGAAAAGACACCGGACGCGAAGGCGACCCGGAACCGGACAGCTTCTACCAGCCGCCTTCCGGAGGAGACGAAATTCCCTTCTGAGCCCTGACCATCAGTAACGACCGTAACCAAACACAAGCCCGACAGGGGAGACACAGACCCCTGCGGGGTGGTCCGTCTCCTCTGTCCGGGTACAACCGACAGAAAGGAGATCGAGATCATGTTCCAGAAAGCAGTCAGAAAGAGAGCGAAAGCACGTATCGGCATCTGCGGTCCCGCGGGCTCCGGCAAAACCATGTCGGCACTCAAGCTGGCATTCGGAATCGTCGGCCCCACCGGAAAAATCGCGGTACTCGATACGGAGAACGAAAGCGCGTCTCTCTATGCCCACCTGGGCGACTACCACGTCGCCGTCATCAAGCCCCCCTTCACCGTCGAGAAGTACATAAGCGGCATCAGGGAGGCGGAAAAACTGGGTTACGACCTCATCATCATCGACTCCCTCTCACATGCATGGGCAGGGACCGGCGGCATCCTGGAGTTCGTTGACTCGAGGACCGAATCGGCGAAAGGGAACAAGTTTGCCGGGTGGCGTGAAGCGACCCCCAAGCACAACTCCCTCGTCGATGCCATGCTGCAGTCGCAGATGCATGTCATCGCCACGATGCGCAGCAAGACCGAGTATGTCCTTGTCGATGACGAGAGAGGCAAGAAAGTCCCGAAAAAGGTCGGCATGGCGCCCATTCAAAGAGAAGGAATGGACTTTGAATTTACACTGGTCTTCGATGTTGACCAGGAACGGCACATCGCCACCACCAGCAAGGACCGGACAGAGATTTTCGACGGTTTCCACGGGAAGTTGACGGAGGAACACGGAAGCTCCATCCGCGCCTGGCTGGAATCGGGAGAGTCGGCGCAGAATCATGCCGGTACTACCCAGGAACAACAACCCTCGGGGCCGAAGTCTATCACGCAGGATCAGGTGATGGAACTGGAGGCGAAAATCAGCGAGGTGGGAGCCGACCGGGACAAGTTCCTCGCCTATATGGGAGTGAACAGACTCGAGGATATTCCCGCCGAACGGATGACCGCCGCACTCAAGGCACTGGAAGCGAAAACGAAGAAGAGCGACGGGACACCGGGCACGGTTACCGACATCACGGCCATCCTGGCAGCACGCCGCATCCCCTTCAAACTGGACGAAACCAACAAAGAGGTCTACGCCACTCCGTCGTATCAGGATACCGCCTCCAAGGAGTTCCTGAAGACGAAAGGCTTCAAGTGGAGTTCCTCCTACAAGGCGTGGGTCATCAAGATGGCGGCCTGACCGCGATCCGGACCCATGGACAGGAGGAAACCATGCAACCCACCATTTCACTCATTGGCCAGCGTGCTTCGGCCACCATTTTCTGCAGCAACCTGATCCTGGAAGACGACAAACTCGTCGTTCTGCTGTCCGCCTACGGCCCCTCCCAGGAGGTCAGGGCCTTCGCCCAGATCCTCCACGACCGGGAGGCGCCCGTGTTGGAAATTCCCGGCAGGAAAAGAGACCGCGTGGCAATGGGAGGTACCGTGAGCCTTATCGGCAAGATCGATAACGGCTACTCGGGGCTGTACATCCTTCCCAGTCGGCAGCGCCGCCTCATCGTCGGGAACAGCCGGGAGGAATGCTTCGGTATCTACTCCCGCATCCTGGATCAGCAGCAGTTCGTGCACCGGGACTGGTATCTCCCTCTGTTCGACATGGCAGAGGAACTGACACCGCTCATCGGCACGAAGAAATGCTACCGCCATATCGAGAACGTTCCCGATGAAGTGAGGAACCGGATCAGATACGGCGGGTTCACCTTCCCCGAGCCTGCGTCATGCATCTCGGTCGAGGTGAAGCAGGAACAAACGCAGCAGTAGCACAATCTATCCCGGAAGGGGTAGGTGGCATGGTCACCTCCCCGCAAAGGGATAGCCATGCCGCCTCCCCTTTCACGAGGAGCGGACATGGAATTCACTGAAAAAATCAACAACCACTCCCGCATAAAGGGGAACGAGCTGGCGAAGGGGTTCTATCCCACCTTCCCGCGCGACGTGGAGCTGGTCAGAAAGGTCGTCAGCATAAGTTTCGGCTGGGACCGGACGAGCGTCCACGAGAAGATGGTTACCATCTTCGATCCGTGCGCCGGCGAAGGGGCTTTCCTGTCGAGCATGGTCCGCCATGCGAAACAGGCTGCCACCGGATCGAGCGCCAAGAACACGGCCGTCGCCTCTTTCGCGGTGGAACTGGACGCGGAGCGCTTCAGGAAAATCCGCGGCACCGACCAGAAACTCAACACGTCGTTCTTCGACACCACCAGTACCGGGTCGTTCGACATTCTCCTCCTGAATCCGCCTTACAACAGGAACGGCGGAGAGCTAATCTCCTGGGTCGAAAAGGCCGCCCCCATGGTTTCCAAGCGGGGGGTCATGGTCCTGATCATCCCGGAATACGAGCTCAAGGGGAAAATGACCGAACTCCTGCGGGGAAGCTTCACCTACCGGTATGCATACAGATCGGAGGAATACGGGGCTTTCAGGCAGCTGGTCATATTCCTGCGGAAGAATGTCAGCAACGAAACGACCTCTTACCGGTCACCCTACTATCACAACTACGACAACTTGGACAACGCCGGGGAGGACCTGATCCTGACCCACGCCGAAAACCCGACCGTCACCATCGAGGTCGAAGCAGGCGGGATCAAGACCAGGCCCATGCTCCAGTGCCGGGACCTTTCAGGGTTCTACCTGGAGTGCGAAGAGAGGCTGGACAAGGCGATAACGGTGATGCTGGACAAGGAATATCCGGCCAGCTACGACACCAGCATTCAGCCCGTATCCACCCTCAGAACGGCCCATGCCGTCCAGCTTGCCGCCATGAACAGCCAGATTGAGAGCGTCGCCATAAACGGCGTCCACTATCTGGCCAAGTACATGCTCGTCGAAAAGCCGGAGTCGTTCGAGGATTACGACGACAACGGCACCAAGACGACGACTGTCATCCACAAACCAACCGTAGAGACCTTCCTCATGGACAGGACGGGCGAGGTGAAAGCCGCCCGGGAACTTGGCTTCGACTACGTGGAGCTCAATTCCCAGCTGTCCACCATCCTCCTCAAGAAGCTCACCACCATCTACAAACCCCTTCACGAGATCGGCCGGGACGAGGAATATCTCGCGTCCGAACTGAAGGAGATCGGCCTGAAGGCCCCCCAGCGGGAGGCTGTGAAGGCGGTCATGAAGGCGTTTGCTTCCGGGAGGAAGGGGATCGGCATCCGGGCCAACACCGGAACGGGGAAAACCTGGATGTCGAAGGCGGTAAAGTATCTCGCCGGCGCCAAGAGGTCGATCATGGTGACGGAACCGCAGCTCGTCCCCCAGATGGTGAAGGAGTACGAAAACGAGGGCTTCGCCGTCCACGTGATCGACTCCTGGCAACGGTTGCGGGAACTCGCCCGCACCAGGCCGAAGGGTCTCTATCTGATCGCCTACACCCGTCTGCGCATGCACCCGGATTTCGTGCCCGTCACGAAGCTCACCCGGGTGAAAACGAAAGAAGGGATCAAATATACCGACGCCTGCCTCAACTGCTCGGCCGAGGTGAAGAGGATCAGCAGGGGGAGCAAGGAACACTGTCCCGTCTGCGGCGACGTCCTCTACACTTACATTCCCGAGAACAAACGGCCGCGCCTTCGCTACCGGCAGTGGATCGCCGACATCGAGAGGAACGGCGCGTCAACGGAGGTGAAATCACACAACAAACAGCTTCCCTACATCCGCTTCCTCAAGCGGATACCCTTCGACCTCGCCATCTTCGACGAGGCACACAACGCGGCAAACCTGATGAGCAATCAGGGGACGGCGTTCATCCGCCTGGCGGCCTCCGCCAGACGGGTTCTCTGTCTCACCGCGACCGTCACGAACGGCATGGCGAAGAGCCTCTACAACCTGCTCTGGGGGGTAAATCCGGTGCAGATGCGGGAGGCGGGATGGGACATGAAGTCCGCCACCGACTTCCAGGCGCGGTTCGGCGCCTACAAGGAGGTCAGGAAAAGCGACGAGAGAAACCGCCACCGTGATTCGGAAAAGGTGCAGACCTACGACACGGCGGGAATCTCGCCGGCAGCCCTGGTCTACACCCTGCCGAACTTCGTGAACGTGGACTCGGAGGATTTCGACGACCTACCCCCCGTCGAACGGGAAGTCATCAAATGCGCCCCTCATGCGGAAGTGGAAGATTGCATGAGGACCATCGACAAGATCATAGACAATGCGGAACTGCCGATCGAGGATAGAATACCGGTCACAAGCGTAAGAACGGCGGCCTTCCTGCGGGTGTCCGACACCTTCAGGCACGCGGACGACGAAATCCGCCTGCGTGGCGAACTCCTCGGCACATTGTTGCGACGGTCGGTCGATGAACTGCTCGATAAGGAAACAGAGCTGGTCAACATCGTCCGTCTGGTCGAGACATGGGGAGAACGGCTCCTGGTCTACACCGGGAACACGCAAAAGATCGACATGCGCGGGCCGCTCAGGCGGATCATCGCCGACAGCGTTCCCGGCCTGTCCATCGACGTTCTTCCCGACTCGGTAGCCCCCGAAAGACTGACGGCGTGGTTCGAAAAGACCACCGCCCAGGTTGTCATCGCCTCATACCACCGGGTGGCGACCGGACTCAACCTCAGCCAGTTCAACAACCTCTGCTGGTACGATTACTCCGACAACACCAGGTTGGCCGAGCAGGGGGAAGGGAGAATCCGGCGCGTAAACACCGCCGACATACACCGCATGACCTATGGGGAAGTCCGTCCCTGCCGATACTGGTATCTCACCTCTTCGCCGATCCAGGAGGCCCAATTGGCGTACACATTGGAGAAGAGGATGATCGCCAAGCTGGCGGAAGGGGAAACACCGGACATCGACCCCGCGGAATGCACAAGCGGCAACCAGTCGTTTTCAGCTCTCATCACCAAGGCGCTCAGGGAAGGGAACATTGACTATCAAGACCCGAGCGCTTTGCTCAAAAAGATGACCCGAACCGACAACGCCAGGGTGAGGGACGAAAACAAGATCACAACATCGCCTCCGGCAGTGGCCAAGGTCATACCCTTTCCGCAGCCGGAACCACCGACGCCGCCCGCTCCGGAAACCGTCCCGGTCATCGTCTTCGAAGACGGCTGGGAGGTCGAAAGACAGATCCCGGCAGAGAAGTACCGCGAGTACCTGGCGGTAGGGATGCTGGAAGTGACCCTATTCGGCACGTACCTCGTGACCGGGAAGCGCGCAAGGCGCGGCCGGGCGTAAAAGGCCAACCATCAACCACCCCTCGGGGAGATTCCGTCTCCCTCCGGGGATACGTGTCTCCTCCTGGGACAACCCGAAAGGAGACACGAAATGAGATCCAACACAGTAGCCATCAGATGCGCCAACGGCAGAACCATCTATATGAAGGCGGAGAAGTCCGCTGTCGAGATTTCCTGCAAGAACATCATCGCCGGAATCATGGTAGGGACAACCCTCCTCGCGTCGGCGGTCATCGCCTACGCCTGCATGTAAACCATCACAAACCCCGATCAGGGAGACGGACTCCCTCTCGGGGGCGTTCCGTCTCCCCGGGCATGAAAAGGAGACAGAACCGATGGCACGCCTTGACGATTTTCTGAAAAAGGCAATACCCGCACATCAGCAAAAGATGTCAGCACATCTTGGTGACCGTACCAGGTACGCCGGGGCCTCCGACATAGCCGGATGCCCCCGCAAGGCGGTACTTGGCAAGCTTCAGCCGGTCGCCCATTCCATCAAGCAGCAGCTCGTCTTCGCAAGGGGGCACGCGGCGCAGGCCATGTTCAGGGAGTTCTTCCTGTCGGGCGGCGCCGCCTTCCAGGAAGAGGTCGAGATCTGCCACCCGTCCTATGACATCGTCTGTCATATCGATTTCCTCTTTCGCGGGAAAAACCGCTTCCATGTGGTCGAGATGAAGTCCACGGGCGGCATTCCCGAGGAACCTTACGGCAGCTGGGTCGACCAGCTGCACGTACAGATGGGCCTTCTCAGAATCAGGGAAGGCGAGAAAGCGGAGATCGGCGGCTCGATCCTGGCGGTGGACCTGAACAAGGGGGAATACCGGGAGTTCAACTCCTACGCTCCCCACCCGGAGGTCTTCACCCCCTTGATCGAGAGGGGCAGTCACATCCTCTCCGCCATGCGCGGCGAGTGCGAACCGAACACCATACCGAGCATTCTGTGCGGCCACTGTTCGTACCGGACAGGATGCCCGGCCCACAGGGACCAGGAGATCCCCCAGGAGGTAACTGACCGTGTCGCCGACTACGAGAGTCTCGACCGGCAGAAAAAGGCCCTCGAAAAGAGAATGGACCCGCTGAAGAAAGAGCTGATCTCCTTCTTCGGAGAGCGGTTCCAGGGGATCACCGAAACAGGGATCGCCGTGGCGACGACAACCGTCGCTCCGGGTGAGACCATCGACTCCACCAGACTGAAGAAAGACTTCCCCGACGTGTTCCAGGCCTGCAGTAAGCCGAAAGCGGGCTACACGAAGCTGGAAGTCAGACAGTTGCCACCAGCGCCGCTCGCCAAGGCGGCCTGAGACCAAACCCCATCCGGGGGCGAATCACGCGCCCCCCGGGGGTCACTCCTTTTCACGGGAGGCGCGTATCCGCCCCTGAAAAGGAGCAGTCATGAAAACACGAACGGGCGTCCTGCCCAAAGATTACAAACATCTCTCCCGGTCGAAGATGAACAGCGAGGACCTCAAGGAGCTCCTGTGGACCATCCTGGCGGCAGTCGTCATGGTGATCTCGGTCAGCTTCTGCTTCCTCGCCGCCTCCGCCGCTCCGGAGCCCGAGGCTCGGGAAGCGGTCAACATGAAAGGAGGTCATAGGCATGCCGGCTCTTACCCTGTCGCTGCACGGCGCCAATCGAATCCTTGAGCGGTCGGTACCGCTCGAGGCACTGGAAGGCGTCAAGCTCGCCGTCCCGCTTCTCACGGAAAAACCCCTGCGCTTTCGCTACAAGGGGGTCACAGTGATAGCGAGGATGGCGTCGGGATGCCCGAAGATCATCTCCGCCTGGAAGGAGGCCATATGAAGGACCTATGCGATTGCGGCGCGATCACCGCGCTGAGAGAACTGCACAAGACTTACGGCAAGCTCCACGACATCCTGTCCGACTGCATCGAAGGGGGCAGACTGTCCGCAGCGGCCTTGCCTGACGATTATGCCGCCATCGTGGAGCAGATCACCCGCTGTGTCGCGATAGACCATGCGATATCGGCGGTGTTCAATCTCTACGAGGACGAGCTCGGGGAGGGGAAAGTATTCCTGTTTTCCATCGACCCGGCGCTGTTCAAGAGACAGCGGGCACTCCTTTCCCGCCTCCTCGAAGAGGAGAAACCGCGCCCTTTCACCGACCTGGAACCTCTGGAAGGGATACGGAACCTCCTCGACACCATCGCCGACCAGGCTCACGACTGGTACGGCATAGACACGCTTATTCTGGAGGAGGGGGATCGTGAACCCTGAAGCATAGGACTCTCACCTGAACGTATTTCAAACCCCATGGGGGGCGGATCATTTCCCCCCAAAGGGGGATGGTCCGCCTCCGAAAGGAGACAGACCATCATGAAAAAATCCATCACGGAAGTATTCGGCATCCAGGCTCCCGCCACGATCACCGTCGATGTGCGCGACAACGCGATACACGCGATGATCCCCCGCTCCAATCCGGACTATGTGTTTCGGAGAGAAATCCTGTCGGACATTCTGGCTTGGATGAAAGGAGCGGCGGGGACCGATCCCCTCTATCTCGTAGGTCCTACCGGGTCCGGCAAGAGTTCCATCATCACCCAGATCGCCGCGCGGCTCGGCATCCCCCTCTACGTGGTCTCGTGCCACGAGCGGATGGAGATCCCCGAGCTGTTCGGACGCTTCGTCGTCAGAAGCGGCGAGATGGAATGGGTGGACGGCCCCTTCATCCAGGGGCTCAAGGACCCGGCGTCGGCGTGGATACTCCTTGACGAGGCGGATACTCTCGACCCGGGCACCTTCGTCGGGCTGAACGCCCTTCTCGAAGGCCGCTCCATCATCGTTCCCGAAACCGGGGAGACCATCGACCCGCTCCGTTTCGGCGCCCGGATCATCTACGCCGGGAACACCGCCGGCAACGGCGACACAACCGGTCTCTACCAGTCGACCAAGCGCCAGAACCTCGCCTCCATGGGGAGGTTCATGATGCTGGAGGTCGGCTACGCGAACGCCGCGGAGGAGGATCAGGCTCTGGGGAAAGCTGTCCCGGAGGTCCCCTCCCCGATCCGGCAGAAAATGATCGAAGTGGCCAACAAGGTCCGCGACCTCTTCCGAAACGGCGAGATCGAGGTCACCTTCTGCACTCGAACCCTCATCCGGTGGGCGCAGTTGGCCACGTTCTTCAAGGCGAAGCCGGGGATAAACCCCATGACCTACGCCCTTGACCGGGCACTCGGCTTCCGGGCCGAACCCGCCTCCCGCCAGGCTCTACATGAACTGGTACAGCGGATCATCGCATAGGAGGTGGGGTCATGTTCGTTCCCGGCAACACCCAATACGGCATCTGGATGAGGGCTCCCTCCTCCAGCGGCGGAAAGGACTGGCTCGGGTTCCTCACAGACAAGGAAGTGATAAGTCAGTGGGGGAAGACCGGCCAGGTGAACCAGTGCAAGGTCATCGGACCGGCCCCCTCCCGGATTTTTCTCGACCAGAAGATCGAGGAGAAGAGGGGAAAGGGTTACCGGGTCGTCGGGGAATGGTTCCCCGGCAGAGGATGGTCGCACGAACGAAATGCCCAACCGCCACCACAACCGAACCCTCCATCACAGAACAGGCCGGCTGCCGCAACCCCGCCGCTGAACGGAAATGTCATGCGGGAGTGGCTGTCCGACCAGAACAGCGAACAATGGTTCTGACCCAACCCGGGGAGACGCTATCACCCCCGTGGGGGTGGCGTCTCCTCCCGAACATCGAGGAGATATGCAATGAGCCAAGACCAAATACTCGAGAACATTTCCATCATCGTTCTGTCAGTTTCCCTCTGGACCGGAAGGAAGAAACTCCGGCCGGAGGACCTGAAACTGGCGGACGGGAGCGAACTCCCACCCGACAAGCTCGCCACCCTCGGGAGCAAAAGGGTCATGGACCCGAGCGCCCTGGCGCCCTTTGCGACGTTCAAGCGGAGGGCCGAGCGGGCAGTGCTCGGGGTCGGGACCCGTTTCCTCGGCGGCTACGCGGTCCCCATGGAGAGGCTGAAAATCCTCATGGGCGATCTGGCGGAGATCGGCAGGGAGTTCGACGAAGCCAAGGAGACCTTCCTGGCCGAATACGACACGGCGGTTGAAGAATGGATCGCCGAGAACCCCGGCTGGGAGAGCGTGATCCGCAACGCGGTGGAGGAGATAGACTACGTGCGAACGCAGCTCTCCTTCTCCGTGCAGACCTTCACCATCAATCCGGTGGAAGGGCATGAAAACGGTCTCACGGCGGAGGTGAACGGCCTGGCCGAGCAGCTCCGTCACGAAGTCCGTCAGCAGGCCCTGGCGACCTGGGACAGCTCCTTCCGTGGCAAGCTGGAGGTCGGACAGAAGGCGGTGCGACCGATCAGGTCGATGCTCGACAAGATCGAAGGCTTGGTCTTTCTCGAGCCAGGCCTGAACGAGCTGGTCACCGGTATCAGGCTGACCCTCTCCGGTCTGCCGAAAACCGGACCGATCAAGGGAAGGGATTTCGCCGCCCTGTGCGGCGCGATCCACCTCCTCGGGAACATTCCAGAGGCCCGCGAGATCGCCGAGAATCCCCCTGTCGAGGAAGAACCGGCAGAGGAACTTCCGGCGGAGGAAGCGGAACCGATGGAAGAAGCCCGGGAGATCGAGGTCGTCCCGTTCACGCCTTACGTGCCTCAGTTCGAGGAGGCGCCATCCGAATGGTTCTAGTCCTGTAAAGGACGGTCCCGACCCTGCCGGGGAGTCATCAACCGACGCTCCCCGCAGGGGGGGAGCGTCCTTACGGAGAAACCATGGCACCGAAAATATCAACAGTCATCGGGGGACTGCGGATCGCGCTGCAGGCCCTCGCCTCGAAGATGGGCGTGACCCTCCACATTGAGGGGGACCAGGCATACACCAACGGAAACATCATCGTCATCCCCACCCTTCCGGCCGATGACCACGAGGCGGCGATACTCGCCCGTGGCTACGTCGATCATGAAGCGGCCCATGTGGCGCTCACGGACTTTTCCATCGAGATGCCGCCATGGACCAACATCATCGAGGACGTGCGGATCGAGAAGGAACAGGGGGAGATATATCCCGGCTGCGCCGCCAATCTGAAGACCCTGGCGGCGCTTCTGGCAAGAAAAGGAAAGTTTCGCGGGACTCCCGCGCAGCCGCTCTCGATGCTGATGTCGTGGGCGTGCTGTCGCGCCAGGACCGACGTGCTCGGCCAGCCCCTCGGCAAGATCGCGAAGAAGGCGGAAGATTTCTGCCGGAAAGCCTTAGGCGACCACTTCTGCGATCTCTTCGCGGCCCTCGTGGACAGAATCGGTTCGTGCAGCTCGACGGCCGACTGCGACGGGCTCGCGAAGGAAATCGAGGCCCTCATCGACAACCCGCCCGATCCTCCGCCTCCGCCACCGCCCTTACAGGGCAACCGGCAAAAGGAGGAAAGGGACGATGGAGGGAAATCGCCACAGAGCGGCAACGACCCTTCCGACCGCAAGAGCGACCCTTCCGAGTCCGACGAGGACAAGGAGGGAGCTTCCGGGAAAGAAGGGAAACCCGCCGATCCGGACCGGACCGATACCGGTGGTGAACCACCGGCTGCCGGCGACGGAAAGGGCTCCGGGAATGATCCCGGTGAGGCGGACGCCGATGAAGGCGGTTCCGGCACATCTCCCCGTACCAGGGGTGCGGCCGGCGGAAGCGATCCGCTCTCCGACCGGCAGAAAAACAACCTGAAGAAGCTGAAGGTGGCAGACGCCGCCGAAGCCTCACAGAGGGTTGATCTGGGGCAGATGGTTTCCGCCATGCTTGGCAGGGAACACGAGGAAGGCGAACGTAACGGAACACTTGAAGAGATTCCCGACACCTCGCAGTTCAATGTCGGGGCGGGAAGCGGACCCGGAGACCAGAAGACGGTCGAAGGGGACATGGGTCTCGACGATGCCCGTCGCAAGACGAGCAGGTTGAGAGCCCAGCTTGCGGGACTCCTGCAGGCTGTCCGCACGAAACAGGCATATCCGAAACGGGTCGGGTTCCGGATCGACGGCCGGTCGCTACATCTCATCGGCTGCCGGACCCCCGACACCCGCGTATTCGCATCCCGGCGGATCAGGGACGATGACAATACCGCCATCGTCCTGCTCATAGACCGTTCGGGTTCGATGAAAGACAACAACAAGATCAGAGTGGCGCTGCAGGGCGCATTCGTCACCGCCGAGGCGCTGGAACTCCTTCCGGGAGTGGCCTGCGCCGTGGGAGCCTTCCCCTGGGGGAGAGACATCGTGCAGCTGAAGGCTTTCGGGGCGAAACCGAGAGCCGGGCGCTTCAATGTCGGCGCCAGCGGCGGCACCCCCATGGCGGAGGCCCTGCTGTGGTCCGGCATGCTTCTCTCCCACCGTCAGGAAACCCGGAAGATCGTCATCGCGATGACGGACGGGGCACCGGACGATCACGAGAAGACCGAAAGAGCGGTGACGCGGCTGAGAGCCTGCGGGATCGAGGTGTACGGAATCGGCATCCTCGACTCATGGATCGAAAGCTGGCTCAAGGAAACGTCATCGGTCATCAGGCTGATCGACGATCTGCCTGCCGCACTGATCGGCCTCCTCAAGGAGGCGCTCGTCACAAAACGCAAGGCCGCCTGACCTCCATGATGGAGGCCCCGCCCATACCGGGAGTTCTAACCGACACTCCCGTATGGGGGAGTGTCTTCAGGAGGCTAAAGTGAAAATGAACAAAGTGACAATCAATCCGGACTACTTCGGTCCCGGCAACGGCCTGTACGTCATCCATTTCGAGGAGGGATGCAGCACCCTCGGCTTCGATCGGGTGATGGAGCTGGGGAACCTGCTCGCAGCAGAGCTGGATCGCTGGGACCTGACCCCCCTGCCGGCCGAACGGGGCACGATGAAGGCCTACCGGAAGTACCGGCAGCTGACGGACCTGGTTCATCAGAAACACAGGCAGACCGGGTACCGCTCCCGGGCGGAACTCACCCCTCAGCTCATCGGCCTCGAAGGAAAGAGGGTCGAGGTGGTGGACCGATACGGCGAGAAACGGCGCTTCTGGGTCGGCAGATCGACCGGCTGGATACCGTGCCACCTGGAGGTCTCCACCAGGAGATCGGACGGGGGCCCGGCAGTCATGGGCGCACCGTTCCAGTCGGTCAGGGTAGTCTGAAGCGATCGGCAAAGTCACAACGACAAATCAAACATCACCCTTCGGGGGGGCTCAAGTCCCCCATGGGGACGTCCGCCCTCCGGAAAAGGAGCCCGCGAAATGTCCCCCTATCAGAGAAATCTCTTCGGAGAGGAACTTCCCCCGGAGAAAAAGAAAATCACGATCCTGTCGATCGAGGCGAAGTACCGGAAAGAGGTAGTGCGTGAAGACGCCCCTGCGTGGGTGTCCAAGCGCTTCACCTCGGCGAGCCAGGTCTTCGAGATGTTCCATGACCTCCAGAGGGAGGCGAAGGAGCATTTCATCGCGTTGCACCTGGACGGCAAGAACCGGATCGCCTGTCTCGACAGGGTTTCGGTCGGCTCCCTGAACCAGAGCATAGTGCATCCACGGGAGGTCTTCAAGACCGCTCTCCTGTCGAGCGCCGCGGCGATCCTTCTCCTCCACAACCACCCAACCGGCGATCCTACCCCCTCCCGCGAGGACCTGGAGATCACCAGGCGCATCAAGGAGGCGGGCGAACTTCTCGGCATCAGGGTGCTCGATCACATCATCATCGGCGAAAGCTACCTGAGCTTCGCCGAGCAAGGCCTTATCTGACAACCCGGCAGGGGAAGAGCTCCCTGCGGGGGTTCTTGTCCCCTGTCCGGACAGACCCGAAAGGAGACAAGAAATGGAAAATGGGAAAACCGGCAACGACACGCCGGCAACGAAAAAACTCATCCTGTCCGTGTCCGACAGCAGCGATTTCTTCGAGGCCGCGGATTACGCGGTGATCGAACTTACCGCCGAAATGATCGCGCGAATCAGGGAGCTCTCCGAAGCCGTCCGCACCCTGGGCGTCTACAGGGTTTCCGAATTCGAATATTCCTGCGTCTTCATGAACGCCGACTACGACCAGTGGGAAAGCGGCAAGGTGCCGCTGAAGGAATACCAGGGGAGGACCGAATGCAACCTCCTCAACATCACCGACAGCGGCTTCTACTGGTCCGGGCTGTACAGGCACACCGACATCCGGTGGTCAACCGACACGGTGTACCTCTCAGACCTCGACAGTGGCGACTATGACGAGCGGGAAGAGTATCCCGACAATGAAGTACAGAAGGCCGTCTGATGGTCGATTTCAGTGGATACCGGATCGAGAGGACGGATGAACCGGGGATTCTGGGCTACGCCTACCGTATCTTTGGGCCGCGGGGCACGGAATTCGCGCTCATCAGAAACAAGGTCAATCCCCATCAGTTGTTCGTCGTCAATACCAAGACCATGAACCCGAACGCCAGGATCAAGGGGTACGGGTGGTGGACGGACAAGGACGGCGAACTGCGGCCACTGCGCTGAAAGAAGACAATACCCTTGAGAGGAGTCCTTATGAGACATCCCCACTACGACTACACCCTTGATGAGGCCCTGGCTCTGGCCAGATCGATAAAGTACGGGCCGCTGCCGTTGCCTTCCGATCCGACTCCGGAGATTCCGAAGGCGATCGGGATCGTCGGGAAGTCGCTCAGAACGTGCGGCTTCAACTGGATCACCGGCCGTGTCGCCCTCGAACTCCTGCGAAAGGCCAATGGCGAAGAGGTCGCCTGGTCCTGATCAGCAACCCCAACGGGGAGACAATCCCCGGAAAGGGCTCTGTCTCCCCATTTCAAACAACAAGGAGACAGCCATGGCTGACTACATTTCCCAGGGGCCGTTCCAGCCCTCGATACCCAAACATCTCATAACCGAAGAAGACATGAAAATCCTCGACGCTTTCGGACTCACCATCACGCCGGACGGAGAAGACAAGCTGTATCTCTTCGCCGATGACTGGTGCACCCACGGCGTCCTTGCCGCGGATGATCCGAAGGACGACACCGAGCTTGAAGAGGAGGCCCTCTATTCCTGCCTCCAGGGGATCATCCGCCGTTCCAACGGCGAACTCCCCTGGATATCGAAAGAGACGGCGTACACCTGCACCAGGAACCTGCCGGACGGATTCGGCGGCAGCGCGGTATTCGTGACCGCCGATGACGTGCAGTACTTCGGAACCGGTTCGTGGCTGGAACAGCGAATCCATGAAACGGAAAACAGGGACAACGTGCCGAAGCCTCCCACCGTTTGCGTTGTCCTGGATGGTGGAGCTGTTCAGAAGGTCGTTACCGACCTCCCCGAACAGTTTCCTGCATCAATGGACGTCGTGGTCATCGACACCGACGTGGAAGGTTTCGACGAACAGAGCCTCCTCAAGCTCCCGCACAACGGCGAGACAGAGCATGCCGTGGGTCATCTCGTGAAGCTGTCGAACTCCGACTATGACCTGGCAGCCGTTGTCGATCAGATCAAGAAGAGGGGGTGGTGAAATGGCCCCACGGAAACAGATGACAGGCGAACCCACCAATGAGGAACGTGCCGAGCGGATCGACACGGTGATGCAGGCGTACTGCCTGACTCTCGATGGTCGGGATTTCGAGGGCGACGAAGATGACTTCAGGGACCTGCTCACGGACCTGATGCACTTCTGCGAGCGAATGGAAATCGACTTCAACGAAAACCTCCGTGTCGCCCGAGACAATTACGAACACGAAAGGGAGGTTGAAACCGGCATCCCCAATAATCTCGGCTGTCCGGAATGCGGTTGCATTCTCGAGGTATCCCGGACCGACACCCTGCTGGGGATCGACCGGGTGATCTTCGACTGCCAGAACTGCGATGGGACATTCATCCGGGAACTGACGGTCGCGGACAGCCCCATTGAGAGAGCCGTCAAATGCGTCGGTTGCGGCAACCTGATCGTAAGAAGCACCGCGCGCATTTTCTACCAGAGCGACGATCTCGCCCATTACATCGGCGAGTGCTGCTGGGACGAGCGGCTGAGAGATTGAACAACAATGCCAACCCGACAGGGGGCGGAACCTTTCCCCTTGGGGGAGTTCTGCCCTCTCACACAGAAAAGGAGACAGAACATGGCAAGAAACCTTCTGCAGGAACTGATAGAAACCTTTCCTCAGGCCGATCCTGCAAGCGAGTTCCATGGCGAGGAGATCAACGGCTGCGAAGCCGTCAATTTCATATCCGAGTTCATCCCGGATGTCAGGGAACACCTCGATAGCGAGGGGAACCGTGAGAGCGAAGCACTCGCGGTTCTAAAGGCATGCTGGAAATTTATTGAGAACGTGACTGACGAGTACCCGGAGCGGACCGACAAGTTTTTCGACCTGCGCGAGCGGGTGCGAAACGTCCTGTCGGATCGGCGCCATGAACCACCGACCGTAGCCGTCATCCTCGAAGGGGGCCTGGTGCAGTGCATCGTTTCCGACCGTCCGAATGACATCCAGTCGATGAACCTCATGGTCCTCGACTATGACACGGAAGGAGCGGACGAGGAGGAACTGCTGCAGGTGCCCCAAAAGGACGGCTCCATCTCGACGGCAACCGGTCGCTACGTGGGTTTCGATTACGCGGAGATCGGCCTTGCCGCCGTCATGGATCAACTGGACACGAGAGGATGGTAGGTCAAGGAAAAGGAGGATTGAGATGAGTCCCAAAACACCACGCCCGGCCGCCGCGCCGGGATACACGATTCAACGTCGGTCGCACTGCGGCAAGATTTTCGTGACCGTGACGACAATGGAAGGGAAACCGTTCGAGGTTTTCATCCGCTTCGGCAAGGCCGGCGGCTGCGGCTCGGCAATGGCCGACGGCATCGCCCGGCTTGTCTCCTACGGACTTCGCTCCGGGCTGGAGGCCCATGATGCTGTCAAGGCATTGGCCGGGATCTCCTGCCACCAGGGGCCGAAGACCTGCCTCAACGAGGTGGCATGCGCGATCAGGCTGGTGTTGCAGCACCTGGAAACAGGCGCTGACCTCAACGGCATTATCGAAGATGAGGAGTTTGCTGAAGCGAACGGCTTGGAGGTTGTCTCCACATGAAAACATCACAGAGGAGTATGGGTATGAAAGAAACGCGTCTGATTCTTATGGTACTGGCGACGATCCTTGGCGGCTGCAGCCACAGCCAGTGGGCCAGTGTCGAGCTTGCTACCAAGGGGGCTTCCTGGTTGAACCCCGTCGCTACGGTGGTCCACATGACTGCCAGCACCGGCAGGGCCCTGTCCGATCCTCAAGAGGAGCTGCGGGAAAAGGTGCAGCAACGCGAAGAGGAGCAGAAAAAGGAACCACCCTTGGAAAAGTCGCGGCCGGGTCCGCCTGAGACCGTGACGAAGTAGCCGGTTGAATGGTGGCATAGTCCACCCTTCAGATAAAGGGGAGCGGTGCTTCATGCACCCTCCCCAGGCCTCTTCCCCAGCTCAAGAGGGTTCCTCGGAGCCTCCGTCAACACGGTGGTTGCGGGGAGCCCTCTTGGGCGCCAATCACAGAGATAAGGGGGAGAGGACCATGACAGTCAAGGCAAGGATAAACGGCAGGGAGTATTCGCTTTCGTGGGAGGAATTCGAGAAGGCAGTGCTGAGGAACGATGTTACCAGCGGCCAGATCGAGGTCGTTTCCATTTTCACGGGAATGAGACCCTGCAAGAGTCTTCAGGTTGGATGAAGCCCATCCGGCCTGGATAGAGGCGGCCCTCGTGGCCGCCTTTTCTTATTAATGCCTGGAAATCATTCGTGAATTGTGGTACTTACAGATTTCACATCAATGCGATGAAAGGTCCGAGATGACGAAAGCCGATTTAGTCGACAAGATTCAAGAAAAGCTTTCATGTAATAAGAAAGAAGCCGTTGAGTTGGTTGAACTCACCTTGGATATTCTCAAGGATGCCATTGCGACCGAAGGGCATGTGAAGATAAGCGGTTTCGGGAATTTTGTTGTTCGCCAGAAGGCCGACCGAAATGGAAGGAATCCGCAGACCGGGGAGACCATCACCATCACATCACGGAAGGTTCTGACGTTCAAGCCGAGCGTATTGTTGAAAAATCGTATCAATCAATAAGTGTGGATGCAGAATAATTGGGCCTAACATTACTCCGGCTGCCAGGCGCAACCTACCCAGTGCTCTTCGTAACGCTTCACAAAGTCTTTCATCTCGCGAATGTTGACCCCAGGTTCGCGGCAGGCCCGGGCGCAGGTAGAAACGACATCCCGGTAGAACTCCGGAGCGACATGCCTGATACCGTCATAATTCATAAGCAATTCCGGAAGGCGCTCCGTGATTTTTGCTCCGCGAGGTGCCATCACAATACTCGGAGGCTCGCCATACGTGTTGATCAACACGTATCGCCAGCTTGGGTCTGCGGCTCCTAGGCGAGGGACAATCTCACAAGGACATGCATCTCCGCCTTTGGAAATGGATTCATAGACTTCTTTGAGGGCCGAGGGTTTGTTGGCCATCAGGACATAAGGCCCGGCCCCTACGTACCCCCCCATGCTCTCGTCGTATTCGATGCCGAGCAAGTCTTCCAGGTCAAAACGCGCATGCCGGTCAAGGGGGGCTTTTCCTGAGGTGAACCACTGAAGTTCCCGCAGAGTGGCCCCTGCACACTTGGCAATCTCTGCAGGCGGATTGGGCCAGCACGCCACGAGGTTCTTGGCGATTTCGGCTGCGTTGTCATAGTCACTGTCGGCCCAGAAATCATCATCCTCAACGATATCCTCCGGTGCCTTCTCTCCTGGCAGCAGCCAGGTCCTGCCATCAAGCCCGTCGAGGCTGAAATAACGGGGCTGATCGGGCGGCAGGGAAGATTCCCAGGATGAAAGCCATGAACCGGGTTCCCAGTCCAGTCCTACGGTCAATGTTGGCTCCGGCCTTAGTGCTGGTAAGGCCAGCCATTGCTGGATTCTTTCTTCCACCTCGCGACTGTTCACGCCTCTTTGACCACCCCTGACATGAAAATCGTGGTCATATTGAGCGTCCCGGCAAAGCGCCTGGATGGACCCGGTAAGAGCCTGGTCTTTTCTGTCGTGCTTTCCCAGCAGCCACTTGCTGGAGTCCTGTGCTGAGCGCAGGGAAGCAGGAAGGGATTTCTCCTTGGCATCGGCGACCTCGACCTGGACTCCGATTTTTGCCATTTCCCCTACCAGTTCAGGGCTGGCTGTCGCTAGGTGGCGGTTGACCCGAAGGATGTCGGGGCGGCCACGCAAGCCTCCGGCGTTACGCCACGCATCCAGGAGAACATCCCGGAAGGCCTTGGGCTGCACGGCTGGAGTGAAGGTCATCCACCGAATGGGTAACCCGGCAACGGTCAATCCATAGAGTATGAGCGGGCTGAGCCCGTATCGCTCTGCATCCTTGATCTTGATCGGGTCCCGCACTGATACAATGCCATGCTCCGGATGGTGAAAAAGGAACTTGGCTATCGCAACGTAGAAATGATGCTCTCTTGGTGATGGCTGCGTCTGCTGATTCATGCCCCCTCCTGGGGAAATACGAGCTTTCCCCGAGAACTATCGTAGGCTCCCCGCTCTACCAACAACCGGGCCAACAGCAGGTCGCGAGATAGTTCGGATCGATGATCTGGATTTCTACTGCAGGAGTTCATTCATTAGCTTCTGGAAATATCTTGGGTATTTCTTCATCACCGCCTTGGCTCCGCCCCGGTCTTGTTTCAGTGCCTTCACGAGATCCTTCTTCTGAGTCGCTGCCAGGTTCAAGGATGCGGCAAGGTCCTGAGAGATGACACGGTCCGAAAAGCCAAGCTCGTAAAGGGCAATGGCGGTTTCCGTGGGCAGACCATATTTCAGGCGCTTTTGAAAAAGCTGCAGACGATTGATCAGCTCTCCGGTGCCATCTTGGTCGAGTGTTTCGAAGAATTCACACACAGCGCCTACTACAAGCGCACCGTCATAAGCGAGCGTCCCTTCGCAGACGTCGACGGCATGATCGATCTTGAACTCCCTCCGGCGGGTGCCCCATATCATCTTGGCTTTTCGCTTACGGATGATTTTCAGGAGGTCGCTGAAGGGCTTTCCACTGATCCATCCATGCGCGATTTCTTTAAGCACCTCCGGTTTATCGAACTTGGTGAATACGCCACCGTTGATATGCCGGGTAAGCAATGGCCAGACAAGATCGAGCGCTTCTGTTTCATCAACAATCGAAAGCAGGCTGTCAGCGTTGGACTGAACCCATCCCTCAATGGTTTGGGCATCCTGAATACCGTAAAGCGTCCTGCCGTAGATTCTACGGCGAGTTGCATCGGTGATGTTTGCGGAGATGTTCCCAGCGACAAGCTGAAACAACTCGCGGATATGCTCCTTTTTCTGCTCATCAGTCAGGAAAAAAGCAAGCGTCCCTTCGGCCAAGCGGGTCACATCGGCTTCCGAAAGACCATCCTCAGATTCATCCCAATGGGATAATAGGAAGCTCTCGACGGCACAGATGAGGCTGATTCTCCAGGCGACTTGCCGCTCGACACCGTCTCGTGAGAATCCTTTGTCTCCATGTCGTGCGGCTATCCCGGCAGCCAGTTTGGTAACGTCATCAGGATCGTTGATATAAGCCTTGGCAAAATCCAAAGCCTCCATGGTGATGGTGTATTTCTCGTCATCACTCTTGATGGGGTCGAAGATCGATAGAAGATTGCTGATGCATGGCTCAGAATTGCGCGGCTCCAGAAGTTCTTTCACCTGATCCCAGCGCCATTTATCGTTGCGAGCCTTTCGCTTGTCATAGATCACCGGATCTGCAAACAGGATGCTGCCTTCGGTATGCATCCCGGCGCGACCCGCTCGGCCAATGAGGTTGTGGAAATCGCGAACCTTTATACGTTCCATGCCTTGGTAGACACTGGTCACGATGAGGTATCGAATGGGAAGGTTTACACCCTGCGCCAAGGTGGATGTGCAAACAACGAATCTCACAAGGTCGTCGCGCATGGCATGCTCCACCGCCAGCCGGATACCATGCGGCGTATTGCCATGATGGGAAAAAATGCCGTGCGCCGAACTCTGGGACGCCGGTGCGTCAGCACCGAGATTCTTGACGTGCAGATGTGTCAGCCGCTCAACTTCCTGAGCGTCAGAAAAATCTGACGGTAATACCACGGGTGCGCCGCGCTCGATAATATCGACGGCCTTTTCGCAGACGCTGGCCGCTGTCGACTTCCTTCCGCAGAAAACAGCGATACTGCCATTCGGGACCAATTTCAGACCAAGGTATAGTGCGATAGCCTGCCCGTCAGTCTTTTCAGGAAAAAAGCGGTCCGTCCTTTCCCGCTTCTTCCTCCCAAGATTGAATCTCTCAATCACCCTCGGAACGAAAAACTCGTTTTGTTCGGCATCACGGCTGTCGACGTATTCGATTCTTCCCAACTGATCGAGCCAGCTCGCGAACCCGACCGACCTGAAAGTCGGAATCAGGGTTGTGCCTTCGACGACATTAGGCTCGCCGTTCAGCCATTCTCCGACGGCTTCGGCGTTGCTGATGACCGCTGAGATCAGCACCTTCTGGGCACCTTTGGGAATCATGGAGCGCAGCGATGTTAGGAGCAGTTCGTATGTAATGCCTCGGGTGCCGCTGTCGAACTGGTGGCCTTCATCAAAGACCAGCAGGCCAACGTGGGCAGCCAGCTCCGGAGCGTGCCGGAGGACGTAGAGCAGCTTCTCTGGGGTTACAACCAGGATCTGTTGGTGTCCAAGGAGTTCGGCAATCTCGAAGTCGGTCTGTAGGGCATCGGATAATTCATCCACCTTGGTGGGGTCGTTGTGGAATGCCTCGACGAGGCTGTTCTTGATCTCATGGCACAGCGCCCTGAAAGGGGCGATGATGATGGCCAATGCTACGCGGTCAGTCAGAAACGCGCTTCGAAGGATCAGCTCCGTTGCCTTGGTTTTGCCAGCGCTGGTGGGCATTTGAACGATGGCAGACTTGCCTTTGAGAACATCAGCCTTGCCCAAGAGGTGTTGAGCGGGCCAGAGTTCCTTGATGAACGAATCCTTTTGCAGCGCGTGGAGCCATTTGTTGCGAGGCAGGCCTGAATATGATGGCAAAGCCTTCCAGGCGGAATTTTCGAGCTTTTTCCTCAGAACAGCAGTGATCACATCACCAAATAGAAGCTGCCTGGGTGTGCCATATTCATAGACGGCATCCCTCAGCTCCGTGGCCAAATCAAGAAGATTGTCTTCGCCATTCCCATCCTCGAAAAACTGGAGAATCCATTTTGAAATACCGTCGATGAATCCGCCGAATGGTCCCTCAGCTCCATCAAAATAGGTTCCCAGATCGGCCTGCAACAACCAGAGCAACAGGTCTTCCAAACCATCGCCATACAGATCCGGGCAGTCGCCATCGATGCGCTTCGCCAATACCGACGCGCTTCCAGGAAGATCGCACAGGTAATAGGAGGCGGAGCCAAGAAGCACAAGGTATGGATCAAGTGTCTCGTTCAGCTTTGATTGGAGGTAGGAATCAAAAAAGCGGGCAGAAAAAAGTAGATTGGTTTTCAGCTCCGAGAGGGAGCCGGGATCTGGCTCCTCCCGGTTGATAGCGGCGGCAAGGTCGCCCAGTAAACCAATCGATATGGTGAAGAGCTTGGCCGGATCTTGCGTGATTTTGATGTGATGCTCTTCCGGAACACCGTACTCGAGCATCTTTGCCTTTGACCTGGTGACGCCAAGCAGGAGTTGGGATTTCTTTTCAGGCCTCATCCGCAGCCCTCCTGTAGAGCTCGTTGACAAGGTCCATCATACTGGGTCCCTTAATAACCAAGAGGGCAAGACTGTCACCATTAGGATGTGGAAAGTACTCCTTGTATTTTGCGGATTTGGGGATTTTTCTGCAGTCTGCCGAAGCCAATTCTTCGGCATCGAAACACTCATCAGAAATGATAGTCGCAGCGCCGTAGGTTTCCTTATAAGGCATATCTACGGGGCTTTGAAATCTCTCGATCCTTTGAGCTTGTTCGATGGCCCCTTTTTCATAGAGCTTTTGCTTGATAAAGTTCAGCGATTCATCGATTCGAATGTGATCTTTGGCTGAATCGTTGATAGCATCCTGTAGGCGGTTGATCTTAGAGGTGGAGAACTTTGTCTTGGATTCAAAGACAAACAACACGTCCTTGGTGGAGGCTTCGCCGTCTTTTTTGTGAAATCGGAAACCAATTACATCGCTGCCCTTGGGCGATTCATCTCGAACAACCTTCGATGACCACCGCACCCTGGGCACCCAGTAACCGAGAAGCCATTGAAGGTAATCGGAAACCAGTATTTCCCCAAAATCTCCTGCTCGGATTCCTGGGCCGAGTTTGGATGTTCTGCATGGGAACTTGATATTCGTCAGATAATCCGGTCGCGGACGTTTGCCCCGGAGGAAATCGATCTCAGTATCCAGGCAATAGTGATTCCGGAAGTGTTTCGCCCAGGCGGAGAGCACTGCCTCGTCGTTCTCATGACGGAACTCCCAGACTTCGACCTCCTTGCCGTCGGCGGTCGTCAGTCGTTCGCCGGTGTCAACGAGCCATTTTGTATGATCTGAAGTCCAGGGCATTTACAATCCGTTTCCAAGGTTACATATCTTTTTTCTCAATCCGAGCAGCATTGAGGTGATTACATTCATGGCCATACGAATTCTCGCGTTGCCGATGCCATTCCAGAACCTGTAAAAGCTGGTCTCGAATTTCCTTTGCCGTCGCTCCCAGATCAACGGTGGCAAATCGAATTTCATGGTTCTGGATCACGACGGCCTCGTTAACCATATCACCCACCGAAGGATGAAGGAGCAGACCCGAGGCGTTTTCAGCGAGGAGATCCCCATTACCTTCCTGGGACCTCAAATAGGCGTAAATCTGATAGACGTATCCGCTGCGCAGTGTTTCTTCCCGATACCAGCCACGTGTCACAACGGAGTTGAACTTCGTGTCAATGACAATACGGCGTCCCGCGTCGGAGTGGTCGAGGATGATGTCGGTTCGCATCGAGGGGAGGATCTTGTCCATGCCCAGACTCTTGCTTTCAATCTGCCAGCCAATTGTTTTGCCCGCATCGACGCGCCATCCTCT
This sequence comes from Geotalea uraniireducens, assembly GCF_027943965.1. Lineage (NCBI taxonomy): Bacteria > Pseudomonadati > Thermodesulfobacteriota > Desulfuromonadia > Geobacterales > Geobacteraceae > Geotalea > Geotalea uraniireducens. The sequence continues at coordinate 510,598 of NZ_AP027151.1, read as the reverse complement.
ATTGGAAAGCACGACATCATAGAAACCGGCGATCCCTTTTTCGTAAAGCTTCCGAATCCAGGTAATTTCTCTATCCGGCAACGACAATTGCTTTGCGCCTGCAGCCTCTGTAGGTAGGGCAAGATTGAAGGCCAGATGGGCCGCAGCAACCATCGGTTGATCATCTGCATCGTGCCTCCCGAAGCGGTCGATGGAGACCTCGCCACGATTCGGACGCTCCCCGGTTACGCCCATGCGTCTCAAGCTTACCGCCAACGACCGACATCGGTGTGCCAGCCCCCCACGGAGAACGATTTTGGATATTTCCTCCAGGGCCGTCCGTACATAGCGGTTTCGGGCTGTATTGATGGTCAACTCATGGAATCGGCAAGCAACCTTTCCACGATCCAGTAATCGATGCCTCTCAGTGTTCAGTAGGTCGATGCGTCCGCGCACGCGGCCAAGAACAGCCTCACGCGATTGGTAGCCATAACTCAAGTTGCGCTGAATACGACGCTCGACGCGACGGCAAAGCATTTCTGCGACCAGGTCTGGGATGTCATAAGGGTTATCCTCTACGGCGACCTTTGCCTTTTCGAGATCCCTGAACAAATCCGATGCGTACAGCATAAGCAGCCAAAGGTTGCGCACCGGGATGCGGCCTATTCGGCCAATCCCTTCATGGGCGTCTGATATCAAGTTGGCTGCAGCAAGTGTCACGATCAGAATCCTTCCAGCAAGCGTTCTCTCGCCTTCTGGGATTTCTCGAGCGCATCGAACCAGTATTCATCGAGCAACGGACCGATCTCGGTATCAACCACCTGACGGAACCATTCCCGGGCATCACTGATGGGAATACCGAACGGCGGTGTGACATAGCTGTGCCCCACTCGGAACTGAGGCCCGAGACCGGTGTCGGCTGAAATGTCGCTGTTTAGGGCAATGAGACGCTTCTCGATTTCGACAAGGATTTCTGAATCAATACCGCACTGGGATTGAACCCAATCGTGCCAGGGCTTTCCGAGCGTGGGTTCCAGATCAATGAAGGCAAAACGGCGACGCAATGCCAGATCGACCAAGGCGAGGGAGCGGTCGGCAATATTCATCGTGCCGATGACATAAAGGTTGTCCGGAATGAAAACACGCTCGCCATCTGACCGTTTGTATGAAAGCTCCAGGGCCTCATTTGGCGTTCTCTTGTCTACCTCGAGGAGCGTCAGCATCTCGCCGAAAATCTGTGCGGGATTCCCACGATTAATCTCTTCAATGACGACGATATGCCTTGACGTTGGATCTTTCGCGGCGGCCTTCATCATCTCCACAAAAGGCCCATCCACCAGCGTGAGTTTGCCATCTCCCACCGGCCGCCAACCACGAATAAAATCCTCGTAGGAAAGGTTCGGGTGAAACTGCACCGCTCGGACTTTGCTGTCGTCGCGTTGCCCCATCAAAGCGAAAGCCAATCGCTTGGCAAGCCAGGTCTTTCCCGTGCCTGGCGGCCCCTGAAGAATCAGGTTTTTTTTGGTCCGAAGGCGCTCGAGAATTTTTTCGAGTTTTTCCCGGGCGATGAAACATCCATCCGTCAGAATGTCATCGACGGAGTACGGTTCGATGGGTGCAGCCGTGACCTCTGCCTCGGGTGTGGCATCCGCTTCGTCATCCTGCGAATCAGGGTCTGTGGCATTCGGGTGGGCAGATGTCCCACTATCCTTGAAAAGCCAGGCGGCAAGTGACAGCTCCGGGAATGAGTGGACGGGATACGCATCCTCCTGGAAACGAGCCTCAAGGGTGTCCAGCACCGCCAGATAATCAGTGGCATTGCAGCGGCCCTTGGGGCCGTTCATGCCAACCTGAATGTTGAGCTTCTTGCTGATGTAACGCTGGGACTGACCATCAAGGGTCGGGAAATTCCAAGGACGAATCCAGTACAGCCCCATGGTAAGGTTCCACCCCACACCATAGCGCTGCGTCGCGTTGTCGTAGGCTGAGACAAATGCCGACCGCGCCTCCGCGTCATCCGATTCCGCAAAAGCAATTGCCTGGGCAAAGGCTTCCCAGAGGGTGTCAATGTCATCTGGTTGGCGTTTGTTGTCGAAACCGAAAAACCATGACTTCTGATTATTGAGAATTGGAATCCCTTCAAAGGAGTCCGGAACAGGCTCAGACACTCCAAGCAGACTGGCAAGTTCGCTTGCAATAGCTTTGCGATTTGCATCGGTGATCCCCCGGTTGAATATGCCCATGGCCGTAAATGGGCAGATGTCCTTCAGGGGGCCAGAGGAACCATCCGCGAATTGATCCTGCAGGTTGGAGAGGCCATCCACCTTAGAGGCAATAACGTGGATTCCAGCAATCAGCTCATCTCGCCTATTCCGAAAGGTAAGGAGTTTGTCAGCTACCGCCTCGTAAAAGCGAGTCCAGTTGAAACGGCGCTTGTCGACAGCGCTATCACCGAATCGTTCACGCCAGTAAGGAGCATTGCGGAACCGGTTGATGTCTTGCGCCTTTTCCTCGAATGTGAATCCGATTAAAGCATCTGTGGTCCAGTCGCCAGGCAAGACCCGCCAGACCGTGCTTCGATTGGTGTAGAAGTACCACTCACGCGGAGGATCGAAAGGTTTCCAGTCAACCTTCAAGGTGCGGCCGTCACCGAGATTCTCTTTTACCGTGCCAATGGCTTTGATCGCCATGACGGAAACGGTTTGGCCTCGGTTATCAAAGGGGAGATCGTGCTTCCGCGTATAGGACGACTTGATCGCAATGCGGTCCCCCACCTGGATAGACTTCACTGCGTCGAGGTATTTGTCCTGATAACCATTTCCCCAAATGCCTTCCTGCAGAAAACGGGGGGTCTGATCATCAGTTCCGCCGTATGTGGCTCCGACAAACCAACAGGCTCTGGCTCCGGCTCCTTCAGGTTTAGGATTCATCTTGTCTACTCTCCTTCAATCTCATATGGTCCCCTCAATTTGCATCTTATGGTAGACGGAGCACCATTCGGCCTTGGAGATGTCCGCTCAACCAGATCGGTCATTGTCTCCATTTGAATACCCCATCAACCTGGAGGATGCCGTTCGCCGTAACATAACCGAGAGTCATGGGTCGGAAATCGTTACAGAAGGATTCGACATATGCCTTCAGCAGGCGACTCTGACGGAGAGTGTCCAATTCGTCGGAGAGATGGTTCACCACCTCTTGCGTCACCAAGGTAATCAGCTTTGCTCTGGCGCGGGAAGCCACGACGTTGAAGCGGTTGAGGCTCATGAGGAACTCGTCTTCCTCTGCAATCTGATCAGGATCTCCCAGCGTGTAGGACGCTATGATCACGTCTCTCTGCTGGCCCTGGAATCTCTCGACGGTGTCGACAGCGTCGCGGATCGCATCTGCAACGGCTCCAGAGGCGCCAAATATCTGATGCAGCCGTGATACGATGGCCGCCTGCTGCGCGCGGTGAGGCGTCACGACGCCAAGTGCCTTTTGCCAGAACTCGGTGGTCGAGTAAGGAGTTGATGACGGCGGTCGAACCCCGCCCGTGAGCGGGTCGACCTCACCGGAGAGTGCAGACGCTACACGACCATGGAGAAGCGTCGCCAACGCCACCACTGCATCGGCCTCGAACTCGTTTTGCTGGCTGCTCCGTCCGTCCTCGTAGACGAAGCAAGTGGCGGGCTGGTCTGGATCGAGGAGTTGGGTCCATTCGGGAGTCCAATGGAGCGTGATGGGCCAGTTCCCAGGCTGGCTGACAGGTAGCGGAGAGGTCAGCTCAAGGCGCAGGTTCGGCGAGCGGCTCGTCAGTGCGGTCCGGTAGCCCGCCTCTCGGGCGAAGGCCACCAGCGTGTCGTTCGAGCGGTAGTTCACGTCGAGTGCGCACTCGACGACCCCGTAGCGCGAACGCCAGTACTCGTAGATGGAGCCCACCATGTCCTCGAGCCCGGCCGGCGGTTCGGCCTTGTGGATCGGCGGCAACTGCAGGTGGTCGCCAGCGAGCACGATGGATCCGTTAGCGGCGATCGCGCAGAACGGAAGAACCGAGTGTGCGACGTCCATCTGCGAAGCCTCGTCGACCAAGATGAGGTCGAATCGCTCATCACAGGCACTGCCCTGGTTGCTCGTGAGGAGGTTGTACACCTGCTCGGGAGTCCCTCCCACCAAAACGCAGCGGGTGGGACGCTCCAACTCGCCCTTCAACCCCATGAGCACCGGGGAAGGGTTGCCCCGGTCAATCTCGACATCAGTGAGCTGCGGAGTGTTGGTCGAAGGCTCCTGGAAACGAGAGCGCACCCGGAATCGGTCGCACTGCCCCGGAAGCAGCGCTTCGATGTCTCCAGCAGCGTCCGCGAGCACGTTGTCGATTGCCGTGTAGGTCGAAGCAGTGAGCAGCACTCGTATCGTCTGCCCGCGTGCCTGCGCATCCAGGATTGCGCCGACGATCACGGCGCGCACAGTGAGGCTCTTGCCGGTGCCGGGAGGCCCCCAGATGAGGCTCGCCCGGTGGGTGAGCGCATGCTGCCACGCGTGGACCTGCGATGGGTTCAGCGAGCGGCCCGCCGACTGGAGGTAGGCGACGAGTCGCGCCTGGATCGCTGCGGGTGCCTGCGTCGTCGTCGCGCCACTCATCGCGGTGGCGTTCCACAGGAAGTCCGCAGGAGGGCGATGTGCCGTGCGCCTCGGGCCGCGACATCCGGCTTGTCCGGTCGCGGCCACCGCCCTCGCGTTGGCGCGCTGCGCAGCCAGGGGCGGATTCGCCAGCACCTGGAGCGCGCCGCTTCCATTGCTCGCCGAGAGCTTCCGGGTGAAGAAATCGGTGTTCGTCGGATCCAGCGTGACGTCTGCAGCGAACGACGCGACCCCGTGCCGCTCGATTGAGTCGAGGATTCCTGGCATCCCGTCCTTGGGGGCCAGAGCGACAAGACCACGATTCCGGTCGAGCGCGATCACCGTCACGGCAGTAATCGCCTCCATTGTGGCTCTCCAGAACCGGTTCCCGAGTTGCTGCTGGAGCTGCGTGTCGAGAGGAGTCCCCCGAACCATCCTCGAGATCTTCCGATCGAGGAACGCCTGATCGGCCGCAGGGCTCAGCGCAAAGGAGAAGTCTCCTGGCTTGGCTTTCAGGTCGACCGAGTCAGCCGAGAGCTCATACACGCGCAGCCCCGGACGGGTTGAGACGTTCAGCTGCTGAAGCGCCTGAGTCGCGGCCGTTCCGGTCAATCGCTGGGTCAGGAGCGCACTCCGAAATCGCGCCACCCGCTCGTGGACGGGCATCGCTCGCACCTGCTGCACATCAAGGTCGTCGAGCGCGGCGTTCAGGCGGGCGAAGTTGTACCAGAGCTGCCCATCCGCGCTGACACGTGACTGCCGCTGCGGTGGCTCGATGCGAATGACCGGTGCCGACTGAATGAGTACGGTACGGAGTTCGTGCTCCAACCGCTTCGCCACCGTTTCAAGCGCCCGTAGCCGAAGCGTAACGGTGTCCTGGTAGCGCGTGAGCTGTGTCTGCCAGTGGTTCGGAGTCGTAACCTTAGACCAGATCTCGTGGGCCCGCTCGGAAGGGATCTGGTCGCTCAGAGGCGTTGTGAAGAGTGGGTGCGGATTGAAGGTCGCGACGTTCGGAGGGAGCCCCGACTCGTGGAAATGACGAGCCACCTGAAGCAGGCTATAGTAGTGCTCGACGGGCGCCGCGACGAGACCTCGGACCACGTCTCGAACGATGGTCAGAGGTGAGCGACGCGTAACCATGTCGGGGTTTTCGAGTAGGTCCTCTGGCGGGAACAGCCACGCAAGGTAGGAGATGTTCTGGTTCGCGAGGATATGGTCCAGGTGGCGACCCACTACCCTGGTCAGGTGCTCATACTGCAGGGTGTCCCAGATGTAGATCTGGATCTTGGTGCGGTAGTCGTCCTGCTGGGATCGCGTCAGTCCGGCCAACTGAGGGCGGGACAGATTCTGAGTGTCCTGCTGCTGGCACCAGGTCAGGATGTCATGGATCCTCTGAAGGAAAGCTAGGAGCTCTCGTTGCTCCGCTTGGATGTCGCGATCAGTGACGATGGTTGCCGTCGCCTGCCACGTCTGCATCGAATGCGGCTGGGTGAGCGGGGATTGGATGGCGCGAGGCTCTCGCCAGAAACCCTTGAGTCCGAACGCTACCGTGATCGCGCTGCCGATATCGAAGTCGACCGAGATATAGAGTCTGAGGTCGGTCCACTTCGGCATGCTGGCCGAGGTACCGCTCTGCTGAGCGACGGTCGCGATCCGTGACTGGAGTGCAGCTGCCCTCGCCGAGACCACGGTCCTGGTTGCTCTCAGGGCCTGGTGTGTGTCGAACACCGCGTCCTGCGGCAAGCGCTGGGCAAGTGCCTGGACTTGTTGGACGCCCCCGCGAACAAGGCTCAGCCTGGCACCCTGGGTGACGAAGGCAACACGGCTCAGGTGGTCGGTGGTGGCCGCTGTCGGAAGGCAATGAAGCGCGTGGGGCGCCACAGGAGGCTGGGCGTTCTGGCCCCGGTTCTCACCGAGGTACTCACAGAACGAGCACCTGTTGTCGACGTGCCAGTCCAGACTCTGCCAGTGAGATCCAAGCGCATTTGGGACGTCTACGGAGAAGAACCTCCGCACGCGAAAGGCGAACACCTCGAGCGGAACGGGCTCGAGGTCCTCCTGCATAGCGTCCCAAAGCTGCGCCAGGGTCGGCTGAACACCTGCGGTCAAAATCTCGTTGTAGGTGACCATGAGCCGGGAGGCGTCATGCGAACCAGGCCAGATAGCTGCGTCTGGTACCACAACGAACTCGTGGTCGAGTTGGTTGTCGACCAGCCAGGCAGCGAGGGCCATGCTGTAGTACGTGACCTCCGCGAAGTAGCCCGGCGATGGCTCCGCGGTCATCTTGATGTCGATCACCCGCAGCTGAACTCGCGCATCATTGGGTGGGAGATCGTGGGGAGTTCCATCGGGAGACAGGTACCTCGAGAAGGTCCCAGGAGGGAGGGCGACGATGATGTCCGGGCGCAGATGGGCGAATTCGAGTTGGTGAGCTGCGCGAAACGGGGAAAGCCCGAGCGCTTGCTCCAGTTCACCGCCTTGAGGAGCGGGGTCGAACTCCGTCTCGACGAGGAAACGGACGGGGCTCGCCGCCCGCAATCGGGTTGCATCCAAGGTGACCGTCCGGTACCGCGTCTGCCCCTGCTGGTTCTGGTAGGGCACGCCTACGACCGATCCAGTCGGGAAGGTGCGGGTCAGGTCGTGGAGTTTCTCGGCCTGCCACTCGTCACCCGCCTCCTGGATCTGCCGGAGACCAGGGCGAGGCGACTGGGGGTACGGCATGCCCTCGGCATTGCGCTCGGCACCAAACCGCACGTTGTCGGGCCGGAGATTTAGCGCGAGTTGGCGCGCGCATCCCGAGCGAATGTACTGCGCTAGCGCCTGCTTATTTATCTGGGGCATCGAATACCTCCCGAAAATATGAAGATCATGTAGCCGTCGCGCTCAAAGCGACGACGAAGCGGACTTTTCGTGATAAAGCTTCCTATGGCATCTGTCACCGTCATCCTGTAGTGCTTGTTTTTAAGGCGTCTGAGAGTGGCACAAGATGGGGATTGGCTGGATCTATAACAGCCGATGCCACGATCATGGCGCGTTCAAGGTTCAGGCGATCTGGGTCGCGGAAACCGATCTTTCGTGCCTTAGCCAGATCTTCAGCGTATGCGGATGCTTGCTGTTTGGCCTGTTTGATTGCGGTACGCGGAACCGCCGCATTGTCCAAGCTTGCTGAAGTAACCTGATTACCCTTGCGACAGACCAGCACCGCGTCCCACTTGATGGTGCCATCGTAAGTGTGAAGGCCTCCTTGGCCTTCGCCACGCATGGGCAGAACCTTGGTTACCGAGAGCCCCGAATGAAGCAGAGCCGTGCCGAGAGCATCCCATGCCGATGAGAGTTTATGGTGGTAGGTGAACACGCAGATCCCGTCCGGCTTGAGCACGCGGTTGCATTCCATGAAAATCTGCTGAAGTCGTTCCTGGTATCCCTTGATAGCTTCGTCGGATCGTCGCGTGATGGCGAGATTCTGCAGTATCGGAGCCGAAGTGACGTTATCGTCATACGGGGGCGGTGCGATTCCCAAAGCCTGATGCCAGGCCAAATAGAAGTCTGAGAGTTCCGAGTAGCTCAGATTGTCGAAATACGGCGGATCAGTCAGCACGAGATCCACTGAGCCGTCCGGTAGTAAATGGAGTTCCTCGGAAGACTGGGTTTCAATCGCCGCCGTGGCGCTGCCGCTCAATACATCATCGACAGAGCCAAGACAGGCTTGTTTGCGCTCGAAATCATCTTCATAAGCGACTCTGGTGCCTTCCGGATGAAGCTCCTCGGGCGCTTTGGCAAAGGCAATCGCCTTAGATATTTTCCGGACCGTGTTGATGAACGTTCCCCGTCCGACGCCATCCTGCCAAGGGTTCAGCTCGACCGGACGAGTGATGTGCCGGTATGAATGAATGGAGAACATTGGACTGGTTCGGCGATAGCCAAACGCATAGGCCGTGTACATGCAGTTCGTGGTGAGATGCTCACTGAAGGCCAGCTCAAGGCAGCGCCGCGCCTCATCGCTTTCCACTCGGCCGATGGCCGAACCGAGAAGGTGCAGGTGGAGCTTCTGCCGGTCGTTGAAAAAGTCTGCGTAAAGCCGAATCCCGTGGATCAGAGGTCGTCCATCCGAACGCCCCTCGCGGGGAATGCTTCTCGTCGGCACAAGTAGGCCATTCCCGATCATCCGCAGCTTACGGGTTGCTCGGTCGTACAACGCCTGGTCCGCTTCTTCGATGCGCTTGAAATGCCTTGTGCAGTTCTTGCCGGTTCCGACCAGATACTCCTGGGCAAAGAGTCTCCAAGCGGGACGTTCGGCACCGTCAAGGTCATCCGCTGCGATCTTCTGTGTGTGCTTGCAGGTCGGGCAGGTCATGATCCCGTTGCCGTGCGTGCCCGCGCTGACAGTGGTGCGCTTGCCGCAAGAGCAGTGCAGCACCTTGCGTTCAATCGGCAATTCGTGGACCGCATGACAGTCCTTGCAGAATACCCACTGCAGCCCCTTCTCTTTGGAGTAGGCCAGTTGAAAATGGGGATGGAGCTCTACATCGCTCTGGCAATTCGAGCACTGCTTCACCTGGACCCAGAAATGATGAAGAACATCCCGTTCGACTCCGTCCACCATGGTCCGATGCAACGGCGTAATGAGTTGGGCGACCTCTTTGCAGATCTGCTCGATTTCCAGATAGTGATCCTCCATCCGGGAGGCGGCCAATTCAAATCGGGTAATAAAGGTCGCAACCGGGTCGATATCAAAACCAATCACCCGAGCGTTGCAGCGCATGGACTCCACCAAACTTGTCCCTCCGCCGATGAAGGGATCGAGAACGATAGCGCCATGCACGGAGGTCTTGCCGAGATACGTATCCCAAAAGGCGTTGGCCTTGTCAGGGGGAAGGGTCAGCGCGGTGAGGATCGAACGGAACTGAGAGCCCACCCGGCGAGCAAACCAGCGGTGGACCCGATACAAAGGATTCGAGCTCTGTCCTTCACGCAGGGCAAGCTCGGCGATTTGGGCAATGGGAATATCGCCCGCCTCCAGCAGGGTACGGGCAGGCCAACCGCCAAAGGTGTCACCTCTGCGGTTTTCAATGATCTGCTTTGCCTGACCAGTTTTAGCCATAGATCCCCATTACCATCCCTTCTCAGTAGTACTGTCGGATATACCCGAACGCCTTGTCGAACAGATCCTGGTCCTTGACCTGGTACTTCACGTAAATCACTTTGCGCAGGGCCTTCTGGACCTCGCGTTCTCCGGCCTTGGTGTTTTGCCAGCCGGGAAACCGGACCAGGCGCACGATCTCGTCGATGTCGGTCACGATCCGCTCGACCACCATCGGTGTCTTGCCGTTCTTCACCTCGGCGAACAACTCGGTCAGGGCAGCTTTGGCCTTGGCCTGTTCATCGACCGGGTCCACCTGCTTCTCGGCCTGGACGACCTCCTTGGCCAGGGTCAGCAGCTCCTTGAGGAAGTCGAGGCTGTGGAGCAGGCCCTGTTCATGCCGCTCCTTGAGCTTTTCGAGGCGTTCGCCCAGTGCGACGAACTTCGGATTGTCCTTGTGCTTGCGCAGGCGGGCGATGAGCTTGATCTCGATTTCCTTAGATTTCTTGTCCGGGTCCTTGGCATCAAGCAGCCCTTCGAGGACCTCGGCGTCCATCACCAGAGTGTCCAGATCGTCGCGCACCGTCTCCAGATGCACGTTCTCATGGACCAGCTCGATGGTCTTGGCCCCCAGGGCGTGCCAGAGCAGCTTGCCGTTGCCGCTCGGCGGCTTCACCGACTCATACACCTGGGTCAGCCACTTGTAGTCCTTTTCATAAAGGCCGAGACAGGGATCTGGAGACAGCGCCTCCCACAGACGTGAGAGCACCGAATATTCCGCCGCGAACTTGTCCCGGGTCTCGTTATCCGGCAGGCAATCCTGCGCCGCGATCAGCCCCTCGTAGCCGCCGACAGTGCGGTCCACGCCAGGGAAGAACGCCAGGCATCTTGCGACCACGCCGGGCAGCTCTTTCTTGAGGTCATCCAGATTGGTGATGACCTTCTGCACCGCCTTTTCATCGAAATCGAGGGCCGTGGCCACGTCATCGAAGATACCCAGGTAATCCACGATCAGACCGTGGGTCTTGCCGGGGTAGACACGGTTGGTGCGGCAGATGGCCTGCAACAGGTTGTGATCCTTCATCGGCTTGTCGAGGTACATTACCTGCAGAATGGGGGCATCGAAGCCGGTCAGCAGCTTGGAGGTGACGATCAGGAACTTGAGCGGGTCGTTCGGATCGCGGAAACGGTCGAGGAGCTTTTCCTCCTCATCCTTGGCCAATTTCCATTCCGCGTACTCGTCAGACTTTCCGCCCTGGGTGTGCATGACGATGGCGCTGGCCTCCGGGCCGACCAACTCGTCCATGGCCTTCTTGTAGAGCACACAGCACTCCCGGTCGAAGGTCACCACCTGGGCCTTGAAGCCGTTCGGCTCTACCTTCTCCTGGAAGTGCTTGACGATGTGCTGGCAGATGGCGTTCACCCGCGCCGGGGCCTTGATCAGCACCGCCATCTTGGCGGCCCGCTTGGCCAGGTCGTCACGATCCAGCTCGCTCAGCTCATCGGTCATCTGAGAGTAGGCTTCGTCGATGGCGTCCTTGTTGATATGCAGCTTCACGTCTACCGCCTCGAAATGCAGCGGCAGCGTGGCCTTGTCCCGGATCGAGTCCTGGAACGAGTAGCGGCTCATGTAGCCCTGCTCATCCTCGTCCGCGCCGAAGGCCCAGAAGGTGTTGCGGTCCCGCTTGTTAATCGGCGTGCCGGTCAGACCAAAGAGAAAGGCGTTGGGCAGCGCATCGCGCATCTTGCGCCCGAGATCGCCTTCCTGGGTGCGGTGCGCCTCGTCCACCATCACGATGATGTTCGAGCGCTCGTTCAGGCGGCCGTCCGCCTCGCCGAACTTGTGAATGGTGGTGATGATGATCTTGCGGGTATCGGCCGCCAGCAGGCTTTGCAGCTCCTGCCGGGTGGCGGCTCCAATCATGTTCGGGATATCGGCGGCATTGAAGGTGGCGGTGATCTGGGTGTCCAGGTCGATGCGGTCCACCACGATCATCACCGTGGGGTTGCCGAGCTTGCGGTGCATCCGCAGCTTCTGCGCCGCGAACACCATCAGCAGCGACTTGCCCGAGCCCTGGAAATGCCAGATCAGGCCCTTCTTGGGATAGCCCTTGACCACGCGGGCCACCATCAGGTTAGCGCCTTCGTACTGCTGATAGCGGCAGATGATCTTGATGCGCCGGTGCTTCTTATCGGTAGCGAACAGGGTGAAATTCTGCAGGATGTCCAGCACTACATGGGGGCGCAGCATGGAGCGGATGGAGCGCTGCACGTCCGCCAGCGTCCCCTCGGCCTTGTTGTTTCCCTCGTGCCACGGCCCCCAGATATCGATGGGCATGCGCACCGAGCCGTAGCGATAGCACTTGCCCTCGGTGGCAAAGGAGAGGACGTTGGGCACGAACATCTGCGGTACGCTCTGTTCGTAGCCGTTGTGGATGTCGCTGGCCCCGTCCACCCAGGTCACCGCCGGGCGCACTGGCGTCTTGGCCTCGCCGACCACCAGCGGGATACCGTTGACCAGCATGACGATGTCGAAGCGGCGGCCACCTTCCTTGACCGGATAGACCCACTGGTTGGTGACCACGTAATCGTTGTTGCTCAGGTTCTCGAAGTCGATCAACCGCACCGGTGTGTGTTCGCCGCGCTCGCCGAAGGGCATGGATTTTTCGCCCCGCAGCCATTCGGCAAACAGCTCATTGGCCCGCACCAAGCCTTCGCTCTGCACCGACAGCGGAATGGTCCGCAGGCGGTAGAGCACCTCGTCGGCGCGGTCGGGTTGGGCCTTGATTTCCGGGTTCAGGCGGATGAGGGCGTCGCGCACCATCGACTCCACCAACACGTCGGAGTGCTGGCGCGGCAACTCCTCGGCGGCCACGAAGCGCCATTTGAGGTTTGAAATGAGAAGGGTGAGGTGTGAATCAAGATAATCAGCTTGCGGCTCGGCAATGCACCACTGGTTGTCTCTGTCAGTCAGAGTGTCCAGCACGAGTTGTTCAACCGTATTTTCCTCATTGAAGAAGGTCATTTCTGTCCGCCTCCTGCCAACGAGGAAAGCTTTTTGCTCGTCAATCTTGCCAGAATGTCATCACTACCCAGTCTTGCTTCAACCAACTTGCGTGCAGCAAATTCTCGCCATTCAATGATTCCGGGGGACTGGTAAGAGTCCCAGAGCGCACGCATTGTTGTCATGCACTCTTCTGAAAACTTTTTGAATTCTTCAACGCTGATGTAAAATACACTTCCCGTATGAGGTTCAGCAGCGAAATGTAATTTGTCTGAACTCGAACAAAGTACGACCGAGAAATTTACACCTGGGTGTTCGGCTGCGAGGGTATCCGGATGAGCTTTGGCCTGTAGTGTTTTTTCTTTGGAAACAATGGGTTTATCGCCAGTTGCAGTGTAGTCCTCAAATACAACGCCCTGTCGCCCAAAGATCCACCAAGGATCCGGATCACCAGAACGCTCAGTGTTACCCGATTCAAAACCCAGCAGGTGACCAAGCTTAACTTGAGCTTCTTCGAACGGTTTCGATTCCGGACTTGAAAGCCCTTCCCTTATAGTCTGAAAATACTTTTCAATTTTTGCGCTGCCGGATTTTCCAAACCGTTCGAGGACTCCTTCTATACGTTCGATACGTTCCCCGTAAATAATATCGATAGGTGCTTCCTGAGTCTGAGTGGAGATCAGGTTTTGAAGCTGCTTAAGCCAAGGCAACGTACTTGCGCATGAAAATGCTGCCGAAAAATGTTCTTGAGCTGCCGGCATTTTGTTTGCCTGATATGCAGCAGAGCCAGCAAGGTAATTCCAAAGAGCAGAATATCCCTTCAGATCGTGCCCACCTGCAAGTTTGGCAAGCACATCTTTTGCTGACGAGAGTGCAGTGTCAAAATCGCCGGACCAAAGGGCATCGTGGAATTTTACTTCATGAACAACCGACTCTCCGAGCGGACTTGCGGAAGGTATGGGCAATTGAGTCAGTTCATCTCTTGTTTCCAATATATGATTATCGGCCGTTTTCCACTCTGGTCCGTGGGCAATGAATATGTCGATGTTATCCCCTAATGCAGAGGGATTATCGACTTTTGACTGCTCGACACCAAAATTGACTTCGGCCTGAAGCTCCGGATGCAGTGTTTCTCTTTTTTCCGGCATATGGAAATATTGATGCACCTTATCGCCGATAATAACTACGAGAGCATAGTCGGTTGATGAGCGAGTGCATCTTCCTACTGCCTGAGTAATCCTGGTGCGGATGCGCACCTGGAAAAGTACAGATGCGCCAAATCGGCTGATGATGAAACGCTCCTGAAGATTTGTAGATTCCGGAAGACCATAGATTATCAAGTATCTGCATTCGTCTCCGATCAGATCGATTCCGTCATACCTGTTCGCCAGAACAGCAATGGCGGAACCGGCCTTGGTAAATGATTTTTTCGATGCCTCCAATTGTTCAGCGTCAAAGAGTGTATGGCTCTGCGTTGCCGGGAGTTCTTTGATGACTTCTTTGACTTTGTCGGCATCGCGGTTGCTTGGAGTGAGGACGAGAGCTCTGTCAAATTTAGTAACCCAGGAAATCGCGAGACTTAATGACGTTGCTTCATCCCACATCCGCATTGGGAACACGAAAAATCGGCGGCCGATTCCCTGCTTATCCCAGCCTTCTGGAGCAGGTATTCGTTCGATTTTTTTACGGCCGAAAATTCTTTCCAGGTCCCCACCTTCACCGAGAGTTGCGGACATGTAGATGCGCTGCCGCGCATTCTGAAAGGGTGCGAAGCTCTTGGTTGGAGCAATAAGAGGACGAATGAGTATTGAATTGCTGGTGTAATAGAGATGGCAGGCGTGAAGGTGATCTCTGATCATGCGCCATCGATAACCGTATTCCTCTGGGCTTTCAGCATCTCTAGAGGCATTATCAATTGCAACCGTCAGCGCTGTCCTGCACTTGAGTAGATAAGGCGTCGGAATTTTGTTGACGAATGATGTATCAAGCGATCCGTCGTTGCCCTGATCGTAACGGAGTTGGTCATTTTCTGTGGTGTAAGGTGCGATGATCTGCCAGATTGCATCGAAGGTAGTTTCGTCCTGATAGCGCCGGATCTCCAATGACCAGAAACTCGACACATAATTCTCAGCGGCGTGGGCATCGTCAAAAATGAGTGTATGAACGTCGCTGAAAAACGGATTTGTGTTAAACAGAGCGCTATAGGTGGCAACACCTATTGATTCGCAATTGTTAAAAGCGGTCTTATCAGCCTCCGGGTACTGGTGTTTGGATCCCGAAAAATCAAGAGCGTTGATTCCATACTTTTCTTTGGCCTGTTCAACCACCTGATGGACAAGCTGTTTGGTAGGACAAAGCAGTACACATCGCTCCCGTTTCGTTCTTCTACGCCACTCTGCGATCAGGAGACCAACCAGGGTCTTGCCGCTGCCGGTGGGTAGCTCAAGTGCGATATCACGATTGTCGACATGGTCCAAATAGTTGCGGAGCATATCGGCCTGCTGCGCAAGGAGGCCTTCTACGGTACGGTCCCGCAGGTCACGGAATAACGATTCAGGGTCTTTGATGGATACCGAAGATTTCTGGGGGATTTTAAATGCCATGGAGTAACCCTCCTTGGTTTCTTTTGCATGCGCCGCCGTGGCTGGATAGCTCTCAGGTAACCATGTTCGAAGTCACGCCAGTGCAGGGCGTGTCGAGAACCATCTGTTCGACCGTGTTTTCTTCGTTAAACATGGTCTGTCTCCAAATATTCCCGGCTAATCTGCCGCTTAAGCTCAAGTACTTCATCCCGATGTCTGATCAAGTTTTGTTCTTCAGCATCAATCGCTTCGAGATGTGAGGAAATTTGTTTTTGATCCTCAATTGTCGGTAGCGGCAGCTCGTATTCAGACAATTCCTGCCTGTTGAGCTTGGGAATGCCGGTCCTTACACAGCGAGTAAGTGCGAAGGAGGTAAAGTGTTCGCCAAGCAGAATCGACAAAAGGAATCGAGTCATTATCCGATCAGGCAAGGGACGAAGTGCGTACATATCGGCACTGCACAAGCCATCAAATTCGGCGATGAATGCTTTGCGAAGATTGGGACGAATTTTGCTGTAAACAACGTCTCCCGATTGGAACAAATATTTGCCGCTAATTGCGTTTTGCTCCCTGGCCGTTTCAATGCATATCAAACGTCCAGTGTTTTGCTCGATGTGATTAGGAGCAACCAACGGCATTGAGCGATAAGGCTCTTCTTTGGGATCGACTTGACCAGAAACAATTTCAAAGCA
The DNA here is from genome assembly GCF_027943965.1 of Geotalea uraniireducens. Taxonomy (NCBI): domain Bacteria; kingdom Pseudomonadati; phylum Thermodesulfobacteriota; class Desulfuromonadia; order Geobacterales; family Geobacteraceae; genus Geotalea; species Geotalea uraniireducens. The sequence goes on along the minus strand of NZ_AP027151.1, from coordinate 494,665 downwards.
TTTAGAAAGCTTTGTTACCTTCCATTTCTTAGCCGCACCATTCGATGATAGACCCCGAAGATACGTCTCTCGTGTCTGCTGTAATTTCTCTGATGCGTTAGAAAATTGTTCCAGCGCTTCATCCGCTGCCCACAGGATCTCGGCAATGCGCTTCTGTTCATCAATGGGCGGCAGCGGGAACTCCTGCACTTTCAACGTCTTCCAGTTGATCGTCGGAGAGAGCGAGCCCACCGATATTTCGATGGCCCGATCCATGAACATGTCGGACTGCAGGAAGAACGGCAGAAAATCCGGCAGAATCATCTTAGGTTTTGCGCGGACAACCATGGCATGTGCCGAGCAGATGCCGTCAAACTCGGCCACGGCGAGCTTGCGTTGATACGCACGGCGGCGGCCGAAAATAACATCGCCCCTTTTGAAAGCCAGCTTTTGCCCGGTCACATCAGACGGATGCCCCCACTGGCGAAGATGAAGCGTGCTGGGATCGAGGTGTTCCAGCCCGACATAGACATCGGTTTTGGCATCGGCGGGGTCCACCCGCACAGCAACGTTCTGGGCGATGTCGCCGAACTTGACCATCTTCCAGCCGGGCTTCAGGCTTTGCGTGCTCATTCGGCACCTCCCATCACCCGTGTGTCCTCAAGCAACTCGAAGAGACCGTCCATCGACTCTCGCAAAGCCATCGAGCTTTCCTGCCAGTTCGCAATGGCCTGTTTGAGGCTGACCGCTTCGGCCGCGCCGTTTCCATTGCCGTTTCCGTTTTCCGCCCGCACGTAGAGCGGGATGCTGAGGTTGCTGGCTTTCTCACGGATCTCGTCATTGCTGACCACCCGGGCAAAGCCGTCCTCGTCGGCAAAGGCCTGGTAGGAGGCGACAATGCGCTGGATGTGATCGTCAGTGAGGAAGCTCTGAGCCCGCTCGCGGGTCACCTCGTTCACCGCGTTGATAAAGAGCACCTTGTTCCTGCGCTCCTTCGGCTTGTTCATGCGGCAGATGACGACGCAGGCTTCCATCGGTGAGTTATAAAAGAGGTTGGGGCCGAGGCCCAATACGCACTCCACCACGTCGTGGGCGACCAGCTTCTCGCGCATGGCCAGTTCTTCATTGCGGAAGAGGACTCCATGCGGAAACAGGATGGCGCAGCGGCCGGTCTTGGCCTTCATGCTCTTGATGATGTGCTGCCAGAAGGCATAGTCGGCGCGGCCCTGGGGCGGAGTACCGTAGATGTTCCGGCCCCACGGATCGGCGGCCCAGGCATCGCGGTCCCACTGCTTGATGGAGTACGGCGGATTGGCCAGGACCACGTCGAACTGCATGAGTCGGTCGCCTTCGACAAAGGCGGGATTGGCCAGGGTATCGCCCCGGACGATGCGGAAGTCCTCGATGCCGTGCAAAAACAGGTTCATCCGGCCGATGGCCGAGGTGAGCAGGTTGCGCTCCTGGCCGAACAGCCGCAGGTTCCGCCATTCCTTGTTCTGCCGTTTCAGATGGGCGACGGCGGAGAGCAGCATGCCTGCCGAACCGCAGGTGGGGTCATAGATCGACTCACCCGGCTTGGGTTCGAGCATCTCGGTCATCAGATGAACCACGGTGCGGTTGGTATAGAACTCCGCAGCGGTGTGGCCGGAATCGTCGGCGAATTTTTTGATCAGGAACTCATAACCCACGCCCAGTTCATCTTCCGGGCAGTTGGAGAGTGAAAGAGTCTGCGAGCTGAAATGCTCGATCAGCTCGCGCAGCATGTGGTCCGGCAGGCGGTCCTTGTTGGTCCACTGGGCATCGCCGAATACACCATACAGGGTGTCGGGATTGGCCGTCTCAATGGCCCGCAGGGCGTCCTGGATAGCCTTGCCCACGTTCTTGACCTTGGTGCGGGTAGCCTTCCAGTGGGCGTCTTCCGGGATCTGGAAGCGGTGCTGCTCGGGAAGCGCGGCGTATTCCTGATCGCCGCCCGATTCCTCCAGCGCATCGGCCAGCTCCTCGTCGTACACATCGCACAGGCGCTTGTAGAACAGCAGCGGGAAAATGAACTGCTTGTAGTCCCCGGCGTCAATGTAACCGCGCAGCAAGGTGGCTGCGCCCCAGAGGTAGGATTCCAGCTCCGATTGGGAAATGTGTTTGTTCTTCTTCATCGCGCTACCACTTCCCATTCAGAAATGTCCGTTGGAATATCGACGCCATCCAGGGAGTCCCAGTTGTAATCGCCGGTCGCCTGCATATAGACGTCATCGGCGGCAGCCATGGCAGAGTGATAGGAGCCAAGCAGGTCGTCTTTGAACCAAAGCCCCCAGCGACTGTTCGCTTGCGGTTTGATGAGGAAGCGACCGATGGGTGATCTATACTGGTAGATCTTCACAGCAGTCCCTCCCGGAGCAGCAGCCCCTTCAGGCGATCCTCGGCCGCGTACGCCGCCTGCAGCGATTCCTTGAGGTTGGCGATGGCCTGATCGATGGTCATGGATTCCTCCTCGATCACCGGCTCCACGTAGCGGGGGATGTTCAGGTTGAAATCGTTCTCGCGGATCTCGTCGAGCGTGACCACCCGGCAGATCCCTTCGACATCCTGGTAGCCTTCGTACCAGCGATGGATGTTGTCCACGTGTTCCGGGAGAAGCTCATTCTGGGCGCGACCGGCCTTGAACTCCTTCGAGGCGTCGATGAACAGCACCTTCTGGCGGTGGGACTTGGGCTTGCTGTCGCGGAAGACCAGCACGCAGGGCGCGAGACCGGTGCCATAGAAAATGTTCTGCCCGAGACCGATCACCGCTTCGAGGATGTCCATCTCCAGTAGCTTGCGCCGGATCTCGCCCTCCTTGGACATGCGGAACAGCACGCCATGGGGAAGCACCACGGCCATGCGGCCGATCTTGCGGGCCATGGACTTGACCATGTGCTGAACCCAGGCGAAGTCGCCGGATTTGGCTGGCGGCAACCCGGCAAAATTGCGGCCGTAGGGGTCATTGATCCAGACGTCGTCCCCCCATTTTTCCAGGGAAAACGGAGGATTGGCGATGACGCAGTCAAAGGTGGCGAGGCTGTCGCCTGAATAAAAGGCGGGCAAGCGCAGGGTGTCGCCGCGTTCGATATGGAAATCTTCCGCACCATGGAGGAAGAGGTTCATCCGGGCGATGGAGGAGGTGGTCAGGTTTTTTTCCTGGCCATATAGCTTGCCCAGCATGAGGTTCTCGTCACCGCCATGCTCTTTGACATGGTGCAGCGCCTCGAGGAGCATGCCGCCTGTCCCGCAGGCCGGGTCATAGATAGTTTCCCCGGCCTTGGGTGCAAGGATGCGAACCATCAGCGCGACCACGGAGCGCGGAGTATAGAATTCACCAGCCTTCTTGTTGGTCAGGTCGGCAAATTTCTTGATCAGGTACTCATAGGCTTGGCCGAGGATGTCCGCCTTACAGTGCTCATTACCCAGGTTGAGCGATGAGAAGTGTTCGATCAGGTCCTTGAGCAGCGCGTCAGAAAGGCGGTCCTTGTTGGTCCATTGGGCGTCACCGAATATGCCGTGCAGGGTGTCCGGGTTGGCCTGCTCGATGCAGCGCATGGCCTTCTGGAGCGCATGGCCGATATTGGCGCTCTTGGCCCGGACATCCTTCCAATGGCAGCCCTCCGGAACCTGAAACCGGTGGTTCTCGGGGAACTGTGCAAATTCCACGTCGCCGTCGGACTCTTCCAGGGCCGCGGCATACTCCTCGTCATAGACATCGGAGAGCCGCTTGAAGAACAACAGCGGGAAGATGTAAGTCTTGAAGTCGGCCGCGTCGACAGGACCGCGCAGGATATTGGCCGCCTCCCAGAGATGCCCGGAGAGGGTCCCGATATCCAGACCGACTGAATTGTTATTTCCGTTCTTCCTGCTCATTCAGCTTGATCCTGTCTCGTCTTGTCCGCCGCGCCGCCAGCCTTCACCCACTCGTCGACCTCGTCTTTCTTGAACTTCCAAAGACGGCCCATGCGATGGGCGGGCATCACATGTTTGTCGATCCAGCGGTAAACGGTGTCACTGCTGACACCGAGGTACTTGCCTATCTCGTCTACTGATAACCAGCGATCTTCTATCTCGGCCATATCAATTTGGTCCTCATGGCAGAATTGTTGCCACGTTTCACCGGAGGAGAAGCGGGCCAGCCTGGATACACTAATCCCAGCTTAAATTTTACTCAAAATACTTTGGCAGAAACCGATTGTCAACCGCTTTTTGCCGCAAATAACCGCAAAGACTTGCTTCGATGTAACCACTTGATTGCTAATTAACTTGCGTGGAAATGGATGGCTTCAGATGTAGGGGGGATGTTTGCAGGTATCTGTATCTTCTATTAATTTTTCATTCGGCAGAGGCGCTATTTACGAGTTCAGCAGCATGGGTAAAACCGTCGCAAAAGGCCTTGATTTCACGGGAAGATCCTCGATAAAGGTCGAGACACCTTGGTCTTCCATTTTGAGGTTTTCGAAAAAGTCGTATTACGAAGTACTCATCTCCGCGACGTTCGATTTTCAACCCTGAATCCCAACGCTTAAGCTGATCAGCATTCATCTTACGGCATAAATCGACCAGTATCCGTTCGGTGATCTTCACAGTTCCCTCCAGGCAATTGTAGAAAATTGCTCCTTGTGGAGAGGTGACCAGCGGTCCATGGCAATGGCTCCCATGACAGTGGCAATGATCGTCTCAGCTTTCTCATCATCGAATAACAATTCCGCTACTGATCTCACTTCTTGGTATATGAGTTCCGTATGAGGAATGCGCCTTCGATAAGGCCGATCTTCGATAAACGCCGCGATTTTGTCAGCAGCGGAAATAAGACGAACACGCTCATCCAATTCCTTAGATGCCAGCCCCTTCGGGTATCCAGAGCCATCAGGGAGTTTATGATGATGGAGAATCACATCCCCATAGTGCTCGAAAACGGTACCCTTGACATATTCATGGCCCCATGCAGGATGTTTCTCCATGACTTCCCATTCTTTTTCCGTCAAAGGATGTCTTTTATCGAGAATCCTGTCTTGGACAAAAAGCTTACCGACATCATGAAGCATTCCAGCCAGGTAGGCCTGAGCAGGAGTAATACCGAAGTCTTTGTCGGTGCAAACCACTATATCCTTTGCTATCTCTGCAGTAAGGATGGAGTGCTTGTAGAGATTTAGATTTCTGGCATAAAGACTTTTTTGTACCAAAATCAGGGAATTCCTCTCCAAAGTGGTGACCAAGGCCATTTTATCGATCATGTGCATTTGGGGCCCCCTTTCAAAATGTATCTGCCAGATACCAGATGGATTGTTGAAAAACGCCTCTCTGTTCTGATGAGACTGAGTGACAAAAATATGTGAAATAATTGTGTTTTATGATAATATTTCAGTTCATTTTTGTTGACACCTCAAGGAACATGGATCAAAGTGCTTGTTAAGTCCTGTTGAGACCAGATTCATAAGAAAGGAGAATCTAGAGAGATGACTGGAAAAGTTTGGAAGCTTAGCGACACCGTTGCAGCCGCGTTCTTCGGGATATGGCTTTTCTCTCTGTTTTTCCGTTCCTTCTTCGGAGGCCTCGATATCGTCGTATTCATTGTCGCAGGGGTCTGGGGACTATCTGTCTGGGCTCGGGCGAAACATGGGGAATATGTACAGCCAGAACTAACTGAAGAGCAGAAAGTTATGATGGCTGACCTCGATCGGCAAAGGCAAGAGATGTTGGTAAATCCTGCATACGACCATTTATCGAGCAACGCTTTCCATCGATCCAATGACTAAGCCGGGGCCTTGGCCGCCCGGCTCTTTCTATACTCCCACACCCCCTTCGCCTCCAATATCGCATCACGGTCCAGTTCAAGCGTAATCGAATTTTCCTCAACAAAACGGCCTTCTGCGACAATCCAGACCTGGACGTTGGGATTCTTCAAAATATGCGTTAACAGCTCGTCGAAGATCGGCAGTATGATGTCTTCGGCTCGGATGTAGACGCCAACATCGTTGACGGCTACCTGAACCGCAGATGCAATGATCTTCAGCTGGCCATCATCTTGCTCTGGAACAAGGAAAATCAAGCCATCGGGCATCTTCAAGCATTTCAGCGCTAATGAAGCCATCTATTTTTCCCCTCCGATTGTGAACTTCGACGGTAATCCAGGTTTAGCGATTCCAGACTTCTTGAATATGGCTCCCCCCATGAACGTATCCGTCATCACCTTTGGATCGAAGTCTGTGATCTTATTATCGGGAAGCCTTCCCTCACCTGCTCCACGCGCAGTTGGAGGAACTAGAGGAATGAAAGGCGCCATCTGAGCGAGGGGGCCAACAATAGATGCTGTAATTCGCTCCATCTCTTTCCCTCCGGTTTCCACGTTCTCCTTCATAAGATTCATGTATCTTTTCAGCTGGGGGTTCGGTTTACCAATACCTACTGATGGAGAAGAACCGGCAATCCTTTCCCGAATGTTGTCGGGGATTGCCTTAGGTCGATCCATACTGGCTCGACCCGCTTCTATACGGCTGTTCGCGTCTGAGACCATTTGCGAAACCCGCTCGAGGGACTCGGGCGCAGCCCCGGGAGCCTCCACAGGTGGCTTATCACCACGTACTGTGACAGGGGCAGGGGCGAGCGCCTTTTCCTCTATGAAATCTCCGAAAACCTTGTTGATCGCTCCCTTGTCTGCCCTAGTCGCCAATAGGTTGAGGTCGGAAGCAGCTTCCGCATATCTCTGCTCAGAAGCCACATTTCCGTAATACTTGTCCCCATACCAGCCGATGAGTGCGGCGTCATACTCCTGGCTTGCCTGAACGGCATGGGAAGTTTCCTCTGTCTCTTTACGCTCCAGCGTCTTTGCCTTGTTCCATGCTTGGCTGGCCTGGGTCGTAGAGCTTTCTGTCTCCGAAACCTGGAGCATTTCACTGATAGCCTTCTGGTCATTTGATGAAAGCTCCATGGATCTGAGCTTCGAAGTTGTATCACGCCATGCCTCGCCTACCGAACGTTCAACTCCCTTCTTGTCGGCCACATCAACAGTATAAGTATGTGTTGTTCCCTCCTTTGTTTGCGCTGAAACCTTGTACCCCCCTTGTCCAGACGCTGAAATTTTGATAGGGGCAATGGTTCCAAAAGGTGTTCCTGCCTCTGCAGTTGCTACAAATTGGCCAAAGGCGTCCTTTGAAACCATATTGCCATGTTCGTCCCTGATAGCCGTAGACTTGTTCCCGATGATGGAAGCGGTATTGGCAAGGGTCTTGTTTAGCTCGTGCGCCATACCTTTCGAAACCCCATATTTCTGGGCGATCCCGCTGACGGAAGTGGTCCCCTCGTTATTGGAAAGAGTTGAGAGGAAACTGCGCCCTGTTGCCATGTCGTACCGTATGGCTTCAGATTCAGCGTTGCTCCTCGCAACGGAATATCCGGCCTTGATCCCTTCGTTGTACTTGATTCCCAGGTGCATGCCGTTTGCATCGGTAAGCCGACCATTGGAAAGGGCCAGCTTCTGTGACCCGCTGGTCAAGGTCGCCATCTTCCCGTCCGGCGAAGCATGACGTATCCACTCCTGTCCGGCATTCGTGCTGAATTGTCCCGTCGGCGCCTTCAGCATCGCCGTCCCGAGTGCCGCCGATGCCCTTGGATCTCCCGACTTCACAAAGGCGTCGGTTGTCCCCATGCTCGTCTGCATCGAGTTATATCCCTGCGAAAACCCTTCTGTCCCGAGTGCCAGGCCGCTCCCCGTATTCATGTCCATGTGCGATTTCGCCGCGGAGCCCCGCGACCAGAAACTATGCTCGTTCGCCCAAGCCTGCGCCGGCATGGCGGATACGTTCCGCTGGATCGCAGAGGCTCTGCCGGCAGGGTCCTCGATCTCGTGGGCGGCCCTCGTGCCGGCTGACTGAATCTGTCCTGCCAGGCTTCCTGACATCATTGCCATGGCGTGACCTCCGAACTTCACAAGCATACCGGTGATGACGGTGGCAAGCATCATGCCGCTCATTCGCAGAGTCCCGAACATGCCCAGGATCTTCACGGTCTGATCCGGAAAGAAGTAGAGGGCATCCATTCCGAGCCGGTTCTGCCGCACCAGCTCGTAGGTCTTGTTGGCGTAGTCTACGGCAAACTGATGGACAATGGCGTCGGTGACACCCCAGGCGGTAAGCCAGACGAACAGGCCGGCAATGAGCCCAACGGCCTTGCCGATGAAAGGTGTGGGTATGAAGAGTGCCAGGAAGGGGAGCAGCCCCACGGCGATCGCGGTGAGCACCGCTCTCAGTATAGGCAGCCACTCGTTGGCGGCCTTCATGGCTCCGGAAGCGCTCAGAAGGAACTGATAGTTCGTGGCACCGGTCGCGTCGCCGCTCCGGAAGACCTCCTCGAGTCGCTGTGAGATGTAGGCCTGCTTCAGGAAGTCGTCGAGCGAGGCAGCTCCCAAGGTGGTCCCGTCGTTGACGTTCTCCAGGACCGTTTTGCACTGGTTGAGTGAGGCCGCGTCTGTCACGTCATAGCCGAGGCTCGCGCAGACAGCGCTGATGTTGTTCGAAAGACTGGCCGGGGTGAGAGCGGCTGTGATGTTCGTCCAGGCGTCGGTACAGGTGAGTGTCTGGCCGTTCGGGGTCGAGGAATCGTAGTAGACGGTCCAGACCGCAGGATTCTGCGCCTTCTGTAGAGAAGTCGTGAAACTTGTGGTCGTTTTACGCAGCTCGTCCACTGACAAGGAGCTTCCAGGACGCATCAGTTCATAGGTAACGCAATCCTTGACGTAGCGCCGCAACGAGGCGTCCAGGTTGCTGTCGGAAGCGGACAAGGGAAGGCTCGTCAGCTGCGCCAGGCCAAGGAATCCCTTTCCTCCCGCCTGTGTCTGGTAGGACATGGGGTCCCCGGAGGTGCTCACGATCTCCACGAGCCCCCGCTCGATCGTGTTCAGAATTCCTGCAACCACTACCACGCCTTCGGGGATGCTCCCCACGGCCTGGTTCTTGTTGTAGACAGGATCGTATATCTGGAGGGTCCCTTTCGGTACTACCAGTGCCAGGTAGACCATGATCCCGATGAGCGACGGCACCAGCCAAGCCATGGGAGAGCCGTTGCCGGTACCCAGAGCCTTCGATGCCAGAGAGAGACACCCGAAAAAAATTCCGGCCACTATCGAGATGGCGTAGAGCGACTTGTAGGTGCTGTCACCGAAGATCAGCGCCAGCTTGTTGAAGGCGTTCACCACCGCGTCGAACCCGCCATAGACATAGAAATCCATGGTCGTGGCGAAGGCCGCGCTTGGAATGGCGAGAATAAGAAGGGCAATGGCGATCCTAGACGTTGTTCGCATCGACATTCACTACCCCTGCGGCGATAAGCCTGCGGTTCCTGATCCAGGCAAACGCCATGGCGATGAGCGGGATGATGATGAACACGGCCGTCGAGACCAGGATGAAATATGCGGAAGTGAGGAAGATCCCCTTGAATCCCTGCACCCAGTAGTAGATGGCCGCAACCGTTTTGGAAGACGCCCTGGCATGGTAAAGTTTCTCCGTCACCCAGAGGATGTTCTTGTCCGTGAAGACCTTGAAGTAGATGAAATGGAAGGCGATGAATGCCAGAACCGCCTTCAGCACCGCACCCACCGTCATCCCGCCGAGAAGGTTCAGTACCATAGCCCTCGTGTACCCGCCGATATAGCAGGTGGCCGTCTTCGCCATGAAGATCGCGTAGCCGAGGGAAAATCCGAGGGCGAGAAGGAAGGCGCTGAACTTGTCGAACATGGTCGGCGTGGGGTCTCCGAACATGGGGATGTACTGCTCGATGACCCCGATCGCGACCGGCGTCAGGAGCGCTGTCACGATCCCGGAGGCGAAGGAACTGCGGAACCCCACCTCCATGAATTCAAGCCGCTGTTTGGTGGTGAGGAAACGGGAATTAGTCATGCAGCCACCGAGCTCGTTGGCGAAGTTCTGATCGATGTAGGAAATCGCCTCCAGAAGCCCCCGGGGGTGGATCTCGTTGCTCTGCGGCACCGGCATCACGTCCGGCGAGCCGCCACTCTGTTTCGACATTGCTATCCTCCTATCCGGCCAGTGACCTGACCAGGTTCATGACGCCGCCGCCGTAGGCAACGATGGACGCGAGAATGAGACAGATGGCTGCCAGGGTCGGATTCCTCTGCCGCACCCCGACCCAGAAGGCCAGGAAGATGAAGGCGATGAACAGGAACCTCCCCCAGAAGCCGAAGAGGGCCGTGGCGAAGAGTTTCTGCCAGAACCCGGTGTATTCCGCCTGCCCCATGTAGTGCAGGGGATTCAGTTTTTCGATGGGCATACCGTCACCTCTCAGAAAATGGGATACGCTTTCGCCCTGATCCGGCTTTTCTCCACCAAGCCGAAATAGCGGGAGTCGTAGCTGTCCTTGTGCTGGCCGATTACGAACATGAAGCCTGCCGGGATCGGGCCATTGAAAACGAAGCTCTCGAGCCTCTCCCCCTTGAGGGAGACGTCCTTGGCCCGGACCAGGTACTTGCCGTTGCAGTAGTAGCTTTTCGTCTCGTCCACGGTCAGGATGTCACCTTCGTCGCAGCCGAGGATCTTCATCAGGTCCGAGACCTCACCCCGGGCGAGGCTGGTTACCCGTTCAGGATAGTGAAAGAGCACGTAGTCGCCCTTTCTCACCTTGTCCGGGTCCCTGGCGAGCCAGTAGACCCGGTGCTTGAGGGAAGGGGTGAGGGTCACGCTGATCCTGCTGGGGAGCTGGCTGCCGACAACGACTATCAGTGCGATGAACAGCCAGACCCTCCAATCCCGGTAATCAAGGCTTGATCGTTTCGGCATTTCGAACCACCGCGTCACCCATGATGACGACCCTGTTCTTCGGGATCGCGGTGACCACCGCCTCGAGCCGGTCAAAGCTCTTCCTCAGATCGTCATCGCTCATCTTGCCCGCCAGGTAGTTTTCCCGCTGGGCCTCGATGTATCCCTTGACGTCAACGGCCACGACCTTCTGGGCATACCAGCGGTCGTAACAGAACAGGGTGGCCACCGACGTGAGGGTCGAGACGGCCAGGCAGAGCGCCACCAGTCCAAAGAGCCCAGCCGGTTTCGCCACGGGCCGTTTCTTTTCGAGTGTTCGCTTTTTTGGATCATCTTTGTGCTCCAAGTTAGTTCCCATTTCCGCGTCCAATTTCATCTCCTTTGAAGTCACCCATTCACTATCCAAAATCTCCACCTTAATTGGTGCATAGTCACTGCCGAGCGGCCGACAGGGCCGACACGAGACCCTTCAGGGAAGGGGAACCAGTTTCCCTGCCGATCAGCTCCAGGATGTATTCCAGGCTCGCGTCGCCGTAGACCGTGAAGCTCTCCGCCAGTTTCGCGTTCCGGGCATCCCCCTCGCTCAATCCGGGGTCCTCGGCCTTCACCCCCTGCGCGTAGACGACCGCCGGCACCTTCTCGATGCCGTATCTACGAAAGAGAAGGGGATCGACGATCATGCTCGCCGGCCGCATCCGGCAGTCGCTCCCGGAAGGATCGCAGTCCGGATCTTCCTTCAGGACGCTTCCCACAAAGTCGATGGCCGGCTGGATCTTCGCCATCCCTCCGACGAACCCCCTCATGACCAGCGTGATCCGGGGGTCGTGGAGACGGGCGACTGAGGCGGCATAGTTGCGCACCGTCTGAAGCGGAATCGACGAGGAAACGAATACGTAGATCCTCTCGGTCTCGAAGAGCTTTCCCTTCCTCTCTTGCGCCAGGGTGTCGGGGTAAAACTTGCCAATGCTTTCCCCGAAGAGTTCGGCCTTGATCCTCTCCGTCTCGCTCTTCAGGCGCCCCTGGAACTCCGGCGAGCGGTAATAGTTGTCGAGTTTCCCGGCAGCCTTCTCCATCTCGACCTTGCTGGGGTTTTGGGGTATCGTCAGCGCCCCCGCCTGTCGGTCGGCCCGGGCGAGGCTCGACGAGATGTCAGGCACTCCCATCTCCTCCACCCGCACTTCCTTCCAGAATTTCCCGTCCACGAAAACCTTCACCGTCTCCCGTGCGACGCCGACAAAGGCTCGACCGGGCTTCCCCTCACAGACTCCGGCCTGTCTCAGGTAAACGGTTTCACCCTCCACCTTTTCCGGGACGTAGCAAGCGTCCGGCGTTGCGATATACCCCGCTTTCCCAGCGGCAGATACCGAATAGGGACACGCGAGGATCGCGGCAATCATCAGTTGAGGCCATAGCCGACGCAACAGACCCTCCTTCTCGTCATCGACCAGAGAAAATTGTCGGGGGAATTGGCGCCGGCCCCCCAAGGCGGATTCTTTCCCGAACCCCAGATCATAGCGGGCCTGCCGATGGGATTGCATGCGGTGCCGCGGACCGGCCGAGCGATCTGCAGGCGGTAGTTGCTCTTCACGAGGATCGGGGTGATGACCCCGCCCGAGGAGCACTGGTTGATGCCTGTATCGAACAGGAGCGATTCACGCCCCAGCTTGAAGAGCATCCTCGCGGCGAGTCCGGCGTTGACGCTCAGCGGGTCGCTGGAGTCCACGCTCCCGGTCAAGGGATAGAAGGAGCCCCACGACCCCATGCACCAGAACAGAGGGTCGATGGGGTTGGTGACCGTGGCAGCTACGCTGTCGGCAACGCAGGCGACCTGGGAAACGGGGTTGGCGAACAGGAGCGCCTCCGGATTGATGATGAAGGAGAGGCTGTCATCGTTCCACATGGGGTCCACCTCCGTCATGTAGGCGAGATCGAATCCCCCCTGCTCGGCGCAGGGAAAGTCCATAAAGAGCTTCAGGATCGACCAGGCCGGGAAGGTATAGTAGTGGGCCTGCTGGAACGAGTAAGCGTTGTCACTGTAGGCCGGCCCGTTGGAAGTGCCGGAGGAAAACCCCGGTTTCGGGTTGTCCATGCCGGTCCCCAGGATCGGAAAGCAGTAAGGGTCCTTCACCGTTTCGATCATCCGGGCATGTTCCCAGAAGGCAACCGAGAGTCCGGCAATGATCCCCTGCTTGCTGTCGGGGCAGACACAGGTGGGAGTGGTGATGTTACCCGGGGCCGACTCCTGCCCCATGCCGAATGAGACGCTGCCGATCTGGGCCGGGAACATGCACTGCCAGCAGATGTCGGTGACCGGGTTGATTGCTGTCCCCTTGCAGACGGTTGCGGCCTCGGTAAAGGCGGCGGGGAGTAATATCCCGGCTGCAAGTGCCAGTAGGACGGTAAAGCGTCTTGTCATTTCATCTTCCTTTCTGCCTTCCGGAAACCTGACGGCTCATCGCGGCACCGCGAATTCGTTGACTACCATGACTTTTCCCTCCTGCCTGACAATCGAAGGGACCGCCTCCAACCGCAGCCGATCGACGATCGCGCCGTCGGCATAGAACAGGGGGACGTCGAGCCTCTTTCCCAGGCTCCGGTAATAGCCCTCGGTGAGAAGAAGCATCACGTCGATGCGTCCGTTGTATTCCGACGATGCGAACCATTTCACCTGCGCCGGATCGTTCCCGTTTATCACTACCAGGGTCTTGGTGAAGGTGATGTAATCGAGAGGGTTGAAGGTGTACCCTTGTGGGTAGAGTACGCCCCCCTTGCCGTCCGGAATATCCGTCGCCAGGGTCCAGGTCATGTCCACCGGAAACCTTCTGTCCTTGGCAGCGCGTGGCAGGAGCACCCGATCCTGCGGACCGTCGTAGTCTTCGATAGCCTTCCTTCTTACGACCTTGCTCCAGTCGACGCCTTTCGCCCGCTGCTCGATCTCGGTCAGGGCGTCCCGCTCGGCGATCTGGTATGTCGCTCCGACCGTACTCAGGTTTCTGGCATCGGTTGTGGTCGCCACGAACAGCGCCGTTGCCATGACGATAACGCCCTTCATCAGTTGGCCCCCGTCGTTGCCTGGAATTTCTGCTCCACCCGGTTCTGGATCGATGTCTGGGCTCCCTGGATTTTCGTCGCCAGGTCCTTCTGGATGTCGCCGAAGTACTCCGAGAGGTCGATGCGGGAGAAATCCAGCGACTGGAACTCGTCCGGGGTGAAGCCACGGCAATTGGGGGAGCTGGGTGAACCCCAGGCGCCGTCCGCTCCGAACGACTGCAGTTGAGGCCGCCCCTGCTCGTGGATTATCCGCGCCATCTTGGTGTTGAAGCAGCAGTACCCCTTCGCCTTCTGGACGCAGCCGACCAGCGGCCACTTCTTCTCGCAGTAATCGCCGATGTAGTGGCAATCCTTGGACGCGGCCTGCATTCCGGTCTGGATGTCTCCCTGGTCGCAGCCGCTTCCCATGAGGACCTTCATGACCACCATGACGACGATCGCCACGGCGATCGTGGCCGGATTCAGCAACGCTCCCACGTATGCCTGCAGGCCGGAACCGATTGCCGCGGCTCCAGTGGTTCCGCTTGCCGCGGCCGTGGACACGCCGGTGGCGACGGCGCCGCTTACGGTCGTGGTGCCGGTTGCGGTCACGATGCCAACCGATGTTGTGCCGACCAGGGGGGTGAGGGTGGCCGCTCCGCTCGTAACCAGATTCGAGTAGTAGGCCACCTGGCCGATTTCGTAGGCGGTCTGGATGCCGTTGGCGACCATGGAGATGTTGCTCCCCATGTCGTCCGTGCCGATGCTGTCGCTTTCGCAGCAGTTGTTGATCATCCCCACGGTGAGTCCAGGCGGCCGGCAGCGGGAAGCCTTGCCGTTGAAGACGAAGAGCTGGTCGAGGCAGTTGCCGTTCTGGTCCCGCTGGCCGTCGTCCTGCATCATCGACTCGTCCATGATCGTCGTCTCTTCGGTACCGCTAGTCCCTGCGGTGAAGCACTGATTAGGCGAGCACTGCATGGCCCCGTTGTTGTCCATGCAGGTGTACTGGGTCCCGAGGGGACAGGTGTTCATTCCCAGGAAGCAGCTATGGACCGTCGTATTGTAGATTCCGTCGCCGGTGCAGATCGGCACCGCCTCGCATTTCTCGACGGGAAGGCCGTTGTAAGCAGTCCCGGTCGGACAGTCGTGCTGCGCCTCGGAAACGCACTTGTCGAGAGTGCCGGAAAAGGCCACGGTCGCCGCCTGCGAAAAGCCGTCAGGCTTGGGGCACGAGACCGCTTGCAGACATTTGAAATCCGGCTGGCTCCAGGCATAGGAGCCGCAGTTTCTCGTCAGGGCGCCGAGACAGAGATTGAACGTGGCGTCGTAGACCCCGGAGGAACAGACCGGCGCCGAATAGCAGACATTGGCGCCGCTGTC
This sequence comes from Geotalea uraniireducens, assembly GCF_027943965.1. Lineage (NCBI taxonomy): Bacteria > Pseudomonadati > Thermodesulfobacteriota > Desulfuromonadia > Geobacterales > Geobacteraceae > Geotalea > Geotalea uraniireducens. The sequence goes on along the minus strand of NZ_AP027151.1, from coordinate 479,489 downwards.
GAAGGCATAGGTGCCGCAGTCCTTCGTCACGGTCGCCTCGCAGACATCCGTCCCGGTGTTGAGGACACCTCCCGGACAGGAAGGTGACTTGACGCAGGTGTTCGATGCGGTGTCGAGGCGAAAGCCGTCGTCGCAGAGCAGGGAGGCCGGGGCGTAACAGGTATGGGTCGTGCTGTCGAAGGAACCGGAGGGACAGGTCGGGTTCTGGTAGCAGACGCTTCCCGACAGGGTGTAGCCGGCATTGCAGGCGTTTACCGGGGCGGAACAAATATAAAGGCCGGACTGGGTGCAGTCGGTGATGCCGGTCTGGTTCCCCCATTGGGTAGTTATCGTTACGCATTGGGTAGTGGTGGGGGGAGCCGTGAGCGTATAGCCCGCGGGGCACGAAACGAACTCCGACAGGTCGGCGCTTGCCGCCGCGCCGGTCGTGTAGGACTTGGAAGCGGGGTATCGCACCTCTCCGGAACAGGAGTAGTAGGTGTAGTAGCTTCCACTCTCCCAGTCATAAGCCTGGGTCGGACACCCCATGCAGTAGGGAGACCCTGAATCGTAATCGTAGAACAGGGTGTAGCCGGGATCGCAGTAGGGGGAGTAATAGTCGTAGTTCCAGTCGAAGATGGTGGCGACCACGGTGAGGGTGTTGCCGCTCCTGGTCTGGGTCAGGTCCGTTCCGGCCCGGCACCACCCATTCCAGTGCGGCCGGTCGCAGCCGCAGTTTCCAGCGCCACCCCAGGCGCACTCCTTTTTGAGCACGACCTGGCCGTTCTGCAGGATGAAGTCGAAGCTGAGACTGTCGAGAGCCGGCGGAGAGGTCGAGTACTGGGTTATTCCGGTGCTCGTGTTTCCTCTGGCCTTGTACTTGATGATCTCCGTCTTGCCGGTGATCGGTTGGGTGTATCCGGTGATGGTGGTTGCCGACGTTTCGCACCGGTTGGTGATGCCGTTGAACGATGTGCCGCTCGGGCAGACCGGCTGCATCTCGCAGCGTCCGGTCGTGGCGCTGTAGTTGTACCCGGACGGGCACGAGATGGTGTACTGCTTCGTGCACAGGTCGTATGCGGGATTGTAGGATCCGGATGAGCAGACGGGAGAGCGCTGGCACTGTCCGGTGGCGGAGTTGTAGGAATAGCCATTGGCGGAGTCGCAGACCGGCATCCAGGCACGTTCGCACCGGTCACTGCTGGCGATGAACGAACCGCCGTCGTTGCATGTGGCGGACTTCACGCAGCGGTCGTAGGTTGGACTCGAGCTGTTGCCGTCGTAGGAGTATCCGGTCGGGCAGTCGTTCTGGACTAGCTTCTCGCAACGGTCGGTTACCGGATTGAATAGTCCGTTTTCCGGGCAATCGATCGACCGAACGCACTTGTCCAACGACGGATCGTAGCTGTAGCCGCTCCCACAGGTGACGACGGCATCGGCTTGGCACATGTCCCGCGAGGTGTTCAAAGCGGAACCGCTGGGACAGATCGGGGCGGAATAGGTCTCCACGCAGTTGACGGACCCTACGGGACAGAAGAGCCCTTGGGTCGTCTGGATGCAGTTGGCTATCTCCCCCGGGTCGGCGGCGTAGCCGTTGTTGTTGAGATCCTGGCCGCAGACCGGCTTCGAGAGATCGGGACCACTCGTTCCGGTCGTCGGAGGTGTAGTGGTTGTGCCGTCTCCCGTTTGCGGAGGCGAAAACGAGGCGGCGCAATCGAGCACCCCGTCGAACTGGACGATCTGCCCGCTCCTCGTCCCGTCAAGCCCGCTCGTCCATTTGCCGTCTCCGCCCATGACGACTGCCTGCGGGTCCTGTCCGCTGTACACTGGAGAAGCCCAGTTAGTGTAGGAAAGCGCGGAGCCGTCAACAGTGGTGAAACCGCTCGCGCCGTATTCCTTCCAGGCGTCAAGGTAGGTGCTTTTGGGCGTGGAGGCGCTTCCCAGGTACTTGCCGTACTGAGTGAGGATGAACTTCTCAGTGTCGGCGCTGTCGATCTTCACCGGCTTTGCAGCTCCGAACTTGCCGAGCGAGAGGAGGTTTTTCAGGGAACCGGTGCTGTCGCCGGTCATGGTGTAGGCGCGAGTGATGTTGGCCGAGAAATCGAAGAAAGTCTCCGCTTCGGAGGTGCCGCCGGTCGCCGCCGATTTTGCGATGGCGTAGGTCTTGCCGTTGTACGAGACGAAGGAGACGAGGGTGTCGCTGTAGCGGATCGTCGTGTTCGGGTTGATCTGATCCTGGCAGCTCACCGCGGCGAGGGCCGTCCGGGGGATGCCACTGAGGGAGACGATCAGTGTTGCATGGATCATGGCGTATAGGATTCGGAACATCATGCTGTCTCACCTCGACCTACAGCGGTTTCTTTGCGCCGCTGGTGCAGATGGTGTCTTTCCCCGCCGTCCGGAGCGTCTGGATGATTGTCGCCGCCTCGTTGAAATCGTTGATGCACTGGCAGTCCTTGACGATCTCTTCCCCCGGACCTGCGGGACAGACGTTGTTGCGGTCGCACACCCGGTAGAAGAAGTCGTATGAGGTCGCGGGATTCCTCATCTCTGTGACATCGCCCGATACCGTCACCTGGGTGTCGTTCTTGGGTTTTCTGGTCTTGCATGCCTGCTCGCAGGTGGGGGACTGGTCGCGTCCGGGAAGGGCGAAACTGCCGGTCGCGTCGCTCCAGCCTCCGGCCGTGAGGCGTTTGTCCTGGAAGTCGAGGCTGGAGGTGTTGTCGGTGACGGTCGTGGTGACCTTGCCGAACCTGGTTCCGATGGCCGAAAAATCGTATGCCTGGTTGCCGCAGACGTAGGTGCGCTTCTTTTGCCACCAGTTGCGGCAGATGGTGTTGATCCCCACCTGGCCGAACAACTGCCGGCAACTGGGAAGTGGAGTGAGCCCGGTGGCGTTGAAGTTCAGCATGGTCTGAACGCCGTCGACTGTTTCGTTCTGCAACCGGCAATCCGGGTCGTTCTCGAGCGTTGCGCACTGGTTGTCCACCCCTTCGCCGTACTGGTCCTCCTTTATCTGAATGTAGTAGCTCCAGTTGTACGTCGGAAACTGGGCGCCAGAAGCTGGACAGACAACGCTGGTCTGGAGGGAGGTGTCGAAGCCGTTCACTATCCCGTCTACCGAGCCGGAGCCGGAAGAACAGCCAGGGCCGGATATGTTGGATAGAGTGAGGTTCGCCTGCATCATCTTTTCCAGCCGGTTCGGGTCGGGCTGAGTAAGAATGACGTCTTTTATGGTATGCCAGCCGTTCCCGCCAGGATTGTCGCCGCAGTTGGAATGGGCCGTCCCAAGACCGCCGGGGCCGGTATCGACGTACTGCATCTGGTATTCGGAATCGCTCACCTTGTGGACCTTTATATAGACCAAGTGGTCGGTGCAGAGCTGGCCGGTCCCCGAGTCGTTGATCGTCCGGACCGTTGTCTGCACCGCACCGTTGCGCTTCACAGTACAGGCGCTCATCTTGCCGCTCGCCTGGGTGGAGGCACCGGAATTGGAGATCAGGTAGTAAAGGCTATTCGGGTCCGTGGACTGGGCGATGGCGGCGTTGTCCCTGCCCGCGGTCAATCCGGCCCAGTTGGTGTAGTAGCCGCTCAGGGTGCTTACGGTCGGCGACGACGCCAGCGAATTGATGGAGCCGGAGGCGGTCGTCGAGTTGCCGGTTACGCGGCCGAAGTAGTCGATCGTCGTGAGGTCGTAGTTGACGCTGGTGATGGTGAAGGCGGAATTGCCATTGTGGATGGCATTGACGATTCCCCCTCCCAGGTCCTGGAGGATCACCGCGCTGTTCGCCCAGACGAGGTTGCTGCCGCAGCTCTGATTGATGCAGTAGCAGCCCCCCAGGTCGGTGATCGATGCGGCGGAATCGGCGATTTTTCCGTCGGGACCGGCCGTCCACTTGAAATACTGGCAATGGTTCCAGGTCCCCGGATCGCAGGCGATATAACCGTTGCCGCAGACCCCTGAAACCGCTCTCGGAAGGGTATAGACGTAATCGAATGTTCCGTTGGTGTCGAGGTACTGGCTGACGATGACTTTCTGCAGGTCGCCGGTCCCTGCCGGCTGGATGAAGACCTCCAGGAATTTCGCCGAAGAGGGCGAGGTGATGTTCGCCTGGAAACTCTGTGAACCATCCAAGGTCTGCAAGAGCTTCGTCGGGCTCGTCAACGGCTGGGAGATGTTCTGGTTTGACCCGTCCTGGCTCCCGAAACGGGAGAGCGCAGTCTGCGCGGAGCCCGTCCCGGCACTCTTGGCGTCGTCGTATGTTCCTCCCAGGGCGTTGCCGGCCATGACTGTTGTCATAACGCTAATCGCCGCGATATTTCCTGACCATCTCCCTAATCGCATCCTCGTACCCCATGCCTCCATCTACCAGCTGCTCGATTTCCGTGATCTCGTCCGCATCCGACGTGAAGACGTAGTAGGAGAAGGGATCGACCGCCAGTCTCCCCACTCCCACGCCGTATGGCGTATCCATGAAGATCTCCGAGTACCTCGGCTTGGCGCTCTTGGTGGACTTGAGGATATCCATGGTGAAGTCGTCGTAGTCGAGCATCTTCTCGTTCCGCGCTTCCTCGAATGCTTTGGATTCGAGATAGAACTTGAAGGCGGAGTTCTCCCGGATGACGTTTCCGACGCCGCCGAAACGCTTCATGTCCAGTACCGACTGGGTGATTATGGTGAAGCTGCCGCCGTACTTGCGTGCGCGGCGGTACCCTTCTTCGATGACTTCCTTCAGGGTCGAGCTCTCCCCCAGGAACTGCCATGCCTCGTCGAATACTATCAGCCGCCGGTCGGAACGGTCTGACAGATAGAGGTCCTGGGTCACGGCGTTGATCACCTGGAGGGTGACGACCCTGAAGAGCGACTTTTTCTGCACGAGCTGTTCGAGTTCGAGAACAACGAACTCGTCGTTGGCGATGTCGAAGGTGCTTCTGCCGTTGAAGAAGCGGCCGAACGGACCGTCACTCCGAAAATCCCCAAGATTGAAGGCGAGGCGGGCAGCCGCATCCTTCACCTCGCCGCCGACGTTGGAATAGCGGTCGAAGTTGGACAGATACTCGTGGACAGTGTCGATCCCGGCGTCATTCCCTTCCTGCTGCCATGCCCAGCGGACCGCTTCCTTGATGAGGGTCATCTCGGTTTCGCTCGGGCTGGAGTTGCCGGATGAGAAGATCATCTGCGCCACGATCGGGGCGATGATCGGGATGTCGTGCTCCACGTCCACGATGTTCGTGAACGGGTTGAGGCAGACGTCCGAATCCTCCGAGAAATCCAGATAGCGGGCGCCGCACAGCATGGTCATCTTCTTGTAGGAGCCGCCGATGTCGATCACCCTCACCTTCGCTTTCAAGGCGTAGTAGTTGAAGAGGAGATAGTTGAGAAAGAAGCTCTTGCCGGCTCCGCTCTCCGCGCAGACCATCGCGTTGTGGTTGTTGACCCCCTTCTTGTGGAAGATGTCGAGGCCGAACAGTTGTCCCTTTCTGCCGGCGAAGAGCATCGCCGGCCGTCCCAGGCCCGAGAAGTCCCCTTGCACGGGCAGGGTGGCGGCAATGCTCCCAACCGGCATGATCTGGTCCCGGTCGAGTGTTTCGACGTTGCTCTTGATGTCGTAGAGGCCGAACGGAAGGGCGGAGATGAAGAGAATGGGGAGAATCCCCTTGTCCTCCTGCATCACGTATCCCTGTCCCTCCCACACCCGCTTGGCCCTAGTTACCGACTCGTTCACCAGCCATTCATCACTGCCGTAGACCCAGAGCATTGGGATGATCTTGAAGAACTTCGTTCCCCGCTCCAGTTCGTCGGCCGCCCACATGTATTCTTCCTGCTTGCGGGCGAGGGACGGGGCGAAGGAACCGACCCCCTTCTGCTGGAGAACGAGGTTGCACTTGGTGTGGAGCTTCTGCTTCTGGTTCTTGAGGATGATGTTCAGGGTGAAAAAGAACGGCGTCCTGATCTGGTCCGAGTCGGTTGGCTGCCCCATGATCCCGCCGAAAAGCTTGTTAGTCTGGATCGGGTTTCCCTCTCGCGGGTAGGCGCGCGGCGTCACGCAGCGAAAGCACTTCGAGCCGAACTTCAACCGGGAAAAGCCGGTTTCGATCGGGGTGGCGAGGAGTACCTGCTTGCGGATCTCCTTGCGGTCGTCGTAGTGGCCGTTGTTTTCCGACGGGGTGTCGTTCATCATCCGGCGCAACCAATCGAGCAGTACCCCAGGCTCAACGCTCCTGGGCGAAAGCCCGGCACCCTGGAGGATCTCCTGGACCGTCCCGTTGATCTCGTCGATGTTGACGTTCGGCAGTTCCCTGTCGGGGAATTTCACGGTGAAAAAGAGCCGGAAGTTGCGGATAGGTATCCCGGACAGATTCGGGAGGCCCTCGACTCCTGATAAATAGAAATCGGAGACGTTTTCTGCGACATCCTGAATCAGCTCGCTTTTCCGGGACTTCATCGAGTTGAAGTCCCGGATGATCGGCGTGACGTTCGGGTCGGCGAAAAGGATGAACTGCATGATCGCCCCGTCGGGAAGATTGAGACGGAAAAGCCCCTCAAGCGTTCTCATGGTCGACTCTCCCGCAAAGATCAGCGGCGAGCACTCCCACATCATCCCCACGGTGTTGTCGATATTGATATAGAGCCGGGATTCAGGGCCGTAGGCTTCCCACGGCAGGTACTCGGCGAACCGGTCGCGCTCTGTCATGGCCCGCAGTCCCGCAACGGTGGCTCCGCCGTCTTTGCCGAAGATGAGATCGAACAGTCCCACGTCTATTCCTCCTCTTCCTCAAGGACTGAATCGCCAAGAATCCAGCGGGGCTCATCAACGAAGAAGTAGACGTACCTGAGCATGTAGAACTCGTTTTCCTGCCCGGTGTAGGGGAGGAGCAGAACCCTCATCGCTTTCGGGGGAGCCACCACCGGTGTCACCGGTTCCTTCAGGAGGCCGTTGAATTTTTCGAAGAGTGCCGAGCGGTAGTGGTTGTAGTTCCGGTCTTCCTGGTTGAGCACCATGGTTGCGGCAGGGGCTGAAGTTGTCGCCGGTTGCGGGTCTGAACAGACCGTTTCAAGCGGCACAGCGCCATCGACATCGCTGTACTTGGATGTGCAGCGCCCCTCCTTTGTGGCGTCCCCTTTGACCTTCGCAGACACGGCCCCGTTGTCCTCGTATGCCTGCTGCACGGAAACGCATTTCCCCTTGTTGCCCTCCGGACAGCTGAAATCGCTCTCGTATGGATTTAACAACGCGCAACCGCTCAGGAACAACGCGCCGATAAGTAATATGGTCTTTTTCACTTCACCCCTCCCTTCGAGATCTTCTTGATCTCCAGGTTCGTTCCTTCACTAACGACAAGCGTGACCGGCTTGGTGGCGCCAACCTCGATGACCGGCAGCGTCTGCCGGGCCAGTTCCATGTAAAACTTCTGGATCTCCTTGAAGCCGTTGGAGAGTCCATTCCCGACCCCGGCAACCGCCAGGTCATTGGCGTTGATCGACTGTGTGGTTCCCAGCGCGCTTACCGAGGTCGTTGTCGCCGAAGCCTTTAGGACGTCACCTACACCGCCGAAGAAACCGGCGATCATGCTGCGTGCGACCATGGAGCCCATCTTGGCGACCACTTTGCCGCGCAGCCCGATCTTGCCGTCCTCATCCACAACGAACCCTTTCACCTTCTGATCGATAACCGCCTGTCCCTTCCTGTCGAGGCACGAAAGGGAAACGAGAAGGAGTTCCGCCCTTTCGGTGGCGAGGTTTCCCCTGCCGTCGGCTATGACGAAGCACCCTTTCAGATTCGCCTTGACGCTGTTGGGAAGAACAGCGGGGGTTTTCACCTTCAGGAGTACAGGGACGGGATTACCTTTCGCTTCCGAGGCCGTAGGTGCGTCCAATCCGGAAAGCAGGGTCGCCTCCATGAAAGAAGGTGGCAGATAGACTGTCGTGTTCTCTTTTTTTTTATCTCCCCCGACATCCTTGGGAGTCGCACTTTGCATAGAGCCCGCAACGATGGTAATGTCGCCGATCTCCGTTTCCGGAGGCGGGAGCGGTTGTCCCTGCGCAGTGCTCGGCATGGAAGGAGGTGGCGGAATGGCGCTCTGGGGAAGCGACGGAGGCGGCGGTACCGGTTGTTTGCTGCCGGATGGCTTGGCCCCTGTTGTGCTGGCCGATTGGCCTTGGGGGTGCAGGGCCGCAGTCGTAACCGGCTGCCCGGCCACCGGCATCGGAACCGGCTGCTGGGGATTCGCCACTACCTGGCCGTTTTTCTGCTGGGAGATTTCCTCGAGTTTTTTCTGCAGCTCGGCCACCTTTTCGTCGCGGCGGGTAAGCTCCTTCTGGCTCTCCAGAAACTGGCTCTTCTCCAGTAGCTTCGGCTCAAGGCTGATGGGCGAGCTCTTTTTATCCTCTTCCGTCTTCAGCTCTTTCCTGCTGCTCGTCAGGTAGATCGCGACGCTCAGGAAAACGGTGAGAATCCCGATCCCGAAAATGACCCCCGTGCGGCGTTGCCCGGAGTTCAGACTGTTCCAGTAGGACAGGAGCCTATTTATCATCGTCCGCCTCCTGTCCCTTGAAGCCCGCTTCGTGTTCCTGCCCCTTCTTCTGGGGAGGGTGGGCTTCGGAATGTCTGGGGTCCATTACCGGAAGCTCTCCGTCGAGCCTTTTCATCCCTTGCCTTGCGGCCCGCTGCTCGACAACGAAGAGCCTGGAGGTGTCTCCTCCCCTGAGCAGATGCCGTTCGAGAGAAACCGCGACCGGGTTCTCCGCGAGTTCCGTGCGGATGAACATCTTCTCGTTCATCTTGAACTGGGGAATTCCCTCCTTAAGGGCAACCTCGTACTCCTTCACCCGAAGCCCTTCACCTTCGATGTCCACCGCTCTTCGGAGCGTCACCCTGATTTCCTTGTACGCGTCGAAACGCTTTACTTCCCTGGTGACCGCGTACGAATCGGGGATCTGCTCGGTAAAGACTTCCCTGATGACCTTGAGCAGCTTTTTCTCGAAAGGCAGCCCGGAATAGAGGGAGATGTTTTCCTTGATCTTCTTCTCCTTGCCGGAGGAAAGCCGGATGGTCTGGGAAGGGATACGCTGGGGGAAGGCGATCATGCTGTAGGTTTCGTCACCGCATACGACGTAGACTTCGGTAGGCGTGGTGGAGTAGACCATCTTGTCGCCCCGCTTCGTCACCTTGAATTTAACGAAGGCGTCCTTCCCGGTGATCTTGATGGTGACCCCCTTCTCGGTCGAGGTCAGGGCCTCCTTGATCTCCGCAGGGCAGGAAATCCGGTTGAGATCGGAGCTTGAGAGCCGGATAGTCGTTGTAACTTCCGGAGGAACCACGACTGGGAACTCCCCTTCGGGAGGGAACTGCTCTGCCGGTTTCTCGACCGGCGCCACACTCCGCTGCTTTATTGTCTGCTCGGTTTTGCCATGGTCGGCTGCGAACGCCATCATCGGCGCCATAACGGCGACCAGAAAAGCGACCTTGTGCATCATGCCTCCTTGTTCTCACCCTGCGCCGTCTTCTCGTAGAGACGGGTGAGGATGAATTTTCCGCTGTCGAAGCGGTATTCGATGATGTAGGTGGTCTGGACGGAATCGGCCTTTTGCTCGGCCATGTAGGTGTTCTTTGTGCCTGTGACCTCGATGCGACGCTTGTCTGCATCGTTGGTGATCGACTGGATATAGAAAGCGCTGGAGGCGCGGGCATTTTCGATCTTGTCGGCCAGCTCGTACAGTTCCTTCCTCGCCTTCTGGAACTCTGAAGGATCGTAGACAGCCAGGATCTCGCTGAACTGGGTCCGGGCGGTTGCCGGGTTGTAGGTGAGGGCCAGTCCGAGAACATACCTGGTGAACTCCTTCAGATATTCGTCCGAAGCCTTGTCGCCGGAAACCATCAACTTCGAGTTTATGACCGGCGGAACGAGGATGACCCTCTGCTTGTCGAGGGCCGTGAAGACTCCGACGGTATTTATGACGACCGCCACCCCCAGTATGATGATGGCGAACTTGAGCAGCCGGTTTTCAGCAAAGATGTTCGAATTGCGTTGGAGGAAAATATCCAGTTTCACTGTCTGTCTCCCTGTCAGGCGATCAATCGAGGAAATGCTTCTGGAAGAAATGGGGATAACCCCTCATTGGCGCGATCCCCGTGAAGTAAAGCGTGTGGCGCAGAAAGCCCCTGGGATACCGTTTCTTCATGCGGCCATATATCCAGGGAAGAACGAACATCAAAAACCAGAAGACGCCGCCGAACTTCTGCGCGAAAATGAAGCCGACCGCCATGAAAGCCATGTCGTCGGGCTCGAACCAGAGGATCTGGAAGGGTTGGCTAAGATATTGGGGGAAACGGACCATCCCGCGTTCTCCTTGAAAAGGGGGGAGTGAATCCCCCCTCCGTCTGTTGTTATAGTTACATTACGCAGCCGAGAGAGGTCACGATGGCGCTTGCGTTGATGAGCAGGACCCCGGCCAGGATGCAGGTAATTGCCGGTGCGAGGGTCTGCTTGACGAAGAAGATGATGCTCGTGAGGATGAGGAGGACAGAGGCGATCGCCCCGAACGGTCCCTTCACCAGCTTGTTGATGAAAAAGTCATAGGCCTCGTAACCGAACGATCCGGCTACGGGGGCGGTGAGGGCCATGGCCTGTGATGCCACGAGGGTGACCGCCACAGCGAGCCCGAACAGTATCAACATCTTTTTCCTGTTAAATTTCATTTTGTTCTCCTTCCTTGTTGTGGTGTGACGACTTGCTACCCTCGTGACTCGTCTGACGTTATTTCGGGACATTCACCCCCTTTCCGTCCAGAAGCGCCTTTATGCGCGGGATGTCCGCCCCGTTGATCGCAACGCCGTCAATCCAGATGGCCGGCGTCCCTTGCACGCCAATGCTCTGGGCGACTTTTTCCATCTCCTCCAGTTGCGAGGCATTGTTTTCATCCTGCGGTATCGGCTTGCCGTCCAGTGTGCCGCTGAGAACCTCACGGAATGCATTCTCCTTCTCCTTCTGCGACAGGATGTAACGGGCCTTCTTTTCCGCATCAGGATGAATTCTCCGAAGCGGGAAGAAGAACACATAGCGGGTGATGTCGGTCCTCTTCGCGAGGAGTTCGTCCACTTTGCGGCAGAAGGGACAATCAGGGTCGGTGAACTCGATGACCTGGTGCGGGCCGGAGCCGATTTTCAGGGCCTTGTCCAGCGGGATGCTTTTCAGTTTCTCGGCCAGGACCTTCTCGCGTGTCTCGGCGGTCAGGTTTTTCCCGTCCTTGCTCCACAGTTCGCCGAACATCAGGAAGCCGTCCGGGCTGAAGTAGAAAACCTGGTTTCCGGCAACGATCTCGTACAGCCCCTTCACGGGTGATTCCCTGAAATTGTCCACTCTCAGATTCGGAAAGCTCTTCTTCAGGTTTTTCTCCTCGGACTTCAGGCTCTCGTTCGCCGCGGAAAGACCCGCCGTGGTGACGATGACCAGGATGATCCCGCCGATCTTGAGCTTTTTCTTCGTCAGAACTCTCACTTCTCCTCCTTTTGCTGTGTGCTTATCTCGACACGTCTGTTTTGCGGCCTGTCATCGGACACGGGACAGCACTCGCCCAGTCCTTTCACTTTCCCCACGGGAACGCCCTTCCCGCGCAGATATGCAGCGACCTTGTTCGCCCTCTTGAGTGAGAGGCGCAGGTTGTGGGACGTGCTGCCAAGATCGCAGGTGTAACCGTCAATGTTGACTACTACGCCTTCAGGAACCGTTTTGATCACCTCGTCGAGTTTTGCCCGCTGGTTCTTCGTCATCTCCCAACTGTCGAAGGCAAATCTGACCGTTCCCAGGAGACAATTGACGCAATCCTTGCGGGCATCGACTGCCGGCGGCGCCGTCTTCAGCACTTCTTTCACCGGGATTTCGTCACGACTCGACCGTACTGCCAGTGGTGGGGGAGCTGGCAGCAAGGAGAGCCGATCATCGGGAGAGCTTGTACAGACCACGAAGACGTCGCTTCCCCTCACGTCTGCCACCTCAAAGGAGTAGTCAAAGGGCCTCTGCTTGATGACTGCGGCTTCGGCAGCGACGGGAACAAGGAGTGCCAATACGATGGCGATGTATCTTCCGGGCATGGGACCTCCGAAATGTTTCTTTCACGGGTAATATCTATGGGGGGGACAGTTGTGCGGACTGAAACGAGGCGGGAAAATGAGAATGCCCCGCGGAAAACGGGGCATTCGGCTACTTCAAAATTTTTTCCAGGACATCGCTGCATGGTTCCAGCGATGGCTTTTGGAGAGCGGTCACCGATGAGGCCGGAGGCCCCGTCTCGTGATGAGCCTTCAGCGGCTGAGGCGAGTCCGTCCCTGGTGACGGTCGGGTTTCCTGGCTCATGAGCTTGATAACTTGAGCCCCCTTGTCGGAGGCAATGAAGTGTTTCAACGCCTCCTGCGTGAACGCAGCCTGCTTCCGACTCCTCCGTAAGCGTGCGAAAGCCTCGATGATGACCGGATCGTATGTGTTGATCTTGATCGTGTACTGTGGCATGTCACCCTCACTTTCCGCCGGCGAGCGACAGGAATCCCCGGGCGTTAGCGAATTCCGGCTCAGGCAGAATGACCACCTCGATGTTCTTTGCCGGAAAGTCGTCTTTGAGAAGTGCTGCCCCTCCGCCGAACAGCAGGACCCGGTTGAAGTCGGCATGCATTCCGACGTGGGCCTGTAATTCCCCCTGAACATCCTTCAGGATGTGCTCGACATAGGCTACTCCCGCTTCATGGATTTCCCTGGTCACGTCATGGCGTTCAAAGCCGTATTGCAGGTACCCTTTCTCGATGAGAAACGCGATCTCGACGGGAGTGAACGTCCCTGATGGAGCGAGGTTCTTGATGCGGGGGAGCAGGAAACTCGTCGCCATTTGATGGACCCCGCGCTTGTTGAGCGTCTTTCCATAGATGATTTGCCTCCTGGCCGGTGAGAAGAGCGTCACTATGACGGTATTGAACCCGATGTCGATGCCGAGAACATTGCCGTCTGGACGTTCGCTCGCTTGGTCAAGGTAATCCCTGATGCCGCCAAGCCCCTGCGGGAAGACGGCGACATCGCTGATCGCACCGCCGGAAAGAGCCTTGGCAATGGCGGGTACCGCTCCCCCGGGCTTATTCTGCTCCAACCAGTAGGAATAAGGCAGGCCGACAGCCAATACCATTTCCCCGGAAGTTTCCGCTATTTGCTGGCAATGTTCCACGAAAACAGGGTAGTACCTTCCCAGTTCCTCCATTGTCTTAAGGTAGGAGGAGCCGGAAGAGAGCAGTGCCTCCTCGCCGATGAGAAGATTGTCTCCGTCATACCGGAAAGCGGAGATTATCCTGCCTTTCCTCTCCCCATAGATCCATTTGGCCGAAGAAAACCCCAGATCACAGACAAGCACGTTCATGTTTGCCTCCCTTATGGTGTCGTTAATGGGGAACAAACGTTCCCCCTTACCCACATATCTAGCGGGGGGACATTTATTGGGGAGGAAATTGGAGAAAAAATGGGGAACTATCCGAACGGTGTCGATTTTGGAGGAGAATTTATACCCATATTCGGAGAGCAGTCCGGTTATCCGCCAAAACAGCGACCATTTTGGCGACCTAAAAGGATTCCCTGACGGTGTGGTTCTCCATGGCGGATTTGAGCCTCAATAGACTTTCGTAAAGTTTCCATACCTCCTTGATCCGTTCAAACGCATGATCCAGGCTGGCACCGCACGCGTTTAAGACTGGAGGACCGGGGATCTCGGCAACATAGGCTTGCCGCGAGCTGTCCCACGTAAGGAGTATCGTGGGATACTGCTTTTTCGCTCTCGCGGCCGTAGATGCTCGTTCGGTATCTTTGCCGAACACCTTGGCATAGGTTTCCGGGAAATCCCGCTTCATGGCCTCATGTTCCTTCGGGGTATGGTCCACATTGGAGCGGTCCTTGAGGACCAACTCCGCAACGGCTGGATCGAATCCCCATCCCTTGCACCATCTGGCGAAGGTATATCCGATCTTTCGGAGAGCCGCCTCGAGAGGCCAGTCGATATCAAAAGACTGATGATAGGACTCCTTATCCATACCCTTGATGTGACCGATACTTCTAAGGAAGCTGTGCACGAACTCGACATTGCCTTTCTTGAGTGCCCTGGTTATTTCCACCACGCTCATTCCAGAGAGAAACGCCACGACGATCTGCCCCCTGATATCCTGAATCAAGTCTTCCCGTTCCATGTCCACCTCCGTTCGATTCCATTCGCCGCAGGGCGCAACAATAACTTTCATAATGAACTATGTTCATTTTGAAAGTTTATCTGGTGGAAATGACAGACGTTCCCGCGAATTTTTTCCCTTGGATTCCTCCAGCAGAGCCAGTTGGATCATGGTCCGCTTGCATGACTCTTCCCTTGATCTGCGGCGGAGGTTGTAAGCGATCTGTCTGACCCTCTTTATCTTGCTCAGCGGGTACTCGACCTCGAAGAACTCCTGAATCCTGTCGGCCATCTCGGTCGTCGATACCTTCATGCGGGGTTTCAAATTCAGATAGGTACTGAGGATGTAGCGCTCGATCTTCCCGAATTCCGGGAAAGCCAGCATTGCCGCTCTCTTGTCTGGCCTGAACGATTTGTTCATCTGTGCGACATACCAGTCGTGCCTCCAGATGTGACTGAGGGAAGACAGAAGGCGTTGATCGGCGTCGTCGAGAGGGAAGGAAATGATGTTGTCCTGCGACAATCTCCTCATGACCTTGCCGGTGACCGGTTTGAAGGTCTTTACGGCGGTTTTGATATCCATGGTGGGGTGTCCTTGGGGCTGTCGTTCGGGAGGTTTATATGCAGGCGCCTGCCGAACTTCTCTGCCGGCTGTTGAATTGGTTTCTGATCTGCGCTGGATCGATAACGCCTTCGGCGACCAGTTTCTTCAATCGGTTGAATACTCTGCTGAAAGTGTTGCGTATGTTGGTCGGCAAGCAGCCGAGGAGTTTGGCAATTTCGTAGCTGGATAATGCTCCCGCCTCGGTCAAGCCGAGAGACAAGGAGAAGATTTCTTGCTCCTTCTTGGTGAGATGTTGCTGGATAGCCTCGAATACCGCCACTATGTCCATATCGCTTTCACCGTCCTGGTCATTTGCTGACACGTTGTCGATGTCGAAAGAGCACAGATGAGACGAGATCGAGTTCGAGCCGTGGTGGTTGAGGTTCGGGGTCATAATGCTGATCTGGTTCCGGAAAATGGTCCAGAAGGCGGCCTCGAACGGTATCCCCTTCGACTCGCTTCGCAAAGTCGCCACCATTGCCGCCTCATAGGCTTCCTGAATGTAATCGCTCTCTTCGTAGGGCGAGAACTTGCGATACTGGGAGATCATCAACTTGATGCCCTCCTTGTTTTCTTGAACCCACTCGACAGCCATCAGGAAATCCATGTTGCCTCCGAAAAACAAAAAAAGCCGGCCACGGAGTCGAGCTCCGAAGACCGGCTTTGCCGGCGCCTGAAAGCGCTTGGCCGTGCCAGCAATGAAATATGCGGTTATGTCAACTGCTTCTAAATGCCGGGAACCGGGAAGTCTGGCTTTGCGATCTCCCTGTCGCTGGAAATCAACGTGACGCCAAGGCATGAGGCGATACGGATGATTTCTTCTGTGGAGGCAGATTTCCGCAAATGATCTTCCACCTTCC
The DNA here is from genome assembly GCF_027943965.1 of Geotalea uraniireducens. NCBI lineage: Bacteria > Pseudomonadati > Thermodesulfobacteriota > Desulfuromonadia > Geobacterales > Geobacteraceae > Geotalea > Geotalea uraniireducens. Next base: position 463,855 of record NZ_AP027151.1, on the reverse strand, counting down.
GGCGAATCCTAACGATGTCCCATCCTGTGGGGATATAGGCCCCGCATATCTGGATTGAACCGTCTTCGGCAATTGTTATTGCCCGGTCTCGTACAGCTTCGTTGACGACGTTGAGATTTAAGATCCCTTCCACGATCCGGTAGGAGTCACCGGCTTTGGAGATCGCCATTCCTGACCGTCTCAAGTGAGTGATGACGATGGTCATTGCATCGTATGGAAATTGGCAGTTCATGCGTCCCTCCTCTGGATTGCTGCCCTTTTTTTGGTTAAAAAGGGTTAGAATATGGTTAGAGGGCTGTGGAAAACTTCGCAATATCCTGTTATTATTTGCGATTCTACGAACATGCAGTTGGTCAAAGGTCAACAGTCCAGTAAGTCAAAGGTCAAGTTCCGGTTTGGCATAGGTCAATACCGGTTGGGCATAGGTCAATTCCCGGTAAGCCAAAGGTCAATAGCTGGCTGGTCATAGGTCAATAGGTGGTAAGTCAAAGGTCAATACCTCCTCTTGACCGCAACCAGGTCCTCCACTATTTCCCAGCTGTCAAGGAACTCAACCCTGACGAGTTCGCCAAGAGCCTTCTTGAGTTCGATCTTGAAGTTTTTCTGCGCCATCTCGGAGCCGCATAGCTTGATAAGGGTCTCGACTTTTACCGGGTATGGCTGCCGGTGACTTGCCCAATAGCCGAAAAGCTTTGACGTGATTCCGTCCGGTAACGACTTTCTGGTTTCCCAGTTAACCCTTGTTAGAAATTCATCGTCGAATAGCAGCCGCATTTCTTCTCCGACCCAAACCTGCCATCGCGACATGTTTTCGTTGTTCTCGTCCCTTGATTTGAACTTGAGAATCAACGATACGCTGATAAAGCATCCGAGCCGCTTGGAATGGATGCGGATCGCGGTGGCCTGCATCCGGCTGAGGCAGGTGCGGAGACGCTCATAGCTTTGCCCCTTGATTGGCCACCCGAGGGCCTTGACGAAAGAATATGGCGTAAACTCTACGCATTCTCCGAGGGCGACTTTCTTTGCCAAGTGAATGAGATGGAGCCAGACAAGCTCGTCGTCCTGGCGCAGCTCTTCTCCGCGGTAAATGATCTGCCCGTCGCCGATGACGGCTATTTCAATGTCTTTGAGGAAGACGCGTTGCTGATTTCTGTTTCGGCAATTAAAGAGGGCCGAGCGGAGAACCTCGTTCGGCATGGCCCGTTGACCGTCCGGCCATTCAGGGAGGTATTTGGGTTTTGCTGCGAGGCTCGCAAGGATTCGTTCGAAAGAGTCGACTTCGGCTTCCTTGGGCAATCTGGGGGAGGAACTCGGAATGGCCTGAGTATTACAGTGCAATGGCCACCTCCATCACAGAAGAAGGCGGAACAACCGGAACGATTTCCTTTCCTGCACTTTTCTCAAAGGCTTGCCGTTCGAGGTCGCGTCGGATGATATTCATCAGACGCTCAAACCTTGCCTCCGGATCGCATGAATTTATGTATTCGACGGTGACTTTCACGGCGTTTCGTGCACCAAAAAGAAGAATTGAATAACATTTTGATGAATTGTGTGATTTTTTATGGTATAAGATGATGAGTAGTTGGGGCGCAAGTGACCCAAGCTGATGACATCCCAACAGCTTTATCGTGGCCACAAACTTTCGTATGGTACCCCAAGCTCTTGGGCAATGATTCTCTGAATCCGCTGTGATCGTGCCCTCCCGCTTATTACGTGATAGACGGCCGTCCGATGGACACCTGCCTTTCTGGCGATATCCGATCCTGATATCTGTTTTTCCATCATCAGGATCTTTATTTTCACTGAAATCTTCATCATGATGATTATTATCACATAAGGATGATAACATGTCAAGAAAAAATACACAAAACGAAGATTACAAGATATCTGAAATCATCGAAAAGCTGAAGTCAGCCCTCGGCGTGAAAGGAGACGTTGATGTCGCAAGGGCGCTAGAGGTGGACCCGAGGCTGATGGGGGTCTGGAAAGGTCGTAACACGATTCCCTATGATAAGATCATCAGTCTGTGCATCAAGAACCACATCGGTTTGGAATGGATTTTTTCAGAGGGAGCTGCTGTCCCTTCCGAGTATCAGGAACAGCAACTTCTTGTAATGGAGAAGGAAGGTTATGTACGGGTTCCTAGATATGAAGTACAAGCGAGTGCCGGTGGTGGCGCCATTATCCATAGCGAACAGATCGTCGATCATCTTTACTTTAAGGCTGACTGGGTCAAAAATGTCCTGGGTATTCCAAGGGACTGCCTTGCACTGATTGCTGTTCATGGCGACAGTATGGAACCGACCCTGAGCAACGGAGATTTGATATTGGTTGATACTCGAGTCTCAAGGGTTGAAGATGGTGCCATCTATGTTCTGCAATTTGATGATGCTTTGCTCGTCAAACGCCTTCAGAAAAAGTTCGACGGTTCTGTTGTTATCAGGAGTGACAATCCTCTATACGAACCGGAGATATTGCACGGGGATGATACTGAAAAACTGAAAATTGTCGGAAGGGTTGTCTGGGCTGGCGGAATAATCTAGGCGGAATGCGGTTATGCATGTTGGAATTTGGATAAGGGTATCGACAGAGGATCAAGCCCGGGGGGAGTCCCCGAAAAATCATGAAGCACGTGCCAGGATGTACGCCGAGCTCAAGAGGTGGCAGGTTGTAGAACTGTACGACCTCTCAGGGGTATCCGGCAAAGACGTTCTGGACAATTCCGAAGCGAAGAGAATGCTCGAAGATGTTGCAGCAGGCCGCATCAAGGCGTTGATATTCTCGAAACTCGCCCGTCTCGCCCGCAATACCAAGCAGCTCCTCGAAATCTCTGATTATTTCCAGAAACACGATGCGGCCCTCGTCAGCTTGGAAGAAAGCATAGACACATCCTCGCCTGCCGGCCGTCTTCTTTACACCGTGATCGGCGCTTTGGCCCAGTGGGAAAGGGAAGAGATCTCCGCTCGCGTTGCCGCTTCGATCCCAGTTCGGGCAAAAATGGGGAAGAACACCGGCGGGAAGGGACCTTTTGGTTACCATTGGGTTGAAGGGAAGCTTGTTCCAAATCCAGCTGAGGCTCCCATCGTCAGAAGGGCATACGAGCTTTTCCTTGAAACTGGCAAGTTGCTCACCACCTGCAACATGCTTAAGGAGGAAGGTCTCTATTCCAGGAATAAGTGCGTCTTCCGTCCCACTTCCCTCAAGCGGATGCTCTCGGAGACCGTCTACAAGGGAGTTCGGAGGGCCAATTACGCGAAGAGTCTGGGAAATAAGAAGAACTGGGTTTTGAAGCCTGAGAAGGACTGGGTTTACTTCAACGTCGAGCCTTTGGTGTCCGAAGAAGACTGGGAGGCCGTGAACAAGATATTCCAGGAAACGGCGACCCGTTATCCCAACTTCAAAGAAGTTCCGAAAAACGGAAGGTTTCTCTTTTCCGGCTTGCTGAAATGCCAATGCGGCTCCAAGCTCTATGTCGCACCCTACCCGTCAATGAAGATTCCACGTTATGCCTGTAAAAAATGTCGGACGAAGATCAATGAGGACATCATCGAGCAGCATTTTCACGATGCTTTGAAAGGCATAGTTATCACACCCGAACAGCTTGGTGCGAATGAGGACCTGGAAAGGGAGCTCCTGGAGAAACAGGAAAGGCTGGAACTTCTGAAGAAGGAACAGAAAGATGTGAACAACAAGATAGACGTTCTTATTGATCTGTACGGGAAGCAGGCCCTCGATCAGAACGAATTTCGGGAGAGATTCGATCCTCTCAAGTACAGGAAGGAAAGTATCTTTGCGGAGATCCCACGCCTGCAGGCGGAGATTGATTTCATCAAGACGAATGAAATCGGTAGATCGTTCGTTATCGAAAGAGCTACTACGCTTACATCGCTTTGGGGAATGCTTAGCTACGATGCTAGGCAGCAAGTCGTGAAGGAACTCTTGGACCGGGTTGATGTCGGCGAAGAATCCCTCCATTTTGTCTTCTATTATATCCCCACTTTTGTGCCAGTAGAGAAAGGTTCACACACCCACAGGGATTCATCGCCGCAACGAGCATGAACCGTGACGGATATGTGAGCGACATCAGGGCGCGGGAGATGGTCACCTTGCCGTCTTCCAGCGGCTGGCGGAGCACTTCGAGGACATGCTTCTTGAATTCGGGGAGTTCGTCGAGGAACAGCACGCCGTGGTGGGAAAGGGAGACTTCGCCGGGGCGGGGGGTATTGCCGCCGCCGATCAGGCCGATGTCGGAGATAGTATGGTGCGGGGTACGGAACGGCCGCCGGGCGACCAGGGCCTTTTCACGGTCCAAGAGCCCCATGACGCTGTAGATCTTGGTGGTTTCGATCGCTTCGGCGAAGGTCATCCGGGGGAGGATGGTCGGGATCCGCCGGGCAAGCATGGTTTTCCCCGAACCGGGTGGACCGATCATCAACAGATTGTGCGACCCGGCCGCCGCCACTTCGAGGGCTCGCTTGGCGTGCTCCTGCCCTTTCACCTCGGCAAAGTCGTCCCACGGCTCGCCGTCCCGGTCGAAAAGCCCCTGGAGGTCGACCCGGTGCGGCGCAATCTCCCGCTCACCGTTGAGAAACTCGACTACCTCGGCCAGTTCGCCGACACCGATCACCTCGACCCCCTCGACCACGGCCCCCTCCGGAGCGTTTTCCCGGGGGACGACGATTCCCCGCAGTCCGGCACTGCGGGCGGCAACCGCCACCGGCAGGCAGCCGCGGATCGGCTTGACGCTGCCGTCGAGCGACAGCTCGCCCAGCAGGAGATATTCGTGCAACCGTTCACTTTTGATGATGCCGGTGGCGGCCAGGATACCGACCGAGATCGGAAGGTCGAAGGCGGCCCCCTCCTTTTTCAGGTCGGCGGGGGCCAGGTTGACGGTAATCTTGCGGGGCGGGAAATCATAGCCGGCGTTTTTCAGCGCCGATTTGACCCGGTCCTTGCTTTCCTTGACCGCCCCGTCGGGGAGGCCGACGGTGGCGAACTGGGGCAGGCCGGCGGAGATATCCACTTCGACATCGACGACGACGGCGTCGATCCCCAGCAGGGCGCTGGACAGGGCCTTGGCGAGCATAATCTTCCCTCCGTGGAATCAACTGGGGCGTAGCGGAGGCGTCCTGCCTCCCGGCCCGCCAAGCTAGGGCTTGAGCATATCGAGATACCGCTCGGCATCGAGTGCTGCCATACAGCCGGACCCGGCCGAGGTGATTGCCTGGCGGTAGATCGCATCCTGGACGTCGCCGGCGGCGAAAACCCCGGGGACGCTGGTGGCGGTGACGTTGCCATCATTGCCGCACTGGGTACGGATGTACCCGTTCTCCATATCGAGCTGGCCGACGAACAGCTCGGTGTTAGGGGTGTGACCGATGGCGATGAAGACGCCGTGCACTGCCAGCTCCTTGGTCGAACCGCTCCGGTGCCGAAGCCGGACCCCGGTCACGCCCGACTCGTCGCCGAGCACCTCATCCAGTTGGTGGTTCCACTCGATGGTGACATTACCGGTCTTGGTCTTTTCGATCAGCTTGTCGGCGAGAATCTTCTCCGAACGGAGCTGGTCGCGCCGATGGACGACTGTCACATGGCTGGCAATATGGGAGAGATACAGGGCCTCTTCAACGGCAGTGTTCCCACCGCCGATCACCACTACGTCCTTCCCCCGGTAGAAAAAACCGTCGCAGGTGGCACAGGCCGAAACCCCTTTCCCCTTGAACCTGCTTTCGGACGGGAGGCCGAGATAGCGGGCCGAGGCACCGGTAGAGATGATCAGGGCATCACAGGTATAGATGCCGTTGTCCCCTTCGAGGCGGAACGGCCGCTGGCTGAGATCGGCCTTACCGATCTGGTCGACGAACATTTCAGTGGCGAAGCGTTCGGCATGGCGGCGCATCCGTTCCATTAGCTCGGGGCCGAGGACGCCATCGACATCGCCGGGCCAGTTATCCACCTCGGTGGTAGTCATCAGCTGTCCCCCCTGCTGCAGGCCGGTGATGAGCGTCGGCGCCAGATTGGCCCGGGCGGCGTAGACAGCCGCAGTGTAGCCGGCAGGGCCGGAGCCGAGAATAATCAAGCGACGGTGCATCGTTTCCATAGACGAGATCCTCCCGAAAAAGTCGGGCTACGATAGCAGTAACGGGCCGGAATTGCAAGGGCTGTCGGGCGCTTTCCGATTGACCGGTCGGGAGCCCTCTGCTACACTTTCAATTAATGAAAGCGTGCGCATCCCGCAGTTGATGCCGACGATCTCCTCGCCAGCCAACCGCCGGTGCCGGGCTTGATCCGCGAGGTAAACGATGCACGCCGAGAGCCATCTCGACCGGAGCATAGCCGGCCGTTTCACATACGCCATCGTCCTGACCGCCCTTACGCTTATCGCCGAGGTCGCCGGCGGCATCTGGACCAACTCGCTGGCACTGCTCTCCGACGCCGCCCACGTCTTTCTCGACCTTTTCGCCCTCTTCCTGTCGCTGGCGGCGATCAAACTCTCTTCGTACCCGGCATCCGACACCCGGACATTCGGCTGGCACCGAACCGAGGTCTTCGCCTCGTTCATCAACGGCGCGACGGTTTTCCTGATGGCGGTGGGGATCTTTTACGAGGCGGCGGGGCGGCTCTTCAATCCCGAGGCGGTAAAAAGCCTGCCAATGCTGATTATCGCCACCATCGGCCTGGTAATGAACCTGGTAGCCGCCTCCGCCCTGCACGGTCATTCCCACGACGACCTCAACGTTCGCAGCGCCTTTCTCCATGTCCTCGGCGACGCGGCGGCGTCGGTCGGGGTTATCGTCGGCGGCGCGATCATCTATTTCACCGGCTGGTACCTGCTCGACGCCCTGATCTCCATCGGTATCGGCTGCGCCATTTTTTCCGGCTCCTGGCGGGTACTGCGCGAATCGACCCACATCCTCCTGGAAGGGGTGCCGCGAGGGTTGAGCACCCAGGCGGTGGCCGACGCCATCGCCGGCATCGAGGGGGTGAATTCGGTCCACCACTTGAACATCTGGACCATCTGTTCGCACATCCTCGCCCTGTCCGCTCATGTGGACATCAAGCCGGAGTACAAAGAAGGACAAGTGGAGGTACTGCGGCAGATTGAACAGCTGCTGTTCGAGGAATTCCACATCAGCCATACGACTCTACAGGCGGAATGTACGCTCTGTGTCGCCGCATCGCCGATGATCAAGGAACTCCGCCACCGCCCCCGCCACGACCATAATCACGACCATAATCACGACCATGACCATGATCATGACCACCATCACCACGACCACTAAGCTGCGCCCCGGCGCGGAGGGGCCATGCTACCCTACAACCTGATCCAGGAGGCTGCCGACCGGTTGAAAAAACGGGTTCGGCGCACCGAACTGATCCACTCGCACCATTTCAGCGAACGGCTCGGCCTGCCGCTGCTGTTCAAATGCGAAAACCTCCAGCGTACCGGCTCGTTCAAGATCCGCGGCGCCCTCAACTTCATGACCGCCCAGCCCCGCGAGGCGCTGGCCCGCGGCGTCATTACCGCCTCGGCGGGCAACCACGCCCAGGGGGTTGCCTTTTCCGCCGACCTGCTCGGCGTGAAATCGACGATTTACATGCCCGAGAGCACCCCGCCGCAGAAGGTCCAGGCGACCAGGGAGTACGGCGCCGAAGTGGTGCTGACGGGACGAAACTTCGACGAAGCCTACGCCGCCGCCCTCAAGGGCCAGAAGGAGACCGGCGCCCTGTTCGTCCACCCCTTCGACGACCCGCTGGTCATGGCCGGGCAGGGAACCATCGGCCTGGAAATCCTCGACGAGCTGCCCGATGTGGCAACCATCCTGGTCCCGATCGGCGGCGGTGGGCTGATCGCCGGGATCGTGACCGCAGTCAAGGAGACCCACCCCCATGTCCGGATCATCGGCGTGGAATCCAAGGCGGCGCCGTCGATGCACTATTCGCTGAAAAAGGGAAAGATCGTCGAAGCGCCGCTGTCGGTAACACTGGCCGACGGCATCGCGGTGAAAAGGGTCGGCAAAAACACCTTCCCGATCATCCGGGAACTGGTGGATGACGTGGTGCTGGTGGACGAAGAAGAGATCGCGCTCGCCATCGTCGCCCTGCTGGAGCGGACCAAACTGCTGGTGGAAGGCGCGGGGGCGGTGCCCCTGGCAGCGCTCCTGAACGGCAAGGGAGGAAAAATGACGGGGAAGACCGTCTGCGTCCTCTCCGGCGGCAACATCGATGTCAAGACGATTGCCACCGTGGTCGAGCGCGGCCTGGTGGCCGCCGGCCGCTACCTGAAGCTGACCGTCGTCCTTGACGACATCCCCGGCTCACTTGCCCGGCTGTCGGCCGATGTCGCCACCACCCGGGCCAACATTTTCCTCATCAGCCACGAGCGCCGTTCCCTTGGCCTCGCCCTCGGCAAGACCGAGGTTCTCCTGGAGCTGGAAACGCGGGGCTACGAGCACATCACGGAAATTATCGATTACCTGGAACGGAAGAGTTACGAAGTGACGGTGGTCAAATAGGCGAGCAGAAACTTCCGGGTCAGCGGGGCGCCATTACCGGGGGCAACCAGTCCCGGCCGGTGCAGGTCGGCCGCCTCATCGACGTCATACCAGGCCGGCAGCAGCTCCACGGCAATTCCTGCAGCGGCTGCCCGGGCCAGCGACCGGGCGAGCACCGCGTCCGTCGACCAGGGAATGGCGGCGAAAAGTTCCGGTAGCAGCCGCTTCATCGCCAGAAGATAATACCCCCCGTCCTCGCTCGGCCCGAACACGGCATCGACCGCCGGCCGGGCCAGCCGGGCATACGCCTCTTCGATGAATGCCGCCGGGAGGTCGGGCGAATCAGTGCCGATGATTGCCACGGATTGGTATCCCCGCTGAAAAACCTGGCTGAAGGCATTGGCCATCCGCTCACCCAGGTTCGCCCCGGCCTGGGGAAAGAGCCGCGCCGTCCGAACGTTCGTCGCGAAATACTCCGCAGCCCCGTCTGCCGGGTCATAGCAGACGAACGAGTCCACTCCAGCCAAATGACCAACTTTGGCAAAAATATCGAGTTGCATTCGAGCATAAAGTTCTGCAGCATTTTCCGGCGAAAGAGGCGGCACCAATCTGGTCTTAACGCGACCAGGAGTTGGCCTTTTGGCGAAAACAAGCAAGGCGTTATTCATGAAAAAGCGGCGCTCCGGTGCCGATTAACCCATCCCAAGTTGTAGCGTTATCCACAACTTCCCGTTTTTTCCACAACCTTATCAACACCTCTCGGGATAACCGGGCAGCGCCCCGTCAAGCAAGGACCGTGCGCATTTTAGGGGTAACGGCATTATTCCCGCTTGTCCCGCTCGATGGCGGCATAAGCCGAGTGTTTGTGGATCGACTCGAAATTTTCCGCCTCGACGGAAAACCAGGTCACGGCCGGATGGGCCATCAGCTTGAGGGTGACTTCGCGGACAATATCCTCGACGAATTTGGGGTTTTCATAGGCCCGCTCGGTAACGAACTTCTCGTCCACCCGCTTCAGCAGCGAATAGACCGGACTGGAGCCGCACTCTTCGATCAACTCCACCAGATCCTCGATCCAGATAAAATCGCGGTAGCGGAGCTGGACGGTAATATGGCTCCGCTGGTTGTGGGCGCCGTAGCGGGAAAGCTCCTTGCTGCAGGGGCAAAGTGAGGTAACCGGAATCTGGACCCCGAGGACGAAATCGAATTCCGCGCCGAGCGTGCCGGTGAAGGTGCAGGCGTATTCCATCAGGCTCCGGGCACCGGAGGCCGGGGCCCGCTTTTCGATGAAATAGGGGAACTCGATCGCCAGGTGGGCGGAGGAAGCGCCGAGCCGCTCCTTCATCTGCTGGAGGATCGGCTCCATGTTGTCGAGGGCGATCTTCTCGCGGTAGATGTTGAGAATTTCGATGAAGCGGCTCATGTGGGTCCCCTTGAAGTGATGGGGGAGATCCACGAACATGTTGATCCGGGCCACGGTATGCTGGAATTTCCGGTTCTTGTCCATCACCATGATCGGGTAGGAGATATCCTTCACCCCGACCTTGCTGATCGGAATCTTGCGGGTGTCCAGTGAAGTCTGGACATCGCTGAGTGAGGGGGGGGGCGCATTTTTCGTCATCGGTGTTTCTCCTCCCTCACCCTTCACTCCTCACCGCGTACCTGACCGGATCGGCCACTCCCGCCTCGGCAAACCCCTTGAGCCGCAGCCGGCAGGAGTCGCAGAGGCCGCAGGCGGTGCCGTCGGGGGCCGGATCGTAACAGGAGTGGGTACGGCCGTAATCGACGCCGAGTTCCAGCCCCCGGGCAATGATCTCCGCCTTGGTCAGCCGGAGCAGCGGGGTATGGACATGGAAGTGCCCCTTTCCCTCGACCGCCGCTTTGGTCGCCAGGTTGGCCATGGTTTCGAAGGCGGCGACATATTCGGGCCGGCAGTCCGGGTACCCCGAGTAATCGAGGGCGTTCACGCCGATGAAAATGTCGAAGCTCCCCAGCACTTCCGCCCAGCCGAGGGCGAACGACAGGAAAATGGTATTGCGGGCCGGCACGTAGGTCACCGGGATATCGCTCCCCACCCCCTCCTTCGGGACGGCAATGTCGGCCGTCAGGGCACTGCCGCCGACCTGACGCAGGTCGAACTCCACCACCAGGTGATCCACCGCCCCCATCGCCCGGGCATTGGCCTTCGCCACCTGCAGTTCGTGGGTATGGCGCTGGCCGTAGGCAAAGCTCATCGCGTAGGGCTCGAACCCCTCGGCCCGGGCAATGGCCAGACAGGTGGTCGAATCGAGGCCGCCACTGTACAACACGACCGCTTTCTTTGGCATGACAACTCCTTGAGAATTCGCTTCGGGACCGGGTAGGCATCAAACTCATACACCGCCCCCCGGCAAGCGTCAATAAAAAGATGCCGGACGGCAAGGCCGGCGCAGCGCTCAGAGGAACCAGCTCACCGGCGCGCAGAGCCGTTCGAGAAGCCGGACCACCCGCCCCCGCCGTTCATGTTCCTCCAGCACCACCCGCCGCGAACCGGCCAGGTCCTCGGCAAACATCTCCGCCAGCTGGGCGCCGAATTGCTGGCTGACGACGATGGCGTTCACCTCGTAGTTGCGGTGAAAACTCCGCTGATCCAGGTTAGCGGAACCGACCACTCCCCAGGAGTCGTCGATCAGCATCACCTTGGCATGGAGCACGGCCCCCTGCCGCTCGTAAATCTCGATTCCTGCCCGGAGCAACGGCGCATAGTAACTGCGGCTCACCAGCCGGACCAGCGGCACATCGCTCTTGGCGGGAAGGACCAGTTGCACCCGTACGCCGCGCCGCACCGCCCGAAGCAGCGACCGGACGATCCGCGGCCCGGGGACGAAGTAGGGATTCATGATCCGGATGTATTCCGTCGCCCCGGCGATGGCGATCCGGAAGGCGCTCCGGATCAGCGACCGGTTGTGGTGGGGACCGCCGCTGACAACCAGGACCTCGGCATCGCCAACCGGCAGGGGGGAGAGGTCGCCGACGCGGCCGCCAAGCGGCGCGCCCCCTTCCTCGCTCCAGAACTCCCGGAACTGCCGCTCCAGCTCCGCCACGACCGGACCGTCGATCCGCACCCCGACATCGCGCCATCGTTCGGAGGCACCGCTAAAGCCGGAATATTCGTCGCCGACGTTCACCCCGCCGGCGAAAACCGTCACGCCGTCGACGAGCGCCAGCTTGCGGTGGTTGCGCTTGTCGAACCAGGCGATGCCGCGGCGGAACGGCGGCGGGTTGAAGGGGAGGCAGGCAACACCGCCGCCACTCAGGCGACGGAAGTAGGCCGCCGGCGTCTCGAAACAGCCGATGTAATCGTAACTCAGCGCCACCTCGACCCCCCGGGCCGCGGCGGCCAAAAGCGCCTCGGCAAAAGCCCGGCCGGTAAGATCGTCGCGCACGATATAGAATTCGGCATGAATGGAACGGCGGGCGTGGCGGCAGGCCTCGATAAGCGCGGGAAAAAACTCTTCGCCCCCCTTGAAGAGCTGCACCCGGTTTCCCGCCGCGTGGAAGGCATTACTGTTCCGCCGAAAGAGGCGAAACGACTTCGGGGCACGGCGGAGGCTCTTCTTGCGCACGACAGACATGGAATCGGGCTCCTGCTGACAGGGTAACGCAGAACGAGGGACGCTGGCAAGAGCAACCAGCGACCGGTCCCTCACCCTGAAACGGAAGAGGCGCGGTCGTCAACCGCGCCTCCCGTCTTCACTCTTCGTAGGCAATCACCCTGACGAGGCCGATCGTTTCGCCCTTGTCATCGGTCGTCGGGGTATCGGAGACGGCAATGAGCCTCTTCACCCCGTTCTCGGCAACGAACCGGTTAACCAGCTCATCGAGCTGGGCCAGTTCCTGCATGGTCTTCAGCGGCTTGATTTCCATACCGAACGTCTTTACCTTGCATGCCATGGGATACCTCCCTCTGCCGCGAACCGTCGCCGGGCTGGAGCAACCGGTCGTGCCGATTTAGACGGCAACAACTTCCTTGACTCCCGGCACCTTCTCCCTGAGAGTCCGTTCGATCCCCATTTTGAGGGTCATGGTCGACATCGGGCAGTGGCCGCAGGCGCCAACCAGCTTGACTTTCACCACGCCGTCCGCCGTCACTTCCACCAGTTCAACATCGCCGCCGTCCGCCTGAAGCGCCGGCCGGACCGTATCGAGCACCTTCTTGACTTCTTCCAGCATCGTTCTCTCCTTCCGTTAATGGGTTGTTTCAGCACCTACGGGCTTCGGCCCGCTATTCCTTGCGCCCCGGTACCCCCGGACTGGTCAGGGGATAGGGATCGAGAATCCTGCCGAGCGCTTCGGCCGAAAGCAGTTCCCGGGCAACGATAATCTCCCGGACGCTCCGGCCGGTCCGCATCGACTCTTTCGCCACCTCCGCCGCCGCCGCATAGCCGATGTACGGCGCCAGCACCGTCACCAGGCCGACCGACTCGTCCAGATAACGGGCACAGCGCGCCTCGTTGGCGGTGATCCCGGCAATACAGGAATCAGTCAGCTTGCGGATCGTATTCTGCAGGATTTCCAGGGCGAAGAGGATGTTGCAGGCGATGACCGGCATCATCACGTTCAACTCCAGCTGCCCGGCCTGGGCGGCAAGGGTAATCGTGGTGTCGGCCCCGAGCACCTGGAAAGCCACCATATCGGTCACCTCGGCCAGCACCGGGTTGACCTTGCCCGGCATGATCGACGAGCCGGGCTGTAGCGCCGGCAGGGTAATCTCGTTCAAACCGGTCCGCGGCCCCGACGCCAGCAGCCGCAGGTCGTTGGCGATCCGGATCAGGTTGACCGCCACCCCCTTGAGGGCCGAACTGAGCGCTACGAAAGGGTCCATGTTCTGGGTGGTTTCGATCAGGTTTGCCGCGCCCCGGAGCGGCAAACCGGTTTCGCCGGCCAATTCGGCGACAACCAGTTCGATATAGCGCCGTTCGGCATTGAGCCCGGTGCCGACGGCGGTCCCGCCGATCCCCAGTTCCCGGAGTGCCGGGAGCGCCTGCTCGATCCCGGCCAGGTTACGACCGATGGCCACCGCGTAGGCTTCGAATTCCTGGCCGAGCCGGATCGGCACCGCGTCCTGGAGGTGGGTACGCCCGCTTTTCAGAACCCGGTCGAACTCCTCCCCCTTGCGCCGCAGGGCGGCGATCAGGCCATCGAGGGCGGCAACCAGACCGTCGGCCAGCCGCAAGGCGGCAAGCCGCATGGCAGTCGGAAAGACATCGTTGGTCGACTGGGCCATATTGACATGGTCGTTGGGATGAACCGGCGCGTTGTCGCCCCGCTGCCCGCCGAGGAGTTCATTGGCCCGGTTGGCCAGCACCTCATTGACGTTCATGTTGTGCGAGGTACCGGCCCCTGCCTGGAACGGATCGACAACGAAATCGGCGGCAAATCCCCCGGCCAGCGCCTCGTCGGCCGCCCGGACGATTACCCCGCCCAGTTCCGCCGGCAGTCGCCCGGTCGCCATATTGGCCCGGGCAGCGCTCTTTTTGATGACCAGCGTCGCCCAGACGAGCGCCGGATGGGGCCGCAGCCCCGAGATAGGGAAATTGGCCACCGCCCGGGCGGTCTGCGCTCCGTAGTAAGCAGCAGCGGGAACCTCGACAGGGCCGAGGGTGTCTTTTTCTATCCGGAAGTCCATTGGTGCGCTCCCATGCTCGGCGGCACCCGGAGCCAGCGGGGGGAAAACCTATTCCCCCTTGATTGCCCGGTATTTCTCGCTGATGACCCGAAGGTGCTCAGCCTCCTCATTGCGAAGGGCAGCAAGCATCTCCTTGCCGGCGGCATCGGCCGTCCCGGCAATCAACTCGTCGAAGTAGTCGATCCCCTTCTTCTCGATCTCCATGGCAATCTGCAACGCCACCAGATCGTCGGTGTTGAAATCGACCTGCGGTTCGCCGGCGGCGCCCGGTTCCAGGCCGATGGTCGAGCCGCCGTAGAAGACCCATCGTCCCCCTTCATGCAGGGATTGGTAAAGTTCGTTCAGCTTCAGGTAGTGCTGTTCCTCGGTCTTGGCCAGCCAGTGGAAGATCCGCTTCCCTTCCGGATTGAAAGTCTTATGCTCGGCCTTGGTATAGAAATCGAAGGTTTCCTTTTCGATCTCCATGGCCCGCATGATGGCGTCGAGGGTTTCTTTGCGGTTCTCGTTCATTGGTTCCTCACTGAATGATGGAGTTAAGCGTCAGCAGTTGATCGATGCTCTGCGAGAGAAAGACCGCACTTCCCAGCTCGGCGGGAAGGCGGAGGTCGATATCGTAGCGGTCGCCGACAAAAAGACACTGGCCGGGTTGGCGGTCGATATCGCGCAGGAGCTTTTCCAGGGCATCCCGGTCCGGCTTCGGCCGCCAGGAGTCTTCGATGGTGTAGATGCGGCGAAAAAGGCCGGTGAGGCCAAGCGCCGTCACGATCCGCTCGGAGAGGGAGCGGTTGTTGTTGGTGTAGAGGTAGAGGTCGAAACGCTCGCTGAGTCGACGGAGCAGCGCCACCACCCGCTCGTCGCGGCGGAGCAGCGGCACCGGGTCGACCTCGCCGGCAAAGCGCCGGTGCAGTTCCGGCAGATCACCGCCGAGCTCCCGGCAGGCCAGGCTCAGGGTCACCGCGCCGGCTTGCCGCCTGATCAGCAGCTCCTTGGTCTCGCGGATCAGGCGTTCGGCGTCGGCTACGGTGGTCGCCCGCAGCTCGGCTATGTAGCGGCTTGCCGCCGCGACAATCTGTTCCCCTAAAGCATCGCTGACGTAAAGAGTTCCGTCGAGATCGAAAATTATGGCATTGATTCCGGTCACCGGCCCGCCCCCCGCCTCCGGATCAAGTCTATCATCCCGCACCCCGCTGTCAAAAGAGCCGACTCCAGTCGCGCATGCAGAGCAGATGCGGGTTTTCGACCCCTTTGCCCTGGACGAGGACCTTGAAGGTATCGCCCATCCCCCCTTCGGGAAGCAGCAGCTTCTTGATGGTCAGGCGAAGCTTGAGCCGTTCCTCCTCCCGGGTAGCCACCGCCTCGAGGGCCATCAGCTCCTCCATGATCCCGGCCGCCACCAGGAAACGGTACTGCTCGCCGTACCAGATCTTTTTCAGCCCGGCCGCCTCCCCCTGCTCAATCAGTGTGGAAAAGTCAACATGGGTGGTCATATCCTGCTGGCCGACCCGGAGGTACGGATTCTCTTCGATCGTATGCCGGTAATAGCAGAGAAGGGTGCCGTTCTGACGCATCGGCCCGTACAACTCGGGAGCGAGATAGCCGTAATCGATGGTCAGGACGAATCCCCGCTCCAGCGAGCCGGCCACCGCCGCCAGCCAGCGCACGGCATTGAGATTGATCTCGGCCCGCTGCCCCTCGTTGAGGGTGATGCCGAGCCGCGCCAGGTACTCCGCCAGTTCCGGGGTGGAAGGATGGTCGAGTTCTTCGGCAAAATCGTCCCCGGCAACGGTCACGTACACCTCCCGGAGTCCTGCACCTGTCATCTCCACCAGGTGGGTCGGGAAGGAGTCAAGGAGTTCGTTGGAATAGAGACAGCCGGTGAAACGGAGGGTACCGGCAGCCAGCTCGTCCGGGCTGCTCCAGGCGAGCTTCCCCGCATGCTCGGCCAGGAGTTGGCGCTGCACCTCCCGCAGCGACGGCTCCGTCTCGATCAGCCGGCAGGTCAGGACCGCGTACAGCTCGCCATTCACGGCCCGGATGGTATCGAGGATATCCTTGGCAAGCTGGCCGTGGCCGGCACCGGCCTCGACGATTTCGAAGGAACCGGGGCACCCCAGTGTCTCCCACATCTGGCAGATCTCTCGGGCGATGACCCGGCCGAAGGCCTGGTGGACATTGATGCTGGTGTAAAAATCTCCCTCGGCGCCGACCTTGCGTCCCGGCGAGGTATAGTAACCGAGGCCTGGTTCGTACAGGCAAGCGACCATGAACTCCGCAAAAGGGATTTTCCCCCGGGCCGCAATCCGCTCGCGGATCAGTTTCCGCAGCGGCGTATCGTCAAGGTGTTCCACGAAAAACCTCCGGAAAAAAGTTCACTTATAGTGCAAGGGCGTGTTTTTGTCAATCTGCCGTTCCACCGGCCGCAGCGTGGTGTGCCCATGCAGGAAGCCCAGGATGGCGGACCGTCAACTCCCCCCTGTCATTGCAAATTGGGCGGGAGTTGGTAAAGTAGAACGGTTGGAGGGGATAATTAATCCAGCCTAATGCACCGGCCTCCCTCCCCAATCCCATTTATGAAGGGCTTCATGGCCAGAGCACACTTCGGCATTGGCGATTTGGGTTTTATCGCTCTCTCGGCGGGAACCCTCGGCGGGCTCTACGTTACCAGCTGTCACAGCTTCCTTCTCTTCCACTCGCTGGTCGAGATTCTCTCGGTAGTTATTGCCAGCGGTATTTTCATGATCGCCTGGCATTCCCGCCGCTTTACCGACAATCACTACATCCTGCTGATCGGCATCTCGCACCTCTTTGTCGCCATCCTGGAACTCCTGCACGCGCTGACCTATCCGGCCATGGAACTCTTTCCCAGCATCGGGCCGAACCCCTCGGCTCAATTCTGGCTTGCCGCCCGTTCCCTGCAAAGCATTTCCCTGTTTGCCGCCCCGACGTTCCTGAACCACCGGCTCCGCATTGGCATGACGGTGGCCGTTTATTTCCTGGCAACCGCCGTGATCGTCGGGATGGTTTTCCATGGCGGCTTCATTCCGGATTGTTACCGGGAAGATGGGTCGCTCACCCCGTTCAAGGTCGGCAGCGAATATTTCATCTGCCTTGTCCTGTCGGGAGCCTTCGTCCTGATGATTCGCCAGCGGCGGTTGTTGGACCGGAAAGTGATCGGGCTCATGGGGAGCGCGCTCCTGCTGTTCATTGTCAGCGAGCTGGAATTCAGCCGCTATGCCACGCCATTCGGCCCCACCGTCATGATCGGCCATCTCTTCGCCCTCGGCGGTTTTTACTTCATCTACCGGGCAATGATCGGCACCATGCTGGAAGAGCCGTACAATCTGCTTTTCAGGAATCTCAAAGAAAGCGAGGAGCGGTATCGTAACCTTTATAACAATACCCCCGCGATGCTGCACTCCATCGATCGGTCGGGAAACATCGTCAATGTCAGCGACTATTGGCTGGAGACCCTCGGCTACCAGCGCGACGAAGTCATCGGCCGGCTCTCCGCCGATTTCATGACCGACGATTCAAGGAGCTACGTGTTGGGGGCGATCATCCCCCAGTTTCTCGAAACCGGCCGCATCCGCGAAGCGCCGCTGCAGACCGTTGCCAGAGACGGTCGGATCATCGACGTCCTGCTGTCGTCCGAGGCGGAACGGGACAAGCGGGGTGAGATTATCCGCTCCCTCTCGGTGATGACCGATATCACCGAGCAACGTCGGAGTGCCCGGGAAGTCGAAAGTCTCAACGCAAGTCTGGCCGCCCGCGCCATGGAACTGGAGCTGGCGAACAGCGACCTGGAGGCCTTCAACTATATATACCGTCTCCCACGACCTTCGTTCCCATCTGACCGTGATTTCCGGTTACAGCGACGTATTGCTCACCGTCTGTGCGGAGCAACTCAATGAGGAGTGCCGGAGCTACGTCATCCGAATCGAAGACGAATCCGAGCGGATGAACAACCTGATCGAAACATTGCTCGGCTTCTCACGGGTAGCGCGTTACGAAGTGCACCGGGAAACCGTCGACCTGAGCAAACTCGCCGAAGATATCTCCTTCACCCTGCGGATGAATGAACCGGAACGGCCAGCGACCGTCACCATCGCCGAAGGGATGACCGTCGACGCCGATGCGGCGCTCCTGCGGATCGTGTTGGAGAATCTGCTCGGTAACGCCTGGAAATACGCACGGAAAAAAGCGATAACGCTGATTGACATCGGCCGGGAAGAGGTGGAGGGGAAAACGATCTTTTTCGTCAAAGATAACGGGGCGGGATTTCCGATGGAACTGGCGGACCGGCTCTTTTGCCCATTCCAGCGGCTGCATGACAAGGCCGATTACCCCGGCCACGGGATCGGCCTCGCCACGGTCCAGCGGATCATCAACCGGCATGGCGGCGCCATCTGGGCCGTCGCCGAGCCGGACCAGGGAGCCACGTTCTTTTTTACCCTTGAATAGCCCCCCGGCCAGCCACGCCGGGTCCGTCGCCGTACCCCACCTCCGGGGAGGCAAAGCCAGTATCGACAAGCGACTTGCCGGAACGGAGCAACTGCTCGAACTTCTCGGCATCAAGCGGCTGGCTGAAATAGTAGCCCTGGATCTCTTCGCACTGATGCCGGCGAAGGAAGTCGAGCTGCTCTTCCAGTTCCACCCCCTCGGCAATAACCTTCATGCCAAGGCCGTGGGCCATGGTAATGATCGTCCGCACCAGGGTGGCATCGTCGGGGTCGCGGGTCATGTCGCGGATGAACGACTGGTCGATCTTGAGGTTCCTGACCGGGAACCGCTTCAGGTAGCTGAGAGATGAATAGCCGGTGCCGAAATCGTCGATGGCGATATCGATCCCCATTTCTTTCAGTTCGGTCAGGATGGCCACCGACCGCTCGCCTTCCTGCATCACCAGGCTCTCCGTCAGCTCCAACTCCAGCCACTGTGCCGCCAGGTGTGTCTCCGTCAAAACCCCGGCCACCATTTGGATGAGGTTCTCCTGCCTGAACTGGCGGGAAGAGAGGTTAACGGCGATCCGCAGCGGTGGCAAGCCCCGTTCCTGCCAGATTCGGTTCTGGGCACAGGCGGTCCGCAACACCCACTCGCCGAGCGGCACGATCAGGCCGGTCTCCTCGGCCAGCGGGATGAACTTGGCAGGCGACACCAGGCCGATTTCGGGATGATTCCAGCGAACCAGCGCCTCCACCCCGGAAATCCGGCCGGTCCTCAGGTCAACCCGCGGCTGGTAGTGGAGCAGAAACTCCCGTTGCCGAATGGCCCGATGGAGGCTCGTCTCCAGCGCCAGCCGCTCGAAGACCCGGATATTCATCTCCGCCGAATAGAACTGGTAATTGTTTTTCCCCTGCTCCTTGGCATGGTACATGGCCGCGTCGGCATTCTTGAGCAGGGCGTCGACCGTTTCCCCGTCCGTCGGTGAGAGGGCAATGCCGATACTGGAGGTCACGTAGATTTCATCGCCCAGCAGCGGAAACGGCGCGGCAAACACGGCGATGATCTTTTTGGCCACGGTGATAACGTCCTGCATCTCCCGGACATTGGGCAGAACGATGATATATTCGTCGCCGCCGAGCCGGGCCACCGTATCTCCGCCCCGCACGCAGCCGGTCAGCCGGTCGGCCACCGCCTTGAGCAGCATGTCCCCCACCGTATGCCCCAGCGTATCGTTGACCTTCTTGAAGTTGTCGAGGTCGAGAAACATCACGCAGAGCGGGTTCTTGTGGGCGAAGGCGTCGAGGGCGAGGGCCTGGGCGAGACGGTCCTGGAGAAGATTCCGGTTGGGAAGCCCGGTCAGCGGATCGTGGGTGGCGTGATAGATGAGCTGTTCTTCGTAGTGGCGGTGTTCGGTGATGTCGTTCATTACCCCGATGTAGTTGGTGACTACCCCGGCCCGGTCGCGGACCGGGGCGATATAGAGCTCGTTCCAGAACAGGGTGCCGTCCTTGCGGTAATTGCGCAGGACGAAATAGCCATCCCGCCGCTCGCGAAAGGCGGCCGACATCTTCCTGGTTTCCTCCTGGTCCCGGCTGTCTCCGCGGAGAAAGCGCGGATTCTTGCCCAGCACTTCATGGGCGGCGTAGCCGGTCATCCGTTCAAAGGCCGGATTGACGTAGATGATCGGGTTGTCGGGGTGGGTAACGTCGGTAATGGAGATGCCGTTGACACTCGACTCGATGGCACGTTTCAGCAGCAGCAGGTCCTGCTCGTCCCGCTTCCGGGCAGTTACGTCGCGGACAAGGCCAAGAAACGTCCAGTGGTTACCGATCCGCACCTTGCTCACCGACAGTTCGGCCGGGAAGCGGCTACCGTCGCAACGAAGTCCCGTGATCGAATAGGTGACCCGGCCGCTGCTCCATTCGTCACGCGCCGCCAGGGCAAAGGGGAAATAGCTTCCCCCGTTCTCGTTACCGACCAGCAGTTCGTCGACACTTCGACCGATCACCTCTTCGGCGGAAAAGCCGAACATCCTCTCGATCGCCGGATTGACCAGCCTGACCGCCCCCTCTTCGTCAAAACTGATGATCCCGTCGGCCAGGTATTCGAGCAGGCTCTCGATCCGGTTGGTGGCCGTGGCCGCGGTCTCGCGCATCGGCCGAACGATGCGGCCCCAGAGAAAAGGAGCACAGAGAATCACCAGCGCCAGACTATCGAAAAGATAGACGTGCAGCCTGGTGAGATCGTGGAAGAGCACCCCCAGGATCAACATCAAGGCCAGATCGATGAAGAAGATGACCCCCAGCAAGACGAAGAACTGCCGGCGCGGCGACGGCAGCGAAATATTTAGATTACCCAGCCGGGATGGATACCCCATCGTGACACCCCACCACCCGGCGGAAATATCCGGCAATCCCGCACCTACCGCAGGTGGCTAAAAACATTGATCTCTTGTTATTTACTTATCGGCTGAAGCGGTGGTTCGCTTGAGGCGAAAAGACCATGTTCAGTCATGATCGGCAGGGAGCGAGGGCAGGTACTTGGCCGCCATGTCGGCAACGATTCGCGCCACTTCGGCCCTCAGTGACACCGGCTCCAGGAGTTCGGCATGATTTCCGTAGGAAAGGAGCCAGGAGATTATCTCCAGGACTCCGCCGGCAGTAAAGGCGAGCACGATACTGCCGGCGGGCCCGCTTTCGATCTGCTGGCTCGGATGCCAGATCCGCTCCCGGACCGCATGGGCTACTTCGGGGGAGAAACGGATCCGGACCGCCAGCGGCGCTTCGTCAACTATCCCGAACGCCCCCTTGAGACGCTCTTCCGGCTGATAGTCGTCGGGCATCTCGAAGCGCTCTTTTTCCAGCTCCACCGAGGCGATCCGTTCGGCAGCAAAGGTCCGGATCGCCTGCCGGTTGTGGGCATAGCCGACCAGATAGAGCCCCCCCTTGTAGAAAATGAGTGTGTACGGATCCACGACATAGGTCGAAACCCCGCCCTTTCCCTTGGCCCGGTAAGCAAGGTTGACCCGGTACTGGTAAATGAGCGCCTCGCGCAGCTGGCGGAGCGGCTCCGCCACCGGCCGGTAGTCCCGCCGCCCCTGCAGGAGCGGCAGAGAGACGTCGGCGATCCGCTCCATGTGGGCGGCGTAGCGGGGCGGAAGAACCGAGTTGATCTTGCGGAAAACCGTCTCCAGGTCGTCGCGGAAAGGAGTACCATCGAGGAAATGCAGCTGCGAGCGGAAAAACGACAGGGCCATCAATTCCTGGAGCGTAAAGGTGATCGGCGGGACATCCTTGAACCGGGTGAGAAAGCGGTAGACTTTCCGGCCGTTCAGCCACTCCGAAACGAGCGGATAGCCGGCCTCGTGGATGACATTCAGATCCCGGTGGACGGTCCGCCGGTCGACGCCGGTCTCCTCGGCCATCTCCTCCAGAGTGACGCCGTGCCGGGCCTCGATCAGCCGAATCAGATCGTGCACCCGTCCCGCCTGCGAATATTTTTTTGCCGGTTTGCCCTGCCGCATCAGTCACCTCCATCAGCCGACTTTCCCAGCTGATAATACCCCCGCAGCGAGCACGGTTAAAGGCAAAAATTACCGCGCATGGCGCAGTTCGTGCTAATAAAATTTAATTGAATGCTGCTTACCCCTTGCACCACCCGGCGCTTAGCTGTTATCTTTCTGTCACGCATCCCAAGGGAGCCCGTCCGATGCATCGAAACCTCGTTCCGCTCTTTTCCCTGGCGGCCGGACTGATTCTCACCGCCCTGCTCGCCTGGCTCGCCATCGGCACCTATCGGAGCGCCATCCCGATCGCCGAGGGAAATCTGCGCGGTCTGGCCCTTTCGCTTGCTTCGGCCGTGGAATCGGTGGCGGACCGGGACCCCTCATTCGCCAGCCTCAACGCTTTCCACTCCCGTGACATCGCTTATTTTTCCCTGATCGACCGGAATGGCATCCAGGTCTTTCACTCCAATCCGGACCTGATCGGCAGCCGGGTTGCCGACCGCCGTTTCGAGCCGGTCTTCCGCCAGCTCGGTTTTGCCGAGGAGCGAATCCGCCTCGGCACCGGCGAAGAAGTCTTCGAGTACAACGCACCGGTGCACCTCCCGAACCGGCTACTGGCCCTGCGGCTCAGCCTCCACCCCTGGCGGGCTGAAGAGGTGGTGCGCCAGGCCCGGCTCGGCATGGTGATGCTCTTTGCCCTCCTCGGCCTGGCGTGGGTGATGGGCGGCCTGATTTACCGCTTTGCCCGGCGGGAAGAGATTCATCGCCGGGAGATGGCCCACCGGGAGCGACTCGCCCAGCTGGGTGAAATGGGGGCGGTGCTTGCCCATGAAGTCCGCAATCCCCTGGCCGGCATCAAGGGATACGCCCAACTGCTCAATGAGCAGCTCAACCACGACGAAATCGGCGAGTTTGCTTCCATGATCGTCACCGAGGCGGTCCGCCTCGAAGAACTGGTCAACAACCTGCTGGTTTACGCCCGCCAGGAGCCTGAACAGCGGACGCTGATCGATCTCGGGGAACTGGTCGATTACGTCCTGTCACTGGTGGCACCGGAGGCCCGGCTGCGGGATATTATCCTCCTCCCGCAGCTCACCCCCGGCCTGCAGGTAAGCGGCGACCGGGACCGTCTGGAGCAATTGCTGCTCAACCTGGCAGTCAATGGCCTCCAGGCAATGAACGTCGAGGGAACGCTGACCATCGCCACTGCTGCCCGTAACGGTACGGTTGAAATCACGGTGACCGACACCGGGCCGGGAATTCCCGCTGCCGATCGGCAGCGGATTTTCGAGCCGTTTTTCACCACCAAGGCCCGGGGGAGCGGCCTGGGTCTGGCCATCTGCCGCAAGATAGTCGAGGCCCATTGCGGAACGATTGCCGTGGAAGCCGGCAGCGACCGGGGGTCGGTTTTTCGCGTGACGCTTCCCGCCTCCCACGGAAGGAAACAACCATGACCGCCCGTATCCTGCTTGTCGAAGACGATCCCACCTTTCGTCGGCTGCTCAGGACGATCCTGGCCGGCGAAGGGTACGAAGTGCGCGAAGCGGCTGACGGCCGGGCTGGGCTCGCGCTACTGCGGCGGGAATCGTTCGACCTCGTCATCTCCGACCTCAAGATGCCAGAAATTGGAGGGCTCGAACTGTTTCGCGCCTGCCGGGAAGAGCCGCCGGCGCCACCTTTCATCCTCCTGACCGCCTTCGGAACCGTCGAAGAGGCGGTGGCAGCCATCAAGGAAGGCGCAGCGGATTTCCTCACCAAACCGCTCAAGGATCCGGAGACGCTTCGGGTCATCGTCCGCCGCGCACTGGCCAGCAGCCGGCAGGAACGCGACTACCTGGCCCTCAAGGAAACGGAGGCGGCCGGCCTGCCACCGGAAGAGCTGATCTTCGCCGGAGAGGCGATGGCCGACCTGCGCCGGCTCGTCGGCGAGGTTGCACCGATGGCCACGACGGTGCTCGTCACCGGCGAAAGCGGTACCGGCAAGGAACTGATCGCCCGAACGATCCACCTCCTGAGCCCCCGTAAAGGGGCGAGTTTCGTCACCGTCAACTGTGCGGCAATCCCGGAAAACCTGCTGGAGAGCGAATTGTTCGGCCACGAGCGGGGCGCCTTCACTGGGGCGCTGCAAGCCCGACGAGGCAAGTTCGAGCTGGCCCAAGGGGGAACCATCTTTCTCGACGAGATCGGCGAAATGCCGCTCAGCCTGCAGGCCAAACTCCTGCGGGTACTCCAGGAACGGAGCTTCGAGCGGGTCGGCGGCAGCCGGGAGATCCGGGTCGACGTACGGGTCATCGCCGCCACCAACCGGGACCTGACCGTCGAAGTCCGCGAAAAGCGGTTCCGGGAGGATTTGTATTACCGTCTCGCCGTTTTCCCCCTGCATCTCCCGCCGTTGCGGGAGCGCCGGGATGCCCTGCCGCAATTGACCGACTGGTTCATCGGCCGCTTCGCCCGGTTGACCGGCCGGAAAATCCGCGGCATCGAAGCAGCGGCGATGGCGGCAATCAGGCGCTACGCCTGGCCCGGCAATATCCGGGAACTGCAAAACGTCATCGAACGCGCGGTGATCCTGGCCCGGCAATCGATCACCGTCCAGGACCTTCCGGAGACGCTCCGTTCCCGGCCGGCCACCGACCAGGACAGTGAAGGACTGCTAAAGGAAATGGAACGCGAGGTAATTGTCGCGGCGCTGAAGAGCTGTGGCGACAATCGGCGGCTAACCGCCGAAAAGCTGGGGATTTCCCGGCGAACGCTCCAATACCGGCTCAAGCAATACGGGCTGATCGACGACGAGTAAAAGAGCCGATGCTCCAAGCGGTGCAAATTCTCACCCGGACGCGCAATATTTGCACCTGTTTTCTTGCACCGGCAGGAAGCTGGGAAAAAGTTTCAGCAGATTTTTCCGCCAGTTGCAGCTGGCGATTGTTCTGGCACACTGAATGGAAATCCTCCCGACAGAAGGATCACAACGTCAAGGAGGAAGAAAAACATGAACAGAAAAGCAATCGTAACCGTAGCACTCGCCGCCGTCTGCGCCCTCAGCCTCGGAGCGGAAGCCTTCGCCGCCGGTAACAAGGCCATGAACGGCGGCCAGGGGGTAGGAAAAGGCTTGCGGCTCCGCGATGGCAGCTGCCTGACCAGCACGAGCACCAGCACGAGCACCAGCACGGGGACTGCCACCCAGACCCGGCAGCAGCTCCAGAGCGCCACCGGGACGACGAGCGGCGTAGGGCAGATGCGGCGACTCGGCCCCGGCGACGGCACCGGCAACACTGTCCCGCCGATGGATGGAACCGGCTACGGCTCGCCGAACACCGTTCCGACCAACTAAATCGTGCCGGGAAACCCGGCAGCCGAGCGGTGAGTTCACGAACAGGCCGGGGAAGGGAGAGGCGACTAGCGGCCGCCGTCCCGCCCCCGGCCGATCTCGGTACGACCGGGAAACGCAGACGTCAGGAGGAGAAGTATGGGTAGAGGACGTTTTTCGACAATCTTCACGACACTCGTCGTACTCACGCTGCTGCAGGGGGGCATCGCCTCCGCCGGCTGGGGCTTCGGTGTCGGCTGGGGATGGGAGAAGAGCGGCCTCGACCTGGAGCAAGGGTATGATCTGAACACCGTAACGACCGTTACCGGACGGATTGTCTCTCTCGGCCCGGACAGCGACGGCAAGCACATTATTGCTGTGATCGACGGAAAGGGGGAAACGTTCCACGCGGTACTCGGCCCCCCCTGGTACTGGAACGAGCACGGGCTACCGTTGAAGACCGGCGATACGGTAACGATACGGGGAGCGAAGGCGATCGGCAAGGACGGCAAGACGTACCTTCTCACCCAGCGGATTTCGAACAGCGCTACCGGCGAAGAAGCCAATCTGCGCAGCGACACCGGCAAGCCGAGCTGGTCCGGGCAGTCCCGATCCGGCAGTAACCGGCCGGCGAGTTCCGGCCGGCGAGGCGGTGGCGGCCGGCATGGCCGGTAGCGGGAACAGGAGAAACTCTCATGGCACGAACCATTTTGACTATCGGGCTGGCGGCAGGGCTCTGCGCAGCCGTCAGCTGCGGCGCTCTGGCTGCCGAGCCGGCAAGTAGCGGCAAACAGTACCAGAAGACCAATGAATACCGGCAACAACACCAGGGGAGCACCGGCGCAAACCAATATCAGGAACAGTACCAGGAACGGGAGCGCCACGAAGAAGCGGTGCAGAGCAAGGAACAGAAGCAGCAGACCAAGGGAACCCGCCAGAAAAGCCGGACCAAGAGCCGGTCGAAGACGCATAGCGGATCATAACCCACTGTCGGCCGAGCTTTTCATCAATAGCCCGAAGGAGATTTTATGCCATGCACCACTTCACGAAGGATTGCCCTTCCATTGTATTGCGCCTTTCTGCTCCTGATCATCGCCGCCATGCCGGTGTGCGCCGCCGAGTCGCCTTCCGGACAGCGGCGGCTCGTCTCCGTCGGCCTCGGTTTTGACATCTCTTCGGGCGACTATGGGACTGACACCACCACCGACTTCGTTTCGGTGCCGCTGATCGTCGACCTCTATCCTACCGAGCGGCTCGACCTGGAGCTGATCATCCCCTGGGTATACCAGAGTAACAGCAATACCGTTTACGGCACTACCATGCCCTACCGGGGAGGAGGCTACGGCATGAGCACGATGTCAGCCATGCCGCGCTTCATGTCCGGGCCTGGCGGCACCAGCGCCGGCGGAACCGGTTCGTCAATCAGCAATCCGTCGGCCTCGGCGAGCGGCCTTGGCGACATCACCCTGACGGCCGGCTACATTGTGGTTCAGGAAAGCGATCTCGTCCCCCGTATCAGGCCGACGCTCTACTTCAAGTTCCCAACCGCAGACAGGGATAAGGGGCTGGGGACCGGTGAGTTTGATGCAGGCATTGGCCTGTCGCTGGAAAAATGGTTCGGCGACTGGCGACTCGCCGGAGAAGCGACCTACGTCTTCCAGGGCTCCTCTGACCTCTATCAGACAAAGGACTACCTCAACTACGAAGCGGGGCTCGGCTATCAGCTTACCCGGCAGTTTTTCTGCACCTTGCTCGGCCGTGGAGCCACGGCACCGGCCGACGGCTCCCCCGCCCTCTTCGAGGGCCGGCTGAAAGGGGTATACGACATCGGCGACCGGTACAGCCTCGAAGCGTATCTCTCGCACGGCTTCACCAACGGCAGCCCCGATATCGGCGGCGGGCTGGCCTTATTTGTCGATTTCTAACCCGTCTCGCCCCATTTTTCCCCGGAGGCACGTTCTCCTGGGGCCGCAAAGGAGTCTCAGGACTCCTTTTTTTATGCGAGACGCCCCGCCTGACCACCAACTGAGTAACGACCTGACGCTCCGCCCGCCGGCGACGAATCGACCAAGGGGTTGCAATTCCGGGAAAGGACGCTATCCTCGAAGCAGAGTGCAGCCGGCCATTTCAGGCCATTGAGGACATTTCGTCCAAACTTCCAAACCCGAGGATATGTTATGAATTATCCGGTCTGGTATATGCCGACCATCGGCGGTGGCATCCTCATCGCCCTGATCAGCATCTTCCACGTCTGTATTTCCCATTTTGCGGTGGGCGGTGGTTTTTACCTGGTCTTCGCCGAGCGGAAGGGATATCGGGAAAGCAACCCGGCGATCCTGGTCTTCACCCGTACCCACGCCCGCTTCTTCCTCCTGATGACGGCAATTCTGGGAGGGATCAGCGGCGTCGGCATCTGGTTCATCATCGGCATCGTCAACCCGGCCGCCACTTCGCTCCTCATTCACACCTTCGTTTTCGGCTGGGCCACCGAATGGGTCTTCTTCCTGGTCGAGATCGTCGCCATCTTCGTCTACTATTATTCGTTCGACCGGCTGGAGCCGCGCACCCACCAGGCGGTCGGCTGGATTTACGCGGCCGCCGCCTGGTGCAGCCTGTTCATCATCAACGGCATCATCGACTTCATGTTGACGCCGGGGAGCTGGACCGTCAGCCATGACTTCTGGGCGGGTTTTTTCAACGAAACTTTCTGGCCGGCCCTCGCCTTTCGGACCTGTATGGCGCTGATGTTCGCCGGAGTCTATGCCTTTCTTACCACTGCATTTCTCAAAGATACCGAACTGAAGCGGACGATGAGCCGTTTTTCCGGGCTGTGGGTACTCGGGGCCTTGCTCGCTGCCCTTCCCTGCGGCTGGTGGTACCTGGCCGAACTCCCCCCCCTCGCCCATCGCCTTGCCGCCGGACTGTCGCCGACCATCGTCCGTGCTGCCAGCTATGGCACCGTCGCCACCGTCATTCTCACCATCCTGACTCTGCTGCTGGTTCTTACCCGCCCGGCGTTTCACACCAAACCGGCGGCCCTGCTGGTATTTGCCGCCTCGTTCGTGCTGATGGGCTCGTTCGAATGGAGCAGGGAAGCCTCCCGCCGGCCGTACGTCATCGATGGCGTCATGTATTCGACCGGCATCATGGCCGCCGATCAGCCGCTGATCGACCGGGAAGGATTTCTGCCGACCGCCCGCTGGACCAGGTTCAAGGAGGTCCACGAAGAAAGCCTGCCGGAGGCCGGAGCGGAGCTGTTCAAATTCCAGTGCTACGCCTGCCATACGATAGGGGGCTTCAACAACGACATCATCGCCCGGACCAAGACCATGAGTTATCCGGTACTGCAGAACTATCTGGCCACCGTTCACCAGCTCCGCCCGTTCATGCCGCCGGTGGCCGGCAGCGCGGACGAGCGGCGGGCCCTGGCCGCCTACATCATCGGCGGGCTGCAGGGGAAACCGCTCATCATGCCAGCGGCAGCAGGCACCCAGGGGCAGAAGACCTTCCGCACCCACTGCACGATCTGCCACCCGGAAAGCCTGGTAAAGAGCCGCACCGCCGGCTGGACGCGGCAGAAGATTCGCTGGGCGCTCGACAACCTCAACACACTGCAGCCGGCAATGCCGAATTTCACCGGCAGCCCGGCACAAAAGGACCTGATCGCCGGCTACATTTATTCGCTCAATCATCCCGCCGAAACGGCCGCCCCGGCCCATGACCCGGGGGAAGACGTCTTCGAAACCCACTGCAGCATGTGCCACACCCTGCGCGGCGGTGGCAATCCGCTGCTGCCGAAAGTGACCGGCTGGGATCGGCAACGGATCCGCGCGGCCCTCGACATGCTCGACAAGCTGAAAGGAGGGGTAATGCCGCCGTTGAACGCCCCGGCCGCCGACAAGGAGGCACTGGCGGATTTCCTCTTCCATGCCGCCCAGGGAGGAAACCAATGAACCAGCTGATCCCTACTCCCGACAACCTTTCGGCAAACTGGCAGCTCTTCCGGGCGCTCCTGATCGCCGTCTTCCCCCTCCACCTGCTGCTAATGAACGCCATGCTCGGCACCACCGCCATCACTCTGATCGTCCGGTTCAAGCACGACGAAACCTCCCGGCGGCTGGCCCACGCCCTGGGGCGGGTCATCCCGGCACTGGTCGCCTTTGCCGTCAATCTCGGTGTTGCGGCGCTGCTCTTCCTCCAGGTGCTCTATGGCCAGTTTTTCTTCACTAGCTCGGTGCTGATGGCACTCTTCTGGATACTGGTGATTCCGCTGCTGATGGCCGCCTACGCCCTCCTCTACCTTCATGAATTCTCGTTCGCCCGGCTCGGCCGGGCCGGAAGCGGTTGCCTCGCCCTGGCACTGGCGGCTTTCCTGACCATCGCCTTTCTCTTCGTCAACAACATGACCCTGATGCTCGTCCCGTCAGCTTGGCAGGCCTATTTCACCAACGCCGGCGGAACCATCCTCAACCTGGCGGACCCGACTCTGTGGCCGCGCTACCTCCACTTCATCATCGGCGCCATCGCCATCGGCGGGCTGTTCGTCGCCCTCTTCGGCAACCGCCTGACCCGTCGTGATCCGGAAGCAGGCGCGGCAGCCCGGGCCATCGGCCTACGGGTATTCCGCCTGCTGACCATGCTGCAGATTCTGGTCGGCATCTGGTTCCTGATGCGACTTCCACGCGACATGATGATGCTGTTCATGGGGGATGACCGCCTGGCCACCACCCTGCTGCTGGCCGGTTTCGCCCTGACGGCGGTCCTGTTGTGGGCTGCATTCCGGGAACGGCTCACCATCGCGGCCACCATTGCCGTCCCGCTCGTTTACCTCATGTCACTGCTCCGCGACACGGTACGCAACGGCGCACTCCACGACTATCTTCATCCGGCAGCGATGGCGGTTTCATTCCAGATCGGACCGATCATCATGTTTCTGGCCACCCTGCTCGTCGGCGCCGGCGCCATCACCTGGATGGTCCGGCAGTTTGGCAGAACAACAGACAAGCGACCATCTCCCGACAGCGAATAACCCATTGCTCCCGGATCAAGGGAAGCGCGTTGCTACAAGGAGGATTTATGAGAAATGGCGTTCTTCACCGGTTAAGCAAGATCATGCTCTGCTCCGTAGCACTGGTCTGTCTCCTGATCATGCAAGGAGGCTGCGACAACCGGGGCAAGACCGAGTTTGTCGGCTTTCCCCAATCCTTTGCCGATCTGGCCAGTAAGGTGAAGCCGGCGGTGGTCAATATCAGCACCACGACGACAGTGCGGGTGCCGGGCAACCCTTTCGGCCAGTTTTTCGGTGGCGAGGACCAGGGACCGTTCGGCGACTTCTTCAAGAAGTTCTTCGGCAATGTCCCTGATCGGGAGCTGAAGCAGCAAAGCCTCGGCTCCGGCATCATCATCGACCGGGACGGCTATATCCTCACCAACAACCATGTGGTCGACAATGCGGACGAAATCAAGGTGAAACTCTCCGACGGCCGAGAATTCAAGGCCAAGGTAATCGGCCGCGACAAAAAGACCGATCTCGCCCTGATCAAAATTTCCTCAACTTTTGAAAATCTGCCGGTGCTGGTCCTCGGCGATTCTGATGCCATGCGGGTCGGCGACTGGGTTATCGCCGTCGGCAATCCCTTTGGCCTGGAACAGACGGTGACGCAGGGGATCATCAGCGCCACCGGTCGGGTTATCGGCTCGGGACCCTACGACGACTTCCTCCAGACTGATGCACCGATCAACCCCGGCAACAGCGGCGGGCCCCTCGTCAATCTCAAAGGGGAGGTGATCGGCATCAACACCGCCATTGTCCCCGGCGGCCAGGGATTGGGATTTGCCATCCCGAGCAATCTGGCAAAATCGATCGTCAGCCAGTTGCGCGAAAAGGGCAAGGTCATTCGCGGCTGGATCGGCGTCAGCATCCAGACCGTTACCCCGGCCATTGCCACCTCTTTCGGCCTCAAAGAGCCGACCGGCGCGCTGGTTTCCGACGTCCTGGCCGGCGGTCCGGCCGAACGGGCGGGAGTGAAGCGTGGCGACATCATCATCAGCTTTGCCGGTCATGACGTGAAGGGCGCCGCCGACCTGCCGCGCCTGGTCGCAGAAACGGCCGTCGGCACGGAAGTGCCCGTAGCCGTGCTCCGCAACGGCAAAAAGGAGCAACTGACCGTCAAGGTGGAAGAATTGACCGAGCAGCGGCTTGCCGCGCAGAGCGCCACGCCGGCCCAGAGTTTCGGCATGAAGCTCTCCGACCTCACCCCGGCGGTGCGCAAGTCGCTCGGGCTTCGGCACGGGGGGGGGGTCGCGGTACTCGGGGTAACTCCGGGAGGCCTCGCCGAAGCGGCAGGGATCCAGGCCGGCGACATCATCAAAGAGGTGAACCGCCAACCGGTGCGGAACCTGGCCGACTATAACCGGCTCGTCTCCGGCACTCCTGCGGGGCACCCCGTTCTGCTGCTGTTGAAACGCGGCAGTGCAAGCTTCTTTGTGACGCTTTCCGGTTCGTAGCGTCAAGAAAGCTGCGGATCGCCTTATCGCGGTGCCGGTTCGCCGAAGCAGCGCCGCCAGAAAGGAAGGTGCCCAATGAAAGTCCCCATCAAGATCGGCAAATTTGCCCTCATGCTCTTGCTTGCCGCTGCGCCGGGCGCAGTGGCGGCCCCCCAGGCGCCGGCGGCCGGTAATACCGCCGGCCTGTACCGGAGCATCCCCAACGACGAAACAAGTGTCATTGATCGTACTGCGGTGATGATCCTCCGCGGAATTGTCCAGGCTGCGGACGATTTGTCCCGGAAGGCGACCGGCGCGGCCACCGGCCAACTCAACGAAGCGATCCGGCTGATCGATACCTTGCGTCTCAACCTGTCAACGGCTACCGCCCGCAACCGGCTCGCCATTGCCCGGCTGGATTTGCGCCACGAGCCGATCATCTCCGTCCAGCGCGATCTCACTCAGGTCGATACCGCCCTGGATGAGATCGCCGATTACTTCTCGGTCGACAAGGCTCGCCGGCACGTCGCCGCAGCACGCAAGCACCTGGAACACGGCGACAAGGGCGGCGCAGCCGCTGAACTGACCCTGGCAGACCGGAGCCTGGAGGTGGTGGAGGTTGAACGTCCGCTTGCCGAGGCCGAGCAGTCGCTGATCGCCGCCCGCCGCGATCTGGCGCGGGGGGCAACTGGCAAGGCCGCTAAAGCCCTGCAACTGGCGATCAAACGGGTTCGGGTCATTTCCGCAGTCGTCCATTCACCGCTCTATCTGGCCCGCCAGAGCCTCTACCGGGCTCACCAGTCCTTCTTGGCCGGCAAGATCGACGAAGCACGCGCCTATATCACCCAGGCCCGGGAATACCTGGAGCAGGCAAGCGGCACGACGGCAGTCTGGGGAAAAGAGCGGGTTGCCGTCCTGACCGGCGAGGTCCGCCAGCTTGAGCAACAACTCAATCAGCACGGCACGGCCACCGAGGCGGTTGTCAGGTCGGCATGGGAAAAGGCCAAAGCGCTCTCCGAACGGGCAGCCGCCTATCTGGACACCCACTGGGACGAAAGCGAAACGACCTTGACCGCCGAAGACGACCTGCTCAATGCCAAAATGTATCTTGCCTATGCGGCGTCGTATCAACTGACGATGGGAAATGCTGCCGAAGCCGGCCAGGAACTTGAGTTGGCGGCAACGGCCCTGACCAGGGCGGCCAAAAACGCCCTGATCGATCGGGCAACCGCCCGGAAAATCATCGTCATGCGGAACCAGGTAAACACGCTCCGGACCGCACCGCCAGCCGACCCTGCGGAGCTGGCAGCGCGTTACGACCGACTCGACGCCGAACTGGCACGGCAGATCCACAACTATTGACCGGGGAGTCAGACCATGCGCCAACGACAGCAGCCAGTGAGGAGCTTTTTCTGCGCCGTCATGCTCGCCACCCTCTGTTGGGGAGGATGCGCCCTCAACCCGATGAGCCACGATGCGGCCCGGCCGATTCCGGGGGGAGCGCTTTACGAATTCCCGCTTTTCAACGACCAGGTAACCGGCATCGCCCTTTCCGCCACCGGCCGGCTGTTCGTCAACTTCCCCCGCTGGGGCAAGGACCCGCTCTATTCGGTGGCCGAGGTCCTGCCTGACGGAACAACCCGTCCCTTCCCCGACGAGGGGTGGAATCGCTGGGGAAGGGACGAAGCAACCCATCCGGAGGCGCATTTCGTCTGCGTGCAGAGCGTCTTCATTGATCGGAACGACCGTCTCTGGATCCTGGACGCCGCCTCGCCGGGCTTCAGCGGAGTAGTGCCGCACGGAGCCAAGCTGCTCAAGGTCAACATCGACTCCGCCACGGTGGAGCAGGTCATCCCGTTCGGCCCGGAAATCGCCCTCTCGCACAGTTACCTGAACGACGTCCGGATCGACACTGGCCGCAACATTGCCTACCTGACCGATTCGGGCACCGGCGCCCTGGTTGTCGTCGACCTGGCGACCGGAACGAGCCGCCGGCTTCTGGCGGACCATCCGTCGACCAAGGCCGAGCCCGATTATGTACCGAAGATCGACGGCCGGGAGCTGCGGGACAGCACGGGGCAGGTGCCGCAGATCAACGCCGACGGCATCGCCCTCGACCCTGCCGGGGAATACCTATACTATCACGCTTTGACCGCCCGAACGCTTTACCGGATCAAGACCGTCTATCTGCGTGACCCCAAACTCAGTCCGACGGAACTGGCAAAGCATGTGGAACGACTGACGGAAACCGGCGCGGCCGACGGGATGGTGATGGATGGTAGCGGCAACCTGTTCGTCACCAGTCTCGAAGACCATGCCGTCAAGGAGTACCGGCCCGGAAAGCCGCTTGCGACCATCGTCCAGGATAGTCTCATCCACTGGCCCGACAGCCTGGCGATTTCACCCGACGGCTACCTCTATATTACCGACTCGCAGATCAACCTGTCGCCCCGCTTCAATTTCGGCAAAGACCTGCGTATTCGCCCCTATCGCTATTTCAAGAGCTGGCTGCTCCCCCTTGAGACGGAACAGGGGACCCTGCGGTCATTGCCGTGACCGCAGGGTATCATCAAGAGCGAGGTCTGAGTTATGAGACGTCACGCTGACCGCTGCGGCAGCGCCCTGCTGGCCGTACTGCTTGTCCTGTTTCTGGTCGCCGCCGCTTCGGCCGATGAAGTTGTGCGGTCAACCCTCGGCAACGGCCTGCGGGTGGTTATTGTCCGCAACACCCTGGCCCCGGCAGTGACCACCCAGCTCAACTATCTGGTCGGTTCCGACGAGGCACCGGTCGGCTTCCCCGGCACCGCCCACGCCTTGGAGCACATGATGTTCCGCGGCAGTCCCGGCCTTTCGGCCGATCAGCTGGCGACCCTCATCGCTGCCATGGGGGGAGATTTCAACGCTGATACCCAGCAGACAATCACCCAGTATTTCTTTACCGTGCCCGCCGAGGCACTGGAGACCGCCCTCCATGTGGAGGCCGTGCGGATGCGGGCGATCCTCGGCACGGAACGCCTATGGCGCAAAGAGCGAGGAGCCATTGAACAGGAAGTGGTCCAGGATCTATCGGACCCCGAATATCGGCTGAGTATCAAAATCCTGGCGCACCTGTTCGCCGGCACCCCTTACGCCCACGACGCCCTCGGCACCCGGCCGTCGTTTGACCGGACGAGCGCCGCCATGCTGCGCCGATTTCACCGGGACTGGTATGCCCCAAACAACGCCATTCTCGTCATTGTCGGCAACGTTGACCCGGCAGCAACCCTGACTACCGTCAAACGGCTCTTCGGCTCCATTGCCGGCCGACCACTTCCGACCCGGGCCCCTTGCGAACTACGCCCCCTCAAGCCCGGCTCGTTCGACGGAACTTCCGATCTTCCCTACGGGCTGGCCGTCGTCGCCTACCGCCTCCCCGGCTACGACAGCCCCGATTATGCGCCCGGCCAGATACTGGCCGACATTCTGGCCAGCGAGCGGGGAAAGATCTATGGCTTGGTTCCCGACGGAAAGGCGTTATTTGCCGGGTTCAGCGCCAACCCGCTCCCCCATGCCGGAGTGGGTTACGCCATGGCCGCCTTTCCCCAGGGTGGCGACGGCACCCGGCTGATTGCGGAACTGAAAGGGATCGTCGCCACCTATCTCAAGGAAGGTTTCCCTGCCGAACTGGTCGAGGCAGCCAAGAGGCATGAAGCGGCCCAGGCCGAATTCCAGAAAAATTCGCTGACCGGGCTTGCCGACGCCTGGTCCCAGGCCCTGGCAGTGGAGGGGCGGAATTCTCCCGATGACGACCGGCTGGCAATTGCCCGGGTCAGCGTTGCCGACGTCAACCGGGTCGCCCGGGAATACCTGCAGAACGACACGGCCCTTACCGCCGTCCTGACGCCACAGCCCGCCGGCACGCCGATCGCCGGCGGCAAAAGCCGGGGCCGGGAATCATTCACGCCCAGGCAGGCCCGGGCTGTCCGCCTTCCCCCTTGGGCCAGGCAGATCACCAAGCTCCCCGGTCCGCCCCCTGCCCCGCCGGCACCAGCCGACTTCACCCTGGCCAACGGCCTGCGGCTGCTGGTAGTGCCGACCACCATCAGCAATTCCGTGACCTTCATCGGCCAAGTCAAGAACAACCCCGACCTGGAAACGGCACCGGGCAAAGAGGGGACAGCCGACCTGCTTGACGGCCTCTTCTCTTACGGCACAACGACTCTGGACCGACTCGCCTTCCAGAAGGCGTTGGACGACATCGCTGCCGAGGCCGAGATCGGCACGAGCTTTTCATTGCAGGTGCTGGCCGACTACAGCGAGCGGGGAATTGCCCTGCTCGCCGATAACCTGCTCCATCCGGTCCTGCCCGAACCAGCCTTTTCGATCGTCCGCCGGGAAACGGCCGCCTCGCTGGCCGGAGAGCTGAAGAGCCCCGGCTACCTGGCCCAACGGGCATTGCGAGAGGCACTTTTCCCCGCCCACGATCCCGCCCTGCGCCAGGCAACACCCGACACGGTGAACCGGTTAACCCTGGCCGATGTCCGGAATTACTACCAGACGGTCTTTCGCCCCGACATGACGACCATTGTCGCCATCGGTGCCATTACTCCGGAAAAGGCCAAAAGCTTGGTCGAGCGGTACTTCGGCGACTGGCGGGCCGCCGGTCCCCCCCCGCAGACCGACCTCCCGGCCGTTCCGGCCAACCGGGTAGCAACGGTTTCCGTCCCTGATCCCGGGCGGGTCCAGGATGAGGTCACCATGGCCGAAACCCTCGGCCTGCGCCGTACCGACCCCGATTATTACCCGCTCCAGGTTGGCCTCCATGTCCTGTCGGGGGGCTTTTACGCCACCCGCCTCTACCGGGAGCTGCGGGAGCGCACCGGCCTGGTCTACACCGTCGAGGCCTTTCTCGAAGCGGGAAAAAACCGTTCCCTGTTCGGGGTCGTTTACGGTTGCGATCCCCGCAATGCGGAACGGGCCAAACTCATCGTCCAGCGGGTCATTAGCGACCTGCAGCGACAACCGGTCACGGCCGCCGAGCTGGAACAGGCCAAGACCCTCTTGCTGCGGCAGATCCCCCTCGCCCAAGCCGATACCGGGCAGATCGCCATGGGCCTTCTCGAGCGCGTCGAACAAGGATTGCCGCTCGACGAACCAACGGTCGCGGCACGTCGCTATCTGGCCATTTCCGCACAAAAAGTCCGAACGGCGTTCGCCC
This sequence comes from Geotalea uraniireducens, assembly GCF_027943965.1. Lineage (NCBI taxonomy): Bacteria > Pseudomonadati > Thermodesulfobacteriota > Desulfuromonadia > Geobacterales > Geobacteraceae > Geotalea > Geotalea uraniireducens. The sequence continues at coordinate 426,754 of NZ_AP027151.1, read as the reverse complement.
GCTGGCTTCGGCCCCGGGGATTTGCCCAGGTTCGCCGCGGCCCCGCTTCCCGGTAAGCGACGGGGACGTATACGCGGCGGACCGGAACGGCCCCCTTGTGCAGCGTAAATTATCGATTATACTCATACCCAGATGTGCAATTTCATATTAAGGAGGAACAAGGACGAACGCGAAGACGATCTCGTTGGCGTTGGCATTGGCGTTGGTAGCCGGTGCAGCCTCGGGGAAAGAAGACATCATGAAACGGGCGCAAGGCCTTTTCAAGCCGATCCCGGCAAAGGCCCCCGCTATGAAAGGCAATCCTGCCAATCCCACCAAGGTTACGTTGGGCAAGATGCTTTACTTCGATCCCCGGTTATCGGCATCCCAGTTAATCAGCTGCAATACCTGCCACAACGTCGGGCTGGCGGGCGGCGATCTTCAGGAAACCGCCATCGGCCACGGCTGGCAGAAAGGACCGCGCAACTCGCCAACCGTTCTGAATGCGGTATTCAACATCGCCCAGTTCTGGGACGGCCGGGCGGAGGATCTGGAAGCCCAGGCCAAGGGACCGGTCCAGGCATCGGTGGAAATGAACAATAAGCCGGATCGGCTAGTTGAGACCCTGAAGAGCATCCCGGGTTACGCTCCGCTGTTCAAAAAGGCCTTCCCCGGTCAGCGGGAACCGATCACCTTCGACAACGTCGCCAAAGCCATCGAAGTCTATGAAGCGACGCTCCTCACCCCCGACGCCCCGTTCGACCATTACCTGAAGGGAAACCACAAGGCGCTTTCCGCCAAACAGCAGGAGGGGCTCGCCCTCTTCATCAGCAAAGGGTGCGCTGCCTGCCACAACGGCATCAACGTCGGTGGCGGCGGTTATTTCCCGTTTGGCGTCCACGAGGTCCCCGGCACCGATATCAGACCGGTGGCGGATACCGGCCGCTTCAAGGTAACCAACACCGCCAGCGACAAGTACGTTTTCCGGTCACCCTCGCTGCGCAACGTTGCCTTGACCCCCCCCTACTTCCATTCGGGCAAGGTCTGGAAACTGGAAGATGCCGTCAAGATCATGGGTTCCGCCCAGCTCGGCATCTCGCTGAACGAGGCAGAGGCAACGTCGATCACAGCATTCCTCACCAGCCTCACCGGCAAGCAACCGAAGGAGGTCTATCCGATCCTGCCACCCAATTCGGATACTACCCCCCATCCAATAACCAACTGAAGTCAAAGAGGCCGGCGCATTCCCGCCGGCCTCTTTTTGTATCTGTCCGGCACTATGCCGGCTCATCCTTCCGCCGGTCTCCCGCCGCCGCAAGCATGGCAAGAAACGCGCTGAACAGCGGCGTCCGGTAGCGACTCGGCCGATGAAGCAGCATCAGCGTCCGCCGCAGCGCCAGGGGGGTCACCACTTCCACCAGCCACCCGTGATCCAGTTCACGCGCCACGGCCAGCCGTGACAGGCAGCTTACCCCGAGACCCGCCTCCACCCCCCGCTTGATCGCTTCGGTGTGCCCCAACTCAAGCGCCACGGACCAGTCGATCCCACATTCCAGCATTGCTTGTTCGAAGACCTCGCGGGTCCCCGACCCCTTCTCCCGGACGATCCATGACGCACCGGCCAGGAGCGCCAGATCGGCCCGCCGCTCGCCACTCCAGGGATGGGAAGGCCCTGCAACCACCACCAGTTCATCGCCGCGCCAGGGAATTTGCTCCAGTTCACGGCTCTGGCAGGAACCTTCGATCAGCCCCAGATCCAATGCCCCCTCTTCCACCGCCTTTTCCACTTGGTGGGTGTTGCCCACCTGCAACAGGACCCGAGCCCTGGGATACCGTTCGGCAAAATGCCCCATCAGACTCGGCAGCAGATAATTGCCGATGGTGGTACTGGCCCCGACCTGCAGCACCCCGGCCGGCTCTTCCGCCGACTCTAACAAGATCTTCTCGACCGTCGCTACCCGCTGCAGAACCTGCCGGGCCTCAGGCAAAAGCATCCGGCCTCGTTCGTTGAGTACCAGCCGGCGCCCGCGGCGCTCGAAAAGTGGTCCGCCGGTCAGCCGTTCCAGTTCGGCAATGGCCATACTGACCGCCGCCTGACTGAGCAAAAGCGATTCCCCAGCCCGGGTTGCGTGACCGCAGGATGCCAATTTTTCGAACACTTCCAGTTGACGTAATGTTATTGCCATTCCCTCGCCTCAAGCATAAATAATACTGATTGATATAATTTTTATTATCCGTTTTATTTATAAATGATCCACCCGACGACTACAACCGGGAACCGCCGAAGGGAGGACACGTTAGCACCCTTGAGAAAGAAAGGCCGGGAGAATTCCCGGCAACGTTGAAAGGCAAATCGCCTAAAGCCTCTTTTTCAAAGGGCGGGCTTTATTTTCGGCTTCGATTTTGAGTTCGGCTACTAACCACCAGGCAGAGCGTCACGTCCGAATTTGCGGCAGATTCGCCGCGGCCGAGCGAGCAACACCGCAGGCGTAGCAGCGCTACGTCGAGGATGGTGAGAGGGAGACCGGGGTGAAGATGGCGTAAAGACTGACGCGAGCCCCCCTAGATTTTGCCCTTGAGACTGTAGACATACGCCAAAACCTCCGCCACGGCAGTATAAAGGGCTTCGGGAACCTCTTGTCCCTCCTTCACCTGGGCATACAACTCCCGGGCAAGGAAGCGGTTTTCCACCAGCATGACGCTGTTTTCCTTGGCTATCGCCTTGATCTGCTGTGCCATGTAGTCGGCCCCTTTGGCCAGGACCACCGGGGCCGTCATGGTCATGCGGTCGTACTTCAGGGCCACCGCAAAGTGGGTCGGGTTGGTCACGATAACGTCGGCGGTGGGAATGATCTTGCGCAGCCGCCGCTGGGCCTGCTCGAACTGCATCCTCCTGATCTTCCCCTTGACCTGCGGGTCCCCTTCCGATTCCTTGTGTTCATCCTTGACCTCTTGTTTGGTCATTTTCAGATTCTGGATGAAACGCCACTTGACGAACGCCAGATCAAGGGTAGCGAGGATGAGCAGTACGCCGCAGGTATGGAGCACCAGCTTGAAAGAGATCTGCTTGACGAATTCAAGGATCCCGGTGAGGTCCGTCTCCGTCAGGTAAACGATCGAGTCCATTTCGTCCCGAAGAATCTTGTAAGCCATGTAGCCAACAATCGCCATCTTGAGAAGCGCCTTGACCATCTCGACCAGGGAATCCTTGTTGAACAGCTTGTTGAAGTTCTTGACCGGATCGAGTTTGGTAAGATCGAAGGTAATTCGTTCGCCCTGGAGGGAAAATCCAACCTGAAGGAGCGTTGTGACCGTCCCGGCGATTACCACCACCACCATGAACGGCAGGGTAACGCTCAGCATGACCAGCAACATCTTGAGCAACAGCTTGTAGACGCTAGATTCGGTTAACTGGTAGGTCCCCATTGAAGAGAGGATTTCGTAACTGGTCCGCTTCAAGGTGGAGAACATGAACCCGCCGGTGGAATAAAGGGCAATGACCGAGGCAATCAAGGTCACCGTCGAGGTAAGATCCCGGCTGTGCGGCACCCCCTTTTTCTTCGCTTCCTCAAGCTTTTTGCTGGTGGGTTGTTCTGTTTTTGAATGTTTATCTTCGTCTGACATGCATCCGCCTCGGCGCGCCGGCCGGTCAGCCTCCCGGCCCCATCAGCCTGAACAGGGTCTGGAGTTGGAGTTGCAAGTTGCCGAATGCCCCCTGAAGGGTGTGAAAAAACACGGCAATAGAAAAGCCGAGGATCAGGAACCCGATGCCGATATTGAGCGGCATGGTGACGATGAAGACGTTCATCTGCGGGAACGAGCGGGCCATGATGCCGATGACGACCGTCGTCGCCAGGAGTGAGACCATCACTGGCGCAGCGAGTTTAACCGCCAGGACAAACACCTCTCCCATGGTGACAGTGAGGAATTGCAGCAATTCCTCACTCATGTGCCAGGTCCCGACCGGCAAGACATTGTAGCTGTCGACCAGGGCACTGATGAAGAGATGGTGGACCCCGAGCGTGACGAACAGTAGCGTAGCCAGCATTTCCTGGAACACCGACATGATCGACATCTGCGACCCCTGCGCCGGATCGAACTCGGTAACGATGGAAAAGCCCATCTGAACGCCGACAATCTGGCCACAGAATTCAACGGCGGCAAAGACCACCAGAGAGAGAATGCCGAGACAGATACCGACCAGAGTCTCCTGAATCATCAGCATGGCGAAGGCCAAGGCGTCGTCTGGAATTTGCGGGGCCTTCGCCTTGACGATCGGATAGCAGACAAGGGTCATGGCAAAGACAACCACGACCTTGATGTTCATCGGTACCCGCCGGCCACCGAAGAGCGGGATGGAGGAAAAGATGCCCGCCATCCGCCCAAGGACAAGAGCGAAAAAGGCGACCTCGTGGGGCGTGGGAAAAGGGGTGGCTAAGGGAAACATGGCAGTGAGCCGGTCGCCGCGCTCAGTTACGCATCGTGGCGATCATCGTATAGACCTCACGGGTGAAATCGCCCATATAGCTCATCATCCAAGGGAAGAAGATTACCAGTGCCAGCATCACGGCAATAATCTTCGGCGCGAAGGCCAGGGTCGCTTCCTGGATTGAAGTCACTGCCTGAAAGATACTGATCAGCAGACCGATCACCAGACCGGCGATCAACAGCGGGGCCGACAACAGCAAAGTCACTTCAAAGCTGCGCCGGGCAAGCTGCACGACAAGTTCAGGAGTCATCTCCGGGTCTCCATGGGTGATACCAGGCCGGTTCACCCCTCTGGCAGCGGGCAATCGTCAGGACAGCCCCTGCCGGTTGCTAGCCGAAACTCTTGACCAGCGAGCCAATAACCAGCCCCCAGCCATCCACCAGGACAAAGAGCAGGATTTTGAACGGCAGCGAAATCATTACCGGCGGCAGCATCATCATCCCCATCGACATCAGGACCGACGCCACTACCATATCGATGACCAGAAAGGGAATATAGATCAAAAAGCCGATCTGGAAGGCAGTACGCAGCTCAGAGATCATGAATGCCGGAATCAGGGTCGTGGTCGGAATATCGTCGGCATTGCGGGGCCGCGGCATCTTCGAGAGATTAATGAAGAGTGCAAGGTCTTTCTCCCTGGTCTGAGAGAGCATGAACTTGCGCATCGGCACCACGCCCCGCTGAAGTGCCTCCTGCTGGGTAATCTGCTGAGCGCGGTACGGTTCGATCGCCTGGGTCTTGACCTGCTGCCAGACCGGCGTCATGACGAAGAATGTGAGAAACATCGCCAGGGCAATAATGATCTGGTTGGGCGGCGACTGCTGGGTTCCCATGGCATTGCGGAGAAACGAGAGGACGACGACGATTCTGGTAAAGGAGGTCGTCATCATCAGCAAACCCGGCGCCAGTGACAAAACCGTCATCAGGAAGAAAATCTGGATGACAGTGGAAAAATCCCCCGGCTTGGTTGCCTTTCCGACACCGATGCTGAGCGTCGGCAGTCCGACGGGCTCAGCCGCAGCGGCCAGCCCGGCAATGCCGAGCAGGATGAACACGATTATGAATAGCTGACGGAAACGTTTCGACATGGAGGACACCATCCCTGGTGCTATGAACGGCGAAGGTGGCGGGCGACAGTGTCGGCCCGGCCCTGCTTCATGGCGGTGATTTTTGCCGCGACGGCGTCAAACGTGCCCTGGAAGACGGTAGCGAACGGCGGACGTTTCGTTTCGTCCTCGACCACCTCGATCTCTTCCAGGATGTCGATTTGCTTGATGAAGTTCAGCCGATCACCGCTGGAACCGAGCAGCAGGTATTCGCCGGCAACCTCAACCAGCACCAGCGACTTCTTGGGCGCCAGATAACGGGTTTCGACGAGGCGGATGTGCCGCTCCCCCGTTTTGGCGACTGCCCCCAGCTTGAACCAGCGGTTGGTGACGTAGTAAAATAGAAAAAGGACCCCGAGAACCAGGGCCAGGGAAGCAAGCATTTGCAGGAAAACGGCCAGAAAGCTGAAACCACCCCCTCCCGGCTGCTGATCAGCAGCCAGGACAACGGCGGGGACGGCCAGCACCGCCACCACCGCAGCAAACCGTTTCATAGTACTTTCTCCACCCGTTCGTTCGGGCTGACGATATCGACCAGCCGGACGCCGAATTTCTCGTTGACCACCACCGCTTCCCCCCGGGCGACCAGTTTGGAGTTGACAAACACGTCCAGGGGCTCGCCCGCCAGTTTGGTCAGTTCCACCACCGCCCCTTGGTTAAGCTGTAACACATCCTTTACCAGGATTTTGGTCCGTCCCAGTTCCACCGTCAGCTGCAGAGGGATATCAAGAATGAACTCAAGGTTCTTCTTGTCCAGTTCGCCGTCTTTGCTCTCTTCTTTTTCGAGGTCGCTCACTGCTTCCCCCCTTTATCGATAATGTTGGTTATCTGCAGCGCCTTGTTGCCGTGCCGCAGTCCCGGAGCGCCCGTAAACTTCGGCACGCCGCTGACCTTGACGACCAAGTCGCTGTGACACGGCGTGCCCAGCATGATCGTGTCGCCGACCGTTAGGTTGAGCAGGTCATTCATGCTGATGACCGCACTGCCGACTTCCACCGCCAGATCGAGGGGCGCCTCCAGAAGTTCCGTCGACAGACGGTAGGACCACTGAGGATCGATGGCCATCAGGTCGAACTGGGTCCCGGACTTGAGCTTATCCCTGATCGGCTCGATGGTCATGTAGGGAACGGCGAAAATCATTCTGCCGACAATGTCGTCAATATGGATTTCCAGATCCATCGTCACGACTTGGTACTCCGGCGGGACGATATTAACCAGCCGAGGGTTCATCTCCATCCTGAGCAGGCTCATCTTCGCCGGGTAGAGGGGTGCCCAGGCTTTCTCAAGGTCAGCCAGGGCGTCTTTGACCACTTTCGACACCAGCGAAACCTCGATGGAGGTGAACATCCGGTTGGTGCTCGGCACTGCCGAGTTACCGGTACCCCCGAGGATACAGTCGACGATGGTGAAAACCAGCGGGCTGTCAATCGCTATCAGCGCCGCCCCCTTGAGAGGATCGGCCTTGTAGATGGCCATACAGACCGGCGACGGCAGCGTCTGAATAAAATCGTCGAACTTATATGATCCCGCGCCGACTTTCTTGATCTCGATGATTCGCCCGAGCCGGTTCGACAGAGTCCCCCGCTGATAGCGGATGAAGCTGTCGTAGATGATATCCAGATTCGGCACCAACCCCTTATGGGACTCGCTATTGAACAGATCGTAAGTATGCACTACGCCCTGTTCCTTGGCCAGTTCCTTGTCCGGCTCGATCCGGCCGTCGAAGACGGCGGCCAGCAGTGACTCGATCTCTTGCTTGGTGAGAATTCTCTCCATGGACAGTCCTCAGTGCTTCCGGATCACTGAACCACGAAATCGGTGAAATAGACTTTGTTGATGGTGCCGGGCGGCAGGATTTTATTGGCCGCGGTCATAATCTCGTCACGCAACTGGTTTTTGCCCTGCAGGTCCTGGATATCCTGGAGGGTCTTGGTGGTCAACAGGACCAGGATGGCATCGCGCAACGGAGCCTGGCGGGCTTCAATCTGAGGCTTGACGCCGGGGCCGGCCGTTTCGAACTCGACCTTAACCCGCAGATAGCGAAGCTCCTGACCATCGTAGATGTTGACGATGAACGGCTCCATGGGGAAAATATTGCTGGCCGCACCACCATTCGCGCCGTCCTTGCCCCCCTCGCCGCCTTCCGCTTTCTGCTCCACTTTAGCCTCGGCAGGGGCAGCAGCCTTATTATCCTTTTTGCCGCCGGAGAGAAAGACGAACGCAAGGGCAACGACAACCACTGCCGCGCCGATGATGATAAAAATCATTTTTTTGTTGTCTTTCGGAGCGCCTTCTGCCGGCGACTTTTCATCACTGGAAGCCATCTACTCCTCCTTCATCGTCTGTTGGGATCGGGGATTTGTACACCGATGCAAACACTGCAACCGAAATGCCAGAAACGGTCGACACCGGTCGGAGTTAGGGGATAATTGCCAGAACGGCAGAAATCAGGGGAAATCGGGGTTATTTACGGGCAGGGAAAGCATTTGGGGATAGAGCGATAGCGTCACCGCTGACGCCAGCAGGGAGGAGACAGTCAGAGTTTTGACAAGCGCGACCACAGCACGGTTCATCGCCCGGACCAGGCCGGTACAACACAACAAGAAACAACCGCCCCAGATGGCGGAGAAATAAAGGGATAGCCCGGCAACAGATCACCCGCCAGCGCAAAGGAATAAACGCTTGGCGGTTTGTCATTTTTCCGTCAACGGGATAGTACCGCGCCAGCGCACTGCTGTCTCCCCGGGGGGGGGAGCCCCCCCCGGGACAGCCTGGATCAGCGTTTGAGGTTGAGAACTTCCTGGAGCATCTCGTCGGCAGTGGTAATCGTCTTGGAGTTGGCCGAATAGCCCCGCTGGGTAGTGATCATCTTAACGAACTCCGACGCCATGTCGACATTCGACTGCTCGAGGGAGTTGGAGAGGATTTTGCCGACCCCCGGGGTGCTGGCCGAGGCGACGAGCGGCTGGCCGGAGTCGAGGGTCTCTTCGAAGAGAGTACCGCCGACCTTGGAAAGCCCGTCCGGTGAGGAGAAGCTAGCCAATGCCACCTGGTAAAGCTTCTGGAGTTGACCATTGGAGTAAACGCCGTTGACGAAGCCCTTATCGTCGATGGTCACTTTGGTCAGCGTCCCCTGGTAGTAGCCGTCCTGAGACTGTGAAGAGACGCTCGAAGCACTCGCGTACTGGGTCGAGCTGTTGACCCCCATATCAAACGTAATATTGCTGGCGGCGACCCCGCCGGGGAAAGTGATGGCCTGAGCGGCCGAGGAGGCCGGAGTCTGGCCCGTCAGAGCTCCGGTAGCATCGAAGGTCAAGGTGCCGTCGATGGGGCTGCCCGCGGTGGCATCGGGAATCAGCACATGCCAGTCCCACGCATTGGCGCCGGTTTTACGGTAATAGACGGTAGCGGTATGGGCATTCCCCTGGGAATCGTATACCGACATACTGCTGGAGAAGTTGGAGGTCGCCACTGGATTGGTCGGGTCCCAGGCAAGAGTCGGCGTGGTCTGGGTCGAATCAAGATTGACCACCATATTGACCGCCGTGGTCTGTTTCGGTGGCGTCGTGGCGAAGCTGGTCAGATCGATCGGTTGAAGGACACCGTCGGACTGGCCGGACGAGGGAACGATCCCGTAGCCGAGGACCTGATAGCCGTCGGGATTGACCAGAATATTGTCCTTGTCGAAGTTGAAGGCGCCGGCACGGGTGTAGTAGCGCCCGCTGTCGTTCTGCACCATGAAGAACGAGTTCCCCTGGATCGCCAGATCGGTGGAACTCTGGGTGCTCTCGAAAGAACCCTGGCTGAAGTTGTTCTGCACCGCCTGAATCTGGACGCCGCGGCCGATCTGGGAGCCGCCACTGATGGTGCTGGAAAGGACATCGGAGAAGAGCATCCGGCCCGACTTGAAGCCGGTGGTGTTGATGTTGGAAATGTTGTTACCGATGACGGACATTGCCTCACCATTGGCGGAAAGGCCGCTGATACCGGTATACATTGCGGAAGTGATACTCATTTACGCCTCCATACAGACGAACGCCTATGGCGTTCGCCAGGGTTAGGTGGGACACCTCGGTCGGTCGGTGTCCCCGGGCCCCCTCAGAAGGTCCGGCCCGTTGGTCTGTTCATGTCAGCCCGGTAGAGTCGCTACCGAGCCACGCGCTCAAAAAACCACAGCTGAATCGATATTAGTGAACACATTCCCTTGCATGCTCGCCCGGTCCATGGCGGTAATGACGGTCTTGTTTTTGACGCTTACCACGAGCGCCGCATCGCCCAGCATGATCAGCGATTCGCGCCCCCCCTTCTGGGCGACACTCTCTACCGCACCGGCCAGCCTCTGCATATCGGCATCGCTAAGAGTAATCCCCCGCGCCCGGAGTCGTTCCTGGGCATGTTGGGAGAACTTGACTCCCGACGCCGGGAGCTTGCCGTCGAGAATCCTGGAAAAATCGGACGTGCTGGCGCCGGTCTTGGTCGATTGCGGCGTTGCCGGTTTTTGCGCCGGGCTAATGGGAAGCGGTTCGGGAAAATAGATCGGATCGATCACCCTCAATCACCCCTTTACTGAAAGTAGATTGGACAACGAAACGTCGATGCCGCCAATGGTCAGCACCGGCTCCTGGCCCTCCAGATTGACCTTGCTGACCGTCCCCGTCAGCAGTGCCGTACCGCTGAATTCCTCGTTGTTGCTATTGATGCCGGCCACCGAGTAGGTGTAGGTGCCGGAGGGAAGCTGGTTGCCAGCAGCGTCCTTACCGTCCCAAATGACTGTCCCGTCGCCGGTAGCAGTTTGTCCCAGCGTCAGCGTTCTCACTGTATTGCCTGCGCTGTCCTTGATGTCGATCAGCACCTTGGCGGCATCTGCCGGAAGCCGGTAGCCGAGCGAAGCAGCGGTCCCCGAGGTCAAGCCGACCTCATCGCTTTGCACCGTCGCTTGTTTACCGATGAACGAAACCGCCGAAAGGCTGTTGGAGCCGTTCAGGGCCGTCTGCAGATTCTGCAGGTTGGTATTGGTGTTGTACGACTGTTCTACCTGGGTAAGCTGCGCCAGTTGGGTGATGAATTGGGAGCTGTCCTGAGGATTGAGTGGATCCTGGTTTTGCAGCTGAGTGATGAACAGTTGCAGAAAGTCGTTCGAATTCAGGCCGGTTGATTGCTTCATCGCGTCGGCGGCTGAAGTTGTGGTGGTCGTAGTGTTTGTTATCCCAGTTATCATCTTATAAACCTCCTTTCTTAGAATCGTACATCAACGAGTGAATTATCCCGTCGGTCAGTGTAATAATCGGTCGTATTGACCGCTACCGGCAACTCTTCCGCCGCACTCTGGCCTAGTGAATAATTTGCCATCCCCTGGCTGTTCCCCCACGCATCGCGGAAAAACTGTCCTGACCCCTGGCCACCACCGGTCGAAACATTGAAGCCGGACATGGTCAGATTCTGCCGCGCGAAGCTCTCCTTCAGGGAGTCGAGGTTGTTGAGGAGGACGTCCCGCACTTGGCTGTTGGCTGCCAGCACTTCTACTTTGACGTGCTGATCGACGACATGGACGTTGATTCTGAGCTCTCCCAGCTCCGCCGGATTGAGCTTGATCGCGATCTGGCCGTTACCGGCCGACTGTCGCGCTGCCAGAGCATCCTTCACCTGAGACATGACACTGTCGCGGAGAGCATGCTGCGTTTCCCCGCTCGACTGCGAACGGTTGTCCGGAACGGTTGGCGTTGCCTTGCTTCCATCGCTGGCAACATGCTGCGGCATCCCCTGGTCCTTTCCGGTGTCGCCTTCTTTCCTGTCGCCTGCCAGCTCGCGATGATCTGCGAACTGTTGCTCGCCAAGCTCCTTTCGCACAACAACTTCCACTTTAGGAGCTTGGGACTCTCCTGACGAGGGTTCCGTTCCCTTGGTTTCGGGCGCTGCCGCTTCGATCTGGCGACCATCCTGCCCGCCACTTCTTGCCGGAACCACCAGCCGTCCGGCGGGAGCTGTCGTCAGGGCTGCAGTGCGAACTTCCGACTTGTCGCCAACAGGCTGCTGGCTGGTTGTCGATTCGTCCGGCAAAGGAACTTCCGGCAATTTACCTCCAGCGGCTAATTTACCACCGACTGCCGGTTGGCAGCCCGAATCGGCAACCGTTACCTGCAGGACCTCCACGGCTTCACCGGGAGGAACGGCAAACACCTTGTTCCCTGACGGCATAGCCGTGCTGGTTGTCGACGCCACCAACGACTCCTGCTTCGGGGATTGCTTACTCCCCGTGTCGTCTCCATTCTGCTTGGCTACCGGCAAGGCGCCGGTCGGATCTGCCGAAGGATGGGTTGGCTGTGCTGTTACCGGAGTTGCGCCCCCCTTACCCGCAGTCGCCGTTGTGGCTGTCGGATCGGTCAGAGGAATAGCAGTCGACGTGGAAACCAACGCAACCGGAGCCAGAGCCACTACCGGCGCTTGGACGGAAGCGGTCTCATCAGTCTTGGCGGATTGCTCCTTGGTTGAAGCCGCCGTTTTTGCCGTACCGGCAAGGAGTTGCGCGCCGGCAGGCATTTCGACGGGTTTGCCTAACAGCCCGGCGAAAAGTGCGGCAAACAGCCCGGCTTCTCCGGAGGAGGTTCCAGCAGCTTCAGATGCGGTACCGGATGTCTGGGCAGCTGGCGGCACGATCTGGAGCATCTGTGCAATTTGCATCGTTTTCACCTCCTTTCACTATGGAGCAGCTTCGGCCAAAGTCTTCTCGACTCCTGCCGAAGCCTTTATATTCACTTGTCAAAGAACTAAATACGTTATCTTCCCAGTCGGAAATACCGGCTTGGAGTTATTTGTCTGCCAGATTCTGCCGGGTCCACTTCAATGCCCGTTCGGGCTTGATCAGCGGCAGGAGCTTCGTGAGGTGACGTTGATCCATCTGGTTGAGAATCTCCATCTCCTGCCCCTCGGATAACTTATCCAACAGCCCCGCAGCCTCGGCCGGGCGGAGTGCATTGTAAACCTTGAGCATTTTCTGGAACTCCGCCTGCTGAACACTCTTCCGCGCTTCCAGCGATTGGTCGAGGGCCGCCTTGGCGGCATCGAGTTCCTTGACCCGGGCATCAAGCGTCGCCGCCAGATTTTTCAGTTCCTGCTCCTTGATAGCAACGGCTGCCTCCCGCGCGGCAAGCTGCTGACGCTTCAGCTCCAGTGCCGCCGCTTCGTCGGCGCCACTCCGGGAGCTGGCATATCGGGAGCCCGCATCGGTCGCCGCATGGGCTTCGTCGCTCCGCGGTGAGGAAGAGGAAATAGCCAGCAAAAGTAATCCAGCCACAGCCACGATCCCAAGGGGAATAGACACTCGCATCAGCGAACCGCCCGCTGAACGGACAACTCGTCGAGGAAATTCCGTTCCTTTTCAGCAAGCTCCCGCCGCAAAGCCATCAGCTGTTTCTCTTTCAACAGTTCCAGAGATTTCTTTTCCTTGGCGGCATCCAGCAACACTTCCCGCTTTTCGGTCAGTTCTTGGCCCAGGCTGCTCACCTGGCAACGCTGCTGCTGGATATCGCAGGTTTTCTTGCTGAAAAAATTGGAATACATCTGCAACTCATTCACCGAAATTCCCGTCGCCTGCCGGTTGTTAAATTCAACCCTGGCACGATCGGCTTCGGCCTCGTGCCGCTGCAGAAGTTCGCTAGCATTTTCGAACTCCCTCTTGGCCGTGACGAACTCCAGTTTCCGAGCTTTCTCCACCTCTTTGCGGTAATTGAGAACCTGTTGCAGCTGAAATCCTTGTTTGTGCATCATGACCCTGTCTCCGGACGAAGCGTGTTACAAACTGTTACCGCGGGGCAATTCCCCACACAGGCTATCAGTGCAATCAGAGTGCCATCCCCTCGTCGAAGAGATCTCCCAAGGCCTGAACGGATTGGTCAAGAGTTACCCCATCATGAATCCCCTGCTTGAGATAGGCCAGCATCCCGTCCATCTTCGCCAGCGCATAATCAATCGTACTATTGCTTCCCGGTTTGTAGGCACCGATATTAATCAGATCCTCGGCCTGCCGGTAGGCAGCCAGCAGTTCCTTGAACCGGCTGGCAAACCGTTGCTGCTGCGCTTCTGTGACATCCATCATTACCCGGCTGGCACTCCCCAAAACATCGATGGGAGGATAGATGGCCCGCGCGGCCAGTTCCCGGTTAAGGATAACGTGCCCGTCAAGAATGCTTCGCATGGCGTCGGAAATCGGCTCATTGAAGTCATCACCTTCGACCAGTACCGTATAGAGGCCGGTGATACTTCCGTCGAGAAAATTGCCGGTCCGCTCCAACAGTTTCGGCAGGGCGGCGAACACCGACGGAGTATACCCCTTCGTAGTCGGCGGCTCGCCGATCGCCAGTCCCACCTCGCGCATCGCCATGGCAAATCGGGTGGCCGAATCCATCATCAGGAGGACCTTCTTCCCCTGCGCCTGGAAATACTCGGCAATGGTGGTGGCAATATAGGCGCCCCGCATCCGGACCAGCGGCGGCTGGTCCGAAGTGGCAACGACTACCACCGATTTTTTCAGTCCCTCTTCCTGGAGGTCCTTTTCGATAAACTCCCGCAGCTCACGACCCCGTTCGCCAATCAGGGCAATCACGTTCACATCGGCTTCGGTATAGCGGGCTATCATGCCGAGCAGTGTCGACTTTCCGACACCAGAGCCCGCCATGATTCCGACACGTTGCCCCTCACCGCAGGTCAATAGACCATTAATAGCCCTGATCCCGAGATCGAGCGGCTTGCGAATCGGTCGCCGTTTCATCGGATTGACCGGATTGGCATAGATGGGATATTCCTCGCGGGTAACAAGCCCCCCCTTGTCGTCGATCGGTTCGCCAAGGCCATCAATGACCCGGCCAAGCAATCCCGGGCCGACACCGAGCGACGCCTTCTTCCGCTTGACGGAAATCAGGCAACCGAGGCCGATCCCCCGCAATTCGCCAAGTGGCATCAGCAGAGTTTTGCTGTCACGAAAACCGACCACTTCCGCTGGAATCGGTTCCCCGTCATGGGGATGGACATGACACAGGGTGCCAACCGCCGCATCGGGGCAATATCCCTCGATCACCAGCCCGACAACCTGGGTCACCTTGCCATGGAACCGGATCGGTTTGACGTTTTCAACCGCGGGGAAATAACGGGCGAGATCGATCCTACGCCTCGGCATAGAGATTCTCCCCTATGGCAGGCAAAACGACATCTACCGGCGTACTCCGCTCTTCAAGGAGTGCACGGTACAACTCATCCAGCTGGGCCTCGATCCGGGCATCGACAGTACCGGTGGCGGTTTCCACCAGGCACCCCCCGGGACCGATCGCGTCGTCGGAAATGAGCGATATCTGGCCTTCTTCGCCGAGGGCGCCGAGGAATACCTGGCGGTCAGCGGCAACTACCGCATAGTCGTTCGGATTAAGATGGATCGCCACCCGGTCACGCTCGGAACATTCGCTGACCGCGGCAGCGACAATTCGGGACAATACCCGGGGACTCTGGGTGATTTCCTGCTGGATGACCTTGCGAGCGATCATTACAGCCAGCTTAAGCAAATCCTCCTCGCTCTCCTTGACGACCCTGCTGCGTAATTCGTTAAGTGCGGCGACTCCATCACGCAGCGACTTGAATACATTGGCCAGGCCGCGCTCCGCCTGTCGGCGTCCCTCTTCGAGGCCGTTCTGGAAGACCTCGTTAACCCTAGATTGAAGTTCCTCCTCACTGAGCACCACCATCCCCGGCAGGTCAGGGGGAGAAGCCACTGTTTCTTCAACGGGGGGGGGCACAGGATCGGGAGCAACCCGCGGCGACGGGCCGCCAAGGAAGAGCGGGACAAAACCTGTAGATTCCGGAAGGTCCTCCCGGGGCGACTGTTCGTCGAAGACGATGTCGAAATCGTAGGAAGTGATCGACAGGGGATGGGAATCGGCTGCTCCCACCTTGATGATTCTAGACAGCTTAGACGAGGACATCGTCTCCTCCGCGGCCGGCAAGCACCACCTTGCCTTCCTCCTCCATCCGGCGGACAATCTTGATGATTTCTGACTGGGCCTTTTCCACATCCGAGAGGCGAACCGGCCCCATTACTTCCAGGTCTTCCTTGATCATCTCGGCTGCACGGCTGGAAATATTGCGGAAAATCTTCTCCTTGATCTCGTCGGCGGAACTCTTCATCGCCAAAGTCAGGGCATCGTTGGACACTTCGCGCATGATCGCCTGGATGGAGCGATCGTCCAGCTTGAAGATGTCTTCGAACGTGAAGAGATGCTTGCGGATGATTTCCGCCAGAGGCGGGTTGAGAACATCGAGTTTTTCGAGAATCTGTTTTTCCTTGCTCCGATCCAGATGGTTGAACATGTCGACAACCTTTTCGACCCCGCCGACCTTGTACCGCTGGATGCCACCCATTGAGGTCAACTCACGCTTGATCACTTCGTCGATGTCCGCCAGGATCTCCGGCGACACCTGATCGACGTCGGCAATCCGCAACACCACTTCTGCCTGGAGTTCCTGCGGGAGCATGGAAATGATTTCGCTCGTCTGCTTGGCCCGCAGCTTGGCAAGGATCACCGCAATGGTCTGCGGATGTTCTTGGGAAAGGAAGTTGGCAATGGTCTTGCCGTCCATGTTGGCCAGAATGTCGACCATATCGCCGAAGCTGGCCGATTGGAGCTCTTTGAGCAACATTTCCGCTTTCTGAGGCCCGAGTGTCTGCTCCAGAATCTTCCGCACGAACTCTTCTCCCTGGGAGAAAATGCCGGTTTCTGGATTGGTCATCTCGTTGAACTCGTCGATAACCTGCTGGATGACATTGCGGGGAACATGGCCCAGCTTACTCATGCTCTTGGAGATCTTCTTTATTTCGTCGTCGGCCAAGTGCTCAAAGACCTTCGCAGTCGCTTCCGGACCGAGAAAGAGGAGCAAAATCGCCGCCTTGTCAGTACCATCCATGTAACAGCCTCGAAACTTGAATTTGCTCTGCCGCTATACCGTGTTACTTTTCCTGTGGCTGTTCGCGCAGCCAGTTTTGGATGATCTGCGCCGCCTGATACGGCTCCTCTTTCACCTTGTTGATCAGTTCCATCTGGCTGACCGTCTGGTTACCGATCTGCAGCCGATGGGCTTCGGCGATCTGGTTGATGGTTTCCTCAGTGGTCGGCAGCGGCTCGAAAGAGGTTTTCTTCTCAGGCCGGAGCATCTTCATCAGCGGCCGCACCACGAAGAAGAGTAGCGCCAGGAAACCGAAGCCGATCAGGCCGTTCTTCAGCAGTGCCAGGAAGACCGGTGCATTCCACCATTTCCCCGCCTCATCGACACCCGTATCGCCCGTATCCTGGAAGGGGACGTTGACCACCGTAACCTGGTCGCCACGCTGGGCGTTATAGCCGACGGAACTCTTGACCAGGGCGTCGATTTTCTGCAATTCGTCGGCGGAAAGCGGGGTATATTTCGGTTTACCCGGCTTGCCATCCTTGCCAACCGGCGCATCGTATTTGCCATCGACCATGATCGCCACGGAAACCTTGGCCAAGGTACCGACCGGCTCAATCGTCCGGGAGGTGGAGCGACTCACCTCGTAATTGAGGGTTTCGTCGCTTTTGCTGCCACCGCCGTTGGTCCCGGCGCCGGCCGGAGCTTTACCGAGATTCGTCTGTACGCCCGGGACCCCCCCCACGGCGTTGGCCGAACCGAGTTTCTCCTCGCTGCGCTGTTCGCTCCTGACGACGGTTTCCGGATCATACTTCTCCTCGAACTTCTCAACCTGCCGGAAGTCGAAAACCGCCGAGACCCGAGCAACCGATTTACCGCTTCCGACGGCCCGGTCCAGTAGCGACTGCAGACGCTCTTCGGTACTCCGCTCATAGTTCCGCTCGACTTCCTGCATCGCAGCGGTCATCTTGCTCGTCGCATCGCCGGGATTATTGCGGGACAAGAGCCGTCCCCGATTGTCGAGAACAGTAACATGATCGGTATCCAGTCCCTCTATCGCCGACGCCACCAGATGGATGATTCCCTGGACTTCGCTGTCGCGCAGAACCCGATCGCCCTTCACTTTCAAAACGACCGAAGCAGTGGGCGGCTTTTCACTATCCTTGAAAAGCGATTTTTCCGGGATAACCAGATGTACCCGGGCTTGCTCGACGCCGGCAATCTGACTGATGGTCCGTGATAGTTCACCCTGGAGTGCCCGCTGATAGTTCAGCTTCTGGACAAATTCGGTCATACCGAAGTTCTTGCGATCAAAAATCTCGAAACCGACACCGCCACCCTGGGGTAGGCCATCGGAAGCCAGTGACAGCCGCAGATCGTAAACCTTCTCGGCAGGGACGAGAATCGCCTTGCCATCGGCAGCGATCCGGTACGGGACTTTTTGTTCTTTCAGCTTGGTGACGATTTCACCGGCGTCCTCGGTGGTCAGATTGGTAAAGAGCGGCCGGTAATCGGTCCGATTAGCAATCATGATCAACAGAGAGAAGGCGATCACCGACACCCCCACAACCCCGCCAACCACCCAACGCTTGGCGGGGGGGAGGGCCATGAACGGCTGCAGCAGCTTTTTCAGACCTTCAGGCATTTATAAACTCCAGCAAGTAACAGAAACCGTTTATTGAAAGGTCACATCGGTAAGGCGCGCCCATTATACCTGCATCCGCATTACTTCTTGATACGCCTCAACCGCCTTATTCCGCACCTGGGTGAGAAACTGAAAGGAGATCGTTGACTCCTCCATGGCGATCATTACTTCATGGAGTCCCTGCGATTGGCCGGTAGACAACTCTTGAACGGCAGTATTGGCTTTAAGCTGCATGTCGTTGACCTTGCCGACAAGTTCATTAAAAAACTTTCCGGCATCGTCTGCCAGGGTCGTCGTTTTCGCATCGCTCCCGCCGGCAGTTGGAAACGCCTGAGTAATGCCAATTCCGCTCTCGATACCGTTCACCACATCATCCTCCTGGATCGGCTAAAGTTTCTTTGTTGATGGTCGATAAACATCTATAAGCGGGTTCATGCCGCTTTCGCACCTTCAGCGCAAAAAATATTACCTCGAACCTATCTCCAAAGTTTTCAGAGCCATGCTCTTCGCTGCCTGTACCGCCGTCACATTCGCCTCATAGGCCCGGGTAGCCGCGATCATGTCGGCCATTTCCTCCACCACATTAACATTGGGCAGCGCCACATATCCCTGGGCATTCGCATCGGGATTGGATGGATCGTACTGAAGGCGGGGAGGGTTCTGGTCCTCGATAATCTGGGAAACCTGCACCCCCATCGGACTCCCTTCCTGCCGCAGCCGGTCAAAGGTACTGTTGAATGTCTCTCCCACCTGGGTGGCGGCAAACACCGCGTCCTTCCGCTTGTACGGGCCTCCGGCAGCAGTGCGGGTCGAATTGGCGTTCGCCAGGTTGCTGGAAATGAGATTCATCCGCGTTCTTTCTGCGGAAAGCGCGGAGGAGCTGATGTGCATTGCACTAAAGAAATCCATTATTTACTCCCCGTTATCGCATATTTTAAATCCGTGAATTTATTCTCCAGCATCTGGACCGAGGCATTATACATGATCTGGTTTTCCGCCAGCTGCGTCATCTCCGTCTCTAGTACAACCCCATTGTTATCCTTGCCGGTATCGGACGAAGCGATATTCACTACTTCCCCCTGGACACTTTGGATGCTGGAAGAATTTCCCTTCAGCGGGATATGCCGGGGATTCGTCAGAGCCGGCGTCCCCCCATGCTTTCCTTTCAAAGCGCTCTTCAGTTCATCTTCAAACGAAAGGACCGAGGGCGTATAATTGGGCGTCTCAGCATTAGCCAAATTTGCGGACAACATGGTGTGGTTCTTGGCGCGCATGTCGATGCTTTTCGCCAGCACCTGAATCGTAGTATTGAACAGACCATCAATCGGCATTGCTTCTCTCCTTTCCCCCGACCTACCCTGTCAGCAAAAGCCGTACCAGCACCACACACATTCCTGATACGCCTGACATTCAACCAAGTTACACCACGGATCCCTGTCAACACTTGACACAATAGCGGCAAGAGGCGCCTGGGCTACCGCAACCGGCGCCACTGCAGCCCAACTACAGAGCGTGACCAAGCGGGTTTATCTCCAAAATAGTCATCATTTTGACACGGGAAGTTTTTGGGCTAACTGACGGCTCAGTTCCATGTCGGCCAAGGCCTGGCTGGCCATTTTTTTCCATTCCGGATCTTTTCCTTCCCGGACAACGGTCTGAAAGTAGCGGACCGCATCGGCGTACCGTTTCTCGTTTCGGGCAAGCTCTCCCAGCTTGTAGACAAACGGATCCCGGGCGCCAGCAGGCGCAACCTCACTACCAGCCTGGAACAGCGCTACGGCATCTATCCGGTCATTCCGGCTCAGACAGGCGGTGGCTGCTACATAGTAGGCATCGGGGACCAGCGTGGTACCGCCGCTATGTTGGCGGTTTTCTGTCAGGAAGCGAAGCATGGCACGTTCGGCGCCGCGATGGTTGCCAAGGCGATCCATGGCTTTGCCGAGATAGTACAAGCTTTCTATCGCCTCGGGATGCCGTTTTTCTTGCAGAAGGTCCGACAGTCGCATCACCACTTGCGACATGTCGCCCCGGTTAAACGCCAAGACAGCCAGGCGCTCACGGTATCCCTGCGCCGAGGGATGATCGGGAAAATCCCGGACAAAGTCGCCGGCCGCCCTTTCCAGCAAGGGCAGGTCGCCCAGGACTTCCGCATCGTCAATCAGCGCTTGGTAAAGCAGCGGATTCCGGCCCCACTCCTTGCCGATCAGGAACGAATACAGTTTAACCTCATCCGGGCGCCGATTTCCCGTGGCAAATGCCGCCGAAAGTTTGGCAATAAAATCCGGCTCGGTAAGACACTTGGCAAGAAACTCCCTGTTGTCGAGCGCCAGTTTAACCAGCCCGTCACGATCATCGGCGGCAACCAACTGCCGAGAGATCGGCACGAGTAGCTCTTCGCGAACCCCACGGGCGATGGTAACGTACACACCATGGGAAAATTTCCGCTCATATTCACTCATCAAGGTATATGCCTGCGCAGCATCACCATAGAGGGCAACAAGGAGCGCCGCTTTAAAGAGCCCTTCCTCACGCAGGGCAAAATCGCCCCCCTGCTGATAGATGTCCAGGTAATTCTGCGCCAGGCCTTCAAAAACGGCCGGCTCCAGCGAGACGAGCTGCCGGTCGGCAAGCTTCATCCGCGCCTGGTATCGTGCCTTGTTGTTGGGGAACCCGTCGGCCACGGTGCGATAGATTGCAACCGCTTCGATATCCTTACCCTGTCGGCTCAGGATATCGGCCAGCCTGACCAGCAGGATCGGCGCGTAACTTTTGTCTGCCAACCGGGCGATCAGCTGGTCGAGAAGTCTTCTCCCCCGTTCGAGATCACCCTTGCGGACGATACTGTCGGCATAAGAGAACGTCGTCGCAGGAGAGGCAACGAGAAACTCCGGCCACAATTTTTCACCGCCCTGGAATGCCGCCAGCGCCTCACCATACTTTTGCAGCATGTACTTCGCCTCGCCGAGCCGATAAAGTGCCAGGGCCTGGGCCGGGCCTCTCCGGATCGCCAGTGGTGCAAAAATCGTTTCAGCTTCGCCGCCATTCCCATGGTAAAGTGCCGCCTCTCCGGCAAAGACCTGGGAGATCTCCTCGGGCGGGAGTTTTTTTTCCAACACGCGTCGATCTGAGGGGAGGAACGGAATTTCCGACTTGAGCGGCGGATCGAAACTGGTAACCAGTTGTGCCACTCCGACCTTGATCCCTTCACGTCCCTGTGACAATGGCGAACGACGAGGAGGGGTCAATTCCGACCCGACATCGAGGGCAAGCGTCGCTGTCCCGGCGATAGAAATGGCCCGAACGCCATGGGGATCGCCCTTAACCGCCACCGTCACCAACAAGTCGCCCCCCCGGCGGGTTATCCGGCACCCCTTAACGTGTCCGTCGGCATAGCTGCGCAACCGCTTCCAGCGGCTGCCGTCGGTGTCGTGAAGTTCAAGCCGCACCCGATTACCGCTGAGAAATGACAGGGAATAACGGGGATCCTGTTCAAGCTTCAGGGCTAGCCTGGTAAAGCCGGCATGCGGGCGGACCGAAACGGCAAACAGACGATTTGATTCGCCTGCCCAGGCTCTGTTCCCGCCAAGACAGATCAGGCTGAAAACCGCGATGCCCCAACAGCATCGAGCAAAACGGACCAACACTGGATTCCAGATTTCAGTCGCACAATTTCTCACATAACACCTGTAGCCACCGGCTTGCCGGCAGGATTGGTCGACCGCAACCAGCCGAAGATAAAATCTCTCCGTAGCTTACGGCAAAAGACGTGCCGTGATTGTAAAAGGAAAATAACCTGTGAATGGGTGGTTATCGGCGGGAATAGACGGTTGGGGAGCAGTTATGTCAAAGAGGTTTTGACAAAAAGTCACATTTTTGACTATTGACTGCCAAGGACGGCTGGCTCGGGAACACGCTAGGCAGCGCGAAGAAACTTTTCAACTTTGGCAGCAACATCCTCGGGCTGATATGGCTTGACGATGATATCCCGGGCACCGTATTTCACCGCTTTCAGCACTGCCGAGCGGGTCCATTCGCGGGCACACATGATGATCGGCAGCGCCTCCTCCTGGGTAAGCGACTTGATCTTGATACAGACTGCCATGTCTCGATCATCGCCATTATGAATTCCGAGGACGACCAACCTGACCCCACCGGTAGCAAGGATTTCCCGAATATCGGCATCGAGCCCCGCTTCGATCGGTTCATAGCCGCGGCTGGCCAAAAATTCCCGCAGCAGCTGCCGGTCCCCGTCGTCGTCTTCCAGAATCAGCACCTTACGCGACGAAGCGGCCTGAGAAACTGTGACAGCCGCCTCTTCACCGGCCGTGACATCCGATTCGTCGGCTCCGTCGTCAGCCCCCGGTGCCGCTTCAGACTCCGCATCGCTTTCAACCGCAACAGCCGCGGGTTCTTCCTCAACCACCTCCGGCGGGTCGAACAATTCGGCCAGTGGAGCAGGAATCAGCAGATCGAGGTAGCCCATCTCCTGTCCCGCCATCTCCATCCGGCCGCGGAAAAGCAGGTATTCACTGTCAGGAACCGGCTCAGTCTCGGTGATCTCGGTCGTCTCGGGGATGAACTTTTGCGGCGGGGCAACCTTCAGGTGGACTTTATTGGTGAAGGCGGGCTGAAAAATTGAATTGAACGAACCAACCACCTGGTTGACAATCTCGGAGAACGCATCGACATCGTCATCCTCCATAATGGCCAGCCGGCGTTTTTCATTAATACGAGCCGGCGGAATCCCGAGCAAATAGCCGCTCATACAGATGGCATCCCGCAAACCGATTACCGTATAGAACTTACCGGCAAATTCGCCACTGGAAGTGATTTCCGCAACAAAGCAGAGATCATCCATATCGCAGAAGTACGTCTGGCGGTTGGTCGCGATCCGATCGGCCTCACCGATGGTAAGTTCCTGCCCAAGGAGCATGCCGCTGTCTTCTGCGGCTTGTTTGAAGGCATTATCAACTACGGAAGTGAGGGTAGCAAAACCTTCCATGATTCAAAAGCGCTCCTGCTAGGATTCTTTCTGCAGCTTCAGCCCAACCAGAAACCGTTCTCCGTCATTGACGAAGGGGATGATGACGCAATCGGTATCGGCCATGGCATTCAAAGTGTATTCTTCGCCGGAGATGACGGTCGGGACCGATAGATGGAGATCAAGCCCGCCCTTGGAAAGCACCATTTTGACATAGCCGCCGAGCATATTGGCAATCTCGCCGAGCGCATCGTTCACATCTTCACCGACCTCTTCCACCTCCATGCCGAGCATGGACGAGGTGATCCGCAAAGCGAACTCCTGTGGGCAATGGATGGAAAGGATGCCGGTATAGGTACCGGCCAGGCCGACCATCCCGGTAACGCTGCAATGGAATTTGGTGACCGGCTCCTGAAGCGGATACTGGTCCTCAAGTTCCATCATCACCATAGTGCCAAAGACTTCCTTGGTGGCGCCGATGATGTAGCCGGCGACATCCTCTTCGCTCAGCTTGGCTGATTCAGCCACATCATTATTCAGGCTCATAGCAGCCCTCCGAGTTTCTCATGCAACTGGTCCGGGGTAAATGGCTTTTTGATGCTGTCGCTGGCGCCGTTATTCATTGCCTCCTTGAGGATATCTTCCCCCCCCTCGGTGGTAATCATCACGATCGGGGCCTTGTGGCCGTTGGCCCGCGCCTGCTTGATAAACTCCAGGCCGTCCATGTTCGGCATATTGATATCCGAGAGGATCAGGTCAACCCCTTTGCCGGAAAGGACATTCAATCCTTCAATACCATCGCCGGCTTCGAAGATTTCGTCAATGGGAAGTCCCGCTTGGCGGAGCGACCGCGAAATGATCTTCCGCATGGTCGAAGAATCGTCTACGATCAGTACATTGGCCATAATTTGTCTCCTTCTCTGCACATTGCTGTAATTACAGTATTGATTTACTCTCTGCGGTCAACCATGATCGAGGGCACCGGCCAGGAAATTTATTGACGCCCCCAACAAACAGCGGAGCGTCAATAATTTGATCCGGCTACCAGGCAACCTTCAGAACAAAAAACCTTCCGGCACAGTTCCACCGAATGCTCGCAAGCCTGCAAATCGGAGCATCACGCCATCCTCATCACCCATGCATGGTTCGTTCCATTACCGAGCAGGCCTACCGCCGGCCGGCGTACTAGGCGACGCCTTTCCCGTTGAAAAAGGGGCCGTACTTTTTGTCATCCCCCTGGATATGCTTGGTAAGCCAGTCACGGAGGAAGTTCATCACATTCTGGGTCAGCACCGGCTTGCCGCCCTGCAGTTGCTTCTGCAGATCAAGGACCTGCATGACGAGGGCGTTATGTTCTTTTTTGTGCGCCTCGAAATCGGGGTAGTTGTGCGTTCTCATCAACTGCTCCTCGGCGGCAAAATGGGTCTGGGTATACGAAATGAGCGACTTGAGGATATCCCCCAAGACCTGGCTTCCTTTACCGGCTTTCATCCCATCATGCAGCTGGTTGACCATCTCCACCAGTTTCTTGTGTTGGTCGTCGAACTGCCGCACCTTAACACTCAGACCGTCGCTCCAGGTAATCAGGGCCATCATTTCCTCCTCAGGATGTAAATTTCCCGTTATCGGGAAAACGCAAACCTCGCTTGCTCAAGATGCCAGTTTGAACCGCCCAACCAGTTGTTTCAGTTCTTCGGCAAGATGGGCCAAGCCGGCGGCCGCTTCAGCCGAGTCATTGGCCCCCGCCGCCGTCGCTTCGATAATATCGGTAATCTCCATCACGCTGGAACTGATTTCCGTCGTGGTCCGGGTCTGCTCGTCGGCGGTCGTTGAAATTTCTCCGACCTGAGCATCGAGCATCCGGAACTGCTCCAGAATCGCCTGGATCGCTTCTCCGGAACGAGCCGCCTCGGACCTGCCGTTCTCCACTTCTCTGACCCCCTGCTCCATGGCGGAAACCGCCCCTTTGGTCTCGTCCTGGATTCCCTTGATCATCTGGGAAATTTCCCGGGTTGCTCGGGAAGTGCGTTCTGCCAATGCCCGCACCTCGTCGGCAACGACGGCAAAGCCACGTCCCTGCTCGCCGGCCCTGGCCGCTTCGATGGCAGCGTTAAGGGCAAGCAGATTCGTCTGATCGGCAATATCCTCAATTGTGGAAATAATCTCACCGATCTGGTCGCTCCGGCTACCGAGGCTTTCGACGGTCCGAGCCGAATCCATTACCCGATCGGCGATCCGGGCCATCACCTCAACCGTCTTCTGAACGACCTGGGCTCCAGTCTGGGCCGAATCATTGGCCAGCCGCGAGCTTTCTGCCACATTGCCGCAGTTAGTGGCAATCTCGAAGCTGGTGGCTGCCAGCTCTTCGCTGGCTGAGGCCACAGCACCGACCTGGCTTGCTGCCTTCTCGGCTCCTTCGGCCATTTGACCGGCGGTTGCCTGGAGCTGGAACGAGGATGATGCGACCTGCAGGGTATTGTGGGATACCTGGGCAATTATCACATGGAGCTTTTCAACGAAATTGTTGAACCGGGCAGCCAGCTCGCCCAGTTCATCATTGTTCTGGAGTTCGATCCGCTTGGTCAGGTCGCCATCGCCATCGGCGATATCAGACAGCCGTTCAACGACCTTGCGCAGCGAGGAGATGAGACCGACGGAGATGGTCAGGAGGCAGGCCAGCAGGGTTAGCGCAACAACAATAATCGCTGCCAGAATCTGGATTCGTGTCAGAACCAACTCGTGATTGAGCGCCTTGCTCGCCTCCTGGTAACTTGCCCCTACCTGCTTGGGAATGTAGTTGTCGAGAAGTGGCTCGAACTCGTTGATGATGTCGCGCAAATCTTCCCGATCCTCGTTCAACGACTCGTCCTTGAAATCACTTGCCAATGCTTTCTGGGAAAGCTTTTCGAATTGGCCGACATACTGGGTGGCCAGTTTTCGGGCATTCTCCACCCATCCCTTGATCTTCGGATCAGCGTTGTTGGCGGAAATGGCATCCAGTTGGACGTTTACCTTATCGACTGACTCCTTCACCCGGGCAACCCATTTATCCTGGTGCCGATCAAAAAACTCTGCCTCGTACTCCCGCGCCTTGAGCATGGCAATATTGCCCCGCAACGCCGAAGTATTGACAGCCGCTAGCTTTTCCATGGCCAGCTGATGCCGCTGCACTTTGGCGAAGCCGATCAGCATAAACACCACAATTACCGCCATCCCCAAGAGCGTCAGGCCAAGCGTCAGCCCCATCTTCCGTTTGATTGTCAACTGCATCGTACAAACTCCCTCTGACCGATTTGCAACTCCGGCAGACAACTGACCGGCGAAATGGCCCATCCGGCCTCATTTAGCGACATTTGACCAGGAACGGGCAGACCGCAAAATCGCGCACAAAATCGGGCCATTTCTCATCTTTTTACGCGCTGAGCCGGAATTTTCCTACCAGCCGTTGCAATTCTTCAGCCAATCCGGCAAGTTGAGCGGCGGCGGTCGCCGACTGCTGGGCACCGCTGGCGGTTTGCTGGGCGACATCAGTGATCCGCTGAATATTGCCACTGATTTCCGTGGTGGTAGCAGTCTGCTGCTCGGCGGCAGTCGCGATTTGCCCGACCTGCGAGCTGACCGCATTGATCTGATCGAGAATGTCCTGCAGTGCTTCGCCGGAGCGGGTCGCTTCGCCGGTCCCCCGTTCGACCTCCTGTACCCCTTCTTCCATCGATGAAACCGCCCCGCGAGTTTCCTGTTGAATCGCCTTGATCATTTGGGAAATTTCCTTGGTCGCCTTGGTTGTCCGTTCGGCCAGCGCGCGGACTTCATCGGCGACGACGGCAAATCCCCGTCCCGACTCGCCAGCTCGGGCAGCTTCAATGGCGGCATTGAGCGCCAACAGATTGGTCTGATCGGCGATATCCTCAATTGTCCCAATGATTTCTCCGATCTGGTCACTACGGGAACCGAGGCTGTCGACGGTTTTTGCCGCATCCATGACCCGCGCCGCAATCCGGTTCATCACGCTAACTGTCTCCTGAACAACCCCGGCGCCAACATGGGCCGAATCGCTGGCAGTGCGAGCTCCCTCGGCAAGAGATACGCAATTCCGGGCAATTTCCATACTGGTTGCTGCCATTTCTTCGCTGGCAGTGGCAACCGTGCCGGCCTCGCCAGCAACGTGCTCCGCGCCGTCGGCCATATGTCGCGCCGCCGATTGAACCTGGTGGGCGCCGGCAGCAACCTGAAGGGCGTTGCTGGCAACACTACCGATGATCGTCTGCAGCTTTTCGACAAAGGCATTAAATGAGTGAGCCAGATCACCCGACTCGTCGTGGCGTTCCACGACGATCCGCTGGGTCAGGTCCCCTTCACCTTCGGCTATGCCATGGAGGCTACCGACCACCCGACGCAAGGGCCGGACAATTCCCAACCCGACCGAAAGGGCAAGAGAAAGGGTAATAACGGCAAACAGACAGGTTCCGGCAACAACCCCCCAATAGAGTTTTGCCATTTCCTTATGGACATCGTCGACATAAATGCCGCTGCCGACGACCCATCCCCATGGCTCGTAAAGCTTAACATAGGAAATTTTCGGTACCGGTTCGCTCTCTCCCGGTTTTGGCCACATGTAATCAACAAAGCCACCACCCTTTTCCCGGCAAATTTTGGCAAACTCAACGAACAGATGTTTGCCGTTCGGATCTTTATTCTCGCTGAGATCGGTACCGTCCAGCTCCGGCTTCATCGGGTGCATGATCATCCGCGGCCCGAGGTCGTTAATCCAGAAGTATTCCTTCCCTTGATAACGCAAGGACTTGATCTCGTCAGCCGCCCGCTTCTGAGCTTCCTCCTGGGTCAATTCCCCTTTCTGCGCTTTGTCGCCGTAGCCGCTCAAGACATGATAGGCAACATCCACCACGTTCCGGGTGGCGCCTTTTTTGCCGTCCATCAACCTCCCTTCAATGAACGGCAGGAAGAAAAACAGCACCAGCACGGCGAACAGTGTCACCGTTACTGCCGAAATGGTCATGATCTTCGGCAAAATTCCCCAGTCCCTGTACCTCTTCAGTTTCATGAACGACTCCTCCGGCTGAAATAAGTGCTGCGGCAGTCAGAGTTCTCTCCGGTCGAGAATCAGCACCCCACGCATACTTCTTATCGGAGACTCGGGGGTGATCTTTAATTTATATAACGTCATTCTATACATTAGCGGCCTATAATCATTTATCAGCTCGCCTACCCTCGGACAAACGACATCCATAAAAATAACAGCATTCATCGCTGGTAGCTGTTTTCGGGATCAGCAGGTCACGCGGCGGCGGAGCGGTAAGAGGCAGGACTTCTGCGCTGGCAGGAATACGGGAAAAGTGGAAGGGAGAGGGAAAAGAGAGGCTTATTTTTTTGGGGGGGGAAATCGGCAGCGGGAGTTAGGAAAGGGCCTTGACGATCTCCGTTACCGGGCCTTCTTTCAGGGAATAGCAGACCCGCACACCTTCCCGGCGGGCATCAAGAACCCCATGCTCCTTCATAACCTTGAGATGCTGCGAGACGACCGCCTGGGGCATGCCGAGGCATTCCCAAATCTCTTTGACGCAGGCACACCCCGTCGCCAGCCCCGTCGCAATGCGCAGCCTGACCGGATGGCCGAGAATTCTCAGCAGCAGGGCAACTTCTTCAACTTCACGGTTCATGGTAACCCCCTTCCCCTTAACGGACCATCGGATAGCCGTGCCGATACCAGCCGACGATCCCATCCACAACATTGTAAACCTCCCGGAAGCCTTTCCGGACCAGCAGGTCGGCAACCAGACAGGAACGGGAACCGACGGCACAGTAGACAACGACCGGCCGGTTTTTCGGAATTTCACCGAGGCGTCGCTCCATCTCGTTAAGCGGGATTAGCACCGCACCGGTCAAATGAGCCTGGCGATACTCCTCGGGAGTCCGCACGTCGAGCAGGTAAACGGCGACTTTTTTGGCCAGCAGGGTCCGCGCCTCAGAGGACTCGATATTGCGGTAGCCGACGGCAAACGCAGCATTCGCACCTAACAGGACTGCCACGGCCGCGATCAGAAATTTCACCACAAAACCTCCGGCACCGAACATTGTTGCGCTCCGCCAGACAAGGACTGCTCAGACTTCCAAGGTATAGCCGACGTACGCCGGATGAAACACGCCGGGAAACTCGTGGGCAAGCCGGGCAGCAGCATAAAAACCGGTGCAGTGACTGCCGAGAATTTTCCGGACGCCGAAGCGACGCAGCGCCGCTATCGTCTCATCAAGCTGCGCTTGGCTGCAGAAGCCGAGGTGGGTCCCGCCGATCACTGCGTAGACTTCGTCAATCCCCGTCATTTTTTGCGCCCACTCGATAGTATTGACCACCCCGGCATGACAGCAGCCGAGCAGCAACACCAGCCCCCGCTCAGAACGGAGGACCAGAGACTGGTCGTCACTGATCGGATCGGCTGTGCACCCCCCATCATCGCAGCAAAGGCCGGTGTCCCCCTTTTCATAGCCGGTCAGCCGGGGAACTTCGCCGGTCAGCCACGTTTCCGGGCCGATCTCCCGCCACTTTTCGCTGAGCGAAAAAATCGCCCCCTGCCCCCGCAGAAAATCCTCGGCGTAAGGGATGCCGATCGAAACGCTCTCTCCCTCGCGTACGCGGTAACGGCGGGTAAAGATCCCGGGATGGGCAAGGATCTCCTTGGGGCCGCAACTGCCCAATAACGGCCAAAGACCGCCGGTATGGTCATAGTGGCCATGGGAAAGGGCCACCCGACTGACCCGCCGCAGATCGCGCCCCATCCGCTGGGCATTATGCAACAGGCCCTCGCCCCGACCGGTATCGAACAGCAGCCCCTGGCCGCTTCCTTCCACCAGCGCGGCAAAGCCGTGCTCGCCGATCGTCCCGGAAATCGGCCCAACGGTGTTGTCGCAGAGGATGGTGATCCGGTGTTTCATTTCGAACAGCAATCCCGAGGAAACTTGGGAACCCCCAGTTTTTCCAGAATCGTGATCATCGGACACCAGTTGGTGAAGCCCGACTGGAAGAGGTTAAGGCCGACGAAGGCGGTAAACCAGAGCCAGTTGATGTTCACCTTGACCGCCAGCACCACGGAAAGCAGAATAAAACTCCCGGCGATGATTCTCAGCATTCTGTCGATATACATTGGTCGTTCTCCTTTGTTGGTTCCCCTCTGCCCGTGCAGAGGGGATGAGACATTTACATTTGTCTAGACCGCCGCCAGCACCCGCTCCAGCATCCCCCGGACGCTCCGGGCCATCTCGGTCATTTCCGGGTTGCCGATCATCCCCAGGGCCGCTACCGGATCCATAACCACTACCGCTGTTCGGCCGTCATCGGTGGTATAGAGGACGACGTTACACGGTAGCAAAGCACCGATGTTGATCTCCCGGGCGACCGCTTCCCAGGCCAGCGCCGGATTGCAGGTACCGAGAATCTTGTAGTTGCGGAACTCCCGGCCAAGTTTGGCCCGAAACTTCTCCTTCATGTCGATTTCGGTCAGCACACCGAACCCTTCCCGGGCCAAGGCCGTCCGAACCTTCTCTTCCGCTTCGCCAAACGACGCGTCCACAGTCTTGCCAAATGCATACGGTGTTGTCAGTTCCATGGAAACCTCCCTCAGGAACGGCCGGACCGCGTTCCTAGGCTGTCAGCAACTCCGCTACCTTTTCCGCCACTTTACCGGTCAGCACGGCACAGCCGCCCGTCCCTTTCGCGCTCTTCGTAGCCACCCGGCAACAGACGGCACTGTACTCGTGTTTGAACCAGCTGTGCAGCTCATGGGTTAACTGTTTGGTTTTCCGCTTATCGTCCCGCAGGACGATCCCGAAAGCCATGGTCCCTCCGGCCACGGCACCGCAAAGACAGCCACTCCCTGAACCGCCGCCGAAGCCAGCCGCCACGCGGACGACCTCCTCGGGAACCTCCGGAGCAAACTGATTACGAACCGCCATCAGCACTGCCTCGGCACAGTGCATCTTTCCGGAGCGATAGAATCCTTCTGCCACCACCCCAACCTGCTCGGCCAGCGAATCGCCAGCCGCGCTATCACTTTTCCTCTGCCAAAACATCGGGCCTCCGTCTTTTGAATCAGGTAATGGCACCCGGGTGGGGTGCCCCATTGTTGCCAAAGCGGCTCAGCGGACCGCGTCTATGCCTCTTCCGCCGTCTTCCGGTGCCGCTCCTTCCAGTTTTCCACCAAATAGTAGAGAATCGGGATGGTCACCCGCGACAGGGTAGTCGAAGCCATCTCGCCGAACATGAGGGCAATCGCCAGCCCCTGGAAAATCGGGTCGAAGACGATGACGAAGCTCCCGACCACGACCGCCGCCGCCGTCAGAAGCATCGGCCGGAAGCGGACCGCCCCCGCCTCGATGATTGCCTCGTCGAGCGGTAGCCCTTCCCGGCGTTTCATCTCGGCGAAATCGATGAGAATGATCGAATTCCGGACGATGATCCCCGCCAGGGCAATGAAACCGATCATGCTGGTGGCGGTGAAGAAGGCGCCGAACAGGGCATGTCCCGGCAGGATGCCGATCAGGGTCAGGGGAATCGGTGCCATGATCACCAGCGGCGTGCTCAGGTCCTTGAACCAGGCCACCACCAGCACGTAAATGAGGATCATTACCGCTCCGAAGGCGAGGCCGAGATCGCGGAATACTTCATAGGTGATATGCCACTCGCCGTCCCACTTAATCGCCGGATGCTCCTCGCTCCATGGCTGATGGGCAGCATACTGGGCGACATGGTAACCGCCGGGGAGCTGTATTTTGTCGATCTCCTTCTGCATCTTCAGGATTGCATAGACCGGAGCCTCGATCGCGCCGGCCACGTCACCAGTGACATAGACCACGCTCTTGAGGTTTTTCCGGTAGAGGGTCTTTTCTTCGGTAGTGGTGGCTACCCGCACCAGTTGGGAGAGCGGCACATTTCCCTGCGGCCCGGGAACGTAAATGGATGACAGCGAATCGATCGAGCTGCGCTGGGCCACCGGCAACCGGAGATTAATCGCCACCGCTTCCTTCTCACGCGGCAAGTGGAGAATTCCGGTATCCATCCCGGCCAGGGCAATCCGCAGGGTCTTAGCCACGTCTTCTGCGGCAATCCCGGAGAGGGCCGCTTTTTCCCGGTCAACGGCAAAGGTAACTTTCGGCTGGTCATCCTCCACGTACCAGTCGGTGTCAACCACACCGTTGACCTTCTGGTAAATCGCCTTGATCTGCCGGGCGATAGCGAGCCGGGTCACCTGGTCGGGGCCGTAGACCTCCGTCACCAGGGTCGATAATACCGGCGGTCCCGGCGGCACTTCAGCCACCTTAATCCGTGCCCCGTAACGGTCAGCCACCTTTTTCAACAGCGGCCGGATCCGCTTGGCAATATCGTGGGATTGGTCGTGCCGCTCGCTCTTCGGCAGGAAGTTCACCTGGATATCGGCCACGTTCGGCCCCTTGCGCAGATAATAATGCCGAACTAGGCCGTTAAAGTTGAACGGGGCGCTGGTGCCGATATAGCTCTGGAAATCGGTCACTTCGGGAACCGTCCTGAGAACATCGCCCATCTCGGCGGTCATCCGTGCCGTGTCCTCTAGCGGCGTCCCGTCCGGCGCATCGATGATCACCTGCAGCTCGTTCTTGTTGTCGAACGGGAGCATCTTGACCGTCACCAGCTTGAAGTAGATCATCGAGCACGACAGGAGAAGAAGCACCACCACCCCGGCCAGGAAGCCGCGCCGGAGCGGCTTCTTATGGATCAGGGCTCCCATCACCTTGCGGTAGAAGAGGGTCAGCCGCGAATCCTTGACCTCCTCGGCGCTGCCGAAGTGCGATTCTCCCTTCATCAGCCGATAGGCGAAGTAGGGGGTAACGATGAAGGCAATGAACATCGAGAGGAGCATTGCCATGCTCGCCCCGACCGGGATCGGCCGCATATAGGGACCCATCAGGCCGCCGACGAAGCCCATCGGCAGGATCGAGGCGATGACCGCGAACGTGGCAAGCACCGTCGGGTTGCCGATCTCGTCCACCGCCCGGATTGCCGCTTCCAGCGGCTTGAAATTGGTGGTCGTGAAGTAGCGGTGGATATTCTCCACCACGACGATGGCATCGTCGACCAGGATGCCGATAGAGAAGATCAACGCAAAGAGGGTGATCCGGTTCAGCGTATAGCCGATCTCCTTGAAGACCAGCATGGTCAGGGCCAGGGTCACCGGAATGGCGATAGCCGCCACGGCTCCGGCACGCCACCCCATGAATAGGGCGATCAGAATGGTAACCGACAGCGCCGCCAGGAACATGTGGAAGAGCAACTCGTTGTTCTTCTCCTTGGCCGTCTCCCCGTAGTTGCGGGTCACGGTCACCTTGATGTCCGGCGGAATCACCTTCCCCTTGAGGAATTCGACCCGCCGCAGCAGGTCCTCCGCCACCCAGGTGGCGTTGGCCCCCTTGCGTTTGGCAACAGAGATAGTCACTGCCTGGTAGTTGGCGGCATGGTTGCCGCTCAGCCCCTCAGCCGCCGCAGCCGGGCCGAGACCGAAGAAGACATAGTCGGCCGGCTCTTCGGGACCGTCCTCCACCCGGGCTACATCGCCGAGATAGACCGGCCGGCCGTCATGGACGCTCACCACGAGCCGCCGTGCCGCATCGGCATCACCAAGGAATTCACCGCCATCGACCAGGTATTCGCGATTGCCGGCAGCAAACGAGCCCGACTGCAGCGAAGAATTTCCTTTCTGGATCGCGCCGGCCACTTGGAGCGGCGACAGATCATAGGCGGCGAGCCGGGCGGCATCGAGTCGGACCAGGAGCTGTCGCCGCCGCCCCCCCTTGATCTCGGTCTCCGCCACATTATCGCCTTTTTTCAGCTCATCGCAGAGTTCCCGGGCAACATGGCGCAACTCGTAGCCGTCATAGCGATCGGACCAGAGAGTCAGGGCAAGGATCGGCACGTCATCGATCGATTTCGGCACCACCAGCGGCTCGCCAGCCCCCGGCGGCAGGATGTTCCGGTTGCTCATCACCTTGTTGTAGAGCTTGACCAGCGATTTCTCCATGTCCTCGCCGACCAGGAACCGGACGGTGACAATCCCCATCCCGGCTTTGCTCATCGAATAGACGTATTCGACCCCCTTGATCTCCCACATCTTCTTTTCGAAGGGGACCACAACCCGCTCTTCCACCTCTTTCGGTGTGGAACCGGGCATCGGCAGGAAGATATCGACCATCGGCACGACGATCTGCGGCTCCTCTTCACGGGGAGTAACCAGTACCGCATAGAGGCCGAGCAGCAGCGACGCCAAGACGATCAGTGGCGTCAGCTTCGAATTGATGAAGGCGCGGGCGACTTTCCCCGCAAAACCGAGATTGGTCATCGAATACTCCGAAAACGCCCCGTGCCGGATCATGCCGGCAGGAGACGAGAATCAGCACTGCAAATGCCGCCCGAAAGCGGCCCGTTCCGCCACCGGAACGGATTGGGACCGGGAAGTCCCCGTTAGCGAATTCGGGCTCCCTCGACCACTCTGTCAGCGCCGCCAACCACCAGCCGCTCGCCGGCAGTCAGGCCCGAGAGAATCTCCACCCGGTCACCGAACATTTTTCCCACCTTGACCAGGCGCATCCGGGCAGTCCCCTGCTGATCGACCACCCAGACCGAAGTCAGCGCACCCCGTTCGACCACTGCGGCTTTTGCCACGACAATCCCCGACCGCTCCCCGGTTGGAAGCACCATTCGCCCAAACATCCCGGATTTCAAGCCCTTGCCGGCCACATCCACCTTGACCGTAAAGGTCCGGCTGCCGGGATCGGCAGACGGCACCACTTCGGCGACCCGCCCATCCAGAGCCAGACCGGCACTTTCGATGGTCACCGGTAGCCGTGCCCCGATTTTGACCCGGTCGATCTGCGATTCGGGGACCGCCACCTCGAGCCGGAAATCCCCGTCACCTTCCACGGTCAGGAGAGGAGTTCCCGGAAACACCGTCATTCCCCGCTCCACCTGCTTGGCCGTGACCGTTCCCGCCAACGGGGAGACGATCCGTTGGTAGCCGGCGACGACCGAAGCCGCCCTGGCCGCATCCCGGGACGCTGCCAGCCTGGCAATTGCCCGCTGCACCCCCTGATCGGCCACCTCCTTGTCGGCTTTCCGGTTGTCCAGTTCTTGACGGGTTACCGCCTGCTCCTTGAACAGATTGTTATAGCGCTCATAGGTGGCATCGGCCAGCCGTTTCCGGGCGCGAGCCTCGTCGAGGCCCCGGGCCGCCTCTTCGGCTGCAGCCGTTGCACTGGCCGCCTGAGCGGAGCTCTCGCCCGCCTCCAAGGTCACCAGCAGTTTCCCCTTGCCAACCGCCTCGCCGTCACGGACGAAAACGCCCGTTACCGTCGCGGGAAGGCGAGCAGCCAGGACGGCACTATTTTTCGCCTTCACCGTCCCCACCGCTTCAATCCCTTCAGGAAGGGTGGCCGCTACTGCCGGGGCCACCGTTACCCCGGAGACAACAACCGGCTGCCCGGCAGCGGTTGTTGTCTCCTGCTTGCCGCCGCAGCCGGTAACACTCAATAGTGCGCCAAGGACGAGCAGATTTGCCGCCATGGTCCGTACGTTCATCGGTCAATCTCCTTCAGGAAAATACCGGCAGCGTAGTAAATCCGCCCCGTTGCCAGCAGGTAGTCGGTTTCGCTCTTCACAAGCCCCGTCCGGGTCCGGTTCAGGGCCGACTGGGAGTCAAGAAGGTCGACGATCGTCGCCAAGCCGTTTTCGAAACGCTTGCTCACCAGGCGGGTCGCCTCATCCGCAGCCAGGAATGCATGGCGGGCCACCTCGAGACGCTTGCCGGCCTCCTCGCGGCGGAGGATGCTCTCCCGTACCTGGAGAACAATCTCGTTGCGCAGCTGTTCCTGGTACTGGGCTGCCGCCTGCCGGGACGCCCGGGCCCGGGCTTGGTCGTTGCTGCGCCGCAGCCCGTCGAAAATCTCCCAGCGCAGGCTGGCGCCGACCGCCCAGGCATCGTTATCCCGACCCAGCGGAATGTCCCGGTCATTCATCTGATAGGAAGCATCGGCATAGAGCGTGGGGAGCCAGGCGCTTCGCGCCAGCCCCACCGCCGCATCGGCCTTCTCTACCAGCTTGGCCGTCCCTTTGAGATCGGGGCGGCTCTGCAGCGCCTCGTGAACCACCTCTTCCTCGCTCATGCGGAACGGCTCGGTCGTCACGTCACCGTCGATGTCGAGATAGTCGCCGGCTTCACCGCCGGCAGCAAGCGCAAGGCGCATCTTCGCCAGCTTCAGATCATTAATTGCAGTAATATTTTGCTGCTCAGTCTCGGAGAGGAACGTGCGCGCCCGCAACTCGTCGGATTTAAGACCCACCCCCTGCTCGTTGCGTACCTTGGCCACCCGGAAATGCTCGCGGGCTTCAGCGACGTCCTTTTCCGCCGCAGCCAGCATTGCCCGGGCCTTCTGCACCTCCAAATAGGCAGAGAAAACGCTGAAGCCGACGTCTTCCCGTCGTTGACCGAACAGTTCGCGCTGTCGATCAGCATCCTTCTCGGCCATCGTCTTCAGGTAGCCGACGCTGAAATCCAGCAGCGGCTGCTCCAGTGACAGGCTGGTCTGAAAGTCGCTGTGCACCGCCGGATGGTTCAGGTTGCCAATCTGGAAATCATCGTTGGTGAACCGCCCCTCGTCGAGCTTCATCATAAAGACTCGGGTCGGTGAATTGGAGGCACCAAAAGACTCGTCGAACATGATCCGGGGGAAGTAGCGACTACGGCTGACCGCCACCTCCCGCTCGGCGGCGTCCCGCTCGTAAGCCGCTCCCCGTACCAGATGGTTCTGCTGCAAGGCGCGATCCAGCGCTTCCTTGAGCGTTACGGAAGCGTCGGCAGCCCACAGCACGGCCGGCGACAGACTCAACAGCAACAACACGGCAACAAGCGACAGCAACTTCACCCGATCCCTCCTTGCGACATGGAACCATACCAGCGGCGCCATACATATAAATAAATATATATATTCCACCCACTATATTGTCAACGATAAAAAGTATACCCGATATTTAAATTATCTTAACAATATTTTCAGCACAATGCAGGGCACGGTACAAACGGCGCTCCCGGGAAATAATTTGACAAAGGGGAAGCTGGACCTTAGACTCATCAGCCTGAAGGAGGCGGGATTACGTGCTCGATTGGCAAAAGTGGAAACACAACGTCAAGACGATTCTTACCCTGGACAGCCATCCGGGGCACATTGCCGCCGGGTTTGCGGTCGGCGTGTTCATCAGTTTCACTCCGTTCTTCGGCTTTCACACTCCCCTGGCCATCGCCGCCGCCTTCCTCTTGCGCATTAATAAACTCACCTGCATTACCGGCGCTTGGGTCAATACCCCACTGACTGTGGTTCCGGTGCTCAGCGCCAGCTACAAGCTGGGCCGCTTCGTCCAGGGGCTCCCCGTCCACGAGCTCAAAGCTCGCAGCCTGGAGTGGCACCACTTGCAAAGCCATGCCGCCTCGCTGGTCATCGGCTGCTCCCTGATCGGGTTTGTGGCTTCGGTGATCGCTTACTTTCTCTGCTATTACCTGGTCATCCGCTTCCGCAGCAAGGACGAAGCATTATCCCAACTCGCCGAAGAGATGGAAGAGGTCGGCGAGGACCTCGAATAACCCTTCCCCACCGCCATCACCAATGAAAAAAGGCGGGGAATCCCCGCCTTCTTTGCAACCAACCGCTTCACACCCGTTTTACTTGCCAAGCAACGGGTTCAACACCTGATATGCGACGTAGGCGACGATCCCCGATGCCGGGATGGTCAGCACCCAGGCAACTACGATCCGGTAGGCGACGGCCCAGTTGACGGCGGTAAGCCGCTTGGACAGCCCAACCCCGAGGATTGCCGAGGTGATGACATGGGTGGTGCTGACCGGCATCCCCATTGAGGAGGCACCCATGATAACCGCTGCGGACGCCGTTTCGACGCAGAAGCCGTGCACCGGCTGTAGCTTGACGAAGTCCTTGCCGACCGTTTTGATAATCCGCCAACCGCCCGCCGCCGTACCGAGCCCCATGGAGATGGCGCAGGCAAGCTTGACCCAGGTCGGAACGCTGAAGGTGCTCAGCGTCCCATAACTGACGAGCGTCATGGTAATGACCCCCATCGACTTCTGGGCGTCGGCGGTCCCGTGGGAAAAGGCCATGAAGGCCGCGGAGAGGATTTGCAAACGGCGGAAATTCTTGTTCAAGGCGTAAGGAGCGGCATTCTTGAAACTCCAAAGCATGATCACCATGACGATGAAGCCGAAGATGACGCCGATGATCGGCGAGATGATCAGCGAGAGAATGATTTTCTCCAGCCCCCCCCAGTGCAGGGCGGAAACGCCGGCATGGGCGATTACCGACCCCATCAGGCCGCCGATGATGGCATGGGAGGAGGAAGCGGGAAGACCGTAGTACCAAGTGATCAAGTCCCAGATGATCGCTCCCGCCACCCCGGCGAGCACGACCATTTGGGTGACGTTGCCGGTATCAACGATCCCCTTGCCGATGGTCGCGGCGACCTTGGTGGAAATGATCGCCCCGGCAAAGTTGAGGATTGCCGCCATAACGATGGCCGAACGGATCGACAGCGCCCGGGTGGAAACGCAGGTAGCGATGGCATTGGCGGTGTCGTGAAAGCCGTTGATGTAGTCGAAGAGCAGTGCCGACCCGACAACGAGAATCAGCATAAGCAACGTTACATCAGGCATTTTTTACCACCACGCTTTCCAGGATATTGGCGGCGTCTTCGCATTTGTCGGTAGCCCGCTCAAGGGTTTCGTAAATCTCTTTCCACTTGATCAGCCGGATCGGGTCTTTCTCTTCGTCGAACAGCCGGCTGATCGCCTCGCGGCAGACCCGGTCCGCCTCGTTCTCCAACGCGTTTACCTCGACGCAATGTTCGGCGATATGCTCGAGCTTGCTGCCCAGGTGCGCAACCGCCCGACCTATCGCCTCGCACGATTTAAGAATGATGAAGGCCAGCTCCTTCGCCTCCGCAGTCGGCTTTTCCACGTTATACATGATGAAACGGATGGACGAGGCATCGATCAGGTCAATGATGTCGTCAAGAGCAGCCGACAGAGCATAGATATCTTCCCGGTCGAAAGGGGTGACAAAGCTCTTGTTCAGTTTCTGGATGATATCATGGGTGATGGCGTCGCCCTTGTGCTCGATATCCTTGATCTTCCGCTGGCTCTGCTGCGGGTCGTCGTACGAATCAAGCATCTCTTTGAGGAGACGTGCCCCCTCGATGATATTGGTTGTCATGTCCTTGAACAGGACAAAGAATTTCTCATCCTTGGGAATCAGGCCGAACATCGAAACCTCCGCTGCCGGCGACAAAAAGCCGGCGGATAGTTATAGACCGTCGAAATTGCGACAAAAGTTCTTCACCGGCAACGGCAACGGACTGTGATGGCAAACGGAAGAGACATAGCACACTTTCAGCCCAATTCCTATGAAAAATATTACAACCATGTTTCACGGTAACCCGGTTGTCGCGTCTGCTTTTGTCTTGATTTTGCGACCTATATCCACTACTGTGCACGGGCTCAACAAACCTCGCGAGGAGCGAAATGAATCCCTTTCACGCGTTGGCTCTCGGCATCCTCCAGGGATTGACCGAGATCCTTCCTATCAGCAGTTCGGCTCACCTCATTCTTGTCCCATGGCTGTTCGGCTGGCCCGAATCGGGGCTGACCTTCGACGTGGCCCTTCATCTCGGGACTCTGGTGGCGCTGGTGCTCTATTTCCGTCACGACGTGGCCGAACTCGTCGCCAACGCCGCGAGCGGCCTGACCCGCGGCTTGGGGGAGCAGTCGACCCGCCTCCCGTACTACATCGTTGCCGCCACCGTTCCCGCCGCCATTGTCGGCAAGGCATTCGAGGCGCCAATCGAGGAATTTTTCCGCAGCAGCATCACCCTGATCGCCGTCTTGATGATCGCTTTCGGCTTGGTACTGGCATTTGCGGATACCACGGGAAGCAAGCGCTGGCGTATGGATCGGATGGACTTGAAAGCGGCAATGATCATCGGAGTGGCCCAATGCCTGGCGTTGATCCCCGGCGTTTCGCGTTCCGGCGTAACCATCGTCGCCGCCCTGTTCCTCGGCTTCAACCGCGAGACCGCCGCCCGGTTTTCCTTCCTGCTCTCTCTCCCTGTCGTTGCCGGGGCTGCCACGCTCAAGCTTGGTCATCTGGTCACCCACGGCATTCCCGCCGGCGAATTGACTCCGCTGCTGATCGGTATCGCCTCTTCGGCGATCGTCGGTTATTTCAGCATCGCGCTCCTGCTTCGACTCGTCCAGCGGCGCTCTCTCTACCCCTTCGTCTGGTACCGACTGATCGTCGGGGCAGCCACCCTTATCTATATTAGCCTAATCTAATAGACATCTACCAACAAAGCTCGTTCCATGCTACAGTCTCCCTTTAAAGCACGGAGAATACCCCAGGGAAGGGAGCGCACTGGATGGCAGGCGGGATCAAGGAGTGGCCGGCGGACGAACGCCCCCGGGAGAAACTGTTCAAAAGAGGTACCGACTCTCTCAGTGACGCGGAATTACTCGCCCTGATCATCCGCACCGGTGATTCGGTGAGCGGCCGATCGGCCATCGACCTGGGACGGGCTCTCCTGCAAGAATTCGGCGACCTGCGCACCCTGGCCGGCGCCACCGTCACCGAATTGTGCCGCATCAAAGGAACCGGACCGGCCAAGGCCGCCTCGATCAAGGCAGCACTGGAAATGGCGGCACGGATCAATTCCGACCGGCTGCTGGTCTGCCGGGAGCGTTTCACCGCCCCGGAACAGATTTACCAGCACTACCACTACACCTTCCGCGATCGGCGCAAGGAATACTTCATGGCGCTCCTGCTCGACGGGAAAAACCGGATCATCCGCGAAGTACAAATCTCGGAAGGCTCCCTCAACCAGAGCATCGTCCACCCTCGAGAAGTATTCAACCCGGCGGTGCGCGAATCGGCGGCGGCAGTGATCCTGGTGCACAACCACCCTTCCGGCGACCCGACGCCGAGCCGCGAAGATCTCGACATCACCCGCCGCCTGCGGGAAGCAGGCGACCTGATGGGAATTCGGGTGCTCGACCATATCATCGTCGGCGATGGCCGGTTTATCAGCTTTGTTGCACAGGGAATGTGGTAGAAACGCGAGGCTATGGGATACGGAGGCCGGATTTACCTGCTCGCTTTCAGGCAACACAATCAGCGCAGGTAACGGCGTATGCTCTCTTCGAACGATTCCGGCTCTGGGGCGAAGAGCGTTGGCCATGAGCCACTGCAGATATTCTCCTCCACCAGCATGGTAAGCTGGTCCATGGTCAGCGGAAAGAACGAGAATCCCTGCAGAAGCGGCACAACCAGCTTCATCAGCCCAAGGGGTTGATGAAATTTCCTCACCCGCCGTTTGCCGAGCACCCTGCCGATCGTATCGAGCAGTTCATCATAGGAAAGACGATTGCCGCCACACAGTTCAAAGGTTTCCCCCACCGCTTCAGGAAGCTCCAGCGCCCGGCAAAAACAACGGGCAACATCGGTGACGGTCACCGGCTGCAGGCGGTAACGACCATCGCCGATCACCGGCACCACCGGGAGATCCCTGATGAAGCCGGCCAGCATGGTGACGAACTCGCCACCCGGGCCGTGGATCAGCGATGGGCGAAAAATGGTCCAGTCAAGTCCCGACGAACGAACGTACTCCTCGGCCTGATATTTGGTCCGGTGATACTGCGAAGTCGCCGCCGGCCGGGTACCAAGGGCCGACATCTGCAGGTAGCGCCGCACGCCTGCCTGCTTTGCCGCATCGACCATATTGCGGGTTGCAGTCACGTGCAGCGCTTCGAAGGTTATCCCCCGGGCGGGGAATTCCCGGATGATCCCCACCAGATTAATTGCGGCATCACAGCCGACGACCGCCTCGGCAAAACTGGCAACACGGGTCACATCGCCCTCCACCTGCTCGACCTCCGCCTCGATCCCCTCGTGGCGCCGATGCACGAGCAGGCGGAGCCGGTGCCCCCGTTCCAGCAGCGCCGCCCGCAGATGCCCGCCGACAAAGCCGGTCCCGCCGGCAAGAAACAGCTTCATGACATGCCCTCCGTTCCGTTACCGATCTTTTCGGGGAATTGTACCGCAGCTCCGACTAATTGCCAGCCCAGGCCATCACCCCTGCAGCAATCTGTATACAAGACGCTTGTGCTTACCACCGGGGTATGTTAATAAGGTGTCATTTACCCAAGAAACGGGAGGGTCGGACGATGAGTGAACAGGGTGCGGTCTGCTACACTTTCGAAGCCGCGGTGGAAATGGCAATCAAAATGGAAGAAGAAGGGTTCAGAAACTATCTTGAAGCTATCCGGAAGGTTAAGCACAAGGGAGCCCGGGAGATCCTCAAGGAAGCGGCCCTGGACGAGCTAGAACATAAGTTGAGCATGGAAAAGGCCCTTCTCGACGGCAGCATGGCCGGCAGCGGAGAACTGGAAGCCAAGGTGCCCACCATGCACCTCGACTACATCCTGGAAAAGAAAGAGCTCAGCGCCAGCTCGGATACCCGTGAAGCGTTGGTATATGCCATCCACCTGGAAAAGGGGTCGATCGACTTTTACCGACGGATGGCCGAAGGGTGTTCCGGAGCGCCGATGGCCGGCCTCTTCCAGAAGATACTCGCCGATGAAACCCGCCATCTCCAGTCGCTGGAAGATATGTACGAAGAACATTTCATGACCGAGAACTGATGGGGGGCAACAACACCTGCTGCACCCGTCTGATCGAAGCACATAAAAAAGGGCGGCCCGGTAATGGCCGCCCTTTTTGTTTCGTCCGCACCGGACGGTCGGCTTAGCAAATCTCCACCAGCGAAATATCGAAGACCAACTCCCGGCCGGCGAGGGGGTGATTAGCGTCAAGGGTAACAGTCGTCTCGGTCAGGCCGGTGACGGTCACGTGAAAGACCTCGCCGTTGTCCTGGGTGACCTCGTACTGCTGCCCCATTTCCGGTGTGGAACCGGGAGGAAGAAACTCACGCTCGATCTCGGCAATCATTTCGTCGACCCGCTCTCCGTAGGCCTGATCGACGGGGATCGTTACCGTCTTCTTCTCTCCGGGCGCCATCCCGAGAACAGCGGTTTCAAAGCCGGAAATGACATCCCCGTTGCCAATGGTGAACTGCAGCGGTTCGCCCGCACTGCCACTCGCTTCGGATGAGTCAAAGATTTCGCCGGTCGTAAGCCGTCCGGTATAGTGCACCTTGACGGTATCACCCTTTTTTGCCTGTGCCATGCCTCTCCCTCCCCTGAAGAATTTACGTCCGTCCGCGACTATAGCAGAGCGGCCGCGAACAATCCACGTAATTTTCCGGGGTTGTCACTCCTTGAGCTGAAACGCCACTTTGAGTACCACCTGATATTCGGTTATCTGCCCGTCATCCCCGACATGCCCCCGAACCTCCTGCACCTCGAACCAGGAAATCTTGTCGAGGCTCCGGTGTGCCTTGGCAACGGCCGCCTGAATGGCCCCCTCGATTCCCTTGCAGGAAACCCCGATCACTTCCACCTTTTTGTAAATCCTGTCTTCGCCGTAGGTCATGACTCCCTCCGTCAAGCTGTTTTTCGAAAGCTTACCACCGGAGGAATCCCTGTAAAGCGAAGAGCTCAGTTATCGCCCACCCGGGTGCTGATGGAAAATTCCGGCGGATCCAGGATCGCCTTTTTCACGGCACACAACTCGGCCGACCGCACCAGGGCCTGGCGATACTTTTCGGGAAAATCGGGAGGGACGACAATCTCGATCGCCACCTGGGCCAGCCGCCTCTTCCCGTCGGCAGTGGCAGCGAATTCGGCGTGCTGGCGGAGAACGATCCGGTCGGTGGGGATTTCCCGCTGGTGGCAGAAAGCCAGGACGTAGAAACCGGCGCAGGTGCCGATCGCGGCGAGAAAGTAGTCGTAAGGCGACGGCGCCGATCCTTCGCCTCCAGCGGCGACCGGCTGGTCGGTCGGGATGACCATCCCGTTCAGTTCCGCGTTGACCTTCTGTCCTCCGGGAAAACTGATCGTCAATTCCATCGGTATTACCTCCTTGGCAGTTTTTTGGCTACGGCGCAACGTTGCTCGGAATCCGCCCGGATGGTCCCGTCCGGTCGGCGGGGCCGTCAGGGCTTGCCGAGAATGCCGCGGATAGCGGCAGGAAGATCGGCCGGAAGCACCACCATCTTGGCGTTCGGCGACTGGGCAATCTTTTGGAGGGTATTGATATAGCGGTCGCCAAGGAGAAAGACAGCCGGGAGATCCCGGTCGCGGATGGCGGCGCTGATGTCGCCAATGGCTTTGGCCGACGCCTCGGCCAGCCGGATCTGGGCCTCCGCCTCGCGCTTGGCGGCTTCCAGTTTTCCTTCCGCCTCACGGATCATCGCTTCCCTCTTGCCTTCCGCCTCGAGAATGGTCGCCTGCTTGAAGCGATCGGCGCTCGCTTGCTGCTCCATGGCCTGCTGCATCGATGGCGACGGTTTGATATCCTGAATCTCGACCGACTGGACGTAAATCCCCCAGGTGGCAACCTCCTTGGCGATCCCGTCCTGGAGTTTGG
This sequence comes from Geotalea uraniireducens, assembly GCF_027943965.1. Lineage (NCBI taxonomy): Bacteria > Pseudomonadati > Thermodesulfobacteriota > Desulfuromonadia > Geobacterales > Geobacteraceae > Geotalea > Geotalea uraniireducens. Next base: position 381,998 of record NZ_AP027151.1, on the reverse strand, counting down.
CTTTGATCTGCTCCCGCTCGGAAAGGGCATTGTTCAGGTCCATCTGGCCGATGATCGCCCGCAGTGAGGTCATCACCAGGTTCTGAATGGCGATTTCATAATTCTGGATTTCATAGACGGCCTTGATCGGATCGACGACCTTGATGAAAGCCACGGCGTTGGTGATGATGACCGCATTGTCCTTGGTGATCACCTCCTGAGCACCGACCGCCAGCACGTCCCCCTTGGTCGACACCCGATAGGCAACGGCATCGATATAGGGAATGATAAAATTGAGGCCCGGCTTGAGGGTGGCGTGGTACTTGCCAAGCCGCTCCACCAGCCATTCCTGCCCCTGGGGAACGGTCTTCACCCCGGCGAACAGGGTTGCCGCCACCAGCACCAGCAGTACAACGAAAATCACAATACCCGGCATGCAACCTCCTAGAGTTTGGCGACCTTGAGGATTTGTCCCTGAATATCCAGCACCCTGACCCGATCGCCCGTCTGGAGAGGGGTGTCGGCATAACAGCGCCATTCGTCGGCGCCGAGGAGCGACACCGGGAACTTTACCGTCCCCCGCTCGAACGGTGTGGCGACCCCCTGGATCATCATCCCCGTTTCACCGACGATAGACTCCTTGGCCTGGCCGGCACCGGTGGCGCTTTTCGGTTTCAGATACTTGAACCAGAGGATGGTGAACGAAACCGAGGCCACCGTCCAGAGGCAGAGCTGACCGGCCAGCGGAAAGCCCCGCCAGAGGGCGAAAACCGCTCCGACCATGACGGCACCGAGACCGAACCAGATGATCGTAAAGGACGGCACCACCAGCTCGGCGCCGATCAGGACAAACCCGAGCACTATCCAGTACCACCATTCCACGTGCACCGCTACCACCTCCCCACAGCGGAATCACCGCCGCCAGGCCCGTGCAGCCCGGGAGCGGTCCATGCCCGATGCAGCATGATCCGTGCCCATTCACTCGCCGTACCGGGCGGCATGATAGGAACTCCTGACGTACGGCCCGCTCTCCACATGGGCAAAGCCCATGGCGAGCGCCTGCTCGCGGTATCGGTCGAAGGTCTCCGGCGGGAGGTACTCGATCACCGGATGGTGAGCCCGGCTTGGCGCCAGATACTGGCCGAGACTGAGGTATGAACAGTCGACCCGGCGCAGGTCGTCGAGGACAGCAAACAGTTCCTCCTCCGTCTCGCCGAGCCCGAGCATCACTCCCGACTTGGTCCTGAGGGACGGGGCCAGTTCGCGCAGGGTTTCAAGCACCGCGAGAGAGCGGTGGTAATCGGCTCCCGAGCGGATCTGGTAGAGGCGGGGGACCGTTTCCAGATTATGGCCGACGATGGCCGGCCCACTGGCAACCACCGTCGCCAATGCGGTACGGCTCCCCTGAAAATCGGGGATGAGAAGTTCGATCGTCGTTGCCGGTGCCGCCCCGCGGATAGCCGCGACGGTGGCGGCGTAATGGGCAGCGCCGCCGTCGGCCAGGTCGTCGCGGGTCGGGCTGGTAATTACCACGTGACTCAGGGCAAGCCGGGCAACGGCCGCGGCAACCCGGGCCGGCTCGCCGGTATCGGGAGGGACCGGCGACCGCTTGGTCACGTTGCAGAAGGAACAGCGGCGGGTGCAGAGGGCCCCAAGGATCAGAAAGGTAGCCTGCCGCTGGCGGAAGCATTCGCTGATATTGGGGCAACGGGCCTCCTGGCAGACGGTATGGAGCCGCAACTCGCCGAGCAGCCCCTCCATTTCCGCATGGGCGGCCGGATTGATCTTTTTCTGCAGCCATTCGGGCTTGCGGACGATATTCATGATAATTCTCCCTGGCAATTCCAGGCAGCCGATCCGTAACGATCGCGGGTAAGTTCGGCGGCCAGCGCCGTTTCGGCCGCGGTCAGCGCCGACCCGGTCAGCCTGACGCCCAACGCTGCGGCAAAAGCTGCTGCCAGCCGTTGCCGCAACCCGGCCTCGTCGTCGTTCACCCCCAGTTCGGCAAGAGTGGCACAGTCGGCCATCAGCCCCGGCGGAACCTGCCGCAGCAGGGAGAGGACCCCGGCAAGGACGGGACGGAGGGGAATCGAGCCATGCTGGAAGACCACCCCTTTCAATCGCCGCTGGGCATTCCCCCCGATCTTCCGCCCCTCGACAACGATGTCACACTCTTCCCGCCCAGCAAAACAGAGCGGGGTCCGTTCGCCGAACGGGCCGGGGGCACAACCGTCCGCCGCCCAGGCGGGAGCCAGGCCGAGGCCGCGATAGAAGTCGAGCAGGAAGCGGGTCAGGGTGCGGAACGATTCCTTTACCCCCGCCCCGCCGGGAATCTGGGACGGGGCGCAGACAACGGAATACGTCAGTTCGGCGGCGTGGTAAATCGCCCCGCCGCCGGTTATCCGCCGCACCACGGCAATCCCGGCGGCAGTGCAGCGATCGAGGTCAAGGACGTCTTCCGCCTGCTGGAACCGGCCCAAAGAAAAAGCCGGTGGCTCCCACCCGTAAAGGCGGAGCACCGGCACTGGTGCGGCAGGGTCGAAGCTCCGGAGGAGCGCCTCGTCGACCGCCATATTGGTAACCGCGTCGAGAGGCCCGCTATCGATCAGCCGCCAGGTCATAGGTTCATTCCGGGAAAAGGAAGCGGTTCACCACGAGCCGAAACAGACGTTCTGCTCCCGGGCCGCCTTGGTTTCGTCCAGCCGGCTAACCGGCATCGACTGCGGCAGCGTCGCAAAGGCCGCCGGATCGCGCTCGGCCAGTTCCGCCGCTTCCCGCATCACGGCAATGAAGGCATCGAGGGTTTCCTTACTCTCGGTTTCGGTCGGCTCGATCATGATCGCCTCTTTGACAATCAGTGGGAAGTAGACCGTCGGCGGGTGGAAACCGCGATCGATGAGGAACTTGGCGATATCGATCGCATGGACGCCGTTCTTTGCCTGCCTGACCGCCGAGAAGACGCACTCGTGCATGCAGCTCGTCTCGTAGGGGAGTTCGTAGAGATCCTTGAGCCGGCTCATCACGTAATTGGCGCTGAGGACCGCCTGTTCGCTCACCTGGATCAGCCCCGCACGGCCGAGCATCACCATGTAGGCATACGCCTTGGCCATCACCCCGAAATTACCGAAAAAGCCAGCCGTCCGCCCGATACTTTCGGGGAGGGCGGATTCGAGCGCATAGCTGCCGTCGTCGTTCCTGACGATCCGCGGCCCGGGGAGGAAGGGAATCAGCTCCTTCTTCACCCCCACCGGCCCGCTGCCCGGACCGCCGCCGCCATGGGGAGTGCCGAAGGTCTTGTGCAGGTTGACATGGATCACGTCGAAACCGACATCGCCGGGGCGGACCTTGCCGAGGATGGCGTTGAGGTTGGCGCCGTCGTAGTAGACGAGGGCGTCGTGATCGTGGGCAAGGTCGCAGATTTCACGGATGTGCGGGTTGAAAAGGCCGAGGGTATTGGGACAGGTCATCATTACCGCCGCCACTTCGTCGGTCATCACCTCGCGAAACCGCTCCAGGTCCATATCGCCATATGCGGCGGTCGGCACGGTGATGATCTCGTAGCCGACCATCGCCGCCGAGGCCGGATTGGTGCCGTGGGAGGAGTCAGGCACCACCACGTAGCGCTTCTTGTTCCCCTTCGCCCGATGATAGGCAGCCACCATCATGATGCCGGTCATCTCGCCATGGGCCCCGGCCAGCGGCTGGGTGGTCACCTCATCCATGCCGGTGATCTCGGTCAGGGTCCGGCCCAGTTCGTAGGCCAGGGCAAGACTCCCCTGGCAGTACGAGGCGCCATGGGGAAGCAGCGCCACCATCGGGTGATAGGGGACAAAGGCCCGGGCCGCTTCCTCGATGGCCTTGGCGTTGTACTTCATCGTGCAGGAACCGAGGGGATAGAAATTGGTATCGACAGAGAAGTTGCGCCGGGAGAGCAGAGTGAAATGGCGCACCAGATCGAGTTCGCTCACTTCGGGCAGCACAGCTGCTTCGGCCCGGCGCAGCTCGGCCGACAGGCCGGCGGCCGGCGGGACATCGCTGGCCGGCAGACTGACGCCCGGCCGACCGGGAATCGATTGTTCGTAGATCAGTTGCATAGCGCCCCCTCCAGTTGCCGGACAAACGTATCGATCTCTTCCCGGGTCCTTTTCTCGGTAACGGTCACCACCAGGCAATGCCCCATATCGGGATAGTAGCTCCCCAGCGGCACCCCGGCCGCCACCCCTTTGCGCAGCAGGCCGGCAACCACCTCGGCGGCATCTTTCGGCAGGCAAACGGTAAATTCGTTGAAGGTGGCCCCGCCGTTCATCACCTCGACGCCGGAAAGCCTCCCGAGCGCCTGCTTCGCATATTCGGCCTTGTCGTAGTTGAGCCGGGCGAGCTCCGCAAATCCCTGCCGGCCGAGGCTGGACAGGAAAATCAGCCCGCGCAGGGCACAGAGGCTCTGGTTGCTGCAGATGTTGGAGGTTGCCTTGTGGCGCTTGATGTGCTGTTCGCGGGCCTGCAGGGTCAGGACGAAGCCCCGTTCGCCGTGACGGTCGACGGTTTCGCCGATGATCCGTCCGGGGAGATTGCGGATGAACTCTTTGCGGCTGGCGATCAGGCCGAAGGAAGGACCACCGAAAGAGAGCGGATTGCCGAGACTCTGACCGTCGCCGACGGCGATGTCCGCTCCCATCTCACCGGGCGTGGCAACCAGCCCGAGCGATACCGGATAGGTCGAAACGACCAGTAGCCCACCGGCGGCGTGGATTTCGTCGGCCAGCCGGCGGAAGTCGCTGACGCTGCCGAAGAAATTCGGATTCTGGACGAGGACTGCGGCGACGGAGCCGTCGATGGCCGCCCGCAGTCGGGCATCGTCCTCTAGGCCGAGTTTGGGAGGAATCTCCAGCAGCTCGACATCCAGGTTGGCCAGATAGGTCCGGACGATCTCCCGGTGAAACGGGTTGACCGCCCCGTCGATGACCAGCCGGCGTCGGCCGGTGACCCGGAGGGCCATCAACGCCGCCTCGGCCAGCGCCGTGCCGCCGTCGTAAAGCGAAGCATTGGCGACGTCCAGGCCGGTCAGCCGGCAAATTGCCGTTTGGTATTCAAAAAGCGCCTGCAGGGTTCCCTGGGCACATTCGGGCTGATAGGGAGTATAGGCGGTGTAGAACTCGGCCCGCCCCGTCAGGTGGTCGACCACCGTCGGGATCAGGTGGTCGTAATAGCCGCCGCCGACAAAGGTAACCAGGTGCTGGGCGTTCTTGGCGGCCAGTTCCTGGAATGTCCGCAGCATCTCGAATTCCGACATCCCGTCGGGAAGATCGAAAGATTTTGCCCGAAGGCCCGGGGCAATCGGCCGGAAGAGGTCGTCGATGCTCGTCACGCCGATAGCGTCGAGCATCTGCCGCTCCTCTTCGGGCGTCGTGGGACAATAGCCGGCTCTGCTCATTCCAGACCCCGCACGTACTCGTCGTACTGCTCGCGGTTCATCAGCTGCGCCAGCTCGGCCGTATCCGCCATCTCGATCCAGGCGATCCAGCCGGCGTCCTCCGGCGCTTCGTTGACGATCTCCGGCCGGTCGTTGAGCGCCTCGTTCACCTCGGTCACCTTGCCGGACACCGGCGCATAGATATCGCTTGCCGCCTTCACCGATTCGATGCCGGCCAGGGTATCGAACTGTTTTACCGTTTTGCCGGCCTGGGGAAGTTCGACGAAGGTGACGTCACCCAACTGGTGTGCCGCGTACTCGGTGATCCCGACTGCCGCAGTCCCCTCCTTGATCTTGACCCACTCGTGCTCTTTGGTGAAGTACATGTCCATGGCGATCCTCCTGAAAATTGAATGTCGTGGTTTGGAATACTGTAAAAACCAGGAAACTGTCAGGCACGCAACGAGCCGCCCCGGTAGAACGGCAGCTCGACCGCCGTGGCGTCCATGCTCACCCGGTCGTGACGGATGGTGAGCGGCGCACCGACGACGGCGACCTCCGGGGTGACGAAGCCGATGCCGATGCCGCAGCCGAGCATCGGGGAAAAGACCCCGCTCGTCACGGTACCGACCGCGCGGCCTTCGAAACAGATTTCGTAATGGTGCCGGGGTGAACGCCGGGAACCGACCTGGAAGGCGACCTTGGCCCGCCGGATCCCCTCCGTCTGCTGCCGCAGCAGCGCGTCCCGGCCAACGAACGGCTTGTCGAAATTGACGAAGGCCGCCAGACCCGCCTCCAGCGGCGTGGTCGTCTCGTCGATGTCGCTGCCGTAGAGACTGTATCCCACCTCCAGGCGGAGGACGTCGCGGGCGCCGAGTCCGGCGGGCTTCACCCGCTCGTCGGCCAGCAGCCGCGACCAGAGCTCGACGGTCTTTCCGGCGGGAAGGAAGACCTCGTAACCGAGCTCGCCGGTATAGCCGGTCCGGCTGACCATGGCCTCGGCACCGAGCAGCGTGGTTTTGACGAACTTGAAATAGGGGAGCCCGGCAATTCCCGGAACCAGCGTGGTGAGAACCTCGCGGGCCAGCGGGCCCTGGAGATCGAGCTTGCCGGTTTCAGCGGAGATGTTGCGGAACGTCCCGCCGGTAAGCCGGGAGTTGATGACGGCGAAGTCATTGTCGATGGTCGCGGCGTTCACCACCACCATCGCCTCGTCTTCGGCCAGCCGGAAGACGATCAGATCGTCGATGATGCCGCCCTGTTCGTTGAGCAGAAAGCCGTAACGGGAACGACCGACCGGGATGGAGGCGACGGAAAAGGTGAAGACGTCTTCCAGCCCTCCGGCAACGATATCCCCCGTAAAGAGGAATTCGCCCATGTGGCAGATATCGAACAGCGCCGCCTTTTCCCGGCACCAGCGATGTTCGGCGATGATCCCCTCGTACTGGATCGGCATGTTCCAGCCGCCGAAGGGGGCCATCAGGGCGTTGCGTCGGCAATGTTCTTCCACGAGGGGGGTATTCTTGAGGAGGTCCATGGTCATCTCCCGGGCAATGTTCGTTGGAGGGCGCTCCACTTTAAATGATTTGCCGCTCTTTGTAAACGATTTTACCGCACGACCGGCATCGTGTCTCCCGGAGAAAAAACCGTTTGGTTCCAACAGGTTTACTCGACCTCCAGTTCCTTGACCCGGAGCTCTTCGCCGGCAATCACCCGCACGCCGTAACCGCCGCACTCGGGACAGGGATCGAAGTAGCTGTGCAGGGGAAACTCGGCGCCGCAGGACGGACAGGCACCGCGTCCCGCCGTCTGCTCGATCTCGAGCCGCGCCCCTTCCAGCAGGGTGTCGGCCGCGCAGGCCGTGAAGCAGAATTCCACCGCCTCAGCCACCACGCCGGAAAGCTCGCCGATTTCCAGGGTGACGCCAAGGACCCGACGGCCCGCCGCATTTTTCTCGCAGATTTCAACCACGCTCTGGGTAATGGACATTTCGTGCACAGGACCTCCCTCTTGCCAACGGCAGCGCCCGGAGACGCAGATGTTCCCGGGAAGCCCGGAGAGTCTGATATGATAGCAGAGATCGCCGGCGAGGAGAAGAGTCCTCTGCCGGAACACTCTCGGCGCAATCCCCTTGTGTGCCTCCCGGGGCTCGTGTATAATTTCGCGGTATTTCGCGGCAAATCCCACCCGAGGTTCCCCATGACCCTCAACACCAAGCTGGTGACGATCATGCTGTCGCTGCTCGTCATCGCCATCATGACGCTCTTCGCCCTCAACCAGTACAGCCAGAACGACCTGGTCCAGGAAATCCAGGAAAGTTCCACCTTCGTTTCGAAGGCGATCCAGATGAGCATTGCCGACCTGACTTCCGAATACGAAGCCGACCAGTCGCAACTCCGGGATTATCTAAAGGAAGCGAAAGTCCGGGGGATCAAAGAAGTCAACATCATCAACAATGAAGGGGAGATCATCGATTCGTCCGACCCGACGAAGGTCGGCAAAAAACGGGAAATCCGCAAACTGGGCAAAGGACTCAAGGCATCTCCCGTCGGCAAGGGCGACCATCCCTCGTCAGTCCGGGCGTACGACCTGGTAGTGCCGGTAATCGTCGGCGACGAACAGCTCGGTTACGTCCAGATTAACCTGCTGCTCGACAATATTCGCACCATCCAGCACGACAACTTCATCCACCGGGTGATCGCCACCTCGCTGGTCTTCCTGTTCGGGATTACGCTCTCCATCTTCCTCGCCCGGCGCTACACGGCACCGATCAATCGATTGGCCACCGGGGTCCGCCGGGTGGCGGACGGCGATCTGTCGGTGACCTTCCCGGCCACCGGCGGTGATGAAATCGGCGGCCTGGCCAAAGATTTCAACGAGATGGTCGCCAAGCTACGGGAACGGGAATCGCTGGAAAAGCGGCTCTACGAGGCGGAGCACCTCTCCAAGGTTGGCCAGCTGGCATCGGGTATCGCCCATGAAATCAGGAATCCGCTCAATTACATCAGCCTCGCCATCGACCACCTGAAGAGCGAGTTCATGGCTGCTTGCCCCGAAAGCACCGACCGCTTCGTCCCACTGGCGGACAAGATCAAGGAGGAAGTGCGCCGGGCCAATTACATGGTGGTCAACTTCATGAATTACGGCCGGCCGCTCAAACTCCGCCTCGCCGATATCTCCTACGCGGAGTTGATCGAAAAGGCGCTGCCGATCCTTGAGGAAAAGCTGACCGAACAGCGAATCGCCATCGTTACCGACCTGGTCGACGACCTGCCACCGATGCGCGTCGACGGCGAAATGCTCCGCAACTGTCTGTTCAATTTTGTCACCAACGCCGCCCAAGCCATGCCGGGAGGAGGGACGGTCACCCTCGGTGCCCGGTTCGACCGGGAATTGCGCCAGTTTCGGCTGACCTTCGCCGACGAGGGAGGCGGTATCCGACCTGACGATCTGGCAAAGATCTTCCAGCCCTGGTTCACCACCAAGGAGGCGGGAATCGGCCTCGGTCTGGCGATCACCGAGCGGATTATCCGGGAGCACGGGGGCGATATCCAGGTTGAAAGCATTGTCGACCAGGGGACCACTTTCATCGTCACCCTGCCGGCTGGTCCGGCGGAGTGAGGCAGCAGACCGGCCCGGCGCCGGCGTCTTTGGCAGAGCGAGGAACATCAATGGCAGGCAGCATACTTCTGGTTGACGACGAACGAGGACAACGCGAAATCCTCCAGACCATTCTGGAAGGTGAAGGATACCGGGTCAACACCGCGCCCGGCGGCCAGGAAGCACTGGCACACCTCGAATCCCAACAGTTCGACATCATCCTGACCGACCTGAAAATGCAGGGGATGTCCGGGATGGAACTGCTGGAGCGGGCACTGCACGTCGATCCGCTACAGTGCGTGATCATGATGACCGCCCACGGCACCGTCGACTCGGCCGTCGAAGCGATGAAAAAGGGGGCCTTCGACTATCTGGAAAAACCCCTGGAGCGGGACGACCTGCTGCTCACCCTCCGGCGCGGCTTCGAACGGGTTGCCCTGGTCAGGGAAAACCGGGCCCTGCATAAGAAGCTGGAGCAGACCGCTGCCATCCCCGACATCATCGGCGAACATCCCAAAATGAAGGAAGTCTACCGGATCATCGCCAAGATTGCGCCAACCAACTCCACCGTCCTGATCTACGGCGAATCGGGGACCGGCAAGGAACTGGTGGCCCGGGCGATCCACGATGGCAGTCCCCGCAAGAAACGGCCGTTCTTTGCCATCAACTGCGCCGCCATCCCCGAAAACCTGATGGAAAGCGAACTGTTCGGCCATGAGAAAGGGGCCTTCACCGGGGCGAACAGCCGGGAGATCGGCATCTTCGAAGCGGCCAACGATGGGACGGTCTTCCTCGACGAGATTGGCGAAATGAGCGTCGCCATGCAGGCCAAGCTGCTGCGCGCCATCCAGTCGAAGGAAATCCGCCGGGTCGGGGGAAAGGTCAACATCCCGATCGACGTGCGGATCATCTCCGCCACTAATCGCGACCTGGAAGGCGAAATCCGTCGGGGAGGATTCCGCGAAGACCTCTTCTACCGGCTCAACGTCATCAGGATCAATCTCCCCCCCTTGCGGGAGAGGGGAAACGACATCGCCACCCTGGCCGACTTCTTCGTTCGCAAGTACGGCTCCCAAACCGGTCTCCCCGTGAAAGGGATCGCCCGCAGCGCCCTAAAGCTGATCATGGACTATTCCTGGCCGGGCAACGTCCGGCAGCTGGAATCGGTGATCGAACGGGGGATATTGATGGCCGAGAGCGAGTACATCCACCCTGAAGACCTCCCCGGCGAGGTGCGGGAGGGGGGAGCCGGCGGCGGCAAAATCCCCTTCGAATTCCCGGCCGGCGGCATCCAGTTCGAAGAGCTCGAAAAAGAACTGATCATCAAGGCAATGGAACGGGCGGACTGGGTGATCGCCAAGGCAGCACCGCTGCTCGGCATGAGCTACAAGACCCTGCAATATCGATTGGAAAAGTTCGGCATCGAGAAACCGGACTGACAATGACAACAGCATGCTACGGGCACCGTTTCCCGAGGAGGCTCCATGGATTTCAGAACGAAGCTTCACCGTTTCACGGTCGTCCCGTCGCTGACCGGCGAGTTGGCCATCCTGCAGCAGCTCGCCTACAACCTCTGGTGGACCTGGGAACCGGAAGCGGTAGAACTGTTCAAGCGGCTCGACATCGAGCTCTGGCAGCAGACCCGCCATAATCCGGTGGAAATGCTCGGCATTCTCCAGCAGACGTTCCTGGAAAAACTTGCCGCCGACGAAGGGTTCATGACCCACCTCAAGCGGGTCGAGAACCGTTTCCGGGAATACCTGGAAGAAAAGACCTGGTTCGGTCGACACTACAACGGCTCGAAACCGATGCTGACCGCCTACTTTTCCATGGAATTCGGCCTCCACGAGTCGGTTCCCACCTATTCGGGGGGGCTCGGCATCCTCGCCGGCGACCACCTCAAATCGGCCAGCGACTTGGGGATTCCCCTGGTCGGGGTCGGCCTCCTCTACCGGCAGGGATATTTCCGCCAGTACCTCAATATCGAAGGGTGGCAGCAGGAAATCTACCCGGAGAACGATTTTTACAACCTCCCCCTGCACCTTGAACGGACCACCGACGGCAAGCCGCTGACCATCGAACTCGACTTGGCGGGACGCAAAGTTTCAGCCCAGCTCTGGCGGCTCCAGGTCGGGCGCGTGCCCCTCTACCTGTTGGATAGCAACCTTGAGGAGAACGCCCCCGAAGACCGGGAAATCACCGCCCAGCTTTACAGCGGCGACCAGGACATGCGAATCCGCCAGGAAATTCTCCTCGGCATCGGCGGTATCCGGGCGCTGAAACTGCTCGGCATCGCCCCCAATATCTGCCACATGAACGAAGGGCATGCGGCCTTCCTGGCCCTTGAGCGAACCCGGCTGCTGATGGAGGAGTACAACCTCAGGTTTACCGAGGCGATGGAAGCGGTCCGGGCCGGCAACATCTTCACCACTCACACCCCCGTCGATGCGGGCATCGATCATTTCTCCCCCGATCTGCTGGAAAAGTACCTGGGAAGGTATTACCGCGCTCTCGGCCTATCCCGGGACGAGTTTCTGGCACTGGGCCGGCAGAATCCCAAAAACCCCCACGAAGCGTTCTGTATGGCGGTGCTGGCACTCCGGCTCGCCGCCCATGCCAACGGCGTCAGTCAGCTGCATGGCGAAGTATCGCGCAAGATGTGGCGCAACCTCTGGCCCGAGCTCCCCGAAGAGCAGATTCCGATCACTTCCGTCACCAACGGCGTTCATACCAAAACCTGGCTCTCCAACGAAATGGCCGCGCTGCTCACCCGCTACTTGGGAAACCGGTGGCGGGAAGATCCGACCGACCAGGCGCTCTGGCGCCGAGCCGTCAACATCCCCGATTCCGAACTGTGGCGCACCCACGAACGGTGCCGGGAACGGCTGGTGCTGTTCGCCCGGCGCCGGCTCAAAGAGCATCTGACCAAAGTCGGTGCCACCGCCAAGGAGATCGCCACCGCCGACGAGGTGCTCGATCCGGAAGTCCTGACCATCGGCTTCGCCCGCCGCTTCGCCACCTATAAACGGGGCACCCTGCTGTTCCGCGACCTGGACCGGCTGGCGCGGCTGCTCAACGATGCCGACCGGCCGGTACAGATCATCTTTGCCGGCAAGGCCCATCCCCAGGATGTCGAGGGGAAGGAGTTGATCAGGCAGATCTTTCAGCACTCCCTCGAGAAACGCTTCCACAACCGGATCGTCTTCATCGAGGATTACGACATGGCCGTGGCCCGGCACCTTGTCCAGGGGGTCGACGTCTGGCTCAACACCCCCCGCCGCCCCTTCGAGGCGAGCGGTACCAGCGGCATGAAAGTCGCCTTCAACGGCGGGCTCAATATGAGCGTACTCGACGGCTGGTGGCCAGAGGGGTACCGGGGAAACAACGGCTGGGCCATCGGCAACGGAGAGGTTTACGACGATATCGACTACCAGAACGAGGTGGAGAGCCGGGCGATCTACGATTTGCTGGAAAAGGAGGTCATCCCGCTCTTCTATGATCGCGGCACCGACAATGTCCCCCGGGGCTGGCTCGGTTGCATCAAGGCCTCGTTGCAAACGCTCTGCCCTGTTTTCAGTTCCGAACGGATGGTCGAGGAATACACCACCCGCATGTATCTGGAGTCTTTCAGCCAATGGGAAAAACTTTCCGCCGACCGGATGGCCCTTGCTACCGAGCTGGCCCGCTGGAAGGGGGAGATGCACCGGCTCTGGCCGCAGGTCCGCATCGGGGCTGTCGAGGCGGTCGCTACCGCCGAGGTCCCGCTCGGCACCCTGATTCCGGTGACAGCCGAGCTGACCCTCGGCGCTATTGCCCCCGAACAACTGGCGGTCGAACTCTATTGCGGCGTCCTCGATTCGCGGGGGAACATCATTGGCGGCGAGCTCCTCCCGCTGGCGCACGCCGGCCAATCTGCCGAGGGGAACCAGCTCTTTGCCGGCGAAATCGAGTGCCGTTTCTGCGGTCGCTACGGCTTCATGGTACGGGTCATGCCCTGCCATACGGAGCTGGGCCCTGTTTATGACCAAGGGCTGATGCTCTGGGGGTAGCGGCATTTCCCCGGGCGAAAGGCTTCATTTTTTCCCGGGGCGACCGAAAAGTACTACATGATCGTCACCAACGAAATTGCCCAGCTCGCCCAGACGCTGCTAAAGGACTCATCGTTCACCCTGACCGAGTCCAACTGGCAGAGCCTCACCCCGCTCAATCTGACCCCCGGCCAGATGGTGCAGGGGGAGGTCATGGCCAACCTGCCGAACAACCGCTACCTGATCCGCTTGGCCAATCAGCTTCTGAACATGGAACTGCCGGTCAACCTCCAGCCGGGCCAAACGGTGGAGTTGACCTACGTCAGCGAAGAGCCGCAGCTCATTTTTGCTTTTTCGCAGGAGGCCAACTCGGGAGTACCGGTGCAGATCAGCGACACCGGCCGCTGGCTCAACCTGCTGGCCACGGCGGATGGGCCGACAGCCACGACCGTCTCCTCCCTCCCCCGGCCCTCGCTGGTCAGTCCGACGCCCCCCAACGATCCCCAGGTGCTCGCCGCCGGCCTGCGCAATGTTCTCAGCAAAAGCGGCATTTTTTACGAATCGCACCTTGCCCAGTGGCTGCAGGGGAACTTCCCGCTGGCGGAGCTGCTCAGCGAGCCGCAAGGGGCACTTTCGCGGCTTGCCGATTACCTGCGCACCCGGGGGAACAAGTCGGCGGCCGACGCACCCGTGGCTGACGGCCAAATCCGGCCGGCAACAGAAAATGTCCCACAAACTACGGCCACCCGCGCCCCAGGGACCACTTCACCGGAGCAGCCAACGGCAACCACAACGGGGGAGACGCCGACCAGGGGTAATGGGACGCTGTCCGGCGCCCGACCGGGAACCGGCCCGGACTCCGCCGCGCCACCGGCAACGGATGCCGGCAGCACGACCACGCCGGCATCCGTTGCCGGCCGGCCGATTCCAGCCGGCGCTCAAACCGGGACAGTCACCGGCCCGTCACCGGCATTTTCCGCGTCCGGAGCAGATGAACCAAACGGGACGGTGGCCACCTCTCCCGGATCGGCAATGGCAGCACAGGACGGCCCGGCGGGACAGCCTTCCCGCCCGACCACCACCGGCGCTGCCACTCCCCCCGCCTCCCCGCCACTGGAGAACAGCCAGCCGGAGATTACGCGACTGGCCGGCCTCCCAGAGAGATTGACCACCGGTGAGCCGGCCACAACGACTGACTCCGCCGGGGCACGCCAGGCGCCGAATACCGTCGTCCTCCATGGCGAACCATCCGCAGCGCCCCCGCAGCCACATCCTGAAAGCCATCGGCCGCCGGTAGGCGCGCCGGCCGGACCTCCTCCGGCAGCCGGCACGCCGGAACCTGCCGCGACAGCCATCAAAACAGGCGACGTGCCAATGCTCGACAAAAGCTCCCCGTACCATGCTGCCCTGCCCGAATCACTCCAAGGCGGCATCGATCCCCAGACCATCTCGCTCATCAAAGAGCAGCTGGCAGTCCTCAATACCGGCCAATTCAGCTGGTTCGGCCAAGTCTGGCCCGATCAGTTCATGGAATGGAAAGTCGATGAACGGCAGGGAGGAGGTCACCAGCACGGCGAACGGTCGTGGGAAACCGAAGTGCGACTGGTCCTTCCCCGGCTCGGCGCAGTCAGTGCCGCCATCCGCCTCGCCGGCGGGGAAGTGGCCGTCAACGTAGCCGCCGACGAAGAACAAACCAGCGTCTCCCTGGCTGCGACCAAAGGAAATCTGGAAGAGCGAATGGAGGCGGCCGGACTGCGGCTGTCCGGCCTCATCGTGCGTCATGCAGAAAAGTGAGCGGGAACGGAAGGCGGTAGCCCTCTCTTACCGGGAGGGACATTACGCGCCGCAGGTTGTTGCCAAGGGACACGGAGTTACCGCCGAGGCGATCATTGCCTGCGCGCAGGAGGCCGGGGTCTACGTTCATCAGTCACCCGCCCTCGTCTCTCAGCTGATGCAGGTCGACATCGATCACGACATCCCTCCGGAACTCTATCGGGCCGTCGCTGAACTGCTTGCCTGGCTCTACTGGCTGGAGCAACAGGAAGCAGGGTAAGGCCGCCCGCCCGGACCGAACCGGCGAGCTCTTTTCTATTGAACATGGGCAGCAAACCCGTTATTCTGTCCCCTTGGTTGAAAACCTCGGCATACAGAATTGTTCCCATGTCTCGGATAACCGCACCTATATTTCTCATATTTCTTGGTATGGCGCTCACCGCCTGCACCAGCATGGTGCCACGGCAGAGGCTCCCGTACCCGCTCACCGACGAAAACTTCGGCGACCCGGTCAAGGTAGTAACCATCCCGCTGCCGGTCATCGCCAGCAGCCCCAACGAAGGCGTTACCCTCGGCGCCCTGAGTGCTTTTCTCATCCATAACGCCAAGGACGAGGTCAGTACGCTGATCGCGCCCCAGATCAACTACAATCAGAACTTCGGCACGACCTTCACTTTCTACGGAGCCTTTTTCCCTTCTCCTGACCGCAACTGGGAGACAAACCTCTCCAAATCGACCCGCGTCAATGAGGACTACGAACTGCGGCTCCGTGACAAGACCTTCTTCGACAAAAAGCTGGAAACCAACGCCTTCATTTACGATTTCAGTGACGGATCGGCACGATTCTTCGGTTTTCAGTCGGACAGCTCCAAAGATGACGAGACCAACTACGCCGACAAGGAATACGGTTTTACCCTTTCGGCCGGTTACGAAATCTGGCCCCATATCCAGCTGGTGGTGGGAGAACGTTTTCGCAAGGTACGCATTCGCCCCGGCGCCGTCGAAAATCTGCCCTATACGGCTGACCGGTTCACCGTGGCGGAAGTGCCGGGTATTGACGGATTCACCGCCCATGCCCAGAAGATCGGTCTGGTCTACAGCACACTCGATTCCCGCGATATGCCGACCCGCGGCCTGTACGCCAGGGCCTCCATCGAAGGGAGCGGCAAGTTTCTCGGCAGCAGCGCCGGCTATCGCCATTACGAGGTAGAAACGAAGGGGTATTTCCCCCTGGGCAAGGCGCGCTACATCAGTGTCGGCCGGCTCGCCTACAACCAGACCCTCGGCAACGATGTCCCCTTCCTGGAACGGAGCATCCTCGGCGGCGAAACGACACTGCGCGGCTACGGACGGAACCGGTTCATCGACAGCAGCTACCTGCTCTGCAATCTGGAGGAGCGGATCAGACTGTTCCGCTGGAGCGTCTTCAACGTCAATACCGACTGGGAACTGGCGCCGTTCATCGATCTCGGCGCGGTTATGGAATCGCTTGACAAGGCGAAGACCAACAGCTTCGAGTTCAATCCCGGCCTCGGCTTCCGGGCCGTGGTTCGGCCCAACATCGTCGGCCGCGTCGATATCGGCATCGGCAAGGACGGCCCGGCGGTTTTCGTCGGCCTCGGCTACCCTTTCTAACGCCCCCCCTCTTCCCCTAGCCCGGTCCAGCGGCTGCCCTGCCGCGTCCCACGCCGCACCAACTCACCGTCAATGGCATTGAGCACCTCGAACTTCTGCAGCGACCAGAGAGGAGCCAGCAGATAGTCACGATGGCCGTCGCCGGTCAGCCGCTGGACGACGATCCGCGGGTCGAGCCGTTCCAGAAAATCGCAGACCAGGCCAACATACTCGTCCCGGTCGAGAAGTATCACCCGCCCGGCATTGTACATCTCAGCCAGCGCTGTATCCCGCATCACATGAAGCAGATGGATCTTCACCCCCTGGACCCCACAGCGATTGAGCACCGCCGCCGTTTCCAACATCTCGGCCCGGCTCTCACCCGGCAGCCCGAGGATGACATGGGCGCACAGCCGCAGGCCGCGGGTTGCGCATTCAGTTACCGCCCGCTCGAAGGCGGCAAAGTCGTGGCCGCGTCGTAACAGGTCGAGGGTACGGTCGAGCGGGGATTGGAGACCCAGTTCGAGCCAGAAATAGGTGCGCTGGTGGTATTCTGCCAGCAGATCGAGGACAGGAGGCGGGAGGCAATCGGGGCGGGTACCGACAATCAGACCGACAATGTCGGTGACGGCGAGGGCACTGTCGTAGCAGGGGCGCAGCTGCTCCACGGAAGCGTAGGTATTGGAATAGGCCTGGAAATAGGCGATAAACTTGCGGGCCTTGTACTTGCGGACCATGACCTCCTTGCCCGCTTCAAGCTGGTCGGCAATCGCCGTCCCGGCCCGGATGCCGAACGAGCCGGAACCTTTGCCCCCACAATAGATGCAGCCGCCATGGCCGACGGTACCGTCGCGGTTTGGGCAGGTAAAGCCGGCATCCACGGAAATCCGGTGGACCCGGCAGCCGAAGAGCCGTTTCAATTCATCGGAAAACGAGCGGTAACGCCGTGGCTCGGCGACAACACTCACTTGACGACCTCATAACCTTTTTTACGCTCATTCCACCGGTAGCCGCGACCGCTCCAGATGTTTTCGATGGTTCGCCAGTCCAGCCCCAACCCCTTCATCTCTTCCGTCAGATAATAGGCCGGCATGATCTCGTTGTCGTCGATCCGGTGATCGCCATTGCTGTCAGCCCAATGATAGCCGCCGACGGTAATCGTGTCGTCGCCGCCGATGTCGTCTTTGCTGGTCCCCGGCCCTTCCCGGCGAACCAGTTCGCCATTGAACCGGGCCAGCGTATCGGCCTGCAGGCCTTGTGGCAAGGTCATCGTATAGGAGATGGTCACGGGTCCGCTACCGCCGGCAATCAGCCATTTCACCGCACCGCCTCCCACATCACCTGCCGCCGGCGGGTTCGAACGGACAAAGCGCCCGCCCGCCGGTAATCGCTCCTTGACGATGAAACCGCCGCTATCGCTGTTTGGCCGCAGCACTTTGATCTGCACCGGGACAATCTGTCCCGGCGCCCCGTAATGCGGCAGCCAGCGGACAGCCACCAGGCGGGTGATCGAGCGCTGGTAGATAAAGATTCCGACCACCAGCACAACCACCACGATGACCGCCAGCGACGCGACTAGTCGCCAGTCCCGTTTCTCCGGCGTAGCCAGCGACGCTTCTTCCGGCACCGGTTCCCGGCGAAGGATTTCCGGCAGTTCAACTTCAAGGGCCATTGCCAGCTTTTCCGCATTATCCCGTTTGACGGTGGGATAGCGGTTGTTTTCCCAGCGGGAAATAGTATCGGTCGTCACCCCGACGACGTTGGCAACATAGAGTTGGGTCAGCTTTTTTGCCTCCCGGACCCCCTTGATCGCCGTCCCATCAATAGCAACGATTGGCGCGGCATTCTTGTCGTTTTTCCCGATAGAATTGGTCATGGCGATTGCATTGTAACAGGTTTTGTCGCCAAGTCGGAAGTCTTTTGCGCATTTCGCCCCCTCGCCACGAAATGTGCGGCCCAAATCCGGCAGCAAGGCACAGATTTTGTAGCGTGTCAGGGCATTCGCCACTTCGAAAGGAGCAAGCCATGTCAATCAGGCTACTCGGTGCGGCATTTCTCGTACTTTTCTATGTTGGGATCGGCTACGCCATCGAAAAAATCACCTACCCGACTAGGATCGGCGCTGTCGTCTTTCCCCACAAGAAACATCAGGACGCTTTGGGGCAATGCCGAATCTGCCATGAGAACGGCCCGCGAAAAATTGATGGATTCGACAAGGTCATGGCCCACGGCAAAGGCTGCAAAGGATGCCATGAACAGATGAAGAAGGGACCGACCAGGTGCGGCGATTGCCATAAGAGCGGCTGACCGGGGGAACAAATACCGGTTGGCGACCCGACATCGGGTTGCATTCCGCACGATGTCGCTACCCGGGACCGCAGCAATTTGCCACAATGGGCCATAAAGTTGTCCGAAATCAGCACACAAGGAGATGCACCATGAAAAGACTGCTTGCAACGCTGGCCCTCACCCTCTTCGCCGCCGGAACGGCCTTTGCCGCCGATACCCTCACCTTCCCGGCCCGGAACGGCAACGTCACCTTCCCGCACAAGATGCACCAGGAATTGCTGAAGGACTGCAAGTCCTGCCATGAAAAAGGCCCCGGCAAGATCGAAGGGTTCGGCAAGGACTTCGCACACAAGACCTGTAAAGGGTGCCACGAGCAGATGAAGAAGGGACCGACCCGCTGCGGCGAGTGCCACAAGAAATAACCGGTGGACAAAAGGGAGGGGACGAAACATATTCGTCCCCTCTTCGTGGTAGCATCCCCCTGGGCAGCTCTTCCTGACCGTCCGCCCTCCATGACGCGAAAAAGCGTTGCCGAGGGATAGTGAAAGAGGCTATCCTCTCACCGATGAGGCGGTACTTTTCCGATAAACCCATTCTGGAGATGCGCACGGCGATCAGCGAGGCCGGCGGCAACGAGGTATTCTTCCTCGGTCGCACCGATGAGAATCGGCTCGTCGTCGAGATCGAGCCCCTCGCCCGGGGTAACCGTGACGCCGTGGCCGCCATCATGATCGCCGCGTCATTCGGTGACGTGGTCATCCATAACCATCCCTCCGGTCAACTCATTCCCTCCCAGGCCGACCTGGAAATCGCCTCGCTGCTCGGCAATCAGGGCGTTGGCTTTTATATCGTCGACAACGCGGTCGAACAGTGCTATCAAGCCGTTGCCCCCTTCGCCCGGCGACAGATCGAGCGGCTTTCGTTTCCCGAAATCGAGACAATGTTTGCGCCGGAAGGGACATTTGCCGCCAACCTGCCCGGCTATGAATTTCGCGAAGAACAGCTCCGGATGGCGTTCGCCGTCACCGAGGCGTTCAACGAGGAACAGGTGGCAGTGATCGAGGCGGGGACCGGGACCGGCAAGTCCCTGGCCTACCTGGTCCCGGCCGTAACCTGGGCCATCCGCAACAAGGAACGGGTGGTGGTTTCCACCAATACCATCAACCTCCAGGAACAGCTCACCAAGAAGGACATCCCCTTTCTGCAGAAACACAGCGGACTGCATTTCCGTGCCGTCCTGGTCAAGGGACGCGGCAATTATCTTTGCCGGCGCAAGCTGGAGGGGATAAAGGCCGATCCTTCACTTTTCAAGGATGATCCGTCGGCTGGCGAACTCGAAGCAATCGTCGCCTGGAGCGAAACAACGGCCGAAGGATGCCGCAATGATCTCTCGTTCGTCCCGAAAGAGGAGACTTGGGAAGAAGTTGCCTGCGAGGCCGATCAGTGCGGCAGGGTCCGCTGTCCCCACTATGGTCGCTGCTTTTTCTACTCCGCCCGGCGCGAAGCGGCCTCCGCCGACATCCTGGTTGTCAACCATTCGCTGCTGTTGGCCGACGTGGCGCTGCGCCAGGAAACGGGCTACGGCTCAACCGCCATTCTCCCCCCTTTCGAACGACTGATCTTCGACGAGGGGCATCACCTGGAAGATGTTGCCACCGGCCATCTCTCGGCGCAGGTTTCCCGGCTGGGACTGTTGAAGCTGCTCGGCAAGCTGCAGCATCCCCGCAAAGCCCAGCGCGGCCTGTTGCCGCACCTCTCCAGTCAGCTCTCCCGGGAACTACCCGACTCATGCGACGAGTTGTACCGGGAACTGGCCGACATCCTTGAAGGCTCACTCATTCCCGGCCGCTTGACCCTCAGCGACAACGCCGGCCGGGCTCTCGACGCCATCGGCCTGGCCTTACTCGCTTACTTGGATGGGGCAAAGGAAGCCGCCGGCGAACGGAAGCTCCGGGTGACCCAGTCGCTCTACGGAACGAAATTCTGGCGGGAAGTCGATGATGAGGCGCGCGAGCTGGCAGCCGATCTCAATGCTTATGCGGCCAGACTCAAGCTATTTCTCAAGGGTTGCGGCCGGGTCCCCGACCGCGCCCAAGAGAAGCTTGCCGGCACGCTCATAGATCTGAAAGGGGTTGTTGGTCGGTTGGAGGCATACGCCCACGATCTGCTCGACTTTGTCAGCAGCGCCGAGGAGGTCTGCCGCTGGTTCGAGGCCAGGAGAGGAAGCAAGGGATTGACGATCAAGCTCTGCTCGTCTCCGCTCGACGTGGCAACCGCCATCAAGCGGAGCATCCTTGACGCTTTCAAGACGGTTGTCGTTACCTCGGCCACCCTCGCGGTCGGCGAGCGCTTCGATTACCTGGAACATCGGACCGGCATCGGCCTGCTCGATCGCCAGCGAGTAACGGAGCTACTGCTCGCCTCGCCGTTCGATTACGAGCATCAGGCGTTTGTCGGCATTCCGAACGACCTGCCCGAACCGGGCAGCAGCCGGTTTACGGACGCGCTTGAGATCGCTCTCCACAAGGGGCTGGCCATCTCCGGCGGCCACGCCTTCGTTCTGTTCACCTCCTACGAGCTGCTGAGCCGACTCTTTGCCAGGATGGCCGAGACTCTCCGCCGGCTCACGCTCACCCCGCTCCGCCAGGGAGAGGTCAACCGCCATCACCTCCTCGCCCGCTTCAGGAAGGAGCCGAACGCGGTACTGTTCGGCACCGATTCGTTCTGGGAAGGAGTCGATGTGCAGGGAAAGGCGCTGGAACTGGTAGTGATCACCCGGCTCCCGTTCCGGGTGCCGACCGAACCGATCCTAGAGGCCCGTGCCGAGCATATCGCCGCCGCCGGCGGCGATCCGTTCATGGACTACACGGTTCCTCAGGCGGTGATCAAATTCAAGCAGGGGTTTGGCCGCCTCATCCGCAGCCGGGACGACCGGGGGGCAGTGTTGATCCTCGACAGCAGGGTGCTCTCCAAGAACTACGGCCGTTTTTTTCTGAAGTCACTGCCGCCGGTCAGCCTGGTAACCGGTAAGAGCGACGACGTTTTCAGCAGGATGGCGGGCTTTTTTACTGCTTCCCGCGCATCTGCCGCTTCGCCACAGCGTTGAAGCACTGAAAATAGGCAAGGTTTGAGAGCAGGAAAACGAACAGGATAGAGAACTGAATCTGCGGAGCGGCAGGTGCACGGAGCACGAACGTGCCGAAAAAGATGAACAGGGCGCCTTTGGTGATGTCACTGAACACCCGTTTGCGGCGGAGGCCATTGAGCTGCTCGGCGCTGAGATTGACCGCCGCGGCCGCGATTTCCCGCTCGGCGTCGGCGGCGGCAAAGCGATATAAGGGATAGATCAGCACCAGCTGAACGATGACGACCCGGATAATGCTGTTGGTGAAGATGTGTGATGGCACCTTGTTCAGCAGCACGAATGCCGCTACGCCAAGCAGCACAAAGAGAAACACCTGCACCACCAGATGAATCAGCACCAACCGTCGCAACCGACCAAAATCAAACGCGTCTGCCATTGCAATCCCCCTTCAGCAATGATAATTCACCGATGCCAACGTCGCTACAGCTTACCAGATAAAATAGCGTTTTACAAGATAACGTTTACGTAAAGGTCGGAAAAAGAAAAAGGCCCCCGGTTCGGGGGCCTTTTTAGACAGCGCTTGCACTGTTGAACAGCTACATGATGGCGGCAACTTCGGCAGTCACATACTGCTTATACTGGTCGAAATTCTTGCGGAACCGCTCCACAAGCCCCTTGGCAGTCTCATCGTACTTAGCCTTATCCGTCCAGGTGTTACGCGGATTCAGCACTTCGGCCGGGACGCCGGGACACGCTTTCGGGATCATCAGGCCGAAGAAAGGATCCTTCTCGAACTCGCCGGCACTCAGCGTTCCGTCGATAGCCGCATTGACTAGCGCCCGCGAATAGGCGATTTTCATCCGGCTCCCCACGCCGTAGGGGCCGCCGCTCCAGCCGGTGTTCACCAGCCAGCAGTCAACCTGGTGCTTGGCGATCTTTTCGCCGAGCAGCTTGGCATACACGGACGGGTGCAGCGCCATGAACGGCGCACCGAAACAGGTGGAAAACGCCGCCTGAGGTTCGGTGATTCCGGCCTCGGTCCCGGCAACTTTTGCCGTGTAGCCCGACAGGAAGTGATACATCGCCTGCTCAGGCGAAAGCTTGGCGATCGGCGGCAGCACCCCGAACGCGTCGCAGGTCAGCATGACGATATTGGTCGGATGCCCGCCCATTCCCGCTCTGACAACGTTCGGGATATGGGTGATCGGGTAGGAAGCGCGGGTATTTTCGGTGAAGGAGTCGTCGTCCAGATCGACCCGCCGGCTGACAGTATCGATGGCAACGTTTTCCAGAATGGTCCCGAAGCGGCGGGTAGTTTCATAAATCTCCGGCTCGGCTTCTTTGGAAAGATTGATGATCTTGGCGTAACAGCCCCCCTCGAAGTTGAACACCCCTTCTTCATCCCAGCCATGCTCGTCGTCACCGATCAGCGACCGTTTCGGATCGGCGGACAGCGTAGTCTTACCGGTACCGGAAAGGCCAAAGAAGACCGACACATCACCTTTTTCTCCGACATTGGCGGAGCAGTGCATGGAGAGGATCCCCTTATCCTGGGGGAGGAGATAGTTGAGAATGGTGAAGATCGATTTCTTGATCTCCCCGGCATAGCTGGTACCACCGATGATGATCACCTTCTTGGCGAAATTGACGATGATGAAGGTTTCGGTATTGGTCCCGTCAATCTTCGGCACGGCGTGGAAATTCGGCAGGTCAATGACCGTAAAGCCCGGCTTGTGGCCAACCAGCTCCTCGGCGGTGGCCCGCACGAACATATTGCGGGCGAACAGCGAATGCCAAGCCTTTTCGGTAATAACCCGTACCGGGAGGCGGTGTTTCGGGCTGGCACCGGCAAAACAGTCCTGAACGAAGATATCCTTGCCGTGCAGGTAGGCCATCATCCGGTTATAGAGACCGTCGAACTTAGCGGGATCGAACGGTTGGTTAACCTTGCCCCAGGCAATGTGGTCGTGGCAGGT
The DNA here is from genome assembly GCF_027943965.1 of Geotalea uraniireducens. NCBI lineage: Bacteria > Pseudomonadati > Thermodesulfobacteriota > Desulfuromonadia > Geobacterales > Geobacteraceae > Geotalea > Geotalea uraniireducens. The sequence continues at coordinate 358,244 of NZ_AP027151.1, read as the reverse complement.
CGGCTCATCAACGATGAACTTCTCATTGGCGGCACGGCCGGTATAGTGACCGGTCTTTACCGCTACCGCGCCCAGATGGGTCACAAGGCCTTCGCCCCGCTTGACAATCTGCTCATAAAGGACCGACGTGGGGGGGGTCCAGTAAATGAGGTTGGCATTGGTGATCCCGTGCTCTTCGAGCCCGGTTCCTCTGGTAATGTCGTTCAGTCTCAAGGTTTTACCTCCATATGAAATAAGGCGGTTAGAACGGAAACAGCATTTTTTAATAGCACAAAAAAAAATCAAGTGCCAGTGAAATTATCAGAATTTTATCAGAATGTTTTTCGGAATAGCGACGTAAAACAGTGTCAAATCCGCCCCGTTACTGGGAGGGGCCAATTGACAGCGCGGGTCAGCTTGCTACAATGGGGACATTCGTTACCAAGGAGGAACGCCTGGATGGCAAGAACACCAAAGGTCGACCAGGATGCATGCATCAGCTGCGGGCTGTGTGTCTCCACATGCCCGGGAGTATTCAGATTCAACAGTGAGGGGAAATCGGAGGTGTACAATCCGACCGGCGCCCCGGAGAAGGAAATTCAACCGGCAATCGACGGCTGCCCTGTCCAGTGCATCGGCTGGGAGGAATAGGAGCGACATCAGTCCGCCCGGGCAAGCCGGGCGATTCAACGCAAATACAGCCAATCTGACAGGAGAGGAGAAACATCATGCAACGTTGGACGTGCACCATCTGCCAATATGTCTACGATCCGGCGAACGGCGATCCCGAGAACGGCGTCGCCCCGGGAACCCCTTTCGCTGAATTGCCGGAAGGATGGGTCTGCCCTGTCTGTGGTGCAGGCAAAGAGATGTTTGAGGAAGTCACCTGAACCGCCGGGCACTAACGGCAAGCCTTCTCCGGGAGTCTTGCCGTTAGCCGTTCTTTTTCGATTCGGCAGCCTTGATGATGTCGATTTTCGGCTCCCCTTTCTCCAACCGCACCCGCCAAACCATCCCGCACGAACCACATTCCTTGACCGGATATTCCTCGGCCGTAAATCCTTCGGAATGCATGTCGATTTCCACCGCCGTTCTGCTGCCACAACCGGGACACTTCATTGTTTCCCCCTCTGGCGCTCGCTTTGCCCAAAAGCATCAACGTCGCCTTACCGTAATCACCCAGTCACTGCTATGCCAGAATCACGCCAAACAACAAGCGTCACCAGCTCACCGGCTGGCATTTCCGTCACATTATAGCAGCAAATCGACGCGATGCAGGGAGATTGCTCAGGAAAGCTGCCCCAGGCTCTCGTCAATGACACTCAAAAATTCGCACAGATCGGCACACTGCATATCTCCCATGTGGGCAATCCGGAAAGTTTGCCCTTTGATCTTGCCGTAACCGTCATCAAACGCATAGCCACGACCGGCAAGTATTTTTTTCAGCGCCGCGAGGTCAACGTTGCGGCTGTTCACCGCACAAGTCAGCGTCAGGGAGCGATACGGCTCTTCGGCAAAGAAACCGAAGCCACGGTCGACAACCCAATTCCGCACCAGGGAGGCCATCTCGCGATGCCGTGCCCAGCGCTGTTCGAGCCCTTCGCTGAAAATCCGCTCCAACTGGCGATCCAGCGCATAAACCAGCGAAATACAGGGAGTTGATGGGGTGTTATTCTTCAGATCATTGGCAGCGAACTCCAGAAAATCGAAGTAATAGCCACGTCCCTCGACCGTACCGGCGCGCTCCAGCGCCTTGGCACTGGCAGTAAAGACCGCCAGACCGGGGGGCAGAGCGAAGGCCTTCTGGACGCCGAAGATGCAACAATCAATGCCGAGGGCGTCCACCGGGATACTGAGCGCGCTCATCGAGGAAACCGTATCGATGATCGACACCACCTCGGGATATTTTTTCAGCACCGCGGCAATCTCCGGCAGGGGCGACATCACGCCGGTTGACGTCTCATTGTGAATCAGCGTCAGACTGTCGTATTTGCCGGTGGCCAGCGCCCGGTCGACAATGTCCGGCGTGATCGCCTTTCCCCAGTCGACCTTCACGGCATCCGCTTCTTTACCGCACCGTTTGGTCACATCGTGCCACTTGTCGGAAAAAGCCCCGTTGCAGAAATTTACGCACCGCCGCTTCACCAGATTCCTGACCGCCCCCTCCATGACGCCAAAGGCGCTCGACGTGGCAAGAAACACTTTCTCCTCGGTGGCGAGCAGTTTCTTGAGGGCACCCGTCACCCGACCGTGCAGCGCGGCATACTCAGGCATCCGATGGCCGATCATCGGCATTGCCATCGCCGCGAGAATATCAGGATGGACCTCGACCGGTCCCGGAATGAAGAGTTTTTTTGCCATTGCGTTCTCCCGTGCTATCATAGGTTGAGCGAAGCTAAAGTTAACGTGCCGTGTTTGCCGGCAAATTGTGCGGAATGCCGATGCTACACGTATCGACGAAGCTAACAAAATCACCCTCCGGTGTCAAGCCGAGTGCCGGCCAGGGTGAGCGGTATTGTGCATCACCGTATTCCCATATCTGGAAGCAGTCGAGTCCTGCCCAGCTAAGCAAGAACGCCTTTCTATAAATTAATTTTTAATTTGACAATTAAACTCAACAACCTATAGATTAACGGTTCGGGAAATTCCTGTTCGCTAATCTAAGAATACCCAACACCTTCATAACGATGTTTTACATAAGGAGGAACCATGTCCATACGAAAAATGGCTGGCTACTTGTGGAACCCTATCAGCCTGGTCGGTTTTTTGTTCGTTTTCGTCGCCACCGGCCTGATCATTACCTTCCTGGCCCTGGAAATGATCACCGGGATGGATCAGCCCTATATCGGCTTATTGGTCTATTTTGCCTTCCCGGCACTCCTCATTCTCGGCATCCTGCTCGTCCCGTTCGGCGGTTGGCGGACCAGAAACCGGCAGCGGACCGCCAGACCCGACGAGATTCCCGTTTATCCAACCCTCGATTTTAACGATCCACACAAGCGGCATCTGTTTATCTTTTTCGTGCTGGCAACGGTCGTCTTTGTCCTAATCGTCACCATTGCTTCGATTCTCGGCTATGAATTCACCGAATCGACAACATTCTGCGGCGAACTCTGCCACACCGTCATGCAGCCCGAACATACCGCCTGGAAAAACTCTCCCCATGCCCGGGTCAAATGCGTTGAGTGCCATGTCGGCCCTGGGGCGAAATGGTATGTCAAGGCCAAGATATCGGGCCTCCGCCAAGTCTGGGCCGTCTTGGCGCACACCTACCCGACACCGATTGAAACGCCGATCGAGAATCTCCGCCCCGCCCGGGATACCTGCGAGCAATGCCATTGGCCCGAAAAATTCTATTCAGGCCGGCAAAAGGTGTTTTACCACTATGCTCCGAACAAGGAAAACACACCGCGCGAGATCAACATGCTGATCAACATCGGCGGCACACCGAAATCCCCGCACTCGAAAGGTATCCATTGGCATATCGGCACCGAGGTGTTCTATATCGCCCGCGATAAGAAACGGCTCGATATCCCGTATATTGCCGTCCAGCAGAAGGACGGGTCATTCGTCGAATACATGAATACCGAAGCGCCGCTGCGCAAAGAGGAGATCACAGCGGCGAACAAGCGGCTGATGGATTGCACCGACTGTCACAATCGGCCGACCCATATTTACCGCTCGCCCAGCCAGGAGATGGATGAGCATATCGTCTCGGGATTGATCGATCCCACGCTGCCATATATCAAAAAAGTCGCGGTTGAGTTGCTGGAGAAACCCTATGCCTCCCAGGAAGAAGCCACGGCGGCCATCGGTGAAGCGCTGCCCGCCTACTATGCAAAGAATTACCCGGAAGTAGCGAAGCAGAAGGCTGCGGCAATCAAGCACGCGGTGGAACAGGTAAAAGATATTTACAGCCGCAACTTCTTCCCGAAAATGAAAGTCGCGTGGAACACCTACCCGAACCACATTGGTCACTTCTATTCCCCGGGCTGCTTCCGCTGTCATGACGGAAAGCATAAAGCAGCGAACGGTCGAGTGATTTCCAAGGACTGCAATCTCTGCCACACGGTCATCGGGCAGAAACAGGAGAACATTCCGCCCGGCAAGGAGGTCAAGGAGTTCGTGCATCCGGTTGACATCGGCAATGCGCTCTACACGGCCAACTGCAGTGACTGCCATGCCGCCGGCGGCGAAGACGTGGCAGGAGGCGGCCAGCAGTAGTCCGGCTGTAATGCAAAAAGCCCCCGGAATCTCCCTCCGGGGGCTTTTTACTTACTGCTCGGCACCGACCACATCACCGCTTGAATGAAAGCCGGAACTACAGTTCTTCGAATACCTCACCCTCACTTTCGCCAGCCGGTTCGTCGGGCTCGAAATCTTCATCCATGACCCGTTCCAGGAATTTTTTATTGTTGTCGATAATCTTCCTGATTTCCCGGCTCAATTCATCCAATTCCCCAACCTCTTCGTTCATCGACAGACCTCACTTCCTTTTTTGCAGACATGTCCGATAGAGTTCTTCGTATTTGCCCGCAGCTTGTCGCCACGACACGTCGGCAGACATCCCCCGGCGCATGATTTTTCGCCAGCCCTCCCGGTCGCCGAGAGCCGCCAGCGCCCGCTGGATCGCATCCCAACAGGCATCAGCAGTATAGGCGGAAAATGAAAAACCATTCCCTTCCCGCGGGTTTTCAGTCACATCGATGATGGTGTCGGCAAGGCCACCGGTCTGCCGCACCACCGGTACCGTTCCGTAACGGAGAGCGATCAGCTGACTGAGCCCGCATGGTTCAAAGCGGGACGGCATGAGGAAAAGATCACTGCCGGCAAAAATCTTCGGCGCCAGCTCGTCGTGAAAGCCAAAAGTGATAGAGATATTCTTGACCCCACGCTCCTTGAACTCCTGCAACCGTGCCATGGAGTCCCGGTCACCGGTCCCCAGGATCGCCACCTGCAACCGCTCGCTACCGAGCCGCGGGAGGAGGGAAATCAGCAATTCGATCCCCTTCTGCTCGACCATCCGACCAACCATCCCGATCAATGGCACCGAAGACGATACTTCCAGACCAAGTTCGCGCTGAAGTTCCAGCTTGTCGGCATGCTTGCCGGCCAACGACTTGGCCGAATAATTGCGGAAAATCCGCCGATCGGCGGCAGGATTCCACTCGTCTGTATCGAGTCCGTTGCGAATACCGACGAGTGCATCGGCACGGGCCTGAAGGACCCCTTCCAGACCGCAGCCCGACTCTGGAGTCATAATTTCACGGCAGTAGGTCGCGGAGACGGTGGTAATGACGTCAGCGGCAAGGATTGCCCCTTTCAAAAGATTCACCTTGCCGTAGTATTCCAGCTGATCCGGAGTGAACAGGGCAGGAGAAAGTCCCATTTCCGCCAGGGCATCGGCCCGGAAGAGTCCCTGGTAGGCAAGATTGTGGATAGTGAATACCACGGCCGTCCGGGCAAAAAACGGATCGTCGCCGAGTTCGGCGCGGAGAATAATTGGGATTAGAGCCGTTTGCCAGTCGTGGCAGTGAATGACGTCAGGCCGGAAATCCATCCTTTTCAGGAGCTGGAGGACAGCCCGGCAGAAAAAGGCAAAACGGCGCGGATTGTCGGGATAATCCTCCTCAGGCGAACCATAGAGATAGTCCCGGCCAAAAAAATATTTATTCTCGACCAGATAGACGGGAACATCCGCCAGGGCTGCCTGACGGAGAAATCCTTTCAGCGATTCTCCCCCCAGCTCGATTTCCGCACTCTTTCGCGCCTTTCTGAACGGCACGTCGCCCTGGCTTATTGACCGGTAGCACGGCATAATGATCCTTACATCATGCCCGAGCTGTTTGAGCGCCTTGGGAAGTGCCGCCGCTACATCGGCAAGCCCGCCGGTCTTGGCAAACGGGGTCACCTCGGAAGCTACCAGCAAAATTTTCATACCCATTCCTCCGCCTTCACAGTTCCGTCTCGCGGAGAAACGAGGCGGCATCTTCCGGCGATGTCGGATTGATATAAAAACCGGTTCCCCATTCGAACCCGGCAATCTGGGTCAACCGGGGCACCAGCTCGATATACCAGTGATAATCGAATTCAATGGAACTCCAGTAATCCGGCTTGCCCAACCGCGGTTGTCTCGGTGGCGCAGTATGGAGAATGAAATTGTACGGGGGATCGCGCAGGACGCTTTTCAGCCGGGCGAGCATCTCTTTCAGCGCCACGGCCAGGTTGGCCAGGTCACTGTCACCCAGAGCAGCGAAATCGCAGGCATGGCGTTTGGGATAGAGGCGCAGTTCAAAAGGAAAGCAGGACGCATAGGGAGTGAGGATCACGAAATCGCTGAATTCGCGAACTACCCGCTCGCCGCTGCGCAGTTCGAAATCGATCAGGTCGCAAATGATGCAACGCTCCTTGCCGGCGAAATACTCCCGGCAGATTCGCAGTTCGGTGGCCGCAACCGGTGGCGTCAGGGGGACGGCAATCAATTGGCTGTGGGAATGGGGAAGCGATGCTCCGGCCCGCAGCCCGTGATTCTTGAACAGCACCATATAGCGAAAGCGCCGGTCGTTTCGCAGGTCCAGCAACCGGGCTCGATAAGCCCTGAGGACATCGCCGATTTCGGCTGGTGAAAGATCGGCCAAGCCGCGATTGTGGTCGGGAGTCTCGATGATCACCTCGTGAGCGCCAATTCCGTTCATAACGTCGTAAAGACCGTGACCGCGGTTATTCAGCTCGCCCTCAATGCGGAGCGCCGGGTATTTGTTGGGAATCACCCGAACCTTCCAGCCAGCCGAATTCGGCGTCCCGCCAGGGCGGATCGCGAAGATCTCCGGGGGCGTTTTGTCCTCGTTGCCATAGCAGAAGGGACAACTCATCATCTCCTGTGTTTCCGGCTCGACGAGAAAATCGCGCGGACGGCGGCCACGCTCGGTCGCGATAATGACCCAGTGGAGCTTCAGTGGATCCCACCTCAGTTCGGACATGACGCCTCCAGTTCAAATCGTGTCTCACCCGAAAGCTTCCGATGAGATACTCCTACGGGGATGCGGAACTTTTCATCCTGGCAAGGGAATCAACGGTCTGTGAGACAGATCGGCGCTTCGCCACAGCAGGAGGCCAGGCGGCCGACAACAAGCGGCTCCCTAGGCTGATGCCACTAAAGCAGACAAGTCGGTTCGGGACGCCAGCTAGATAAGCCAATCATTCAATTCAAGCTCCGGCCCGACATACTTCAGGACCAGCGGGGAATCGCTCGGCCAACGGCCGAATTCTTCCCCTTCCCTGACCAGGGTCAGGTAAACGAACAGTTTATCGTCAGGCTTGAGCGCAACAGCGGCAAGCGGCACCTGCACTTCGCCCACTTTACCAACCCCCCAGCGGCACTCCCCTCCGGTAGTTTCCCAGCCGGTCGTTCTCTTGACGAGCAGCGCACCGCTCGCCGTCGCTGGATCGATATCGAGCCGATATTCGGCTACGGCAATCAGATAAAGGTGAAAGACATCCCCCGGCTGCAGCAACGTTTGAATAGCCTTCGGGCTGTCGAACCGGAAATAGAAGTTCTCCCGGTCGAAGCCATAGAAAAACGATTGCAGAAGATTTTCCGAAGCATGCATCGCCGAAGCCTGCTTCGTCAGGTCATAAAGGCCGGCGGCCAGCCACTCGAAGTAATCGTCGACATGGCCGTTGATCGTCGGCGAAATAAACGCCGCCGGCTCTCTGATCAAGCCCGCAGGGCTTTTTTTCTTGATCGGTTCATGGAGTTCACGGGGGATTTCCATGCCGAGCAATCGATAGACGTTGATCAACTGGCGACGGAACAGCCGGTCAAAGCGGTCGCTGTGGGCGGAAAAGTGATCGTCGCCATACCACCAGAACCAGTCACTCCCCTCGGCGGCATACAACGACAGACAGACCAGCTGGGCTGTTCGCTCTACCTCATTCTCTGGCGAGCGCCACGGACCGCCGACCGCCAGAAGCTCGGCAATGTGGGGCGAAGCGGTCACGGCCGATTCCCGGGCACGTTCAAGATAATCCCAGGCCTGGTTTTCCTCCGGGTGGCCGACCCAAATGCCGTAGTTACCGTTGATCCACGATCCGGGGTGAATATGCTCGATTACCCGCCGCTCCGCTTCCCCCGCCAGGACCTCGGAGAAGGTGGTCAGTTCCAGCTCTCCGGCCGTCGCCAGCGACCGGTAAAGGTCGACGAGGAAAGTATAGCCGTTGTCGAGGTAATATTCCCAGGCATTTTCACCGTCAAGAATCACCGGCACCACCCGGGCGTTGGGAACGAGTTTGCGGAGTTCACGCAACCGCACCAGGAAATTTTCCACTGCCCGACCAGGTTCAAATGCAGAATAGGTGAAACCAATCAAATCCGACAGCAGGTGGTCGCGAAAGAACATTTTCAGCTCACGGGCCCCCTGCCGGAAGGTATAGGGATGATAGAGCGCCTGTTTCTGGGGACCGAGGCCACCGGGAATCGTCCGGGCAAGGATATCTTCGTCGCTGGCCACCCATTTCAGGCCACAGCCGGCAACGATTGCCAAAGCCTCGTCGCTGACCGACCCTTCCGACGGCCACATCCCCGCCGGGGCAAATCCGAAAATCTCCCTGAAGCGGGCCAAAGCGCTCGCCACCTGACTTCGGGCATCCTCCGGATGACGAAAGCGGGTGGCCGGGAGGTTCGCCCGGGGCATCGCCGTCAGAGCACTTTTCATATCGCAAAGGAGCGGCAGGATCGGATGATAATACGGGGAGACCGCCAGCTCCGCTTTCCCCTCTTCGTGAAGCTTGCGGTAGAGCGGCACGATACTGTTGAGAAGTTCTCCCTGCCGGGAGAAGAGGAGCGCCTTGTCGTCCTCGGTAAAATTGCGCCCCTTGGCGATCAACTCGCGGAACTCGGGATAGCGGCGCCGGGCGGCTTCGCCGGTCCAGGCAAGAAAGAACCAGACCTGGAGGTCAAGGATATCCTGATCGGAAAAATGGCGCGCCCCGCTTTCCCTTCTTGTCCGGGAACCGTCGCCCGCCAGAAAGAGCAACTCGTGATAGCGCGGGTAAGGATCGATCATTCGTTGACGGTTGGCAGAAAAAAAATTGTCCAGGACGAACTGCCGCTCCTCTTCGCCCATCTCCCCCGGCGCCATTTTCCCATGCCGCAGCCACGGATCGTCAGCAACGCCGGAAGCATAGTCGAGCAACTGATCGAGGAGCGACGGCACCAGATTGAAGACCGCCCGGGCACCGGGAGTCTCGTCGACGATAGCCGCCATGTCGTAGTAGTCTTTGATGGCATGCAGGTAGGTCCAGGGAAGGACATACTCTCCCTTCCCCGGATCCTTGTAATATGGCTGATGCATGTGCCAGAGAAAGACTACCTGCAGCGGCTCGCCCATCTACGAAAGCTCCTTTTTCCACTGTTCGACTTTTTTCTGGTATTCACCCAGTAACCGCTGAGCCGTCTTGGCATCCCGCGCCTCGGCGATGATATGGACATACGGCTGGTACTGATCGGGGAGGACAAGCGCCCAGTCTTCACCGACATTGACCTTGATCCCGTCGATGAAACTTGCCTCTTTGTCGAGGCTGTCCTCGCTCATTTTCCGCATGATCCCCCCCTTCATGTCCCAGACGCAGGGGACCCGGGTCTGCAGGAAACAGCGCTGGGGGACTTCATCCATGACCTTCGACAACGGCATGCCGCTCCGGGCGATCATCTCGATAGTTTTGGCAATCGCGAACATACCGTCGAAAGCTGCCTGGAATTTCGGGAAGGCAAAACGGCCGTCCATACTGCCGGCGAGAACCACCTCCGAGGAGAGAGCCGCTTCGATCATCGACCTGTCGGCACTTTTGGTGCGGGTTACGGCACAACCCTTTTCGTGAGCCATTCGCTCCACGGCAGAGGGGGCCGATACCGGTACGGCGAAGAGCCCTCGTTCACCGGCCTTCAAGGCCAGCCCGACGATCAGCGGGAGCAGTTCAGCCCCTTCGTAAATCTTGCCGGTTTCGTCCGCCACGATCACCTCTTCGACCGTCGAATCGAGCCAGAAACCGGCATTGGCTTCCAGCGAAGCGACGATCTTGGCCAGCTGGGACAGACTCTGTTGCCGTCCCCCCGGCACCTTGCCGCCGCGCTCCTCGTCGACATAAGCATTGAGGCTGATCACCTCACACCCCATTTCATTAAGAATACTCGGCAAAAGCTGGCTGGCCGGCGAGAAATTGAAATCGATGACCACCTTAAACGATTTCCGGTGAAGTGGCGACCGGTCGATGGCATGGAGAAACCCTTCCCGGTAGAAATCCATCACCTGTTGCGGAATTTCGGTCAGCCCGCCCGGTTCGGTATGGTGGGCACGGCGGAAATTCTCCTTAAAAAAGATTCGCTCGACGTTTTTCCCCATCGAGCTGGAAAAATCGAGCCCCTCACCATCGAGAAAGACGATTTCGGTGGAAGCGGGATCATCAATCGCCTGCCGGAACTGAACCCCCCCCACTTCGCCGAAAGTCCTCAGCTTATAACGCAGGGCCGGCAGCGCCACCATCGTCAGGTCGCGAACGTTGACCCCGGCCGAAAGGAGTCCGCCGATAAAGCTCCGCTTGAGCATCCGGGATGCTCGGTAGGAATCGCGGCCGGCAAGGATGTTGCTCCCTTTGGGAAGCGTGGTGCCGTAAGCGCAGCCGAGCTTCGCCACGAATTCGGGAGTCAGCTCGATATTGGTCAATCCCTTGATCATCGCCCCCTCGAACAGGGATTTTTTCCACTTCTCTCCCCAGATCAGGTTGCCGGTAACAATGGCACCCGCCTCGATCACCTTGCGCGGCCAGATTTTCACGTCCCGCTTGATGTACGCTTCCTCACCAATGGAGGTATCGTCGGCGACAATGGTCCCCTCTTCCATGACGACCCCGTTGCCGACGCTCACGTTGCTGCAGACCACCGAGTCGTTCAGCTTAGAACCCCGCTTGACATAAACGTTGTCCCAGATCACGCAGCGGTGCAGCCTGACCCCCGCCTCGATGGTGCAGTTACGGCCGATAACCGAATCCTTGATCTGGGCGCTGTCGAAAATCTGCGAGTTGTCGCCGATGATCACCGTTCCGTCCAGCACCACATGATCGTCCAGATTGACATCGCTGCCGAGCCGCAGGTCCTTGCCAACCAGGTCCTGCTTCGGTTCATCGATCTTGACGTTGACCTTGCCGCGAAAGATATCGTGGTGGGCTTCCCGGTAGGAATCGGTATTGCCGATATCCCGCCAGTATCCCTTGGCGGTATAGCCGAACAGCGGTTCGCTGTTGCTCAACAGCCGGGGGAAAAGATCCTGGGAAAAGTCGAAATTCTCTTCCGCGGGAATGTGCCGGAAAATTTCCGGTTCGAGAACATAGATCCCGGTATTGATGGTATCGGAAATCACCTCTCCCCACCCTGGCTTCTCGAGGAACTGGGTAATCCGCTTCTCCTTGTCGGTAATCACCACCCCGAACTGCAGCGGGTCTTTCACCGAAGTCAGGGTAATCGTCGCCAGCGCTTTCTTTTCCTCATGAAAATCGACGATTTTTTTCAGATTAAAGTCGGTCAACAGGTCGCCGCTGATGACCACGAACCGTTCGTCCAGATACTTCTCGGCGCATTTGACCGCGCCGGCAGTCCCCATGTCCTGGAGCGGCGTCACATAGGTAATCTTTACCCCGAAGTCGGTACCGTCGCGGAAAAAGTTCTTGATCACTGCGGGCTGATGATACAGGAGCATCACCAGGTCGGTAATCTCGTATTTTTTCAGCAGCTCAACGATATGCAGCATGATCGGCCGGTTGAGCAGCGGAATCATCGGTTTCGGAATGTTGCTCGTCAACGGTTGGATGCGGGTACCGAACCCGCCAGCCATAATTACAGCTTTCATAATGGGATGCTCCTTTGGTACATAGTCAGAATTTCAATATTTCACCGGCAACGTTCAGGCTGGTTTCGCTCCCTTTTTGGCAATGACCCGCTTGATCTCCTCCTTCAGTTCGGTCAGATCGCTCGACTTGACCACATAACCGTCGGCAAGCCAGGCCGAAAAGTCATCCTTGAAGCAGGAAAATGCCGTACAGAGGACCACCGGCAGGTTATGGCGCTCCTTGACGATCTTCTGCAGCAGATCGAGGCCGCTTTCGTTTTTCAGTTTGATATCGAGAACGATCAGATCGAAATCCTGCGTGCCGATCTGTTCCACCGCCTCGGCGGCGGTCGCCGCCGTTACCACCTCGTAGCCTTCGTCAGCCAGCTCCTGGGAGTAGAGCAGCCGAATGCTGCTTTCATCGTCAACCACCAGTAACCGTGCCATACACATCCTCCTTCTTCTGGATTGGTAGTTTCAGGATACATCGCATTCCTCCCTCAGGAGGATTTTCGATTTCAAGAATATTGCCATGCTTTTCCATGATCGTCCGGCAGACCGCCAAGCCCAGGCCGTCACCCATTTCCCGCGCACTGGCGAAGGGCGAAGTCACGGATTCCAATCCACCGACACCGGTCGGTTTCCCCGCCCCCTCAACAGCAATGACAACCCACTCCGCCTCATGCCGACTGACGACCCTGATCTCCCCGCCGTCCGCCAGGCTGTCGACCATGCCGGCAAGAATGCTCCGCAGACAGTACGCCACCTGCTTGTAATCGATATGGGCCTGCGGGAGGTCGACACCAAGGCGAAGCCGGCACCCAACCCTCCGTTCGGCAAACTTACCGTCGAGTTCACGGCAAACGGCGCTGAGCAACTGATTGACGTCCCAGCTGTCCAATGTGGGATAGAGCGAGTCTGAATAATTGAGTACTTCCTCAAGGACCCCGTCGAGTTGCCGGGCTTCGCGGACGATCGACTCCAGATAGCCCCGTTTCGGATCGTTCTCGGCCGCCCCCTTCAGCAGTGTGCGGGCAAACCCGCCGATGATCATCAGCGGGTTGCGGATCGAATGGGCAATATTCGAGGTAATCTTGCCGACCAATGCCATCCGCTCCATTTTGACGATCAGCTCCTGCTGCTCCTTGAGCTTGACATTGGCTGCGGTAACTTTGAGCAGCTCCTCCTGCAGCCGTTCGTAGAGCGAGGCACGTTCGATGGCGAAGGCCACCGGAAAGGCGAACGTTTCAAGCGACTGGACATCTTGGGGAGTAATTGGTCGGCGGGTGATGCAATTATCGGAAATGATGACGCCGATCCGGCGATTGCGGGAAATTAGCGGGGTAATCAGGAAGGAGTCGACATCGAGTGTCCGGGCCAGCGACGGGTCGACGTCCGGATTATTGAAGGCATTTTCCACCAGGATTGGCTTTCTTTCCCGAAGCGCCCGGACAAGAACATGATTCTGCTCGGCAAGCGGAACGGTCAACCGCTCGAGAATGTCGTGAAATTTTACCTTTTCCGAGTTGAATTTGGTCTGGTAGAAGTTCTTCGCCATCTCCTTGAGGGTGAAATCGTCCCGGTTGATCTCCCCCCAGATCTGCCAGGCTTCATCGAGGCTCCGAGGTCCGACCCCCAGGTACCCCTGCAGCAATTTCCTTTCCTTGCCGGTCAGGAGGAGAAATGCCCGGTTCATCCCGAATCCCTTGCCGGCGGTAATGGCGGTCATCACGACCGACAGTACTTCATCCAGATCGACGGAGGTCTGCAAAACGAGGCTGATCTCGTGGAGGAACTTGATCTCCCGGTCTTTGCTGTCGAGGAAGCCAACCATCGACTGGAGCTTTCCCCGTTGTTCCAGCACGCCCTCGACCAGAAAGGGGACAATGGCGGCCAGTGGGCTGTCGATTTCCCCGCTTTTCCGCAGATCATTTCGAAACAGGGGGCACTCGACGCACTTCTCCAGAATCCGGCGCCCCCGCGAGGTGTAAAGGACTTCTTCCCCCTCGCTGATCTGCTGGCATTCGTCCGGGCGGATATTTTCCTTGCCCCAGCAACATTCCCAATCCACGCATCACTCCGAAAGTGCTTGATTTACCCATCGGAACAGGCAAAATTATAGCAGCAGTATCTCTATTTTCAAGGAGAAATGGGCGAAATTACTGATTTTTATTAATTAAATAGAGTGACAGCCACAAAACTCCCCGGGCAGCCGGGCAGCACCTCGGCCCCGCAAGCAGAGCTGTCAATACCTTAATCATCGGCAGTTGACCTTATTTCATGAATTATTTTTTGTTTTCATTTAACCAATACTGGGAGAACATCATGTCAACTCCGGTTTCAATCGGCATCAGTTCATGCTTGCTGGGCGAGCGGGTCCGTTACGACGGCGGGCACAAACACGACCACTATCTCTCCGACACGCTCGGCAGGTTCTGCCGTTTCGTGCCCGTCTGTCCCGAGGTCGGGTGCGGCCTGCCAACGCCGCGAGAAGCAATGCGGCTTGAGGGCGACCCTGCCGCCCCCCGGCTGGTCACCCGCAAGAGCCGCATTGACCTCACCGCCCAGATGCAGGCCTTCTGTCGGCAGAAAGTGGTCGAACTCGAAAGGGAGGACCTCTGCGGTTTCATCTTCAAGAAAGGATCGCCAAGCTCAGGACTGTTCAGGGTGAAGGTTTACAATGCCGGGATGCCGCCCAGAGTTGGCCGCGGGCTCTTCGCCGCAGCCGTGGTCGAACATTTTCCGCTGTTGCCGGTTGAAGAGGAAGGACGGTTGCACGACATGGCGCTGCGGGAAAATTTCATCGAGCGGGTTTTCGCCTATCGGCGGTGGCAGGATCTGCTCCGTCAGGAGAGAAAAATCGGGCACTTGGTCGAGTTCCATTCTGCCCACAAGCTGCAGCTTATGGCTCACAGCCCGGAACTCTACCGGGAAGCGGGGAAATTGGTGGCTCACGGTACGGAGATGGAACCGACCGCACTGTTCGCCCGGTACCTGGAGCTCTTCATGAAAGCCCTGGCGCTGCCGGCCACCGTCAAGAAGAACACCAATGTCCTCCAGCACATCAAGGGGTACTTCCGAAAAGTGCTGGCGGCGGAAGAGCGCTTGGGATTGCAAGAGTTCATCGACGCCTACCACAACGGCCTGATCCCGCTTGTCGTACCGATAACCATGATCCGGCACTATGTGCGCAAATACGACCAGCATTACCTCATGCAGCAAGTTTATCTGAGTCCGACGCCGCCGGAACTGATGCTCCGGAACCACGTCTGAGCCGCCGGACGGCGCAACCCGTTCGATAATCGCTATGATGCCGGAGGGGTGTTCTTCCGCCGGCGCCGCCGCGGCCGCCGGCGCGGGGATTTCTTTTCTTCGGCGCCGGGAAGCTCCGGGGCCGGGACTTCAGTCGCTGCAGTTCCGGCATAGGCGTGCCACCAGGCGTAGGTCTTCGCCTCTTCAGCCGCAATCTCGCTCAAGAACTGCAAATGGGTCAGCCAATCGGCAAACCCGGGACGGCCGACGAAGGACTGGGGGCGCTTGCCGGGAATCTTGCGGAACCGGTTGCGGCTGGCCAGAATGTCCCGCACGGCAATGCCGATCCGCTGGGGCACCAGCACTGTCGGCGCCAGTTCGCCGAGGAATTCCGCCACCGCACCGTTGATTGCCTCTTGGGGAGCGCGCCCCGTTTGCCTGAAGCCGGCGGCCTTCTCCTCCAGGTATTCACCGAACATGATCGCCAGGAGCAGGGGGGGAGAAATTTTGTCCCCCGCGCCGCCCCGCCGATCGATCCACTCCAGGCCCTGCCCGACCCGGGCATGGGGGAAGCCGTCGGTTTCCCGCTCCAGCCAAGCAGTGAAATGGGGAAACAGGTGATCGAAAAGCCGGGTTTGGCGCATCAATTGGTAGGTTTTCTCACCCTCACCGAGCAGGAAGAGTTTCAAAATTTCTTCGTAAAGGCGGGGCGGGGTGGCCCGGGTAATGGTTGGCGCCAGTTCAATGATTGCCTCCCCGGCCAGCGGCTCGATAGCAAAGCCGAGCATCGCCGCAAAACGGACGGCCCGCAACATCCGCACCGGGTCTTCGGTGAAGCGAACGCCGGGATCGCCAATAGTGCGAATCACCCCCTGCCGGAGGTCGGCCATCCCGCCAACGTAGTCGATGATGGAAAAATCGGCGATATTGTAAGCCAGGGCATTGACGGTGAAGTCCCGCCGCCGGGCATCCTGTTCCGGCGTACCGAACACGTTATCCCGTAGAATCACTCCGTCGTCGCTCCGCAGATGCCGAGGCGGTCGAGGCCCTCCGGCATCGGCACCCTCCGCCATCGGGATCGGCATCTCCGCCTCCAGTTCCTCCGGCTCGGAGGAGCGGAACGTCGCCACCTCGACGATCTCGTCCTGGAAATGAATGTGGGCCAGCCGAAAGCGCCGGCCGACCAGCCGACAGTTGCGGAAGATCCGCTTCACCTGGTTCGGGGTTGCATCGGTAACAACATCGAAATCCTTCGGCTCCCGGCCGAGCAGCAGATCGCGCACGCAGCCGCCGACCAGATAGGCGAGATGGCCGCTTTCCTTGAGCCGATACAGGACTTTGAGGGCATGGGGGCTGACGAGATTCCGGGAGATGGGATGGTCCGAACGGGGAATGATGAGAGGGGTATCGCTATGCATGGCCGGATACATAGCACAGAATTCCCCGAAAAGCAAAATCGCTCCGGCTAAGGGATTTTTTTTGACATGGGTCATGACTTTTTGCCGGTCGTTGGCCTATGATGAAACCATGGAACAGTTCACCAAAACCCAGCTCAAGGACCTGCGGGTGCTGACTGACTTCGTCAGGACCTACTGCAACGCTCGCCATGCCACAACGGAGCGCCACAGCTGCGAGCTGCCGTCCCAACTGGCTCGCCACTACCGGGCGGACCTGAAGCTCTGTCCGGAATGCGCCGGGCTTCTTGCCCACGGGATCAGCAAACGCCGCACCTGCCCGCTCGAACCGAAGCCGGCGTGCAAAGAGTGCCGGATCCATTGTTACGGCAAAGAGTATCGGGCGAAGATACGCGAGGTGATGGCGTTCTCGGGCCGGCGATTGCTGCTGCGGGGCCGCCTCGACTATCTGTGGCATTATTTCTTTTAGACCGACAATCCGGCCCAATGCACCGGTTGCAGCACGGAACCGGCACGACCGGCACACCAGGGAGACCATTATGATCAGAACGATCGTCCAGATCGACGAAGAAAAATGCGACGGCTGCGGCCTTTGCGTCCCGGCCTGCGCCGAAGGGGCTATCACCATCGTCAACGGCAAGGCGGTACTAGCTGCCGACAACCTCTGCGACGGGCTCGGTGCCTGCCTGGGCGAATGCCCCCGTGACGCCATCAGGGTGATCGATCGGGAAGCGGTACCGTTCGATGAAGAGGCGGTGGCAGAGCATCGCCAGGCAAACCGCGGAGCGGCAGAACGACACCCCCACCGACCGGCGAACGGCAGCGGCTGCCCCGGCTCCCAAGTCAGGATGATCACCCCTGCCGGAACGACACCGACCGCCTCGCCGGCGGCCCGGCAACCGAGCCAGCTTCGTCAGTGGCCGGTGCAGCTTCACCTCGTCCCGACCACCGCCCCCTATTTCCAGAATGCCGACCTCTTGATCGCCGCCGACTGTGTGCCGTTCGCTTACGCCGAATTTCACCGCGACTTGCTCGCCGGTCGGGCACTGGTCGTCGGCTGCCCCAAACTCGACGACAACCGGTTTTACCAGGAAAAGCTGACCGAACTGTTCCGTGCGTCCGCCATCAGGAGCGTTACCATTGCCCGAATGGAAGTGCCGTGCTGCGGCGGCATCGTCATGGCGGCCAGGCAGGCACTTGCCGCAGCAGGCAAAAACATCCCGCTCCGGGAGGTAATCATCGGCGTCGACGGGACTATCAAATAGGGGTTGCCGGGATGAGAACCCGGCAGCAAGGCAGTCACCTGCAAGGCCCCGCCCGTCGCTGCCAGTGTGGCAATGCGGCCAACAAGACAAAAAGGAGTTTTTTTATCTTTTTTGATTGACAAGGCCGACGGCTGCTGGTATTCCTTTCCCTGTATTAATTATTTTCCACCGGAAAGGAGAATTTATCTCATGTGCATGTGTACGCTGGTCACCCAGGAGGCTCCCGACTTTTCCGCCGACGCGGTTCTGCCCGACAATACGTTCGCCACGCTGAAGCTGTCGAGTTTTCGCGGGAAATACGTCATCCTTTTCTTTTACCCGCTCGACTTTACTTTTGTCTGCCCTTCGGAAATTCTCGCCTTCAACAAGGCGATCGACACCTTCAAGAGCAGGAACTGTGAAGTGATCGGCGTTTCCGTCGACTCGAAATTCACCCATCTTGCCTGGAAAAACACCGCCGTGGAAGACGGTGGCATCGGCAACATCCAGTATCCGCTCGTTGCCGACCTGAACAAGGAGATTTCCAAGCAGTACGGGGTGCTCTTCAACAACTCCGTCGCCCTGCGCGGTCTGTTCCTTATCGACCCGAAGGGGGTCGTCCGCCACGCGGTCATCAACGACCTGCCACTGGGCCGGAACGTTGCGGAAGCCCTTCGGATGCTCGATGCGGTCCAGTTTGTCGAAACCCATGGCGACCAGGTCTGCCCCGCCAACTGGAAGGAAGGAGACGAGGCGATGGTTTCGACGTCTGCCGGCGTCGCCGATTACCTGGCCAAACACGCGGCGAAGTAAACCGGACACGACAACAGTAGCGAAAACGGTACGGCCGGCAGACCGTGCCGTTTTTTTTATCAGCGGCGGAGGATTTCCCGGTGGACGAATTATCCCTTGCCGACAACCCGATCCTGTTCGGTGCCGATGCAACGGCGGGGATCGTCGCTGCCGAACTGGCCGGACGGTTCATCAGGCTTTTCATCCGCACGCCGGACGGCCTGATCTTCAAGGACGAGCCGTTCCATCCCTTTATCCTCCTGGAAGACCCCACCCTGCTCGGGCGGCTCGCCGCCGCGGCCACGCTGCATCCGCTTGCCGGCAACGGCGTCTACCGTCACCTCGCCACCTTCAGCGACTGGCACCACTGTCTGGCCGCCCGCGATCATCTGGCCCGCCACACCGGCCACCCCCCTTCGGCTCCCGACGCCCCCTATCGCTACCTGACAGACCCGGTCCACCAGCACCTGCTGCTAACCGGCAAAACGTTTTTCAAGGGGCTGCCCTTCTCCGGGCTGCGCCGGCTGGCCCTCGACATCGAAACGGCCTGCGCGCCGGGATACGAATTTTCCAATCCCCGCCGGGCGGAAGACCGGATCATCAGCATCGCGGTGATGGATGAAGCGGGGTATGAAGCGTTCCTCTCCGGCCGCGAATTTACGGAACCGCAGTTGCTGGAGCGGCTGACCGCCATCATCCGCGAGCGCGACCCGGATGTCATCGAAGGGCACAACCTGTTCCGTTTCGACCTGGAGTATCTGCGGATCCGCGCCGAGCGCCACGGGATCAGCCTTCGCTGGGGACGGGACGGTAGTGTCCCGCGGGTGCATCCGGCGCGTTTTTCCATCGCCGAGCGGCAGATCGACTACCCGCGGTGGGACATTTACGGGCGCTCGGTCATCGACACCTACTTTCTCGTCCAACTCTACGACGTCTCGGGCCGAGAACTGGAAAGTTACGGTCTCAAGCAGGCAGCCCGCCACTTCGGCCTTGCCGCGGCCGATCGGACCTACCTGGAGCGCGGCACGATCGACGAGATCTTCGCCCGCGACCCGGAACGGCTCCGCCGTTACAACCTGGACGACGTCCGGGAAACGCTCGCCCTCTCCCGCCTCCTCTCCCACCCCTGGTTCCTCCAGGCGCGGATGTTCCCCTACTCGTACCAGAACTGCATCGTGCGGGGCAACGCCACCAAGATCGACGCGCTGTTCATCCGGGAGTACCTGCGCCGCGGCACCGCCATTCCCCGGCCCGCCGCCGGCGGCGGCGAGCTGGCCGGCGGTTATACCGACGTCTGCATGACCGGCGTGGTCGGTCCCGTGGTCCACTGCGACGTGGCATCGCTCTACCCGTCGATCATGCTGGCGTTTGGCCTCGCGCCGCCCCGGGAAAGCCTCGGACTCTTCCTGCCGTTGCTGCGGGACCTGCGCGACTTCCGGCTCCGGGCCAAGGCCCTGGCCCGCACTGCCGCAGGACCGGAACGGGACTATTACGCCGCCCTCCAGCAAACCTTCAAGATATTGATCAATTCGTTTTACGGCTACCTGGGAACGACGATCCATCACTTTGCCGACCTCGCCACAGCGACGGAGGTGACCAGAACCGGCCGCAGGCTGATCCAGGAGATGTTGATCTGGCTCAGGGAGCATCACGCCCGCCCCGTTGAAATTGACACCGACGGAATCTATTTCATCCCGCCCCCGGAGAGCGGTAGCCCCGGAGAAGAAAACGCCCTCGTCCGTGACCTCTCCGCCACCCTCCCGCCGGGAATCGAGGTTGAGCAGGATGGACTATACCAGGCGATGTTTTCGTACAAGATGAAGAATTATGCCCTCCTCGATTATGCCGGGAAAATCACCGTCAGGGGGAGTGCGCTCCGCTCACGAGGGATCGAGCCGTACCTGCGGGAATTCACCACGGAAGTAATCGCACTGCTCCTCACGGGAGAGAGCGACAACGTCCCGGCGCGCTACGATGAGTATCTCCGCCGGCTGCGCGATCACGGCTTCGCCATCGAGCGGCTGGCACGCACCGAGACCCTCGGCGAATCGCCGGCCACCTACCTCCAGAAAGTGCGCCAAGGGAAGCGCTCCCCGGCGGCGGCTTACGAAATCGCCCTCCGCGCGAACAATGAATACCGGGCCGGTGATCAGATCAGCTACTATGTCACCGGCCAGGGAAAGGGAATTGCTCTCTACGAAAGCTGCCGGCCGGTTTCCGCCTACGATCCGCGCCGCCCCGACGAGAATACTGGCTATTACATCGACCGCCTCGACCAGGTCATGAAGAGGTTCGCCCCGTTTCTCCCCGCAGAACGGTCACTTTTCGACTGAACGGACAGTGGTCGCCGCTTGCCAGCAGCCTGCAAGTATGCTACAAGGGTTAGCAGACAGACACACTAACGAGAAGGAGAATATATGCGTAGTTTCGCCCTGTTTCTTGCCTGTGCGGTAACGCTCTCCTTTGCCACGCCGCTTTTTGCCCAGGACCAGCCAAAAGCCGAATTCATCGTCGAGAAAATGGCCTTCAAACTGGCCCGCGGAATAACCAACGTCGGCACCTCCATCGTCGAACTTCCCAAGCAATCGTACCTGAGCGTCCGCGATCGCGGGGCGGTCGGCTACGTAGTCGGTCCACTCAAGGGGATCGGCATGACCCTCTACCGGGCATTCATCGGGACGGCCGAAGCGGTCTTCTTCCTGGTGCCGCAACCAGGCTACTACGACCCGATGATCGACCCGGAGTATGTCTGGGATGGCTGGGATAAGGCACGGGAAGAACCGGTTGCCGTGCAAGATGGGGTGCCAACGGCCGACCGGCAGGGAGACGGACAATGAAACTGCGGCTGGTGCTGGCGGGAGCTGCCATCGCGCTGCTGCTCGTGCCGGCAGTGCCGCGACAGGGGCATGCCGACGATCTGCGGACCATCGAAACCTCTTCCGCCCAGGAAGTGGTGGACGGCATGGCAAACAAGGCGGCTCGCGGCATCAGCAACACCACGACCGGCTGGGTTGAACTCCCCAAACAGGTTTACGTGACCTGGCAGGAAGAAGGGCCGGTCAAGGGACTGCTCGTCGGCCCGCTGAAGGGAATTGGGATGACCATCGCCCGCACCCTGGCCGGGGTCGGCGAACTTGCCACCTTCTTCATTGCCTACCCGGGCTTTTTCGATCCCTACATCGACCCGCCCTACGTCTGGCAAAAAGAGTAACCGCGCCGGGCGGTGCCCCCGCCCGCTGCGCTCTTGGCGCCGGAGTCATGTTCGCCTGGCGTCGGGTCGTCGCTCCCCCCTCCGCAGTACACGTTTAGCCTTGCCAAACCGCCCGCCATATACTAGCTTTATGTATTTACCCTAGCAGATTCCCTGACGGACTGCCCGAAGAGAGAACGCGTGTCGAATAACGAGCTGCTTGCCATCGAAAAGCCTGCCCGCTACATGGGAGGAGAGATCGGCTCCTCCGCCAAGGAGGGGGCCGAAATACGTTTTGTCCTGGCCTTTCCAGACGTCTACGAAGTTGGCATGAGCCACCTGGGTTTCCAGATTCTTTACGGCGTTCTCAACGCCGTTGAATGGATCGCCGCCGAACGGAGCTACGCCCCGTGGCCCGACCGGGAGACCCAGTTGCGCCAGGCGGCAACGTTGCTCACCACCAGCGAGAGTGATACCCCGCTCGTCGAGGCGGAGATCGTCGGCTTCACCCTCCAGTACGAGCTCTCCTATACCAACATCCTCAACATGCTCGATCTGGGCGGCATCCCGTTGCGGGCCGCCGAGCGGAACGAACGGCATCCCCTGGTTGTCGGTGGCGGTCCCTGCGCCTGCAATCCCGAACCGCTGGCCGACTTCTTCGATGCGTTTCTGCTGGGTGACGGCGAAGAGGCGGTGGTGGAGATTGCGGAAGCCTATCGCGAATGGCGCCGGGCAAACGAGAGCAGGCGGCAGCTGCTCGAACGGCTGGCACGGATCGACGGCGTCTACATTCCATCGTTCTTCAGCGTCGGTTACGGTGAGAGCGGCCGGATTGCCGCCGTTACGCCGCTGCTCCCCGGTTACCGCCGGGTCCGGCGCCGCTTTGTCGCCGACCTGAACGAGGCGCGCTACCCCACCACGCCGATAGTTCCCTTTCTGAAAACCATCCACGACCGGGTCAGCATCGAGATCGGTCGCGGCTGCACCCGGGGCTGCCGCTTCTGCCAGGCGGGCTACATCTATCGCCCGGTCCGGGAGCGGTCGCCGGAAACCATCCTGCAGCTGGTGGAAGAGTCGTTGCGCACCACCGGCTACGACGAGCTGTCGCTGCTCTCCCTCTCGACCGGTGACTATGGTTGCCTCACCCCGCTCCTCCAGGAACTGATTCGCCGCTACCGCGACCAGCGGGTCGCGGTCTCCCTCCCGTCGCTGCGGGTCGGCAGCCTCAACCAGGAACTGGTGGAAGCGATCCGCACGGTCCGCAAAACCGGGTTCACCCTCGCTCCGGAGGCCGGCAGCGAGCGGCTGCGAGGGATCATCAACAAGGGCATCAGCGAAGAGGATCTACTGCGGAACTCCTACGAAGCCTTCAGCAACGGCTGGCGACTGATCAAGCTCTACTTCATGCTCGGCCTGCCCGGAGAAACCGACGAGGACCTGCTCGGCATCGCCGATCTTTCCCGCAAGGTCAAAATGGAAGGGCGCCGGGCCGGCTCCGGCGGCGAAGTCAATGTTTCGGTCTCGACCTTCGTCCCCAAGGCCCATACCCCCTTCCAGTGGGAACCGCAGATCGGCATCGATGAGACCATCGCCCGGCAGCAATTTCTCCGCCGGGAGCTGAGGGCACGCAAACTGGCCTTCAAATGGCACGACGCCCCGCTGTCGTTCATGGAAGGGGTTTTCGCCCGCGGCGACCGGCAGCTCGGCACCGTCCTGCAGAAAGCGTGGGAACTTGGCTGCCGCTTCGACGGCTGGGGAGACCATTTTTCCTTTGCCACGTGGCAGGCCGCTTTCGCCGCCACCGGCATCGAACCGGCCTTCTACCACCGCCGGCGCGACCGGGATGAGATTCTCCCATGGGATCACCTCGATTACGGCGTCACAAAGG
The DNA here is from genome assembly GCF_027943965.1 of Geotalea uraniireducens. NCBI lineage: Bacteria > Pseudomonadati > Thermodesulfobacteriota > Desulfuromonadia > Geobacterales > Geobacteraceae > Geotalea > Geotalea uraniireducens. The sequence continues at coordinate 334,605 of NZ_AP027151.1, read as the reverse complement.
AATTTCTCCGTCGGGAACTGGAAAAGTCCGCCCTCGGCATCCCGACTGAAGACTGCCGCACCGGCCTCTGCACCGGCTGTGGCATCTGTGATTTCGACCGGATCAAAATGCGGCTCGCCGACCCGCACTGGCACGGCGCCGAGCCGTTGGCAGCGGGCCCTCCGACCGTAACCGACGGCAAGGCGACGATCCGCCTCCGCTACACGAAAACGGGGCGGATGCGGTTCCTCAGCCATCTGGAGATGATCGGCCTCTTTACCCGGGCGGTTCATCGGGCACGGCTGCCGATCCGTTTTTCGCAGGGGTTTCACCCCCATCCCAAATTCTCCTTTGCCACCGCCCTGTCGGTCGGCATCGAATCAATGGCCGAATACATGGATATGGAAGTCGCGCCGGGCCTCGAACCGGCCGAGCTCCGCAGCAGGCTGAACGCGGCACTTCCGGCGGGAATCTGTGTCACCGAGGCGACCGAGCTGCCGCCCGGCTCCCCATCGCTCTCGGTAATTATCGACAAGACCCGCTACCGGGTGACCCTGCCGACGGGAACGGCAGTCGATCTTCCGAGCCGGGCAGAGACGTTCCTGGCGTTGACAAGCTATCCCTTCCGCCGCGAAAAGAAGGGAAAGATCAGCGAGTACGACCTCCGTCAGGAACTGGCGGAATTGCAGGTGACCGGCAACAGCCTCGAGCTGACCATCGGCCGGGGCAAGCCGCTCGAATACGCGCGAGCCATTACCGGCTTGCCCGACGAGACGCTGGCCGGCATCCGGATCGAAAAGCTCGCCGTACTCTTCAAGCATTCAGAAAATTAGGTTATACTATACATTTCGCCGCCGCCGGGCAGCGAGCAAGAGAGGAAATCAATGGGGAACGAGCTCGTCATCAACACCTCGTCCCACGAAACCCGCATCGCCCTGATCGAGAACGGCACCATCGCCGAACTCTATATCGAGCGCAGCAGGGTCAGGGGGATCGTCGGCAACATCTACAAGGGGAAGGTCGTTCGGGTGCTTCCCGGCATGCAGGCGGCCTTCGTCGACATCGGCCTCGAAAAGGCGGCCTTTCTCTACGTGGCCGACGTCTTCGACGCCATGGAAGAGTTCGAAACCTTCATGGACGGCAACGGCAAGAGCGAGGAGCCGGAGAGCGAGCAGCAGGTGATCCAGCCGCTCCACCCGATTGAAGAACTGCTCCAGGAAGGGCAGGAAATCCTCGTTCAGGTATCGAAAGAGCCGATCGGCACCAAGGGGGCCCGGATCACCTCCCACATCTCGCTCCCCGGACGCCACCTGGTCTACATGCCGACCGTCGACCACGTCGGCGTATCGCGCCGGATCGAGGACGAGGAGGAGCGCGAACGGCTGAAAGAGATCATCGAGCGGATCAAGCCGGCCACCGGCGGCTTCATCGTCCGGACCGTCTCCGAAGGGAAGTCGGAGGAGGACCTGGTTTCGGACATGCACTACCTGACCAAACTCTGGGATGAGATCGTCAAGAAGAACGACAAGGTCCATGCCCCCTGCCTGATCCATGCCGACCTCGACGTCACCCAGAAAGTGATCCGCGACATCCTCACCGAGGACGTCAACAAGATCGTCGTCGACTCCAAGCACGAACACGACAAGATCGTCCAGTTCATCGGCACCTTCATGCCGAAGATGAAATACTCCATCGAGCTGTATGACGACGACGAGCCGATCTTCGACCATTTCGGCCTGGAGGTGGAGATCAGCCGCGCCCTCGGCCGCAAGGTCTGGCTCAAGTCCGGCGGCTACATCATCATCGAACAGACCGAGGCGCTCACCGCCATCGATGTCAACACCGGTCGTTTCGTCGGCAAGCACAACCTGGAAGACACCATCCTCAAGACCAATCTGGAAGCGGTCAAGGAGATCGCCTATCAGCTCCGGCTGCGCAACATCGGCGGGATCATCATCATCGACTTCATCGACATGGAGAAGGAGGTCAACCGGGAAAAGGTCTTCACCGCCCTCGAAGAGGCCATGAAGGCCGACAAGTCGAAGACGAACATTCTCAAGATTTCCGATCTCGGCCTGGTGGAGATGACCCGCAAGCGGGTCCGGGAGAGCATCGGCCGGATGCTCTGTGAACAGTGCCCCTACTGCGAAGGGCGCGGCTATGTCAAATCGAAGACCACCGTCTGCCACGAAATCTTCCGGGAACTGCGCCGGGAGATGCTCGACATCCGCGGCACCAAGGCGATGCTGACCGTCCATCCCCAGGTGGCCGACCTGCTCTACGACGAGGAACGGCGGGGGCTGGAGGAACTGGAGAAGAAATTCAAGAAGCGGATCACCGTCCGTGCCAAGCCCGGATTCCACCAGGAGCAGTTCGAAATCGCCATTTCGTAAAATGCAACGTTACAGGTACGTCAGGCCGCCGGGCCGCCCGGGGCGTTGCGGGGAGTACAGGGGTGGGCCGACCGCCGTACCGCACCGCTCTCAAGTTCGTCTGCAAAAGGATATGTCATGATTGGAACCCCACTCAAGAATTCCGCCACCAAGATGCTTCTCCTCGGTTCCGGGGAGTTGGGCAAGGAGGTGGCCATCGAGGCCCAGCGGCTCGGGGTCGAAGTCATCGCCGTGGACCGCTATCCCGACGCCCCGGCCATGCAGGTCGCCCACCGCAGCCATGTCATCAACATGCTCGACCGGACGGAGCTGGGCCGGGTCATCGCCCAGGAACGGCCGCAGCTGATCGTCCCGGAGATCGAGGCGATCGCCACGACCTACCTGCTGGAGCTGGAAGCGGAAGGATACACAGTCATCCCGACCGCTCGGGCCGCCAACCTGACCATGAACCGGGAGGGAATCCGCCGCCTCGCCGCCGAAGAACTGGGGCTGCCGACCGCAGCCTACCGTTTCGCCTCGTCACGGGAAGAATTCCGCGCCGAAATTGCCGCCATTGGCCTCCCCTGCGTGGTCAAGCCGATCATGAGTTCGTCGGGCAAGGGGCAGAGCGTCGTCCGGAGCGAGAGCGACGGTGACGCCGCCTGGACCTACGCCCTGGAAGGGGCGCGCGGCGCCTCGGACCGGGTGATCATCGAGGAATTCATCCCCTTCGATTACGAGATCACCCTGCTGACAGTCCGCCATGCCGGCGGTACTACCTTCTGCCCGCCGATCGGCCATGTCCAGATCAAGGGCGATTACCACGAATCGTGGCAGCCGATGGCCATGACACCGACAGCGCTCGCCGAGGCCCGCCGCCAGGCCCGGGCGGTGACCGACGCCCTCGGCGGCTATGGCATCTTCGGGGTCGAGTTGTTCATTAAGGGAGACCGGGTCTGGTTCAGCGAGGTGTCCCCCCGCCCCCACGACACCGGGATGGTGACCATGGTTTCGCAGAGCATGTCCGAGTTCGAGCTCCATGTCCGGGCAATCCTCGGCCTCCCGGTCCCCGAAGTGACGAACCTTGCCCCGGCCGCCTCCCATGTCGTCCTGGCTGACCGGGCAGCCGCCGAAGTTGTTTTCGACGGGCTGACGACGGCATTAACGGTGCCCGACACCAAGCTGCGACTCTTCGGCAAGCCGGATACCCGCCCCGGCCGCCGGATGGGGGTGGCGCTGGCACTCGGCAAGGATACCGACGAAGCGCGCCGGCGGGCCGAAGAGGCCGCCCATGCGATCTCACTCGTCACGCCTCCGGACAGTCCTTAGGGGGTGTTTTTTCCCGCGCGGGCGGTGTCAACCTGCGGCCAAGCGTCTACGGCAGCCCCCTTGCTTTTCCGGTCAGAACTGGGTGCATCTCGCACTCTATTGATGTAGCGGTTGTTTCCCCAACCGACGGCAATAATTTAGGACGACGAACGATTGAAAAGGAGGGAGCGAACGATGACCTTTGCGGCAAAAATTTCCGACATCCCCGATTGGGGGAAGAAAATCGTCACCGTCAACGGCCAGGAAATCCTGCTGGTCAAGGCCAAAGGGGCGGTGTACGCCTGCGAGACCGAGTGTCCTCACCAGGGAGCGCCGCTTTCCGGCGCGCTGGTCAAAGATGCCGAACATCTTTCCTGCCAGCGCCACGGCTACCGCTTCAACCTGAAAACCGGGGCCTGCAAGGAATTCCCCGAATACACACTCAAGATTTATCCTGTCCGGATCGAGGGGGACGATGTGTTGGTCGAACTTGGCTAAACAGAAAAAATCCTTGACTCGCTGAGCGTTATTCGTTATTTTTTAACGCTCTTCAAAAATATTGGTAAAGGTGGTGAAGTCCATGTACGCGGTAGTCAGAACCGGAGGGAAGCAGTACAAAGTTTCCGAAGGCGACTTTTTGAAAGTCGAAAAACTCGAGGGAGCGGTCGGTGATACCGTTGAACTCAACGAAGTCCTGATGGTTGGCGGCGAAAAGGTTACGATCGGAACACCTTTAGTGCCCAGCGCCTCTGTCGTCGGCAAGATTGTCGAGCAGGGTAAAGACAAGAAGATTCTCGTCTTCAAGTCGAAGCGGCGCAAGACTTTTCGGAAATTGCGCGGGCACCGTCAATTGCGGACCATCCTCAAGATCGAAAAGATCAACGCTTAACCGGAACCACGGCATTTTTACGGCGGCTTGGCAACTGACCCCCATCACCTCGGGAAGCCGTCAGGAGGTTTAACACCATGGCACACAAGAAAGGCGTCGGTTCTACACGGAACGGACGCGATTCGGAATCCAAACGACTCGGCTGCAAGAAGTTCGGCGGTGAAACGGTCAAGGCGGGGAACATCATCTACCGCCAGCGCGGCACAAAGATCCACCCCGGCACCAATGTCGGCTGCGGCAAGGACTACACCCTCTTTGCCCTGGTGGATGGCATCGTGAAGTTCGAGCGGCTGGGCCGGGACAAGAAAAAAGTCTCCGTCTACCCCGCAAACTGATTGGTGCGGACATACCGCGGCGAAAGCCTGGGACCGAAGGTTCCGGGCTTTCGTTGTTTATTGCAACGGAGATCGAATCATGCAGTTTGTCGATGAAGTCAAAATCCATGTCCAGTCCGGCCCCGGCGGCGCCGGCTGCGTCTCGTTCCGCCGCGAAAAGTTCATTCCCTATGGCGGCCCGGATGGCGGCGACGGTGGCAAAGGGGGAGACGTTATTTTCGTAGTCTCCGCCGGGCTCGCCACGTTGATGGATCTCCGTTACCGCCCCCACCTGAAAGCCGGCAAAGGGAAGAACGGCATGGGGAAGGACCGCCATGGCGCCAACGGCGAGGACCTGAAGATCCTCATCCCGCCAGGGACGGTGATCAAGGACGCGGAAACGGGCGAACTGCTCGCCGACCTGACCGACCCGGACGAAACGCTCGTTCTGCTTCGCGGCGGCCGCGGCGGCCAGGGAAACGCCCGCTTTGCCACCGCCACCAACCGGGCACCCAAGTTCGCCCAGCCGGGTGAACCGAGCGAGGAACGGTGGCTCAAGCTGGAGCTGAAACTGATGGCGGATGTCGGGCTGCTGGGCTTTCCGAACGTCGGAAAATCCTCCTTCATCACCAAAGTGTCGGCGGCCCGGCCGAAGATCGGCGACTACCCCTTCACCACCCTCAAGCCCAACCTGGGAGTGGTCCCGTACAAGAACTACCGGTCGTTCGTCATCGCCGATATTCCCGGCATCATCGAGGGGGCCCACGAAGGTGCCGGCCTCGGCCATCGCTTCCTGAAACATGTGGAACGGACCAACATCCTGCTGCACCTGCTCGACCTTTCCTGGATGCCCGACCGGGACCCGATCCGGGAATTCGAAACCCTCAACCGGGAACTGGCCCTGTTCAGCCCCGAACTGGCCGAAAAGCGCCAGATCATCGTCATCAACAAGCTCGATCTGCCGGTGGTCCGGGAAAATCTTCCCCGGGTTCTCCCCTGGTTCGAAGCGCGGGGATTCCGGGTCTTCGTCATCTCCGCCGCCACCGGAGAGGGGATCCCGCCGCTGCTCGACGAAATCGCCCGTCTGCTCTGGGGGGGAGCGGAAACGGCCTAGCCCCCCCCCTGCAGTCCGCCCCATTTCCACCGGCCAAGGAGCACGTTCGGCGGCTCTGCCGAAACTGCGCGCCGCACCAGCCGGGTTTGTTTTGCCATCACCCATAAAATCTGCTAGTATCAGGTATTTGGTGTCAATCTCCCGAACGTGTCGTTTCCATGCGCGCCCAAATCCTGAACAAAGCAAAACGCATCGTCATCAAAATCGGCAGCCGGGTTCTCGCCGGCGACGTCAACGGCCTTGACCGCGAGCTGATCGGCCGACTGGCCGCCGAAGTGGCTGCCTTGCGCGCCGCCGGGCGGGAAGTGATCATCGTTTCGTCCGGTGCCGTCGCCGCAGGGCGGAAAGAACTCGGCATCGCCGGCCGGCCGAAAAGCATCCCCCAGAAGCAGGCGGCGGCGGCCATCGGCCAATCGCACCTGATCCGCGCCTACGAGGAGGCCTTCGCCGTCTTCGGCCTGCGGGTCGCCCAGATCCTCCTCACCCGCGACGACCTGGCCAACCGCCGCCGCTTTCTCAACGCCCGCGCCACCCTCGATACCCTGCTCGACTTCGGGGTAACCCCGATCATCAACGAGAACGACACCGTCGTCTTCGAAGAGATCAAGTTCGGTGACAACGACAACCTTTCGGCACTGGTCACCAACCTGGCCGAAGCGCAACTATTGGTGATCCTCACCGACATCGACGGCTTCTACGAAGCCGACCCCCGCACCAACCCCGACGCCCGGCTCATCCACCTGGTGAAGAGCATTACCCGGGAGATGGAACGGGCGGCCGGCGGAAGCGGTTCCGCCGTCGGCACCGGCGGCATGGTGACCAAACTGGCCGCGGCGAAGAAAGCAGGCCAGTTCGGGGTTGCCACCCTGATGCTCAACGGCCGGTGCCCTGCCGTACTGACGGCCGCCTTCGCCGGTGAAGATCTCGGCACGCTCTTCCTGCCGGAAGAGGCCAGCCTCAACCGGCGCAAGCACTGGATCGCCCACACCCTGAAGCCGTCGGGAAAACTGGTTGTCGACGAAGGAGCCCGGACGGTTTTGGCCCGCCAGGGGAAGAGCTTGCTGCCGTCGGGGGTCGTGCGGGTCGAAGGGAAATTCGACCGCGGCGCCTGCGTCCGCATCGTCGCTGCCGACGGCACCGAGCTCGCCCGCGGCCTGGTCGGCTACTCCCATGCCGAGATCGAGCTGATCCGCGGCCACCGCAGCGGCGAAATCGAAGCGATCCTCGGCTACAAATACGGGGATGAAATCATCCACCGCGACAACCTGGTACTGCTCTAGGCGGTATCGATCCATCGAGGAGAAGTTCGACATGACCATCGCCGAAAAAATCCGCACGATCGCCAGTGCCGCCCGCCAGGCGGCGATTGCCCTGGCCAAGCTGCCGACGCCGGCCAAAAACGAGCTGCTCGGCAACATGGCCATGGCCCTGATCAACAACGCCCCGCACCTGATCGAAGAGAACCGCCGCGACCTTGAAGCGGGCGAGAAGAAGGGGTTGTCGTCGGCCATGCTCGACCGGCTGATGCTCAATGAGGTCCGGATCAAGGCAATGGCCGACGGCCTGCGCGAGGTGGCCGCCCTCCCCGACCCGGTGGGTGAAGTGACCAGAATGTGGAAGCGGCCCAACGAGCTGATGGTCGGCAAAATGCGCATCCCGCTCGGGGTGATCGGGATCATCTACGAAGCCCGTCCCAACGTTACCGCCGATGCAGCCGCCCTCTGCCTGAAAGCGGGCAATGCGGTGATCCTCCGCGGCGGCTCGGAGGCCATTTATTCCAACCTGGCCATCGCCCGGATTCTTGGCGGGGAGATCGAAAAAGCCGGCCTGCCGGCGGCGGCCCTGTCGGTCATCCCGTTCACCGAGCGGGAAGCGGTGCTGGAGATGCTCCGCCAGGAGGAATCGATCGACCTGATCATCCCCCGTGGCGGTGAAAGCCTGATCCGCTTCGTCGTCGAACACTCCAAGATCCCGGTCATCAAGCACTACAAAGGGGTCTGTCATGTCTTTGTCGACGCCAGCGCCGAGTTCACCATGGCCGAACGGATCGTGGTCAACGGCAAGACCCAGCGCCCCGGCGTCTGCAACGCCTTGGAAACGCTGCTCATCCACAAGGACATCGCCGAAACGTTCATCCCGCGGATCAGTGAAACCCTCGGCAATCTCCAGGTCGAACTGCGGGGCGACGACTGTTTCCGCCAGTTCAACCCGGCGGCGACCCCAGCCACCGAAGAGGACTGGCATGCCGAGTACCTCGATCTGATCCTCGCCTGCCGGGTGGTCGACGATCTGGACGAGGCGGTGGCCCACATCAACCGCTACGGCTCGCTGCACACCGAAGCGATCGTCACCAGCGACTATGCCGCGGCCCAGCGCTTCATCCGCGAAGTCAATTCCAGCACGGTCCTGGTCAACGCCTCGACCCGTTTTGCCGACGGCAACCAGTTGGGGCTCGGGGCCGAAATCGGCATTTCGACCACCAAGCTCCACTCTTTCGGCCCGATGGGCCTGGAAGACCTGACCACCACCAAGTTCATCGTCTACGGCGATGGCCAGATTAGACAGTAACCGGAACGGCAGCGCAGACGACCCATGAAAACCGGTATTCTCGGCGGCACCTTCAACCCGATCCACCTGGCCCACCTCCGCATTGCCGAGGAGGTGAGGGACCGTTTCGCCCTCGACCGGGTGATCTTCATCCCAGCCGCGGCCCCTCCGCACAAGCCGATGGTGGGGGAACTGCCGTTCGAAACCCGGTGCGAGATGGTGCGCCTCGCCATCGCCGACGCTCCGGCCTTCACCGTCTCCACCATCGAAGGGGAACGGGAAGGGCCGTCGTACTCCATCGATACTCTGCGGGCGTTGCGCGCCGAGGCCACCGGCGACGAGTTCTTCTTCATCGTCGGCAGCGACTCGTTCCTCGACATCGGTGCCTGGCATGAATACGCCGCCATCTTCGCCGCCGGCAACATCGTCGTCGTCGAACGGCCGGGGGCAGCAATCACCGATTTCACGGCGGCGCTGCCGGTTGCCATCGCCACGCAGTTTTGCTATCATGCCGCCGAACATCGGCTGGCCCACCGCTCGGGATATTCGGTCTATTACCTGACCGGCATTCCCCTCGACATCTCTTCCAGCTCCATCCGCAGCCTCGCCCGTCTCAACCGATCGATCAGGTACCTGGTGCCGGAGGCGGTCGAACACTATATCAAAGAACAGGGGATTTATACTGATGACCGATAAACCGACGCTCACCTCCCGGGAACGGGCCGTGCAATGCGCCAGATTCGCCCTCGACAAAAAGGCCCTCGACGTGAAGGTCCTGGAAATCGGCCGGCTCTCTTCGATCGCCGACTACCTGGTGCTGGCCACCGGCTTGTCGGACAAGCAGACCCAGGCCATCGCCGATTCGGTCAAGAAGGGGCTCAAGAAATTCGGCAAGGCCATCGACATCGAAGGGCTGAAGGAGGGCAACTGGATCGTCATCGATTACGGTGATGTGATCGTGCATATTTTCCGCGATGACCTGCGCCGCTACTACAATCTCGACGAGCTCTGGGCCGCGGCACTCCCCGTGGAAATTCCCGCCGAATACCTCTGGGAAGGAAAAGAGGGGGGCACCGAGTGAAGTTGCGGGTCCTCTGGGTCGGCAAGACCCAGGAGGAATGGCTGAAGCGGGGCATTGACGAATATGCGGGGAGGATCAGACGCTACGCCCCCCTGGAGCTGGCCGAGGCCCGGGAAGAGAAGGGAGCTGCCGAGCTGGCGCTGCGCAGCCGGGAGTGCGAGCGGCTGGAGCGGCTCCTGCCGAAGAACAGCCGCCTGATCCTGCTCGACGAGCGCGGCAGCCAGCTGACCTCGCCGGAACTGGCGGCTTTCATCGGCCGACAACGGGACAACGCCGTTCCCGAACTGGCATTTGCCGTCGGTGGCGCCTACGGTTTCAGCGACGCCTTTCGCGCCCGGGCCGACAAGGTCATCGCCCTCTCCCGACTGACCCTGACCCACCAGATGGTCCGGGTGGTGCTACTGGAGCAGCTCTATCGGGCATTCACCATTCTCAACGGCGAACCGTACCACCACTGATTAGCGCCGCTGATCGCCAGGGCCGGTCGATTTGCCGCACATCCACTGATTTTCCCCACGACTACCGACCCGCTGCAGGCACATGTTTTTTCAATACTGAGGAGGAGAAATGCCGAAACCGTTGCTGCTGATGATCCTCGACGGCTGGGGGATCAATCCGCTTGAGGCCAATAACGCCGTAGCCCTCGCCCATACCCCCCATATGAACGAGCTGTGCGCCACCTACCCCTGCGTCGAGATGCGGACCTCCGGTATGGCGGTCGGCCTGCCGGATGGCCAGATGGGAAACTCGGAGGTCGGACACCTCAACATCGGCGCCGGGCGAATCGTCTACCAGGACCTGACCAGGATCACCAAGGCGATTCAGGATGGCGACTTTTTCACCAACCCGGTACTGCTCGACTGCCTGGCCCGCACCAAGGCGGCCGGCGGCCGACTGCATCTGGCGGGCTTACTTTCGGACGGCGGCGTTCACTCGCACAACACCCATCTCTATGCCTTGCTGGAAATGGCCAGGCGCCAGGGACTGGCCGACGTCTTTATTCACCCGCTTTTGGACGGCCGCGACACTCCGCCGCAGAGCGCCGCGGGCTACCTGGCTGAACTGGAGCAGGAAATCGGGAGAATCGGCATCGGCCGGATCGCTACGGTAATCGGCCGCTATTATGCCATGGATCGCGACAATCGCTGGGAGCGGGTCGAGCGCGCGTACCGTGCCATGGTCGGCGGCGAAGGGACGCAATTCCCGAGTGCCGCCGCTGCCATTGACGCCAGCTACTGCGCCGGGGTCACCGATGAATTCGTCGAACCGGCCGTCATCGCTCCTGCCGGCCTGCCGCCTGCCACGCTCCGGGACGGCGACGGTTTCATCTTCTTCAACTTCCGCGCCGACCGGGCCCGGGAGATCACCCGGGCGTTCACCGATCCCGCCTTTACCGGTTTCACCCGGCAGTCCCCTCCCCGCCTCACCGCCTACGTCTGTATGACCGAGTACGATGCCACCTTCAACCTGCCGGTCGCCTTTGCCCCGGAACCGCTGACCAATATCCTCGGCGAAGTACTCGGCAAGAACGGCCTCCGGCAACTGCGGATCGCCGAGACGGAAAAGTATGCCCATGTCACCTTCTTCTTCAATGGCGGCAGCGAAACCCCGTTTCCCGGCGAGGACCGGATCCTGGTGCCATCGCCCAAGGAGGTGGCGACCTACGACCTGCAGCCGGAAATGAGTGCTTACCCGGTGACCGACGAACTGCTCCGCTGCATTGAGGATGGGACGCACGACGTCATTATCCTCAACTTTGCCAACGCCGACATGGTTGGGCATACCGGGCAGCTTGCCGCCGCCATCAAGGCGGTCGAGGCGGTCGACGACTGCGTCGGCCGAGTGGTCGCCGCCGTGCGGCGCAAGGGTGGAGCGGCCCTGATCACGGCCGACCACGGCAATGCCGAAATCATGGCCGACGAGAAAGGCGGTCCCCATACCGCCCACACCTGCGGGGTGGTCCCCTTCGTGCTGGTGGACGATACCCGGCGCGGCGCCCGGCTGCGCCCCGACGGCACCCTGGCCGATATCGCCCCCACTATGCTGGAGTTGCTCGGACTCCCGCAACCACCGGAGATGTCGGGCAAGAGCCTGTTGCTCGACTAGGGGCAACGAGCCCCGACCGGCCAACGAATCACGCACCAACAACAAAGGGCGCCACCGATATCGGCAGCGCCCTTTGTAATTCTTCCTTCGCGGGACGGGATAAAAAATTCTTACCCTTCATCCTCGTCGCCGAACGAGATCTCCCGATACGCCCGGTCTTCTTCAAAACGCTTCGTTTGCGCCTGCAGCTTCTCCATATCCGACTGACACCGGACACAGTAACGGGCGAACGGCATCACCTTGAGCCGGCCAAGGGGGATTTCTTCCTCGCACTCCTCACAGATACCGTATTCACCTTCGTCGATCCGCAACAGCGCTTCATCGATCTGCCGCAACTTGTCGCGCTCCCGGTCGTTGAGGATCAGCCCCAGCTCGCGGTCGCGTTCCGACGAAGCCTGATCGTAGATGTCCCCGGTCGGCTCGCCGGTCGTCGCCTCCGAACCGTTCTTAACCGCTTTGTTTATCTCTTTGAGGGCATCCTCCTTCATCTTCCGGAGAATCGCCTTCATTTCTTCAAGTTTTTCAACCATTTACATCACTCCATATACAATTCTTGGGCTTTTGGGTCACGAAATAATACAGGAAACCTCCCTTTTGTCAAGCAAAAAGCAGGCCCGAAATGTATACCTCACCAACAATTCCGCCACGATACGCAACTGTTTTCCCCCTACGGACGCCCCCTGGCAGAAGAGAGACTCTCACGCGACAATCTCACCGATCAGGTCGTAATCCGAGGAATCGGTAATTCGCAGCGTCACGATGTCGCCGACATTTGCCGAGCCGGCAGTAATGTAGACCTGTCCGTCGATATCGGGCGCCTGGCGCGAGGAACGCCCTTTCAGGAGGAGGTCGGTTTCGTCGCTGAGCCCTTCGACGATCACCTGCTCGGTGGTATCGATCAACCGGCGGTTACGCTTGAACGAAACCCGGGCCTGAGCCCGCATCAGCTTCTTGTGCCGTTCCCGCTTCAACCGCTCGGAAACCTGGTCGGGCATTTCGGCAGCGGGCGTTCCCTCTTCCCGTGAATAGCAGAAGACCCCCAGCCGGTCGAACTGCACCTCTTCGACATAGTGCAGCAGCTTGCGGAAATCCTCCTCCGTCTCGCCGGGAAAACCAACGATCAGCGAGGTGCGCAGGGCGATGTCGGGGATTTCCTCGCGCAGCTTCTCGATCAGGGCCCTGATTTCCGCCTCGCTGCTCCGCCGGTTCATACGTTTGAGCACCGGATCGCTGATATGCTGGATCGGGATATCAAGATACTTGCAGACCTTCTCTTCTTCCTTGATGGTCTGGATGAGGCTGTTGGTGATCCCGTCCGGGTAGGCATAGAGAAGGCGGATCCATTGCAGACCGTCGAGAGCCGCCAGCTCTTTGATCAGCGTTTCGAGCGACGGCCGGCCCGGCAGATCGCGGCCGTAAGCGGTGACATCCTGGGCAATCAGGTTGACCTCCTTGACCCCGCTGGCAACCAGTTCCCTGGCCTCCTGCAGCAGGCTGTCCAGCGGCCGGGAGCGGAAGGCCCCGCGGAGCGAAGGGATCACGCAGTACGAGCAGCAGTTCGAGCACCCTTCGGCGATCTTGAGGTAGGTAGTGTAGGCAGGGGACGATTTGAGCCGGGGCAACGTTTCATCGTAGACAAAATTCGGGTCGCCAACATAGCGCAGCTGCTCGTCGGATTGCCGTTTTTCGGCAATGATCTCCGCGATGCGCGGATAGTCGCCGGTGCCGACAAAAATATCGACCTCCGGCAGTTCCTTGGCCAGCTCTTCCTGGTAACGCTGGGGGAGGCAGCCGGTGACGACCAGCAGCTTGCAGTTGCCGTCCTGCTTGCGGTCGGCCAGATCGAGTATGGTGTCGATGCTTTCCTGCTTCGCTTCCTTGATGAAAGAGCAGGTATTGACAATGATGATATCCGCGTCATGCTCGTCGGTGGTTATTTCATACTGATCTTTAGCCAGACAACCCAGCATTACTTCGGCATCGACCAGGTTCTTCGGGCAGCCGAGACTAACCATGCTGACTTTTTCTTTTACCACGTCGTTCAAATGCACCTCTGATCTCCGGGAACGCGTTACCGATCCCACCTATTGTCTGAAATTGATAAACTGCAGGTCGATACTCAGATCTTTACTTTTCAGCAATCTAATGATCTCTTGCAGGTCGTCGATATTCTTGCCGGTCACCCGGACCTGGTCATCCTGAATCTGCCCCTGGACCTTCAGTTTGGTCTCCTTGATCTGGGCGATGATCTCCTTCCCCTTCTCCTTGGAAATCCCTTGCTGGATCGTCACGAGCTGACGGATCATGCTGCCCGAGGCCGGCTCCGCTTTTCCGTACTGCAGGGCCTTGGGGGAAAGCCCTCGCTTGATGCACTTGGATTGCAGAATATCGACGACCGCCTTGAGGCGGAAATCATCGTCGGCGAGCAGCTTGATCGCCTCCTTTTCCAGCGTCACCTCGCACTTCGAACCTTTAAAGTCATAGCGCTGGCCGATCTCCTTGACCGTCTGGTTGACCGCATTGTCAACTTCCTGCATGTCCACCTTCGAGACGATATCAAATGATGGCATGACAACCTCCTTGAGAATCGTTATTTCCCCCCGAGCGGCGAACGGACTACCTCCACGCCGGCCGGGACCGTAAAGTTGAAATGGCTGGCACTGACACCGCCGTTCACCCGAACCCGGCTGAAATCGATTGCCGTCCGGTTGCCAAGCTGATCAAAGACCACTGAGGAAACAATCGGGAAGAACAGAGGCACCTTACCGGTGCGGCGGTATTCGTCCACCACCTTGCCGGCAACGGCCAGCTGCAGCTTGGTAAACGCCTGGCCCTGTTTTTTCGGGATCAGTTCAAGCAGGTAGTTGCCTTTGGCATCACGCCCGCTGCCAACCAGTCGCACCGAGAAGTCCTGGGAAAGGTGCCCGATGCCGGTCAGATACGACAGGGCTATGCCTCCCCCGCCGGCAAAGAGCGACGCCGCATCCATGGTCATGACCTGGCGATTCTCAGGCAGATAATACCAGACCGTCTTGCCATCGGAGACAATCTGCTGTTTCGGTTTGGTGTAATTGAAGCGGAACTTGACCGTACCGTCGGATTTTTTGAGATAAAGCTCCCCAGCCCCCCTTTGCACCCGCTTCACCGATGCCAGTTCAGCCTGTTGAGTAAAAGAGGCCCGCAGATCCCGAAGCGATGCATACCCCTGCTCGAGGGTCGCCACGACATCGGCAGAGTCGGCCGGTGCCCCCCACGCTGCAGTAGAGCCGAGCAGTACACCTACGATAACCACCAGTAACGTCTTGAAGCGCCTCACCTCATGCCTCCCAAATCAATCGGTTTACGTAACGAGCAAGGGCGGTAACCACATACCGCCCTTGCATTATCCGCTGCATTTTCCTCAGTGCCGCCGAGGAGGTTTCACGACCTCCACCCCGGGGGGGGTAGCAAAGGTAAACAGGCCATCGGACAGAAGAATATTGGTTTTGACATTGCTGAACTCGATAACCGTCGTATTGTCCCGATGATCCACCAAGGTTGTCGAAAGGATCGGGAATGCCCACTCCTGCTGGCCGAGCGAGGCAAACGACGTCCTGATGTTCCTGCCGCTCCGCACGTAACTCAGCACCGCATCACGGCTGACGACGATATACAGATGGGCGACTGAGACGCTCGACCGTCGAGGAGTACAATCAAGGATGTAATTTCCGGCGATATCCCGCCCCTGTGGCGAGAAGGTAATCTGGAAATCCCGCGAGAGTCGCGGCAGCCCCTGGAGAAAGTTCGATGCGTGATCGGTACCGGGGTCAAAGGTATAGGGATTGAAAACCGACTGGACGTTATTGATGATCACTTGACGGTTCTCGGGCAAGTAAATCCAGAGGGTGCTGCCATTGCAGACTATTTCCTGCTGCATCGGCCGGAAATAGTCAAAGCGGAACATCAACGGATCGCGATTCGTGGCCACTCGCAGAAACATCTGGCCGTCCGCCCGCAGCTCTTTCTTTTGCGCAGCCAGAGTCGAGCGCTGGAAGAAATCGGCCGTTACCGTTGTCAACGGGGACAAACCGGTGGACGGATCGGTCCTGAAACTCTTTTCCACCGTATCGATGACATCCTGCAGACCAACGTTGACCGCCTGGACCGGGGCAGCCAGCGCCGGCAAGGCCATCATGAAAAACGCCACCGTCGCCAGCAGGAGTTTCGCTCGGTTCATGCCTCCTCCGCTAAATCTGCTTGATAGGCTTCTGCAAAGCTCTCACCATGATGATTCCTGTGGCGGTATTGAATTCGAGGCTCCGGCCGTAATCGTCACCGGTATCCTCGGCAACGAGCGGGATGCCGCTCCGTTCAAGAGCTGCCCGAGCGGATGCCACATTCCGCTCGCCAATCCCGCCGTGCGTCGTTCGCTGCTGGGGCTCAAACATGGTTGCACCGCCGGCTAATTTTGCCACAAGTCGCTCAGCCGCGCAACCGCTATTAATGAGGGCTTCGACCATCAACTCCACTGCCCAGCAGGTAAATTTGGCCGTCCGATCAATGGCATCGCTCTCCCGGACTGGTGCCGGCAGAAGGGTATGAGCAAGGGCGCCGGTCTGCATCAGCGGATCGTAAAGGGCGATACCGACACACGAACCAAGGCCGTAAGTCATCAGCACCACCGGCGCGGACGCTACCCGGAACTCGGATATGCCGACACTGATTATCCGGCTCAAAGCTTAACTCCAATCGCATTGAGGATTAATGCGAGCGACTCGGGATCGGGCAGCAGGAAAAACTGCCCGCTGATTTTTTCATCCTCGCCGAAGAACTCCGTTTCGACCATTAGGGCCAAATCGCCGACCTCCCCCAGTTCAATCAGGACGTAATCGATAACAGCACCTGCCATATCGAAAGAGAGTACCGGCACAGACGGAATGAGGGTTTTCCGCATCAAGGCCCCCAAGGCATTGAGGTAAGCCGAGGCGAGAATGTTTCCCACCTCCTTGAGGGCGGAAATTTCCAGTTCGGTCAGTAACGCACCCTCGCTCTTCTCTTTGGGGAGAAGGCGGGAAAGAAGGCGCAGTGCGCTCTCGCGCGGCAGGACTATCAGGATGTTTCCCCGCGCGTCTCCAAGCATCTGCAGGTAGATTCCGACCACGATCCGCTCGGCGCCGCCAAACACTTCCGGGACCTTTTTGATATCGGTCATCAGCACCTTGGGCACCTGCAGCGTGATGTTTTTACCGATCAGCTGCGAAAGGGCGGTGGCCGCATGGGCTACACCGATATTGCTTACCTCCCGCAAGGCGTCGAGATGTTCCTCCGTCAATGCATCAAAATTCATCTAATTCCCCCCTTTTCATCTCCAGCACCTGATCCTGCGACAAAACGTTGCCACCGCAACGGCTCGAGCAAATTGGGCAAATCGAGAATGAAGATCACACGCCCGTCCCCGAGGATCGCCCCGCCGGCCAGCCCTTTCAGCTTGGCTAAAGGCCTGCCGAGTGGTTTGACGAAGACCTCCGCCTGGCCGAGGACCCGCTCGGCCATCACTCCCACCATATCCTCGCCCCGGTCGATCAGGAGCAGAGAAACCACCTCTCCGGCATCAGCCCCTGGCGACAGCCCCAGCAACCGATCAAGACCAACCAGTGGAACAGTCTCCCCACCGATATCAGCAAACAGCCGGTCGCCTTCGCAGGTAAGAGCGCGGCGATCAAGCTCGACGGTCCGCTGTACAGCCGTGACCGGCACAGCTAACGTCATGGTTGAGCAAGCCAGCAGCAGCACCTGAATAATGGCAACCGTCAGGGGGAGCTTGAGCTGGATCCGGCTCCCCTCCCCCTTAGCCGAGTGGATGGAGACCACTCCACCAATTTGTCGAATGGCGGCTTGGACGGCATCCATACCGACGCCGCGCCCGGAAATTTCAGTCACTGCTGCCGCAGTGGAAAAGCCAGGGAGACAGGTAAGCATCAAAGCTTCCTGCGGCGACAACGCCGCCCCGGCCTCTTCACTGATCAGCCCTTTCGCCAGCGCCACCGCAACCAATGCCCCGGAGTCCATCCCCCGACCATCATCCTCGACGGCAACCACGATATGGTCCTGTTCCCGGCGCACCGAAAGAACGATCCGTCCTTCGCCAGACTTGCCGGCAGCGACGCGCTCGGCCGGCAATTCAATCCCATGGTCGACTGCGTTGCGGAGAATATGCACCAGTGGGTCGGCAAGGACTTCAAGAATGCCTCGATCAAGGCAATTCTCTTTCCCTTCGATCACCAACGACACCTGTTTGTCGTATTTCCGTGACAAGTCGCGCACCATCCGGGGAAGTCGTTCACAAATAGTGGCAAATGGAAGCATCCGCACCGCCATCACTTCATTGTGCAACTCCCGGACCTGACGGGCCAGAGCACCGGTCGCTTCGCTCAGTTTTTCCGAAGCGAGTTCCATCCCCAGATCGACCAGGCGGTTTTTGCTGGTAATCAATTCGCCGGTGATACTGATCAACCGGTCAAGAAGATCAGCTTTGACCCGGACGGTCCGCTGACCGTCCTCGACCTCCGGGGCTGGTTCTCCGGCTTCAGTCCTGGGGGGCGGCTGATGGGCAGGGCTGGCGGTCTCGCCACCAGCCGGCAGACGACGCTCGCTCCCCCCCGTTGAAACGATGCCATGTGCGAGCAATCGGGAGCCAAGCTCTCCGTAATCGCCGGAACCGCTCCGGCCTTCCGCGACATCGCCAACCAGTCGACCTAAGTGATCAATGCCGGCAAACAGCAGGTCAGCCGCTTCTCCGTCAAAGACCGACGTCCCCTTGCGGACCCGGTCGATCAGCTCTTCCATCTTGTGGGCAAGGTCGGCAATACCCGGGTAATCCATCGATGCCGCCATCCCCTTGATGGAGTGGGCATTGCGGAAGAGCGAGTCGATCAACTCGGCATGAGCAGGGTCTTTTTCCAGCGCCAGAACGTTATCACCCATCCGGGCAAGATGTTCCCGGGCTTCAGCGACAAACAGATCCCGATACTGGGACATGTCCATGGGTTATTCTCCGGCGACCCGCCGCATGACCTCTTTAACGCGATCGGGATTGAACGGCTTCAGGATAAAATCACGCGCGCCGACCCCCTGGGCCTTCTGAACAAGGGATTCCTGGCCGACTGCACTGCAGATAATGACCCGGGCCTGGGGGTTGATCGCCATGATCTCGCGCAGCGCCTCAATGCCATTCTTGACCGGCATGATAATATCGAGGGTTACGATTTCGGGCCGCAAATCGCGATACTTGAGGACCGCATCTGCCCCATCGGCAGCTTCGGCGACAACGTCGAACCCCTCCTCTTCCAGGATTCCTCGCAGCATGTTCCTCATGAACAGCGCGTCATCCACGATCATAACTGTCTTGGCCATTAATCCTCCACATTTCATTGGACAGGGTTTCTTCAACGTACTGCAAAAGCTTCCAGGGTTCAAGCACTGCCGCACGATCGCCGCCATAGAGCAGGAAACGGTCGATCATACCGCCATCACCAGCCTCCTCTGCCGCCACATCGGCAGCAGAGATAATCGAAATCGCCCCTTCGACGCGTAACGCCAAGTCGGCAATCTGGGGATCGAGGACGACGATGGTGTCGCCGTCCAAGGGAGCACCACTCCGGAGCACCACTCCCAGATTGAGGACCGGCACGACCCTCCCGTGGACATTGATCGCTTCACCGAGAAATGCCGGCACCTTCGGGACCGGGTAGGTCGGAACCGCTTCAAAAACTTCGCCGGTCTGTCCCAGTTTCAAGGCATATTTTTTCCCGCTGAGCGAAAAAACAAGATAACGGTCCGTCGGTGCATTCATATTTTCCGTCCTTCCGGCATGGGAAGATGGAATCGCTCGACGACCTGCATCAGAGCATCGGCAAGCTGGGCCAGTTCACCGGCGGCAAGCGTCATCTCCTGCATCGCGGTAGTCTGTTCCTCGGTTGCCGCGGAGACTTCTTCGCTGGCCGCGGCGTTATCTTCGGCCACCCGAGCAATTTCGTCGACCGCCGTAACCATCTTCGCCGCTCCCTCGGTCTGGATTTGGGAAAGATCGGCAATGCTTCCGGCTCGGCGCTCCGTCTCTACTGCGGTGGTGAGAATTTCCCGGAACGAGGCCGCCGTGATATCGACATTCCGCTTCCCCTCACCAATCTCCCGCGAACTCTCCTCGATAATCTGCCGGACACGCTGACTCTCCTCGCGAACAGCGATGATCAGCTCGATGATATGGGCTGCCGACTTGCCGGTGCCGTCGGCCAGCTTGCGGACCTCCTCGGCCACGACCGCGAACCCTTTGCCGAACTCGCCGGCCCGAGCGGCTTCGATCGAGGCATTGAGTGCCAGCAGGTTGGTCTGCCGGGCAATTTCACCAATAAAATCAGCAATTTTACCCACCTGCTGAAGCCGGGCATTGAACGACGTGAACTGCTGCCCGATCTCTTCGACCTTATTGAAAAAAACCTTCATCCGTTCCAGCGAATCGTCCGCCAGCTCCTGCCCCTTGCGAGCGGTCCGGCTCGTTTCATGGGCCGCTTTCGCCGACTCCCGAGCCCGCTTGGCAACCAGTTCGACGGAAATCGCCATCTCGTGGATGATCCGGGAACTCCTCTCGACCATCTCGGCCTGGGAGCCGGCCCCCCGGGCAATCTGTTCGATGGCATGAGCCACCTCTTCCGAAGAGGTATTGATTTCGATGGCAGATCCGGACAGCGTCTTGGCCGATACCGTTACCCGCTCCGCAGTTCCCCTGATGTGCCCCACCAACTCCCGCAGGCTGTCGACCATGAGGTTGATGGAATCCGCAAGATCAGCCGTTTCATCGGGAAAACGGCTGGCCGATAACGGCACGTTCCGGGTCAGGTCGCCCCGGCTGATTGCTTCGGCAGAGTCGGTCAGTTGAGCGATATTCCGGGTGAATCCCCGGGAAAAGAACCATCCCAGGATAAGTCCGGCCGTCATCGCCACCACGTATGTCAGAATGAGGGTTATTTCCGGCGGATAGCCGAGACGGGCAATTGCGGTCGGAACGAAGGCGACCACCGCAACGACTACCACAAAGCCGAGGATGAACTTGTAACCGATAGGGATACGCATCGCGACGCTCCGAACGTCCCCGGCCGGACTTGCTGTCCGACGCAGGCTGTTGACTCAATAGATCGAGAATCTGTTTTTCATGTAGATGCGTTCAACCGGGCAAACCGTCGTAAAACGCCGGCGGGACTCACCGACAAGGGTTTCCGCCTTGCCGAGAACCAGGATGCCTTCGGTGGGAAGAACATTGGCAAGCCGCTGGATAATTCGTTCCTGCTCACCTCGCTCGAAATAGATGAGCACATTGCGGCAGAGTACCAGATCACTCTCGACGTACGAGGACGAATCAAACAAATCGGCGGCAGCAAAATCGACCATAGCCCGAATATCGTCCCGCAAGCAGAATCGCTCGCCGGCACCGGCAAAATAGCATTCCCGCAGCGCATCCGGAACCTCGCGCAGTCGATCCGAGGCGTAAAGCCCCTTCTTCGCAACGTCGATAATATCCCTATTTATATCGGTCGCCATGAGGGTGACCTTGAATTCTTTCAACTCGGCCGGAAACGATTCCGCCAGGATCATTGCCAAGGTATACGGCTCTTCGCCGCTGGCGCATCCCACACTCCAGAACGTTGTCGACTGCCGTCCCTCCTTGCGGAGTCGGTTGAACAGTACCGGCAAGATCTCCCGCTCAAGCTTGTCAAACGCGGAACGATTCCGAAAAAACTGGCTGACATGGATCGTCAGCCCTTTGACCAGCAGATCCAATTCACCATCGTTCCTGAACAGCAACTCGCAATAATCGTCGATGGTCCGGCAGCGGGTCGCCCGGGCACGAATGGCGATCCGGCGCTTTATGTATTTATCCTTGTAACTCCCAATGTCAAAATTCCGGCTCACCTTCAAGATTTCCCTGATCCTGCTCAAAGCGGCTTCAGGAAAGCTTGAAGGGAAATCCTCCGGCAACGACACCGACAATGATTGATAGTTCATGAGGGTCCGGTTTCCCCAACTCGCAAGATAATCGGGATTTACAGCAAGAATTATTCCACGCACCGGGGAAGGCTGACGACCTGTATCGCCAGCCACCAAAGAGGTCCGCCCGTCACCTCAGGTCCCGCTGAAATGATTGAAACCGGCCCGGGGAACGGCCAGCGTTCTCCCTCCTTCCCCGGTCACCACGATGCCGCTGCCGGCGGCCGTAATGGTACCGATCCTTCGGCACATCACGCCGAGTGCCGCCATCAGGTCGATAATTCGTTCTTCGAGGGGAGCGGGAGCAGTGAACAGCAACTCGTAATCCTCGCCGCCGGCAAGGGCCAATGCGAGATGATCCGTTGAAAGGCGGGACGCGGCAGCGCGAAAGAAAGGGGAAATGGGTAGTTGTTCCGCATCCACCCGGGCACCGACCCCCGAGCGCTCGGCAATATGGCCCAGATCGGCCAGCAGCCCGTCACTGATATCGATCATGGCGGTTGCGAAACCGGCTTCCGCCAGGGCAATACCGGCACGGACCCGCGGCACGGGATCGAGATGCCGATCGACAGCCGGCCCCGCGGTTTCCCCCTGTCGGAGTTGCGCCAACCCCAACGCCGAGTCACCGACCGTTCCGGTTACGAAGACCGCATCTCCCGGCCGGGCACCGGCACGGCAGACGACCCGGTCCGGCAGCTGCTCGCCATGGAGCGTGATTGAAACAACCAGCCCCGCCGACGACCTGCAGGTATCTCCACCGATCAGAATGACGCCGTACTGGTCCGCCATCGCCAGCACCCCTTCGATGAACCGGTCGAGGAATTCGAGAGGCAGGTCGACGGGAATGGCCAGCGACAGGAGAAAATGCCGGGGCTCCCCGCCCATGGCCGCGATATCGGAAAGGTTGACCGCCAGCGATTTTTTGCCGAGCCGGTAGGGATCTGTAAAGGCAAGATCGAAATGGACTTGCTCGATAAGCATGTCCGATGTCGTCAGCAGCACATATCCCGGTTGGACCTCGGTAACGGCGGCATCGTCACCGATCCCGACCCGTACCCCTTTCCCCTCGGCAATCCTGGCGGCAATCCTGCCGATAAAGCCGAATTCGCCGATTTCACCCAGCTTCAACTCTTGGCCCCAGCGACAATTCCCTTGCGCGCACTCCCCACGCCACGACGCGGCGGAGTTTTCGTCTTCGCCGGCTGTTCCTCTCTGGAAGCCGGCGGCGGTGGCGGGAACGTCTCCAACGCTACCGACCAGACATCATCGATAACCTTGGCCGGGACAACACTGACTTTCTTGAGAATATGCTTCGGGATCTCTTCCAGATCCTTGAGGTTTTGCTCGGGAATAACGATTTTCTTGATCCCGGCCCGGATTGCCGCCAGCATTTTTTCCTTCAGGCCGCCGATCGGCAGAACCTTGCCCCGCAAGGTAATTTCGCCGGTCATGGCGACATCTTTGCGGACGGGAATCTTCGTCAGCGCCGAGATCAGTGCCGTCGCCATGGTAATACCCGCCGACGGGCCGTCTTTGGGAATCGCCCCTGCCGGCACATGGACATGGATATCAGCCCCATTCAGAAAGTCTTCAGCCAGCTGCAGTTCCTTCGCCCGGGAGCGGATGTAGGAAAGGGCTGCCTGGACCGATTCCTTCATGACATCTCCCAGATAGCCAGTGAGTGTCAGCCCCCCTTTCCCTTTCATGATGCTGGCCTCGACGAAGAGTACCTCGCCCCCGACCGGCGTCCAGGCGAGGCCGGTAACTATCCCCACTTCATTTTTCTCCATCTCGACTTCCCGAAGATAGCGGGCCGGCCCGAGCAATTTACCGATCAAAGCCGGAGTAATCCGGAAATGCTTCGTCTCCCCTTCGGCCACTTTCCGTGCTACCTTGCGACAGACACTGCCGATCTCCCGTTCAAGGTTCCGCAAGCCGGCTTCCCGGGTGTATTTGGCGATAATCGTCTTGAGAGCTTCGTCAGTAAATGCGATCTGTTTTTCGCTGATTCCGTTCTCGCTGGTCTGTCGGGGAATCAGGTAGCGTTTGGCTATTTCGAGCTTCTCCTCTTCGGTATACCCGGCCAGAGTGATCACTTCCATCCGGTCGCGGAGCGGCCCGGGAATCGTGTCCATCTGGTTGGCCGTGGCAATGAACATCACGTTCGACAGGTTAAACGGCAGGTTGATATAGTGATCCGAGAACATGTGGTTCTGTTCCGGATCGAGTACTTCAAGCAGAGCTGACGAGGGGTCGCCGCGGAAATCGGCACCGAGCTTGTCAAGCTCGTCGAGCATGAAGACCGGGTTGTTTGAACCGGCCTGTTTGAGCCCCTGGATTATCCTGCCCGGCAGGGCCCCGACATAGGTCCGCCGATGGCCGCGAATTTCCGCCTCGTCACGCATGCCGCCGAGGGACATCCGCACGAACTTCCGTCCCATTGCCCGGGCAATCGATTTCCCCAACGATGTCTTCCCCACCCCCGGCGGGCCGACAAAGCAAAGGATTGGACCCTTCATTTTTTTCTTCAGCTTACGGACCGCCAGGAACTCCAGAATGCGGTCCTTGATCTTCTCCAGATAATAGTGATCCTCATCGAGAATTTTTTTCGCCCGTTTGATATCGAGCACATCGCGGGTTGATACTCCCCACGGCAGCTCTACCAGCCAGTCGAGATAGGTGCGGAGCATACCGGCCTCCGCGGCATCGGGATGCATCTGCTCCAACCGGCCGAGCTGTTTCAATGCCTCTTTTTCCACCAGCGGCGGCATCTTCGCCTGCTCGATCGCCTTGCGCAGTTCATTGATTTCTTCCGTCCGGCCGTCGGTTTCCCCCAACTCCTGCTGAATCGCCCGCAATTGTTCCCGCAGGAAATACTCCCGCTGACTCTTGCCCATCTCTTCCTTGGCAGCCGACTGGATCTTCGCCTGCATGTCGAGGAGTTCATGCTCCTTGTTGAGCAGCTCATTGACCTTCTGCAGCCGCTCGAGCGGGTCGATGATTTCCAGCAGTCGCTGGGCGTCCTCCACCTTAAGGCCGATATTGCTCGCAATCAGGTCGGCTAGGCTGCCCGGTTCCTGCATATTTTCTACAATTACCATTACTTCGGGCGAGATCGGCTTGCCGAGCGAGACGATCTGGGTCAGCTGCTCCTTAGCGGCGCGCATCAACGCTTCGACCTCTAGAGACTCTTCGGGGGGAGAAGGCTCGACAATCCGCTCGATCCGCACGGAATAGTACGGCTTCGACTCGACAAATTCCTCGATCCGTCCCTTGGCCAACCCCTGGACGAGAATCTTTACCCGGCCGTCGGGCAGCTTTAACATCCGCATGATCATGGCAACTGTTCCGACGGTGTAGATACCCTCCGGTGCCGGGTCTTCGTCGCCCATTTCCTTCTGGGTAGCCAGGAAGATGAGCCTGTCCCGGGAAAGCGCCTGATCGACCGCGTTAATGGAAATTTCCCGCCCCACGAAAAGCGGCAGGATCATGTACGGATAGACCACCACATCCCGAACCGGCAACAGCGGCAGGATGTCGGGAATCTTCAGCTCTTCGCCTTCCTGCTTGGTATCCGGCTTGCTGTCCTGTTTATTTTCAGTCATATATCTTCTCCTTGTTCAATCGGGATCTCGCGAATAATCTTGCTCCGGTCCGACAGGCGGGGGAAGGTTACCGTCAATACTCCCTTTCGGTACCAAGCCTTCACCGCCGTCAGATCCATGGTCGGCGGCACCTCGACGGTCCGACAAAAACGGCCGAATTGCCGTTCGAGACGGATATAGCTGAATCCCTCACCCGTCTCTTCCCGCTTAATCCCCTCGACAATCAGGATGTTGCAGCAGAGCCTCAAAGAGAGGTCCGTTTCGTCGTAGCCGGGAAGCTCAAACTCCACAGCAAAGGCATCAGACGTCTCATAAATATCGACCGGCGGCACGAAATCGCTCTCGCCGAAGCGATCGCCATGCCCAGTCCGCATAACGGAATCAAGTACCTCATCGAGTTGAAGCTGCAAGAGCGTCAACCAGTCGAGAGGCTCTTTCGGGCTCAACGCCATAGCTCCTCCACGGGCTCCAGACACCCACACGTTGCCTGAATTGCGTAAACAACAGCATTTACCGGGTTCAGTTTGTGATGATTTAATCATCTTTGCCACCGAAGTCAAGGTAATCCGCCCGCCGGCGGATGAGCCCCCCCTAACCCCAGTCAGGAAGGACGGTTATAAATTGAATTTTGCCTTTCCCCCGTGTATAATCCGCTCGTCGCTACCCGGCCGGAATACATCCGCGCCACTCCGCTGCCGAACAGGAGCGGGGTCTTGGCTGCCGATACCCAGCTTTCATCGCCGCGGATTGTCCAAGCTACCACCAACCCAACAAAACTCATTTCCGACGGTTGCCCCCACAGAGGTTACCCCGGCTGATGAGCCCGCTTCACAGCATCCGGCCCCCGCCTGCTGCCGCAGGTATCGACCCAAACCACTCGGGAGGATTTTCGTGGGTAAATTCAGGACTCTTATCATAGTAACCCTCCTTGGAACTGTTATTCTTGCCGCTGGCAACTCTCCCGCGGCAATCCGGGATTGCAGAGAGGCGAAAAAGATGGTGCCATCGCTGTTCTCGGATGATGAAAACGACAAAGAGGCTCTCGGCAACCGCATCGTCGATTACTGTCCGGATGGAGCCGCGGGCATTTTTGTTCAAGCGATGCGCGATGAAAAGGAAAACCGCCTCGATGCGGCGATCAAGAATTATCGGGAAGCTCTCCGGCTCGACCCGTCTTTTTCCCAGGCCCACGGCAGCCTCGGCCTTGCGCTGGTACGCAAAGGTTCCTATGACGAAGCGGTCGTCGAACTGACCAAGGCCCTGTCCGAAGATCCCGCTCCCCGTTATCACCGTGGCTTGGCAAAGATCTTCACCGACCGCAAACTTTATTCCCTGGCGATCTATCACTATTCTGAGGCGGCCAAGGGAGAGGAGAACAATCCCGGCATCCATGCCGACCTTGCCGAGGTGTACATGGCGATGAAGCGCCCGGCAGAGGCGGAAGAGGAATACCGGAAGGCCCTCCAGCTAAATCCCGCCACCGAGCAAGCCCGGCTGGGATTGGCCTCTCTCTACGCCGGCAGCGGCAAACTGGACAAGGCCATTGAGGAACTCAAGCAGGCCCAGCTTGCCAATCCGCACAACCAACAGATTCATCTCCTGCTGGCGGAAACCTACGAAAAAAAGGGTGACCGCCAGGCGGCCGATTATGAATACCTTCTTGCCGGCAAACAGCGGGGCATCCTGCCTGAAGAGCATCTGCGCCGTGGTGACGAGCTGTCCAAGGCAAAAAATTACCCGAAGGCGGTTGAGGAGTACCGGGCCGCCCTGGCGGAGAAGCATGACTGGCCCGAAGCACTGCTCAAACTGGCTGACGCCCAGATGGCAGCGGGCCAGGATGACGATGCCATCAACTCTTACAAAGAGTTGATCAGGGTCAAGGACGGCAACGGGGATATTCACTATGACCTCGGCGTCCTCTACGAGCGCAAGGGGATGATCGACGAAGCGGTCGTCGAGTACAAGCAGGCTCTGCACTTCTCTCCGGAAAACGGTGACGCACGGCGGCGGCTGGCAGACATCTTCACCCTTCGCGGCAGTTTTGCCCAAGCCATCGAACAGTATCGGGAACTCCTCCGCCGGGCCGGCAGCAACCCCCTTCTGCATCTGAAACTGGCGAGGATTTACGCCAGCGCCAAAAACCCCAAAGAAGCGATCGCCTCCTACCAGGACACCTTGAAACTTGACCCGGACAATCTGGAAGCCCACCGGGAACTGGCGGCCATCTACCGCAAATCGAACCAGATGGACGAGGCGGAAAAACAGTATCGGGAAGTTCTGCGTCTCAAGAACAACGACGCCGAAGCGCGAAATGTTCTGACGGCGCTCTACGTCAAAGGAAAACGGTACGACGACTTGATTGCCCTGCTTAAGGACGGCGTCGCCCAGGCACCGAACGACCCGGCTAGCCACTACAAGCTCGGGCTGATCTATGAATTCAACAAGGATTACGATAATGCCGAAGGCGAATACAAGAAGGCGATCGAGCTGAAGAACGATTACGCCAAAGCATTTAATGCCCTGGGAAGGGTCTATCTGAAGACCGGCAAGATCAGCGAGGCGAAGGAAGCGCTCGAAGCGGCAAAGAAGGCTGATCCCGGGCTGGAAGAGACCGCCGTGCTGCTGAGCAACATCAAAGAGGAACTCTCTCCCGAACCGGCGAGGCACAAGAAAAGCCACAAAGGGAAAAAAGGGAAAAAGGGGAAGAGCAGCAAAAAATCGTCACACGCCAAGAAAAGCACGGCAAAGAAGTCGGCCGCCAAAAAGACCAAGAAGCGGTAGCATAACCGTTTCGGGAAGAAAACGGCCGACACAGCGGCCGTTTAGCAGCATCCGCGAAGATGCGGGGGGAGGTAGCAGCTTCTCCCCCCTGCCCATCAGTTCTCTTTTTTCGTATCGTCCTTCTTTTCCGGTTTTATCTCAATCTCGTCCTTCCCCTCGGAGGCTTTCTTAAAATTCCTGATACTCTTGCCAAGAGCACCACCAATCTCCGGCAGCCTCCCCGCACCGAAAACCACCAGAACAATCACTAGAATCACGATCAATTCCGGCATGCCGATACCAAACATAGCGCGACCTCCCCACAAAGTTTCACTGCCGAGTATTGCATCTGAACCATTAAAAATCAAGAGCAACATCGGTGCCGCTCGGGAGCGCCGCCCTTCTTCAACAGTTCAAATTTTTTCTTGGTATGATATGATATAGTCACGTTTTATTCACATTTTGACCCCTCGTTCGTTGCGCATCCGGCGCTGCCATGAACCAATGGCGGTCCAGATGGACCTTCGACGCCATAGCCCGCCAGCCCACCGATGCGTCTGCTGGCCCAACACTCACTACGCCGAGGAACCGGATATGCCCAACAAACTGATCCTCCTTGTTGAAGACAACCCTGACGACGAAGTGCTGACCCTCCGCGCCTTGCGCAAACATAATATCTCGTCGGAAGTGGCCGTCGCACGGGATGGGGTCGAGGCGCTCGATTTCCTGTTCGGTACCGGTACCCACGCCGGGCGCGACTTGCACCTCATGCCAAAGCTGGTGCTTCTCGACCTCAAACTCCCCAAAGTGGACGGGCTCGAAGTCCTGCGGCAACTCCGGGCGGACCAGCAAACCAGGCTGCTGCCGGTCGTCGTGTTTACCTCGTCAAACGAGGAGCAGGACATCCTCGAATGCTACAATCTCGGCGTCAACAGCTACATCCGCAAGCCGGTCGATTTCACGCAACTCAGCGAAACGTTGCATCTGATCGGCTCGTACTGGCTCCAGTTCAATCTGACGCCCAAAACCCCCAATTCGGCCAAATAGGGATATTACCCGGCCGTCACGCTCCTTTTAGCCGGTGCAATAGGTTGCCGATCATGGTAGTATCCGCACTATGGATCGTTTCAGACTGGTAAGCGACTATGTGCCGCGCGGCGACCAGCCGGCGGCAATCACCGAGCTGACCGACGGTGTTCTGCGCAATGACCGCCACCAGGTACTCCTCGGCGTTACCGGCTCCGGCAAGACCTTCACCATGGCAAACGTCATTGCCGGGACCAACCGCCCCGCGCTGGTGCTGGCGCCGAACAAAACCCTGGCGGCACAGCTTTACGGTGAATTCAAGGAACTGTTCCCCGAAAACGCCGTCGAATATTTTGTCTCCTATTACGATTATTATCAGCCGGAAGCCTATATCCCCACCTCCGACACCTACATCGAGAAAGACTCCTCGATCAACGACGAGATCGACAAGTTGCGCCATGCCGCCACCCGTAGCCTGCTGACGAGACGGGATGTCATTATTGTCGCTTCGGTTTCGTGCATCTACGGTATTGGCTCTCCCGAAGCCTACCAGGCAATGCATATCTTCTTCCACCAGGGAGACGAGTACGGCCGCGACACCCTGCTTCGTCAGCTGGTGGAAATCCAATACGAACGGAATGACCTCGATTTCCACCGGGGGACTTTTCGCGTGCGGGGCGATATTGTCGAAATTTTCCCGGCCCATGATGACGAGCGGGCGATCCGCATCGAGTTTTTCGGCGACCAGGTCGAAGGGATCAGTGAAATCGATCCGCTCCGGGGCGCAGTCCTGCAACGGCTGACAAAATGCGCCGTCTATCCCGCCTCCCACTACGTCGCTACCCGTGAAACCCTCGAGCGCGCCATTGAACAAATCCGGCTCGACCTGGAAGAACGCATCCGCTGGTTTCGGGAGCAGAACATGTTGGTGGAGGCCCAGCGGCTCGAACAGCGGACCTTCTTCGACATTGAAATGATGG
Source organism: Geotalea uraniireducens (assembly GCF_027943965.1). Classification (NCBI taxonomy): domain Bacteria; kingdom Pseudomonadati; phylum Thermodesulfobacteriota; class Desulfuromonadia; order Geobacterales; family Geobacteraceae; genus Geotalea; species Geotalea uraniireducens. Next base: position 304,504 of record NZ_AP027151.1, on the reverse strand, counting down.
AAGAGATGGGATTCTGCCAAGGGATCGAGAATTACTCGCGTTATTTCGACGGCCGTGCCGCCGGCGACCCTCCCTACACCCTGCTCGACTATTTCCCGCGTGATTTTCTGCTGTTCGTCGACGAATCGCACATCACCGTCTCGCAGGTCGGCGGTATGTACCGCGGCGACCGGAGCCGTAAGGAGACTCTCGTCAACTATGGTTTCCGGCTCCCAGCGGCTCTCGACAACCGCCCCCTGACATTCAGAGAGTTCAGTGATCGCCTCAATCAGGTGGTTTACGTTTCGGCAACCCCTGCCGACTTTGAATTACGGCAGGCCGGCGGCGTAGTTGTCGAACAGGTCATCCGGCCGACCGGGCTTCTTGACCCTGAAATCGAAGTGCGACCGGCACAGGGGCAGGTCGACGACCTGCTGCAGGAAATCCGCGCCACAGTGGCCAAGGGCGAACGCCTGCTGATCACCACGCTGACCAAGAGGATGGCGGAAGACTTGACCGATTACTACCGGGAACTGGGCATCAGGATTCGCTATCTTCATTCGGATATCGATACCATCCAGCGAATGCAGATCATCAGGGACCTGCGCATCGGTGAATTCGACGTCCTGGTCGGCATTAATCTGCTGCGGGAAGGGCTCGACATCCCCGAAGTATCGCTTGTGGCAATTTTCGACGCCGACAAGGAAGGCTTCCTCCGCTCAAGCCGCTCGCTGATCCAGACCTGCGGCCGCGCGGCCCGCAACGCCGCAGGACGGGTGATCATGTATGCCGATGCCGTCACCGATTCCATGCGGACCTGCATCGAGGAGACCAAACGTCGTCGCGCGCTGCAACTCGCCTTCAACGAGGAGCACGGTATTACGCCTCAGACGGTAAAGAAAGGCTTGCGGTCAATCCTTGAATCAATCGAGGAAAGGGATTACTATACGGTCCCCACGGTTGGCGATGCAGAAGAAGAGTATGTGCCACCCGCCGACATTCCGAAGCTGGTCAAGACGCTGCGCAAGGAAATGCTGGCCTGCGCCAAGAATCTTGACTTCGAAAAGGCGGCAGCGCTCCGCGACCGAATCAAACGGCTCGAAGACCAGGAACTTGCCCTGAAATAATCCCACCCGGAGCGATCATGGACGATCCACGCATCCTGCTCGTCGACGACGAGAAGTTTTTCCTCGCTGTAGCCTGCGAATATCTCAAGGATTCTCAGATAAGGGCCCTGACCGCCACCAGTGCCAGTGAAGGTCTGCGGATTGCCCGAATCGAACGTCCCCATCTCATTTATCTGGACTACCGCATGCCGGAAGGCGACGGCGCTGCCTGGTGTCGGGAATTCAAGCGTGATCCGGCACTGCACGACACTCCGCTGATCATGGTCGTTGGGGAGGGAAAGGACGATGATCGACACGCCTGTGAGCTGGCCGGTTGCAACGGGGTCATCACCAAGCCGCTCGACCGGCGGCAGTTTCTCGAATCCGGCCGTCGCTTCCTGCCGGCCATCGACCGCCGCACGCCCCGGATTCCCTTGCAGGCAGTCGCCGTCTTCAGGCAAGGCGGGGCGAGCCACTATGGCACGGTTGAAGAGCTCAGCACCAGCGGGATATTCCTTTCGTCCCGCTGCAACATCGAGGTCGGCGAACAACTCCGCCTCGGCTTTGTGCTTCCCGACGGACACCTGGTGGAAGTATTCGGCCGGGTCGCCTGGCTCAATCGTGGCGCCCGACGAATCAAGCGGAGCCTTCCCGAAGGATTCGGCCTCGAATTCATCCACCTTTCCGAAGAAGACCACCTGCGGATCGGCACATTGATTGACGGAGCAACCGGCACGTCCCTGTCCGCCCCGGCGGAGGGAGCCTCGTGACAAGTTCGCCATCTGCGCCAGGCGGCAACAGCGCCGCGTCCACCGCCGCCCTGACCCTGTTGCTCGCGATCAACCTGCTGAACTACATCGATCGCCAGGTCCTCTACGCCATCTTTCCGCTACTGAAAGCCGAGCTACACCTCTCGGATACGGCCCTCGGCTTTCTCGGCAGCGCCTTCATGCTCTGCTACATGGTTTCGGCCCCGCTCCTCGGCTGGATCGGCGACCGCTGGCAACGGACCCGGCTTTGTTCCTTTGGCGTGGCCGTATGGAGCGCCGCTACAGCCCTCGCCGGAATTGCCGGTACCTACCACGGCTTGCTGGCTGCCCGAACCGTCGTCGGGATCGGGGAAGCAAGCTTCGGCACCGTCTCTCCCGGCCTGTTGGCTGACTACTTTCCCAAGGAGCGGCGTGGAAGGATTCTTGCCCTGTTCTTCCTTGCCATTCCGGTCGGCAGTGCCCTCGGCTATTTGCTGGGCGGGATTATCGGCCAGACGTGGGGCTGGCATGCCTCCTTCCTGATCGTCGGTACCCCGGGACTGCTGCTGGCCATCCCGGTCTGGCTGCTCCGGGACCCGCCACGCACAATCGGCGACCAGAACAGCGCAGTCTCTCCGACCCGCCGCTATGCGGATCTGCTCGGCAACCGTTCGTTCATCAACGGCACGCTGGCCATGGCCGCGATGACCTTTGCCCTCGGCGGACTTGCACAATGGCTGCCGTCGTTTCTCAACCGCATCCACGGCCTGAGCGTCGCCAAAGGAAACACCCTGTTCGGCGCAATTACCGTCATAACGGGCATCGCCGGCACTCTTTCCGGGGGCTGGCTCGGCGATCGTCTGCAGCAGCGCAGCGGCAAGGGATACCTGCTGGTGTCCGGCTGGGGATTTCTGCTCGGCACACCGTTCGCGGCCATCGCCATTCTCGCGCCGTCCCTCCCCCTCTGCCTGACGGCAATCGCCTTGGCAGAGTTCTTTCTCTTCCTCAATACCGGCCCGTTGAATACGGTCATCGTCAATGTCTCCCCCTCCGCCATCCGCTCGATGGCCTTCGCCGTCAACATCTTTTTCATTCACGCCCTGGGCGATGCCATTTCTCCGACCATCATCGGCTGGCTGTCTGACCGGTGGGGATTACAAAATTCGCTAATGGTCGCTCCGCTCGCCATCCTCGTTGCCGCCGCCTTTTCCTTTCTCAGTTGCCGTACCGTCGAGCGGGACTCGGCGCTCGCCGAACAGCAATAGCCTTTGCCCCGGCCCTGTTCCCCGTCTACGTCGTCCGCTCTTTATTTGCCGGGGAAAATATGCTACCACTAGTCCAGGCTTAATCAGCGGAGGAAGGTCCATGAAGAAAGATATTCCAAGTAAAGGGGCAATCCTGCAGCGGGACCGTGAAACTTACGCCGTTGCCCCCCATATTCCCGGCGGCTTCACCGATACCGCCACGTTGCGCAAGCTGTGCGATGTGGCTGACAAATATGGCGCCAGGGCGCTGAAACTTACCTCGGCCCAGCGCATCGCCCTGTTTGGGATCGAAGAGGCGAACATCGACCCCCTCTGGGCCGAACTGGCGCAGCAGCCGGGAGCGGCAATCGGCCTCTGTGTTCGCAGCATAAAGATCTGCCCCGGCACCACCTGGTGCAAACGCGGCATTCAAGATTCGGCGGCGCTCGGCCTGAAAATAGATCGGCTCTATCACGCCATGGAACTCCCCAACAAGATGAAGATGGGCGTCTCGGGATGTATGCTCTCCTGCGCCGAGGTCGCGGTAAAGGACATCGGCATCATGGGAACCCCGAAAGGCTGGCGGATCTATATTGGCGGGAATGCAGGGGCAAGGCCCCGACTCGCCGACATGCTGGTGGACAATGTCGGCAGCGACGACGAAGTCCTGGCAATCATCGCCCGGATCATCGACTGGTATAAGCAGTCGGGTAGCGAACAGCGGCTCGGCCGGCTCATCGAACAGCGCGGACTTGAGCAGGTACGGGAAGAATTGCTCGGGCCGCCGGCCAGCCCATCGGCAGCCGTCGGCGAACCGGCTCCCGCCTGACGGCCTCGTAGCCGACAGTTCCGCTGCTTACCAGGGATCAACTCTCGCAATCTCTGGTGCGATGGGCAGTTACCCGGCAAATACGCCCCGCCCCCTCTTTTTCCGGCTCTTCTTTGTTATTGATTATCGGCGTTCCGTCACATAGAATACGCCACACTGCTATTTACCGGATAATGGGGCATTTGTGGTCACTATTCTCCTCATAGCCGATCAAAACCGGCTCGAACGGCTCTTCGATTTCACGAAGGATTACCCGCAGATTGACCTGCGCATTTCCCGTTCTCTCCGCCAGGGAATCCAAGACATCAGCGAACGCCCCCCCGCCCTGCTCTTCATCCAGAACCATCTGTCAGGGCTGTCCGGCGAAATTATCGTCCGCCACCTCTTGGCCGAAACGGCAGCGGGTCGGCCGCGCGTTACGCTGTTCTGCGAAGCCGGCGATTCGTCCGTTGACAATTCCCTTGCCACAGCTTTGGATGTTTCTTTGAGCGATGAAGAGCTGACATCGGCAATCATCGGGATCATCGCCGGGAGTGAAGCTGCTGACGGCGCCATCGAGGCCCCCCTGGCGCCGTCAGCTGAAATGCCGGTCGACACACCATCTGCACCGCTGCCAAGCAAAGAGCCGGAACCTGAGAGCAACCTGGTTGAGCTATCCGGCCCGTCATTCATCAGCGATTCTGTGGCGACGGCCAATGACACGTCGCCATCGCCACCGGCCGCCACGCCGTTCGACCAGCAGCTCCAGTCGGCTCTTGAGCAGGCGCCCCAACCGGTGCCGCTCACTGAAATCGAAGAGCACCTTGCCGAAGAAAGCGCCGGGCACTCAGCCACGGCACGCCACATGGCTTCCCCTGCCTCCCGGCAACCAAAACGTCAGGCCAGCATCCTGCGGTATCGGGCAGCCCTAGTCGGTATCGCAGCAGTGGCCATCATCGGTATCGGTTTCTTTTTCGTCGGTTCGCCGAACAAGCCCTCGACTGCACCGCTGGCAACGCTTCCCAAACAGGCAACGGTCAAACCGCCGCCCCCCCCCGTACCGGCAAATGGCGGCCCAACCGCCAAAGCCACTCCGGCGCCAGGTTCTGCCGCAACACTGCCCTCGCCCCCCACACCAAAAGCGCCGGCGCCAACGACCCAGCCGGCAACTGGCGGGCTGACCACGTTACCTGCGTTCATCCCCCGGCAGCGGGTCGACAAAACCTATGCCGCAAAACACCCGGGCTGGGAGCGGTACCATGGAACCAGAACCGAATTCCGGGTTTATCGCACCAACGGGACGATCAAGGCGATCCAGGCAATCGACCGGAGTGGCCTTGGCATTCCGGAATCGTTCATGCGCGGTTCGCTGCGGCAGATGACGGGAGATGATCGTATCTCGGTTACTGACCGGCAGCAATCCAGCGGATTTTTGATCGAAAAGGGGACCGTCACGTCGGGAGCACGCGTTGTCGTCTACCGTAATGGTCCCCAGCGGGCCGTTCGGGCCTTTGTCGTTTATTTCCAGTAGCAGCAATTTTCTTCCGGGACGGTATCATGATCAAACGCCCAACCACGTTCGCCAGCACCCTGCTCTTGACGGGAATCATTGCCGTTTCCGCCGGTACCAATAGTTTTTGCGCCTCTTCTCAGTTCGAGCTTGACCTTCAGGAGCTGCAGAATGCCCCACCAACGGCCCGGCACCAGAAGCGGTCGGCGACCCGACCGGCCAGCCACGTAAAGAAAGAGCTTCCCCCCGCTGACGAGGAGGGATATTCCCGCTACACGATCAAGCCGGGAGATTTTCTGTTCAAGGTCCTGATCCGTGATTTCGGCCTGTCGAACAACGCCGCCGAAGCACTCCTGCCGGAAATTCAAAGAATCAATCATCTCGCCGATATCAAGCGCCTCGAAGTCGGGCAAACGATTCTGATCCCGCGACGACAACCAAAGGTAAAGACACCCGTTTCCCAGCTTAATGCGAGCGAGCCGAGCCCTCCCGCGTCGAACAAATCGGCAGCGGCGGCATTACAGCCGGAACCACCGCGACACGTCCAAGCCCCGGCCGAGCCGCCCCCCCCTCCCAAACAGGTGCTGACTCTCCCCCCGGGCCCTTCAACCGCACCGCCAGCGGCCCCGGCCCCGCCATCGCAAGCCAAGGAGGAGCAACCTTCCACCTCGGTTCAACTTCCGTCCTTTGCGTCCCGTCTGATCACCGCCTGGACTGAGCTGGTCCCCGGGCAGGGTGAGATCCGGCCGATCAGCCTGAACGGTAAAACACTTCCCGCCGACCGTTTCCCGCTCCTCTTGGCAGCAGACGGCGGCAGGATTCTTGTCGATCTGAGCGGGGCGCTGTCGGCACAGGAGAAAGCCCTGCTGGCAGTGAATTATCCGGATACCCGGGTGGTCGTCCGCGGCAAGGAAAGCGTCAAGGACTTTTTCGCCACTCTTCTCCATACCGCAGAATTTGCCCGGGTCGACAACAACGTCACAGTTGATTTCGGTTCCGATCCCCGGCTGACGGTGTACTTCGATTTCCGGGTTACGACCCTGCCGGCAGCGACCCGCGGCCCGGAAGCGGTGTACCTCTGCATCGACGAAAATGTGCCGGCAATGCCGCAACCGCTACAAGATTATCTGGCGAGCAACGGTTACCGGGTCGTCGAGTTTGACGCCGGAGCGGCAAAAGCAGCCACCGACCCAGGCTACGACTTACAGACCATTCCCCAAGGCGCACCGTGTGAAACGACAGCGGCGCTCCTCGACGCCTTGTCGATTCGCCTGGAGAAAAACCGCATCGTCTCCGGATCGTTGTCCGACAGTCGTTTCAGCATCCGGGTCGAAGGATTCTTTGAGAATGGGGGAAAACGATTCATCCTTAGCTGCGACGATAGCGATTCGTACAACTACACGTTGTTACGGCTCCTGCAGCTCGATGGCTACACCATCATCCACTTTGCCGCCAACAGTACGTACGGGACCACAATTGATACCGTCCTGACCGCTCTCGACTACCCGCATACCCAAGGGACGCTGCAGTTCCCCTACGGCCGATATTCGATTACTCTTACCGGATTCAAGGTAACCCGCAAGGTGCCCTCGCCCGGTAGGCTGCTGATCACCTCCCAGCCAGCCGAGCCGTTATTTGCCGAATTGCTCAAATGGAGCCCCGACAAACCGTAACTGACTTTTCACCATCACTTGTGCCAGCGATACAGGAGAGACAGCAGTCGCAGATCATGACATGTGAAGACTGCCGCAGTTAGCATCTGCAAGAGTTGGATAGATTTTCGACCAAGCGGGAATGGGACAGACAAGGCCCGAGGAGGGCGACGCAATCAGGCAGCAATAACAAAGGGGGCGATGATCATCGCCCCCTTTGTTATTGCTGATTCGACAGTTTCAGCATGGTGTCGGCTCGATAGAGCGAGACGTCCGGGACAAGCGGCGAATCGGGATAGCGCTGCAGAAAGAGGTCGAAAGCTTCGAGCGACTGCCGGTAGTTCCCCGTTTTGTATGCTTCGATCCCCTGTTCGTAGAGAGTCTGTTCCCGCTGCGCCGCTTTCTTCGGTGGTTCAGCGGGGCGGGCCGGCACAGACTGCCGCACTGGCGACGGCGACACTCCGGCACGGCTTGCCGGCGGAGCAACCGTTGTCACCGTCTTCGGGGCCTTGGCTGTTCCGGCGTCTTTCCGTCCCAATTTCCTCCCGGCATGCGACCGAGGCCGTTTCGCCGCTTCGGCAGCACTGGCGGCTTTCCGCGGTTGCACCGTCTGCCTACCCTCTGCCGGCGCTACCGGCACCAGCAGGCTGTTCCCGGCATAGATCAGATTGGGATTCTTGATCTCGTTGAACAACAGAATCTGTGGATAGTAGCCGCCCCGACCGTTATACTTGCGCGACAACGAATAAAGGGTGTCGCCTTTCTCGATGGTAATGCTTTGCACAAGCACCCCTTCTTCAGGGCTGGCCGGCTTTTTGCCCTGAGAAGGTTCCGGGGCATAGAGCAGATAGTCGCCGCCGTAGGCCTGACCGCCGAGCGCAAGGGTGAGTATCAGTGACGACATGTAATACCTGAGTTTTCCGCTCATATCAGTACCTGTTCCCGAGCTGATCCTGATACTTCAGAATATTTTTCACCTGAATATTCGTCCCGACCGCCGTTCCGGTCCGAACCCGGAATGTCACCTTGATTGCCCGCTTCTCGCCAGCCCCCAGTTCGTCAAACTTCCAGCGGTAATCGCCACTGGTCCCGCGAATGAACGGCGGGTCCGAAGCGACCAGTTCGAGGTCCGTTGGCAGGAAGCTCTGCAGCTCAACCATCTTGGCCATGCTCGAACCGCGGTTGGCAAAGTTCAGCTCGAACGAGGAGACCTCACCCGGCTTCAACCTCCCCCCTTTACCGTTCATCACCAGATCGATCACCGGCCGCGAGAAACGCAGGGCTATCATCGTCGCGCTGCCATGGGCCCTGTCGCTCTCCGGCTCAAAGGAGAGCGATACATTGACATTCGTGCCGTCCGACTCGGTGTTTGGGGTCGAGAGGTCGAGAATCACATAGGATTCTTCTTTGGGGGCCAGTGGGCCGACATGGTTGATGATCGGCTCGTTGCTCTGGCGGATCCCGTCACGATTCAGGTCCTGGTACAAGGTGTAGCTGATGTTGGGCGGCAGCGTTGTTTTAATGAGGAAGTCTTCCCGCACATTACCGGTATTGGTAACAATCAAGGGGACCGAAACCGGCTGACCGGGAATAACGACCAGCTTGTCGCTATTCGTCCTGACCGCAACCCCGCTGACAGCCTGGACGAGCGAGGCAACCGACAGGAATGAATCCCGGGTTTGCAGTTCATTGTTCACCACATCGGCCCGCAAGTACAGTTCCTGTTGTGCAAGGGCCTCTTCTTTCAACTGGAAGGCCACCTCGAACTCCCGGCTCTCGCCAGAGGCCAGCCGCATGCCGTCAATGACCAGGGCCGCCTTCATCTCTTGCTTGAAGCCGCCGTCCAGATAGCCGACCGGTTCGTATTGCGGCGGGTAGTTCAGTCGTAGTGTCACCCCTTGGGCCGCTGCCGTACCGATGTTCAGGAGCGCAATCCGGTAAACGACCTTTTGCCCGGGAAGTATTTCGGTCTTGTCAGTCTTGACGACGGCTCGCAGCAGGGGTGCTGAAGCCGTCAGGAATATATCCCGCGCCTGCGAGGCATCGCGATCAACCCGGGAAGCCACCTTGATCGGATAAATGATTTTCTGTCCGTCGATGTATTCGCGAGGCACCGTAAAGGAGAGGACGCCCCGAAACCGTTCACCCGGCGCCAGAACAGGGGTCAGGTTGATCGGGACTTCCTTCTTTGCCGCATCGGCAAACTGGGCATTGAACTCCGGCGGGAACCCGGACTCGAGGAAAAAGCTGTCCGGCCCGTTCCCCCGATTAACAACCTCGAAGGACAGCTCATGACGTTTACCTACTTCCATAGCTTCGCCGGTCGGCAGAAGCGAGAGGTCCACATCGGCATACTGACCGACTTCGAGGGACAAAATGCGGGCGTTTTTCTCCAAAGGAACCACTTTTGCCGCCGCTTCCCCCTTCACTGCCTCGGGATAGGCGATACCGAGCTCTTGCAGCTTGGCCACTGCTGCCGCTGCAGCACGTGTTCCGGGGAACCGGTCGATCAGCGACTTGTACTCCGCAATGGCCTTTTCCCGGAGGGCATTCCGGCGGACCACATCCTCATTGGAAGAGCTGCGAGCGGCCTTTCCCCGCGCAGCCTGCTCACGTGCGGCCATCTCGGCTGAGGCTTTTGCTGAAGCCGCAGCCTCTGAGGTACGAAGCTCGGTTGCCAGCTTTTCGGCGGCAGCCTTCTCAGTCGCCGCTTTCTGTGCCGCCAGTTGCTCAGCCGCAGCCTTCTCCTGCGCGGCTTTCTCTGCTGTCAGCTTCTCTTGTGCGGCCTTGTCGGCAACAGCTTTCTCCGCTGCCAGCTTCTCTTGCGCTGCCTGCTCGGCGGCAGCTTTCTCTGCTGCCAGCTTCTCTTGCGCAGCTTTCTCGGCGACGGCTTTCTCCGCTGCCAGCTTCTCCTGCGCTGCCTTGTCGGCAGAAGCTTTCTCCGCTGCCAGCTTCTCTTGGGCGGCCTGCTCGGCGGCAGCTTTCTCCGCCGCCAGCTTCTCTTGCGCAGCCTGCTCGGCGGCAGCTTTCTCTGCTGCCAGCTTCTCCTGCGCTGCCTTGTCGGCAGAAGCTTTCTCTGCCGCCAGCTTCTCCTGCGCTGCCTTGTCGGCAGCAGCTTTCTCTGCCGCCAGCTTCTCTTGGGCGGCCTTGTCGGCAGCAGCTTTCTCTGCCGCCAGCTTCTCTTGGGCGGCCTTGTCGGCAGCAGCTTTCTCTGCCGCCAACTTCTCTTGGGCGGCCTGCTCGGCGACGGCTTTCTCTGCTGCCAGCTTCTCCTGCGCTGCCTTGTCGGCAGCAGCTTTCTCTGCCGCCAGCTTCTCTTGCGCAGCTTTCTCGGTGGCAGCTTTCTCCGCTGCAGCCTTCTGGACCGCCGCTTGTTCTGCGGCAACCTTTTCCCTGGCGGCCGCTTCAGCAGCTTGTCGCGCCAAAGCAGTTTTTTCCGCCAACGCTTTTTTGGCGGCAGCCTGTTCAGCCGCTACCGCCTCAACCCCAGTCCGCTTCGCCATCACCGGCAGCTGTTCGCCCTTATCGTATCGAGCCACAAGGTTCAGCAAATCGTCTTCAACGGTCCCCTTGAGCGGGCTATCGGGATACTCTTTGAAAAACTGCGACATATACTTTGCAGCATCTCGTTCGTAGCCCGCTTTGAAATTTGCCCGCGCCAGCCAGAAGATGGCCATATCCCGGAGCGGCGTATCGGGATATTTATCGAGCACCGTTTTCATCTTCTCAATGGCAGTAGGAAAGTCCTTTTTCTGGTAGGCATTGAAGCCAGCGATAAAAATCTGGGAATCTTCTGAATTAACGGCAAAGGCGGGAGTGGAAAGGAGAGACGCGATTATGAGACATCCGGTTAGGCACCTGAAAACGGCAGTGCGGAAGAATTTCATAAAATTCACGGACTTAACCTTTCCAATTGCAGATAAAGGCATAAAATTAATCAGTTTCAGTTAAATAGCATCATAACACCAGCTTGTCAACGAAGAATGCCGCGCGAGTCCTTGTAACTACGCGGAAATCTGCCAACGTGACCCGGCTGGGTCGCGGGCCATTGTCCCGCCACAACGAATGGCTCTCTCCCCTTTAAAAGTTTCGGCACAAACGCTATACTCCTTCCATGGTTGACGATTTCCACATCGAAACACTGCCGGTATCTCCCGGCGTTTACCTGATGAAGGGGGAGCGCGGCGAGATTCTCTATGTCGGCAAAGCAAAAAATATCAGGAAAAGGGTCCGCTCCTACTTCGGCAAAGGCGGCGAATCCCGCTACCACATCCAGTTTTTGGTGACCAAGGTAAAAAGCATTGATTGCATCGTCACCGACACCGAGAAGGAAGCCCTGATTCTCGAAAACACCCTCATCAAGCAGCACCATCCCCGCTACAACCTCGACCTCCGCGACGATAAGACCTACTTTTCGCTGCGAATCGACTTGAACGAGGCATTCCCGCAAATCAGCATCATCCGCAAAGTCATTCAGGACGGCGCGCGCTACTTCGGGCCATATTCATCGGCATCGGCAGCGCGCGAGGTATTGAAGCAACTCTATCGATTGTTCCCACTGCGTCATTATCCCTTGGCAACATGCCGGCAACGCAAGCGTCCCTGCCTCTTCTACCAGTTACGGCAATGCTCGGCACCGTGTCACGGGCTTATTTCCCGCGACGATTACCAGGCGCTCGCCGAAGGGGCGGCACTGTTCCTGGAAGGGAAAAATCACGACCTTTTAAAGATTTACCGACAACGCATGAACAGCGCCGCGGCAGAGGAACGTTACGAGGAAGCGGGACGCTTTCGCGATCTCATCCACGCCATCGAGGTTACCGTCGAAAAACAGAAAATGGTGACCCGGAGCAACGAGGACACCGACGTGGTCGGCTACTTTCGCCACGGGGCATACAGTTCCATAGCTTTGCTGTTCATTCGCGGCGGCAGGCTGAACGGCAACAGGAACTTCACCTTCGCCTGGGAAATGGACGACAACGAATGCCTCTCGTCGTTTCTCACCGACTATTATCAGCGAGACGTTGTCATCCCGGGCGAAGTTCTGCTGCCAATGCCCAACGACGACCTTTCGGCGCTGACCGAACTCGTTACCGAACGGCGTCGCCGGAAAACGAAATTCGTCTATCCGCGGCGGGGGACCAAGGTTGAATTGGTAAAACTGGCGATCAAGAATGCCGAATCAGCACTGCAAAAGGAACTCGACCGGGTCGCCAGTGCCGAGACGGTACTGGCCGAGCTGCAAGATCGTCTCCACCTGCGGAACGTCCCGCACCGAATCGAGTGCTATGACATTTCGACAATCCAGGGAACGTTCGCCGTTGGCAGTCGGGTTTCTTTCTTCAACGGGAAAGCCGACAAATCCGGGTATCGGCGCTACCGCATCAGGACCGTCCATGGTTCAGACGATTTCGCCATGATGCGCGAAGTCCTCTCGCGGCGCTTCAGCAGGGACATGACCGAAAACAACACCCCTGACCTGATCCTCATCGATGGCGGGATTGGCCAGTTGAACGCCGTCACCGCGGCCCTCGACGAACTCGGCATCAAGGGGATCGATACGGTTTCCCTGGCAAAAAGTCGGGTTGAGCGGGAAATGACCGGAGAAGAGATCCAGCGGAGCAATGAACGGGTGTTTCTGCCGGGGAGAAAAAATCCGGTGGTGCTCAGGCAGAATTCGCGCCCTCTCCTCCTGCTGGCACAAATCCGCGATGAGGCGCACCGCTTCGCTATTACCTATCATAAACAGTTGCGACAGAAGGAGACGCTTCACTCGCTGCTGGACAACATCGCGGGAGTGGGCAGCAAACGACGGCGGGAATTGTTGAAACGATTCGGCAGTCTTGCCGGGCTCAGGAAAGCACGTCGTGAAGAGCTGATGGCCGCATCTTTTCTTCCGGCCAACGTCGTGGAAAATATTTGGCAGGCATTGCATCCAGACGAAAACAGCGGCTCCCCGGAAAGGGAAGCCGCTGCTGACACAATTACGGAAAGACCGTCCGCTAAGGCTCGGCCAGAAGCTTCTTGATCAGGTCTTCCATGCTTTTCAGGGTTGCATCGGACCCGCCCATGAATCTCTCGGCGACAATCCCCTTCTTGTCAATGACGTACACCGTCGGTAACGAGCGGAGCCCGTAATCGGTCTGTATCCCTTCGTTGGCAAGGGCCACCGGATAGTTGAACCGTTTCCCGGCCACAAAGTCCTTCACGCCCTGCTCATCACCCTCGTCGAGCGACAGGCCGAGAACCTGCAAACCTTGCTTGCCGTATTTGCGATTCAAGGCTATCAGGTGGGGGATGGCTTCCCGGCAAGGCGGGCACCACGTGGCGAAAAAATCGATTACCAGCACGTATCCGTGATAGTTCGCCAGGGAAATCTGCTGCCCGGAAGTACTCACCACTTTGATTGGCGGGGCAGGCTGCCCTTTTTGCGCCATGGCAAAAGAGGACGCGGGAACTGCCAACACCAGAAGGAACATCGCCACGACTAACCGGATACGCATCGTCTAGAACCTCACCACAGCCTGTTTGTATGTTACAGGGCTTTTTTGATCAGGGCTTCGAGCTGCGCCTTGGGAACCGCTCCGACGACCTGATCCACCACCTTCCCTTCCTTGAAGAGAATAACCGTCGGAATGCCACGGACACCGTACTTGCCGGGGGTGCCCGGATTATCGTCAACATTGACCTTGCCGACTTTCACCTTACCTTCAAACTCCTCGGCAATGGCGTCGATTACCGGTGCAATCGCCTTACAGGGAGCGCACCAGGTTGCCCAGAAATCAACCAGTACCGGGATATCGGATTTAAGAACATCGGCGTCGAACGTATCATCGCTGAATGTCAGTACTTTGTCGCTAGCCATTAAAGCCTCCTTTAGCGGTGGACATAAATTGCACTTTCAGAATATAGCCGAGCTTCCTGAAAACATCAAGGAGGAAATCCCCGACCCGGTGAGAGCGATTGCCGGTTGCCGGCACAGCTCATTCCACTCTATCCCCTTGGCAAAGCGGCTAAAATCTGCTACACCGTTACCCTATTGGTATTACCTCTTTTCCCGGACAAGGCTGCTCCCGATGGAACTATTTCCCATCAACCTGCGTCTGCAGGGCCGAAACGTCGTCATTGTCGGCGGAGGGCGGGTCGCCCTGCAAAAATGCCTCTCCCTGCTCCCGGCCGGTGCCGCAATCACGGTTATTGCCCCCGAGCTCACCGCCCCGCTTTGCACCTTGCGCGATGAGGGAAAAATCGACCACCGCCAACGCGCCTTCGCGCCGGAAGACCTGGATGGCGTGTTCATGATCTTTGCCGCTACCGACGATCCGGCAGTCAACAGCGCCGTTGCCGCCGCGGCGGTAGCGCGGCAGATCCTGGTTGCCGCCGTCGACCACCAGGAACGGGGGAACTTTACGACGCCGGCAATCCTACGGCGCGGCGAGCTGACCATCGCCGTTTCGACCGGCGGGAAAAGCCCGGCTCTCGCCCGTAATATCCGCGATCAGTTGGCGAAGCGCTATGGCAGCGAGTATGATGAAGCGCTGACGATCCTGGGCGCCGTGCGCGAAAAGCTGTTGACGGCCTCTGATAACACCGCTTACAATAAGAAAATTTTAAACGACCTCGCGGCTTCCGAGCTCGCCAAGCTGCTCAAAAGGCGGCGATATCAGGAGGTCGATCGCCTGCTCACCAACCTGCTCGGCCCCGGGTACACGACGACCGAATTGGGAGTACAGTCAAAGGACCGCCCATGAATGCCCTGCTCTTCAAGATAACCCTGGCAATCTATCTCGCCGCGACTGTTGCTTACATGGCCTACCTGGTAAAGCCCCGCCAGAATATCGGCCGCATCGGCCGCTGGCTACTCTCCATCGGACTTGCCGCTCACTGTGTCTTTACTGTCGACCGGTTCTACGAGGCGGGACACACCCCCATCACCAACCTCCACGAGTCGCTCTCGTTTTTCAGTCTGGCAGTGGTGGCCGTTTACATCACCTTCGAGCGCCGTTACAAAATTTACATCCTCGGCTCTTTCGTGACCCCCCTGGCCCTTTTGATCATGGTGGCATCAACCGGCTTCCCGTCAGCGATCTCCCCGCTCAATCCAGCCCTGCAGAGCCGCTGGCTGGTCGTTCACACCACGATGGCATTTCTCAGCTACGCCGCATTTGCCGTGGCGTTTGGCGCCGCCATCATGTATCTGATTCAGGAACACTTCCTCAAGAGCAAAAAGCTCGGCCCGATGTACCAGAAGCTGCCGCCGCTCGACATTCTCGACGAAATCAATTACCGCTGTCTGGCTTTCGGTTTTCCGTTGCTCACTTTTGCCATCATTGCCGGGGCCATTTGGGCGGAAACGGCCTGGGGAACCTACTGGAGCTGGGATCCCAAGGAAACCTGGTCCCTCATCACCTGGTTCGTCTATGCGGCGCTGCTTCATGGCCGCCTCACCACCGGCTGGCGGGGGAAAAAGGCGGCTATTCTCGCCATCATCGGTTTTTTCGTGCTGCTCTTCACCTTCCTCGGCGTCAATCTCTTCATGCCGGGATTGCACAGCTACAAATAATGTCAGAGGCGTATGACGAATGAATATTATTGTTGTGGGGCTTTCACACAAAACTGCCTCCGTTGAGATTCGGGAAAAAGTCGCCTTTGCTCCGACACAGATGGAAAAGCCATTGCGCGCCCTCACGGCGTTGGATGACATCGGTGAAGCGGTCATCGTCTCCACCTGCAACCGGGTCGAGATTTACGCCACTACCCGCGACATTGCGGGGGGCATGGCCCGGCTCAAGCGCTTCCTCGCCGACTATCACGGCCTTTCCCTGGATTCCCTGGAGCCGCACCTCTACATTCACCACAGCGAAGCGGCCATCCGCCACGTCTTTCGCGTTGCATCGAGTCTCGACTCCATGGTCGTCGGCGAACCCCAGATCCTCGGCCAGATCAAGACCGCCTACGGCTACGCCGCCGAGTACAAAAGCTCCGGCATCATCCTCAACCGCTTTCTGCACAAGGCATTTTCCGTCGCCAAACGGGTTCGCACCGAGACGAAAATCGCCTCGTCGGCAGTCTCCGTATCGTTTGCCGCCGTCGAACTGGCAAAGAAGATTTTCGGCGAACTGACCGACAAGACCGTCATGCTGATCGGTGCCGGGGAAATGTGCGAGCTGGCCGCCAAACATTTTCTCAACAACGGAGTGCGGGGGGTTATGGTAACGAACCGGACCTACGAGCGGGCGGTGCGGCTGGCCGAAGAATTCGACGGCAAGGCGATCGCCTTCGAAGATCTGTTCGACCACCTCCACAAGGTCGATATCGTCCTCACCTCCACCGGCGCCCCCCACTACATTATCAAGCAGAAAGACGTTGAGGACGTAATCCGGCGGCGCAAGCTCAAGCCGATGTTTTTCATCGACATCGCCGTGCCGCGCGACATCGAGCCCAAGGTCAACGATGTCGAAAACGTCTATCTCTATGATATGGACGACCTGCAGAACGTCGTCGCCTCAAATCTTCAGCAGCGGGCCGAGGAGGCGAAAAAAGCCGAGGCGATCATCGACGAAGAGATCGGCCAGTTTTACCGCTGGATTTCCAACCTCGAAGTGACACCCACCATCGTTGCCCTCCGGACCAAGTTCGACGAGGTGCGAAAAAACGAGCTGACCAAGACCCTCGCCAACTGGAAAGATCTCCCGCCGGATGCCGAACGACGGCTCGATGCACTCACTTCGGCCATCATCAACAAGCTTCTCCACCCGCCGACCAGCGCCCTGAAATCGACGGGCCAGGGGGGACGGACCGACTTGTACGTGGATGCGCTGCGCGCCCTGTTCGACCTGCAGACCGACGTACCGGAAGAGAAGAGTCTCGGCGAACTGGAAGAATAGACAATCACCACCGGCCGCTGAGCCTGAGAAACGGGAAATCTATCGTTTGCAGGCAGGATTCGGCGGCGATGCAAAGGAGCATATGCAATGATATTGAAGCAGCTACGGATCGGAACCCGCGCCAGCCAACTGGCGCTCTGGCAGGCGAACTGGGTCAAGTCGATGCTTGAGGAACGCTATCCGGGGATGGCAGTGGAACTGGTCAAGATCAAGACGATCGGCGACAAGATTCTCGACGTGCCACTGGCCCAGGTAGGGGGAAAAGGGCTGTTCGTCAAGGAGATCGAAGAAGCGATGCTCCGTGGTGAGATCGACATCGCCGTGCACAGCATGAAGGACGTCCCGACCGAATTTCCCGAGGGACTCGGCCTCGTCTGCATTACCGAACGCGAAGACCCACGCGACGCCGTTATCTCCCGGGGAGTTAAGTTTGCCGACCTGCCGCAGGGAGCACGGATCGGCACTTCGGCGCTGCGGCGCCAGGCGCAGCTGCTCAAGGTCAGGCCCGATCTGGAGATGATCATCGTTCGCGGTAACGTGGAGACCCGGATCAGAAAGCTGGAAACCGAGAACCTCGACGCTGTCATCCTCGCCGCCGCCGGGCTCAAGCGGCTCGGTTTTACCGCCCAGGTAACCGAGTACCTGCCGGTCGAGCTGTCGCTCCCGGCTATCGGCCAAGGGGCACTCGGCATCGAATGCCGGTTGGACGATGAAAAAGTCCGGGAAACCATCGCCTTTTTCAATCACCCCGACACCGCCCACGCGGTCCGGGCGGAGCGAGCCCTGCTGTGGCGCTGTGAGGGAGGCTGCCAGGTACCGATTGCCGCTCACGGGCTGGTGAACGGCGAGACGCTGACCCTGACCGGCTTTATCGCCTCGGTGGACGGCAGCCAGACCGTCAAGGATATGATGAGCGGCCCGGTAGCCGACTGCGAGAAGCTGGGCATCGCGCTGGCCGAAAAATTGCTCCGGAACGGCGGGCACGAGATTCTCAGCGAAGTCTACCAGCGGGAAGTATCCCGGGAGAAGGAAATTCCGGTCTAATTCCGACAGGTGCGCATTCCTCCGTGCCCCGCCAAGGGGCACGCTCTCTTTTAGTTACCCCATGGCAGAGAAATCCACACAACAAGGTCTTGTATACCTCATTGGCGCCGGCCCGGGCGATCCCGACCTGATTACGGTCAAGGGGCGGGATTGCATCGCCCGGGCAGATATCGTCATCTACGATTATCTGGCCAACGATGCCCTGCTGACCCACGCCCGTCCGGGCACACAGCTAATCTACGCCGGCAAGGTCGGTGGGCAACACAATCGCGAACAGTGGCAGATCAACGAGCTGCTCGTTGAAAAGGCCCTGGCCGGCAACGTGGTGGCCCGGCTCAAAGGTGGGGACCCCTTTGTCTTCGGCCGGGGGGGCGAAGAGTGCGAGGCGCTGCTTGCCGCCGGTATTCCTTTCGAGATCGTCCCCGGCGTCACCGCCGGGATCGGTGCCGCCGCCTACGCCGGTATCCCGCTGACTCACCGGGAATTCACCACCTCCGTGGCCTTCGTTACCGGCCATGAAAGTCCGGGCAAGGACGTTTCGGAAATTGACTGGCAAGGGCTTTCACTCGGCAGCGGGACGATCGTCTTTTACATGGGGGTGAAGAACCTGCCGCTGATTGCCGCCAACCTCATCGCGCACGGTCGGTCGGCAGACACGCCGGTAGCCCTGGTCCGCTGGGGGACGAGGCCGGAGCAGGAAGTAATCACCGGCACCCTCGCCACGATCGCCGAGGCAGTCCGTCTGCGCGGGTTCAAGGCCCCAGCCATCACCATCGTCGGCGACGTGGTCAGCCTACGCGACAAACTCCGCTGGTTCGACAACCGGCCGTTGTTCGGCAAACGGGTTGTCGTCACCCGGGCCGCCGATCAGGCTGGCGCATTCAGCCGTAAACTGGCCGATCTCGGCGCGCAGGTGCTGGAGTGCCCGACCATCGAAATCGTCCCCCCCGAACAATGGTCCCAGCTAGATGAAGCGATCGCCGGCTTGTCCGATTTCGACTGGCTGGTCTTGACATCGGCCAACGCAGTTCAGTACTTCTTCGCCAGACTTCAGGCACTGGGCAAGGATAGCCGGGCTCTCGGCGCCTGCCGGGTCTGCGCGGTCGGACCGAAAACCGCCGCCCTTCTCCGGACCCAGGGGGTCAAAGCCGACCTGATTCCCACCGATTACAAGGGCGAAGGGGTGGTTACCACCTTGCGTTCGCAGGAGATAAGGGGGACCAGGGTCCTCTTTCCCAAAGGCGACCGGGCTCGGGAAGTCATCGAAAAGGGGCTGAAAGCGCTGGGGGCCGAGGTGATCGCACCGGTCGCCTATCGCAACATCACTCCCGCCAGCCTTTCCGCCGAAGTGGTCCAGGCGCTGGAAGAGCGGCGCATCCACTGCATCACCTTCACCTCGTCCTCAACCGTGCAGAACCTTGCCGCCCTGCTGGGCGAGAACCGGCTGCTCAGGCTGCTCGAGGGGGTACTGGTCGCCTCGATCGGCCCGATAACTTCGCGGAGCTGCCGTGACCTGGGACTGGCGGTCCATGTGGAACCCCGGGAATACACGCTGGACGCCTTGACTGACGAGATCGTCAGCGCCTTCGCCGCACACGATTAAACCGAGCAGCTCATTTCTCCGCCCGGCCGGTGCCATCCTCCCGATACCCGGACGCGGCTGGAACGCCTCATGATGATCGATACCCATTGCCATCTTGATGCTCCGGAATTCCACCAGCGACTTGACGAGGTGATCGCTGCCGCCCGGCGAGCAGGAGTCGAACGGTTCGTCATCCCGGGGGTGGCTCCGGGGGGTTGGGACGGTATCCGACAACTCGCCCGCGAGCGGCCTTTTGTCCTCCCCGCCTTCGGCATTCACCCCCAACACGCTGCGCAGGCCGGCAGGCGGGAACTCGACCGGCTGGCCGACCTGGCACCGAGTGCCGTAGCGATTGGCGAAATCGGCCTCGATTATCTGCTGCCGGACCAATCGCGCCAGGTACAGCAGGATATTTTCCGCGCCCAGCTGCGTATCGCCGGGAGCTCTGCCCGGCCTGTCCTCATCCATTGCCGTAAGGCGTTCCGGGATCTGCTGGCCATCCTGGCAGAAGAAGACGGAATCCGCTGCAGCGGCGTGATGCACAGCTTCTCGGGAAGCCCGGAAATCGCCCGGGACTGCATCGCGGCCGGCCTCTTCATTGCCGTTTCCGGGACAGTTACCTACCGGAATGCCGTCCGCCCCGTCGAGGTTGTCAGGCAAACACCGCTGACCAGGCTGCTGCTGGAGACCGACGCTCCCGACCTGACGCCCGAACCGTATCGCGGCCGGCTCAACGAGCCGGCCTACCTGGGGGAGATTGCCCGCCGGGTCGCAGAAATAAAGAACGTCCCCGTCGAAGAAGTTACCCGGGTCACCACCGCCAACGCCGGCACCCTGTTCGGTTTCCTCCCCCGCTGACACACGAGGTATCCATGTCTACCCTGCATCGATTTTCCCGTACGGAAATTCTCATCGGCTCCGCCAGTCTCGACAAACTTCGCGGCGCGACGGTGGCCGTTTTCGGGCTTGGCGGCGTCGGCAGTTACGCCGCCGAGGCGCTTTGCCGCGCCGGCGTCGGCCGGTTGATCCTGGTCGACTTCGACGACATCTGTCTCACCAATATCAACCGACAACTGCACGCGCTCGATAGCACCGTCGGCATGGCCAAGGTCCAGGCGATGGCGGCACGATTCCGGCAGATCAACCCGGAAGCCGATATCGTCCCCTGCAAGGATTTTTACAGCGCCGAAACGAGTGACTTTCTCCTCGGTGAGCGGTGCGACTACGTGATCGACGCCATCGATCACATCACGAGCAAGCTGCACCTGATCAAAACATGCCGGGAGCGGGGTCTGCCGATCATCTCCAGCATGGGAGCAGCGGCAAAGCTCGACCCAACCAAGATCAGGGTCGCCGACATTTCAGCCACCACCACCTGCCGCCTGGCGCGCATCATGCGCAAGCTGCTCCGCAAGGAAGGAATCCAGCAGGGGGTAACCGTTGTCTATTCGGTCGAGGAGTACCAGCCACAGGCCATCGTTGACGCCGGCTGCCGGAGCAACTGCATCTGCCCCAACAAAGACGAACAGCTCTTCAGCTGCGAACATCGCCGGACCATCCTCGGCAGCATTTCGTTTATCCCGAGCATCTTCGGCCTGACGATGGCGGGAGTAGTGGTCAACAAAC
Organism: Geotalea uraniireducens; assembly: GCF_027943965.1. NCBI lineage: Bacteria > Pseudomonadati > Thermodesulfobacteriota > Desulfuromonadia > Geobacterales > Geobacteraceae > Geotalea > Geotalea uraniireducens. The sequence goes on along the minus strand of NZ_AP027151.1, from coordinate 283,317 downwards.
TGCTGGAGAGGGGCTGAAGCGGCACCAGACGGAGCTTTCGGGCCAGGACAAATAATTGTTCGCCAGTTGAAGCGGATTTATTTGCCGATATACTGTTTACAAATCCATTTAATGCAGATCAGAGGAGGTAAACACCATGGGCAAGGAATATTCGATTCAAGAGGCGCTGAAACTGGCCATCAAGGGCGAAAAAGACAGCATGGACTTTTACCGGAAGGCGGCAGCCGTCACGAAAAATGAGCGGGCCAAAAAAGTCTTCGACCTGCTGGCGAACGAGGAGGTTGGTCATCTGAAAGCCTTTTTCGATCATTACAAAGGGGGCGAATTCGGCGATATCACTTCATACATGGCCCAACCGCCAGATACCAAGAATCCGACCTATATGGCATTGATGAAAGCGATCGACGAAGAGACGCACGAACAGACCGCCCTGGAGATCGCCCTCAAAGAGGAAAAAGCCTGTATCGACCAGTATACCGTGATGGCGCAGGACATCATCGATCCGCTGGTAAAGGGAATTTTCCTTCAGGTAATCAAGGAAACCGAGAAACATCAAGCTCTTATTGAGGAAGAATACCGCCATGTGATGACCATGGTCCACGAATCTGACCAGGATATTTACGTGAGGGAATAAATGAAGCGGATTTTTGCGACGATACCGGCAATCGCCCTCTGGGGAATGGCTCTGGCGGTGTGCGCCTCGGCGGCTGAGGATGTGCGGGGAATTACGCTGCCCCAGCAGGGACTGAAGGTCGTTGAGGAAAAGTGCCTTGTCTGCCACAACCGGAAACGGATCGACGAAGCCGTACAAAAGCGGCAGGAGATGGCAAAGATCATGCGCCGGATGGAGCAAAAGGGAGTGCGGCTCACCGAGCGCGACCGGATGGTGATCGGCCATTTCTGGAACCAGTCGCCGTTCCAGAAGCAGGGAGGAACCCCCTTGCCGGCATCGCCTCCCGACGTACCGCTCAAATAACCGGTTGACGCATCGGCACAATAACAAAGAGCGACTGATTTGCTTTCAGTCGCTCTTCTTTTTCGTGCCGGAGCTGAGCGCACGGCTCAGAAGCGAGGGCCTCAGCCACCACCGCTGGAACAGGCAGGGGCGCCTCCCGTCGACCCGCCGCCGACGGCGCAGGTGGAAAACTGCTTTTGCACGTTGGCCGAACCGCAGTGGGGACAGACCGTATCCTTGGCGCCGGCTCCCATCTTCTGCAACAGCGAAAACGCCTCGCCACAGGCTTCGCACCGGTATTCATAAATCGGCATCGATGACCCCTCTAATACATAGTTAATACTATATATATAGTATGCCATATTCATTGTCCAGCAAATTGTGGCAACGAGATGAGTTGCGTTTAGCGGGACACCTTACCGCCCGGAATCCCCGGCAATAAAAAAAGCGGCCCGGGTTCTCCGGGCCGCTCCGTACGGCTGGCTGGATGGTGATCGGTGCCTAGCCCAGCTTGCTGAGCAGGGGAACGATCAGCAGCGAGACGATATTGATGATCTTGATCATCGGATTGACGGCCGGGCCGGCAGTGTCCTTGTAAGGGTCACCGACGGTATCGCCGGTAACCGCGGCCTTGTGGGCGTCGCCACCCTTGCCGCCGTGGTAGCCGTCCTCGATGTACTTCTTGGCGTTATCCCAGGCACCGCCGCCGGTGGTCATCGAAATAGCGACGAAGATCCCGGTGACGATGGTGCCGACGATGACCCCGCCGAGAGCCTTCGGACCGAGGGTGAAGCCGATAATGATCGGCGCGGCAATCGGGATGATGCCCGGGATGATCATCTCTTTCAGCGCCGTCTTGGTTACGATATCGACGCAGGAAGCGTAGTCGGGCTTGCCAGTCCCTTCCATGATCCCCTTGATCTCGCGGAACTGGCGCCGGACCTCTTCAACGACCGAACCACCGGCCTTGCCGACCGCCTCCATGCAGAGAGCCGCAAAATAGTACGGGAGCATCCCGCCGAGGAACAGGCCGACGATGATGTACGGATCGGACAGGGAGAATTCGATCGACTGTCCGGCCAGTCTCAGTTCGTCAACATACGAGGTGAAGAGGATGACAGCGGCGAGACCGGCAGAACCGATGGCATACCCCTTGGTTACGGCCTTGGTGGTGTTACCCACCGCGTCCAGCGGGTCGGTGACGGCACGGACCGAGTCGTCCAGTTCGGCCATCTCGGCAATACCGCCGGCATTATCGGTAATCGGTCCGTAAGCATCCATCGCCACAACGATACCGGTCAGCGACAGCATGGAGACGGCGGCAATAGCAATGCCGTACACGCCGGCGCACTTGAAAGCGACAATGATCCCGGCAGCGATCACGATGATCGGCAGGGCGGTGGCTTTCATCGAAATACCGAGGCCGGCGATGATGTTGGTGGCATGGCCGGTGGTGGAAGCCTGGGCGATGTGCCGGACCGGCGCATATTCGGTGGCGGTGTAGTATTCGGTGATCCAGAAGATCGCCCCGGTCACTACGAGTCCGACGATGGCCGAGATGAAGAGGCTGGTGGCACCAAAGGTCTGGCCGGCACCGTTGGTCAGCCCCTCGGGGAACATCTGCATGGTCACGAAATAAAAGGCAATGCAGGCGATGACGCCGGAGGCGATCAGCCCTTTGTAGAGGGCCGGCATGATTTTCTGGCTGGCGCCCAGCTTGACGAAAAAGGTGCCGATGATCGACGCGATGATCGAGATGCCGCCCAGGATCAGCGGATAGCTAACGGCGCTGGTGCTGCCGGTGAAGGCGATGGCGCCGAGCAGCATGGCGGCGATCAGGGTCACGGCATAGGTTTCGAACAGGTCGGCAGCCATCCCGGCGCAATCGCCGACGTTGTCCCCGACGTTGTCGGCGATAACGGCAGGGTTACGCGGATCGTCCTCGGGAATACCCGCCTCGACCTTGCCGACCAGGTCGGCGCCGACATCGGCCCCTTTGGTGAAAATCCCGCCGCCGAGCCGGGCGAAGATGGAAATCAGCGAACCACCGAAGCCGAGACCGACCAGCTGGCTCACCACATCCTTGACCGGCGCGCCGGGCATTAGCTGCTGCAGCACCTGGTAGTAGCCGGCAACGCCGAGCAGCCCGAGGCCGACCACCAGCATACCGGTGATGGCGCCCCCCTTGAAAGCAACGTTCAGTGCCTTGTGGATGCCGGACTTGGCCGCTTCAGTGGTCCGGATGTTCGCCCGAACCGAGACGAACATGCCGATGAAGCCGGTCAGACCGGAAAAGATGGCGCCGATGGCGAAACCCACGGCGGTTTTGAAGCCGAGGGTGGCAAAGAGCGCCACGAAGATGACCACACCGACGACCGCAATAATCGTGTACTGGCGCTTCATGTAGGCGCCAGCCCCTTCCTGAACGGCCGCGGCGATCTGACGCATTCTTTCATTCCCCTGGGGGAGCTTCAGAATCCAGCTGGCCGACAGCAGGCCGAAAACGACGGCTGCCGCAGCGCAGACCAGGGCAAAGAGTACTGCATACTGTTCCATGAAAAAAAACCTCCTGTAATTTTACCTTACTATGAGGCGTCGACTTACTGGATTACCATGACTGTTTTGGAGCAAAAACGCAAAATTGTTATAGGAAATGCATAGTTTTGTCAATGCTAAAATGGTGGCAATACTGGCAGACCGTCAAGATCCGCCCGTGCCGGCAGGAGCGCACCGGCACGTTTCCCGCTTGACAACGTTGCCAGTTGCAATAAAATACCATCTGTTATGAAGTTTCAACCTGCCTTCAAAGATAACAAGATCAAGCATCTTGAGGAATGCTGCCGCAAAGAGGGGCTGCCCGTCACCATTCAGCGCCGGCTGGTTCTCGAAGCCCTGGCGGAGCGGACCGACCACCCTTCGGCAGACCAGCTGTTCGAGGCGGTCCGCGACCGGCTTCCCGGCATCTCGCGGACGACCGTCTATCGCGTTCTGGAAACACTTGAGGAGCTGGGGGTCGTACAACGGATCAACCACCAGGAGGCCCGGGTTCGCTTTGACGCCGAGACCAGGCACCATCACCACCTGCTCTGTACGCGTTGCCATAAGGTTGTCGACCTCCGGGATCCGGAGCTTGACAAGCTCAATCTCCCCCCGTTCAACAACGAAGGCTTTGCTGTCAGCGGCTTCACCATTACGGTCAGTGGCATCTGTCCCGCCTGCCGGGATTAATAAATTCATCATGGAGGTACGTATGAAAAAATGGCGTTGCACTGTTTGTGACTATATCCACGAAGGTCCTGAACCGCCGGAAGTGTGCCCGGTCTGTGGCGTCGGCAGGGATCAGTTCGAAGAGATTACCGAATAGCGCTGCTTTCCGTGCCGGCCCATTTCAAACGCCGGAATGGGCCGAAAGCGGCGATCAACCTCAGGCGTCCCCTGCCGGGTAGCGATAACTGCCGACAGGACACGTTATCAGTCAAGGAGGCAACCAAGTGAAGGCCGTAGAGATAAAAGACGGAATATTCTGGGTCGGCGCCGTCGACTGGGCGGTCCGTGATTTCCACGGATATGTGACCCCCCGCGGCACAACCTACAACAATTATCTGATCATGGACGAAGAAATCACCCTGATCGACACCGTCAAGTACGACTTCGCCGATCTGGCGATCAAGAACATTTCCGGGGTTGTCGACCCCTCCCGAATCAAAAACGTCGTGATCAACCATATCGAGAACGACCACGCCACGAGCCTGGACCGGATCATGGCCCTTGCGCCGAACGCCACGATCTACATTTCCGAGAAGGGAAAAAAAGGGATCGAGCGGTTCTTCGACACGTCCAACTGGACCATGAAGACCGTCAAGAGCGGCGACACCCTGACCATCGGCAAGCGGACCCTCGAATTCCTGGAGACGCCGATGCTGCACTGGCCCGACTCAATGTTCACCTACTGCCGGGAAGACAAGGTACTCTTCACCCAGGATGCCTTCGGCCAGCACATCGCCTCGGCAACCCGCTTCGACGACGAGTTCGAGAAATCCGACTCGGCCGCCGAACTGGAAGACTCGGTAATCGACTACTACGCCAACATCCTGATGCCCTTCGGCCAGATGATCAAGAACAAGATCGCCGAAGTGCAGAGCAAGGGGCTGGCAGCGGAAATCATCGCTCCCGACCACGGGATAATCTGGCGGCAGAACCCGCAAAAAGTCCTCGACATGTATCAGGATATGGCAAATGGCAAAGCCCGTCTCGCGGTGGCGATTATTTACGACACCATGTGGCAGAGCACCGAAAAAATGTCGGTGCCGATCGCCGAGGGAATCAGGGCCGAAGGGCTCGACTGCCGGGTCATCAAGCTGCGGGCCACGCCGATGAGCGTCGCCATCAAGGAATTCTGGAAATGCCGGGGGACGCTGATCGGCTCGCCGACTCTCAACAATATCCTTTATCCGAGCGTTGCCGAGTTCCTCACCCACGTCCGTGGGCTCAGGCCCAAGAACCGGCTGACCGGCGCCTTCGGCAGCTACGGCTGGGGCGGCGGAGCGGTCAAAGAGGCGTACGAAGAGTGCAAGCGGATGGGACTCCAGACGGTTGAGCCTGGAATCCAGATCCCCTACCGGCCTTCTCCGGACGACGAAGCGGCCTGCTTCGAGTTCGGCCGTTCATTCGCACGGCAGGTCATCGAGTACCACGCCGGCTTCTGACCGGCTGGACAGCAGTAGGTGCCCGGGGCGCGGAGGGGGGGAAGCCTCCCTGCGCCCCACAACCTTGCGCTTTGCAACGCTAAGCTGTATCATCATCAGCCATGGAATTGAAGTTCGGCGACACATCGTGGGAATTCGACCTCCCGACTCAACACCTGCTTGACACGATACGGCCAACGGTCGCCGCACCAACGGCCCAACCGGAAACCATCGTCGGTGAAGCCCTGGACCGGTGCGACGAAATCATCCGCTCGTTCCGGCCGGGGGACCGGGTAACCATCGTCACCTCCGACATCACCCGTTATACGGGCAGCGAAATCTATCTGCCGCTCCTGGTGGCGCGCCTCAATGAAATCGGCATCAGAGATCGCGACATCGAAATCCTGATCGCCCTCGGCATTCACCGCAAGCAGACGGAACATGAACACCGCAAGATTGTCGGACCGCTGTTCGGCCGGGTGAAGGTGCTCGATCACGACTGCGACAACCCCGGCGACCTGGCCCTGCTCGGCACAACGACGGGCGGCATCGAGGTCGAGGTAAACCGACGGATTGTCGAGACCGACCGGCTGATTCTCACCGGTACCATCGGCTTCCATTATTTCGCCGGCTTCGGTGGCGGCAGAAAGGCGGTCCTGCCGGGAGTAGCCAGCAGAAAGAGCTGTATGGCGAGCCACTTCGCCGTGCTCAATCCCGGTGAAGGGGCCGGCAAAAATCCGTTGGCGACCACCGGCAACCTGGCCGGCAACCCCGTTCACCAGGCCATGGAAGAGGCATGCGCCCTGGCGGCGCCCGACTTTATCCTCAATACCGTCCTTTCGCCCGACAAACGAATCATCGCCGCCTTTGCCGGTCATTGGCGGGAGACCCATGCCGCCGGGTGCCAGCTCTATGCCCGGCACTTCGCCTACCCGCTCCGCCAGCTGGCCGATCTGGTCGTCGTGTCGTGCGGCGGCTTCCCCAAGGACATCAACTTCATCCAGGCCCACAAGTCGATGGAGTACGGCAGCCAGGCCCTGCGGGAGGGGGGGGTAATGGTCCTGCTGGCCCAGTGCCGCGACGGCTACGGCAATGCCACCTTCTTCAACTGGTTCCGCTTCCGAACGCTGGATGAGTTCGAGACACACCTGCGGCAGCATTACGAAATTAACGGCCAGACCGCCTATTCGACCCTGCAGAAGGCGCTGAAGTTCCGGATCATCCTGGTTTCGGAATTTCCCCCCGCAGAAGTTCGGGCGATGGGAATGATGCCGGCCCGGACCCTCGACGAGGCGTTGAGCCAGGCCAGGGAACTGCTACCGGCCGATTTTTCGGCATATGTCATCCCCGAAGGGGGAACCGTTTTGCCTATCAAGGCGTAGCAGCGATTCCGCCATCCGGAGCAGGGCTCCGAAGAAACCACTATTCACGAAAGACATTCCATGCTCACTTCATCGATTATCGATCAGCTAAAAGCCATTATCGGGCCGGAAAACGTGGCCACTGACCGACAGGACCTGCTCTGTTACGGCTACGACGCCACCCAGATGGAATTTCTTCCGGATGCGGTGCTGCACCCCGGCAGCCCCGAAGAAATTGCCGCCATCCTGAAGCTTGCCAACCGCGAGAACTTCCCGGTTTTTCCCCGGGGTGCGGGCAGCGGCTTTACCGGCGGCGCCCTGCCGAAGGGGGGCGGGGTGGTTCTCGTGACGACCCGTCTGAACCGGATTCTGCGCATCGACACCGAGAACCTGATCGCCGAGGTCGAACCGGGTGTGGTCACCGAACAGTTCCAGCAGGCGGTTGAACGTCTCGGCCTCTTCTATCCTCCCGACCCGGCATCGCTTAAATTTTCGACCCTCGGCGGGAACGTCGCCGAGAACGCCGGCGGGCCTCGGGCAGTCAAATACGGGGTTACCCGCGACTTCGTCATGGGGCTGGAGGTCGTGCTCCCCACCGGCGAGATTATCCGGACCGGCGGCGAAACGTACAAAGGAGTGGTCGGCTATGACCTGACCCGGCTGCTGGTCGGTAGCGAAGGGACTCTCGGCGTGATCACCAAGATCATTTTCAAGCTGCTGCCGTTCCCGGAAGCAAAGAAAACGATGCTCACCATTTTCGACTCCATCGACGGTGCCGCCCGAGCAGTATCGACGATCGTCGGCAACAAGATCATTCCAACCACTCTGGAGTTCATGGATCATGCAACACTCCAATGCGTCGACCGCCGCTTCACCCTTGGGCTCCCCGCCACCGCCCGGGCGGTCCTGCTGATCGAGGTGGACGGCGATCCGGAGCTGATCGAAAAGCAGACGGCCAAGATCCACGAGGTAGTCAAGCCGCTCGGGCTGGTGGAATTCAAGGTGGCCAAGGACGCTGCCGAGGCGGAGGCGCTCTGGAAGGTCCGGCGGCTCGTTTCGCCGTCGCTGCGGGACGTCAACCCGAACAAATACAACGAGGATATTGTCGTGCCACGGAGCAAAGTGCCGGACGTCATCCGTTCGATCGAGCGGATCCAGCAGCGCTACGACATCCCGATCGTCAACTTCGGTCATGCCGGTGACGGCAACATCCATGTCAACGTGATGATTGACAAGGAAATCCCCGGCATGGAAGAGAAAGCCCACCAGGCCATCGAGGAGGTTTTCCGGGCAGCGCTCGAACTGGGCGGGACCATGTCGGGCGAACACGGGGTCGGCCTGGCCAAGCAGCCGTTCATCCCCCTGGAACTCTCCCCGGTCCAGATAGCCACGATGCAGTCGATCAAGAAGGCGCTGGACCCGCACAACATCCTCAATCCGGGCAAGATGTTCCCGGCATAACCGCTAGCGCCGGGCCGGACACAGACCAGTCGCCCGCAGCCAACAGGTATTTATGGATCCGCTCAAACGCGTTGAAAACGAACTGAAGAAATGTGTCAAATGCGGCGCCTGCCGCGCCCACTGCCCGGCCTTTGCCGCCCTGCAACGGGAACCGGCAGTCGCCCGCGGCAAAGTGGCCCTTGCACAGCACCTGCTCAAGGGAGACATCACTCTCGACGACCAGACCTATACCGCCATGTCGAAATGCCTGCTTTGCGGCAGTTGTGTGGAAAAATGCCCTAACGACGTGCCGACCGATGAAATCGTCATGATAGCCCGGGAAGCCCTGGCGCAACAGCGGGGGCTGACCACCTTCCACCAAGCAGTGGGGAGAGTGATCAGAAATCGGCGGCTGATGAGCTTCGGCGCTCTGGCGGCAGCCATCCTCGGCCCGCTATTCTTCCGTAAGGTACCGGCCACCTCCGGGTTGCGCCTCCGTTTCCCCCTCCCGTTCATCGGCACCAAACGGCACATCCCCCAGCTTGCCCGTACCCCGTTCCTCGCCCGCCATCCCGAAGTAATCCCCGGGGAGCCGGGCAAACCGCGGATCGTCTATTTCGTCGGCTGCATGACCAACTTTGTCTATACCGAGGTTGGCGAGGCGGCCCTCGCCCTGTTCCGTCATCTCGGCTGCACGGTGATCATTCCCAAGGACCAGCAGTGTTGCGGCCTGCCGGCCATGTCCGGTGGCGATCTCGCCACGGTTCGCGAACTGGCGGAAAAGAATCTGGCGGCACTGGAAAAGTATGACGCCGATTACGTGATGACCGCCTGCGCCACCTGCGGCGGAGCTCTCCACAAGTTCTACCCGGCACTGATCGGCAAGAAGCATCCCGAGCTAGCCGAGCGAATCGGGGCCATCGCCGCCAAGACGGTAGATGCTGCCCAGTTGCTCCAGCAATTAGGCTTCCGGCCCGGCGGAACTGCCGCCGGCGATGAGTTGACCATCACCTATCATGACCCCTGCCACCTCCGCACCCGCAACATCACCCGCCAACCGCGGGAACTCCTCACGGCGGCGCCCGGAGTCGCGTTGACCGAAATGGAAGGGGCGGACAAGTGCTGCGGCCTCGGCGGGACCTTCAACGTCTACCATTACGAAACGTCCCTGAAAATCAATGAAGCCAAAAGTGCCGCTATTGAACGGACCGGGGCAGCGGCCGTCGTTACCGGCTGTCCCGGCTGCATGATGCAACTTTCCGATGGCTTGAAACAGCGGGGGGCTCGCACGCGGGTAATGCACACCCTTGAGGTCCTGGCCCGCTCCCTCCGTTAGGCGGACCCCCACCTTTCGGGCAAAAAGCCAGGATGTCCCAGATTGATCGATAAAATCGTTTTATTCGCCGCTGGCAAGGCCTCTGAGCGGGCAGGGGAATGGGAAAAACATTCAAACTCTTTAAGTCAAGATAAAAATTATTTTATTGACATTACAAGCTTAATTAGGTAATTAACTGCATGAATAAAAACAAGTTTTATTTCTCCCATTCCTGGGGTATTGGATGACCGACTACAACATCGGGGCGAAAATCAAGAAGCTCCGACTTGCCAAAAAGCTGACCCTGCAGGCGGTAGCCCGCGAGACCGGTTTTTCTCCAGCCCTCATCTCCCAGATCGAGAACAACAACGTCTCTCCTCCCATCGCGACTCTTTCAAAAATCGCCAAGTTTTTTGACGTGAAGATCGGGATGTTCTTCAACGAAGACGAAGAGGAATACCGTTACGAAGTAGTGCGGAAAGGGGAGCGCAAAGTTATCCCCCGCGTCATTTCGCGAGCCGGGACTAATCAGGGTTATTCGTACGAATCGCTTTCCTTCCGCAAGCAGAACAAGAAAATGGAACCGTTTCTGCTGACGGTCTCCGAAAAGGCGACCGAGGAAAACACTTACAGTCACGACGGTGAAGAGTTCCTTTTCGTTATGCGGGGGACGGCCGAACTTCTCCTGGACGAGGAGCGCGTCACCCTCGAGGAAGGCGACTGCATTTATTTCGACTCGTCACTCAAGCACCGGCTCCTGACCAAGGATGGCAATGAAGTGATGGTTCTTGCCGTTGTGACACGCTAGCAGCAAGGTAACGATTTTTCTGAAGGGCCTTTTTGATTCGGCCCTTTTTTTATACACCGCACCGTATACATCCCCTCCCGGCAAGGGTCGGATCGGGAGCCCATTCCCGGAAAACGCAGTTGGTGATGAACCGCGCTGCACAGGCGCTGTTGAAAAATAAAGGTACCGGAAGGATGGCGGAAATGTCCAAGAAAGCAATCAAACCTTCACTCAAGAACCCGTTTGATCCCCCCGAGAAAGTTGAATTCACCATTCCGGGCGAGATCTCCCGCGCCACTGGCGGCTATGAAGAGGCGATGAAAGAAGGCTACGACCTGATCCAGCGGCCGACCAAGTCGGTCAGCATCGATCAGATCGAAAAGCAGCACTTCAAAAAACGGATGACCGTCTGGGAAAGAATCCGCGTCCTTACCGAGAAGGAACCGAACATCCTCTTCCAGAACTGGGGAAAGAACCTTGATGGCGCCTCGCTGGTCACCGGCATCCTCAACGTCCAAGGTCGCGACGTCGCCATTTACGGCCATGACTTTACCGTGCGGGCCGGTTCGATGGACGCTACCAACGGTAAGAAGCTGGCCCGGCTGTTTCAGATGGCCGGCGAGAAGGGTATCCCGCTGATCGGCATGAACGACAGCGCCGGGGCGTTCGTCCCGGCTGGCGTCGGCGGCCTCGACGGCTACGCCGAAGCGTTTACCGCCCTGCGGAAGATCAGCGGCGTCGTGCCGAGCATCATGTGCATGTTCGGTTTCAATGCCGGCGGCGGCAGCTATCTCCCCCGCCAGGGAAGCTTCGTCATCCAGCCCAACGACACTTTCTTCGGGCTGACCGGCCCCGGCGTCGTCAAATCGGTACTCGGCGAAGACATCACCCCGGAAGAGCTCGGCGGCCCCAAAGTGCACGGGCAGTCCGGCGTTGCCGACATCACCGTTGCCGATGAGGTTGCGGCCCTGCGGACCGCCATCATGCTGCTGAACTATCTTCCAGACAACAACAGCGTCATGGCGCCGTTCCAACCGACGAGCGACCCGCTCGAGCGCAAGACCTGGGAGATCAACACCCTGCTCAAGAAGGCATTCAACTCGCCGACCGGCTTCAATACCCCGTTCGACGTATCGATCATCATCCAGCAGATTTGCGACCATGGCGATTACTTCGAAATCCAGCCGGACCGGGCGCGCAATGCCATCACCGCTTTCGGCCGCCTCGGCGGCAACGTCGTCGGTTTCGTCGCCAACAACAGCGCCGTCGACTCGGGCCAGATCGATGTGGACGCCGCCTTCAAGATTGCCCGGTTCAACCGGTTCTGCAACATCTACAACATCCCGATCATCTTCATGGAAGATACCACCGGCTTCCTGCCGGGCCGGGAACAGGAAGCCCGCGGCATTGTCCATGCCGGCCGGGCAATGCTCGACTCGATCGTCGACATCCGGACTCCCCGCATCCTGTTGATCATTCGCAACGCCTTCGGTGGCGCCTACGCTTCCTACAACAACTACCCGACCGGCGCCGACCTGGTGCTGGCCCTGCCGACCACGCGACTGGCGGTCATGGGTCCGGCCGGCAAAGAGTTCGTGTACAAGGATGAACTGCGCAAGCTGCGCAACTCGGTCGCCGAGCGGGTCAAGAACGGCATTCAGCAGCGGGTCGAAGCCGGGGTGAAAGAAGATCAGGCCAAGAAGGACGCGGAAAAGGAAGCGGCCGATTGGCTGAAAGCCCGGGAAGCCGAGCTCAATCTGCGCTACGAGAAGGAGCTGATGAATCCGAAGGAAGCCCTCAGCCTCGGCTCCATTTCCTCCATCGTCATGCCGACGGACCTCCGCCAGGTGTTGGGCGAGAACCTGAACTTCCTGCTCAGGCACTATACCCCGTCACCGATGCAGAGCGTGCAGCGCGAGTTCCACTAACAGCCAACGAATGATCGATCATAGGGACGAGATTGGAGATAGAGACTGATGACACAGACTGCTGATTACTACACGAATAATCCGCTGATCCACAAGGACCGCTGCTTGAGCCAATCGCCTTCGGAATGGGTCCGTTCCTTTTCCTGCGAGGATCTCAAGCCGCTGATTGTCTGCCGCGGGCCGATCCGGAAAGAAGCGATGGATGTCTACGAAGAGATGGGCATCAGCCATTATGGCATCCTGTTGTCCGAAAAGGATTCGATCGTCTACACAAACGCCCTGGCGCCCGAACTGCGGCAACTGACCGATCCCAACCGGGTGCATCGAGTTCCCGATTACACCGGGGCCTCGAAAGAAGAGCGGGTCGAGCGCATTCATCAGATCATCCAGATTGCCATTGATAACGGCTATGACTCCATCTTTGCCGGCTACGGTTTCATGGCGGAGGATGAGGAATTTGTCGCCGCCATCGAAAAAGCGGGCCTGAAATTCATCGGCCCCTGTGCCGCCACCCAAGCCAATGCCGGGAAGAAAGACGAAGCCAAGCGAACCGCCCTGAGCGTCAACGTCAGCGTTACGCCGGGGATCGACAACGTCACCGCCCGGACGCTGCTGAAGAAGTACCCTTCCCGTGACAAGTTGCTGGCACTTGTCCAGGCCGAGGGACTTGCCTGCGATAAAGCCGTCCTCGCTGATCAGAAACTGCCCCTCGAAGACTTGGCCGACCAGATTCTCTATGCCTCGTACGAAAAGGGGATCGATCTCTTTTCCATCGAGGAGCTTTGCGCCCAGGTCCAGGCGGAAGTGGCCGAGATGTTCAAGAAATATCCGCAGAGCCGCGTTCGGCTGAAAGCGATCGGCGGCGGCGGCGGCAAAGGCCAGCGGATTCTCGGCGCGGCACTGCTCACCGTCAAGAACGCCGACGACAAGCTGATCCAGCAGGCTGCCGCCGACGCACCGGGCCTGGTACGGGAAATCCTCAACGAAGTCAAGGCAAACGGGGTCGGCGACAACAAGAACGTTCTGATCGAGTTGAACATCGAGCAGACCCGGCACAACGAGATCCAGCTGCTCGGCAACGGCCAGTGGTGTATTTCGCTCGGCGGCCGTGACTGTTCGCTCCAGATGCACGAGCAGAAACTGCTGGAAGTTTCCTCCACCCAGGAGGGGCTGCTGGCCGCCATTGCCAATGCCAAGACAGCCGGCCGAAAGGCCGAAGTCAAGGCACTGGAAAGCGACCTGAAGGTCCTGCAGCGGATGGAAGAAGAGGCGGCCCGTTTCGGTGAAGCGGTCGGGCTCGATTCGGCCTCCACCTTCGAGTGTATCGTCGACCGAGATCGTCACTACTTCATGGAGGTCAACACTCGAATCCAGGTTGAGCACCGCGTTACCGAGCTTTGCTATAGCCTGAAATTCACCAACCCGAAGGACAAGAAGGATTTCTTTGTTGTCGACTCGCTCGTCGAGGCCATGGCACTGCTGGCACAGCACAAGGAACGGTTGCCGAAGCCGGAGCGGATCGTCCGGTTCAACGCCGCCGTCGAAGCCCGGCTCAACGCCACCGACGCCTCTCTCTCGCCCCATGCCGGCGGGATGATCCGCTACTGGTCGAAACCGATCCAGGACGAGATTCGCGACGATCAGGGAATCAGCCTCGTTAACCCTGATACCGGCTTGTTCATGAAGTACAAAGTCGCCGGCGCCTATGACTCCAATATCGCCCTCTTGATCACCCACGGCGAAGAGCGGCAAAACAGCTTCGAATACCTTTCCCAGATCATCCGCAGCACTACCCTGCGCGGCACCGACCTGGCCACCAATCTGGAATTCCACTACGGGCTGGTCAATTGGTTCATCGGCAATAACGTCAACGCCAAACCGACCACCCGCTTTGTTGTCCCCTACCTTACCCTGGTTGGCATGCTGAAAGAAGAGGCCAACAAGCTTGATCCGGTGTTTGCCTTCGTCCAGATGAAAAAGCACTACGCCAAGCTGATTACCGAACAGTATGCCGATCAGCCCGAGCAGCTCGGCAGCGCTCTCAAGGCAATGTCGGAGGTTCTTGATCGCAAGGGGACCCTGATCATTCGCCCGATGGAGCGGCTTCTCGAGGATCCGCACCTGCTATCCGGCTGGCTCAGCGTGCACCACAAGAATTTCCGCATCGACAACGGCAAAGTCGTTTGGCTGCGAAATCCACTTGGGGTGCTTAACGATACATACGAGTACCTCCACATGTCGCATCGGCCCCACAAACCGGCAGCGGAAATCATCTGGGATCACGATAATGAGCTGCTACAGCGCTCCCTCCGTTTTTCCCGGGCATTGCGTGAGAAATTCGGCCTGCAGCGCGACGAATACTTCAAACTGAACGAAATCCTCCACAACGAAGAGCCGCCCGCCGGATTCAGCGCGGCGGAATGGGAGCAGATCCGTTCTTCCCACTTCGGCTACGAAGCGGGGCTGGAACTGCTCGGCATGCTCTTCCTTGTCGGCATCAACGCCAAATTCTGGGATCTGCGGGTCGAGGACGACCTTGAAATCACTATCCCTGAGCACCTGACCGATCCCGACCTGCAGGCAAGAATGAAAAAAATCCTTGTCCCGCCGCCGGCGACCAAAGCCGACGAGATCGTTGCCGTCTGCGGTGGCATGTACTATGCCCAGGAAGCTCCCGGGATGCCCGCCTTCGTTGCCGAAGGGATGCATTTCGAGAAGGGACAACCGCTCTACATCATCGAAGTCATGAAGATGTTCAACAAGATCACCGCACCGTTCTCAGGCACCATTGACAAGATTCTGATTCAGGGTGGCGACGGCACGATCGTCCAGAAAGGACAGCCGCTCTTCAAGGTTACGCCCGACGAGAAATTTGTCGAAGTGGATCCGAAGGAAATCGAACGAGCCAAACGGGAACGGACCGGCGAATACCTGAAGGCAGTCCTGTAAGGTCCTGATGTGAGATGACCATACGTCACAACAACATCCGGAGGAATACCTGAAGCCCGCTGATCCAGACCACCCCCGCCTGCAAAGACGGGGGTAGTTTTTTCAGCCCGGTCAGGCACCGTCCAAATTATAGTCGTCGTGTTCGACGCACTCGGACTGCGCTTCGAGAAACGATTTTTCCTGCGAATCCTTGACGACTTCCAGGACACCATGATTCACCGACCAGATTGTCCCGCAGCTTGGGCATTCCATGATGTTTTCGTTGAAACCGTTGGAATGAAGATCAATATCGAGGTGCTCATGGCTCTTGCAGACGGGGCATTTCATAACTGTCCTCCTTTCGAACCATCCGGCACCGGCCAGATGGTTTCGCATGTCGAAACCTTAAAGGCCAATCGGGCTGTCATGTGCGAGACGCAAGGTGGGACTGTATTATGACTATACCTCAAACCGGCTCAATTGAAAGTGAGTGCTGGGGCCGGGTATGAGGGGGCAGCCGCCGGGAAGGGACTACCACGTTCGTCCTTTTTTCAAGCCGGGCAGCAGTTGATTGACGGTCGTAGGCCGCAGGACCATTATTTTCCCCAGCGGGGGCGTATTTTATTCAGAACCAGGAGAGTACTATGAGCATTGACGACAGCAAGAAGGCTTGGCAGGAGACGGTCGTTCAGAAAAACATTACCAAAACGCCTGAACGCAAAGCCGAATTTTCCACCACTTCCGCGATCGAAATCGAGCGGTGCTTCACGCCGGGCTTCGACTATCCGGGATACGATGAAACAATCGGCTTTCCCGGGCAGTTTCCTTTCACACGGGGAGTTCAGCCGACCATGTATCGTGGCCGGTTCTGGACCATGCGCCAGTACGCCGGCTTCGGTACGGCACGGGAGTCCAACGAGCGCTACAAATACCTCCTCCAGGCGGGTCAGACCGGCCTTTCCGTCGCCTTCGACCTGCCAACGCAGATGGGCTACGATTCGGATCACAGCATGAGTCAGGGGGAAGTCGGCAAGGTCGGCGTAGCCATCGACTCGCTGGCAGACATGGAGATTCTTTTTGACGGGATTCCGTTGGAGCGTGTCTCCACCTCGATGACCATCAATTCGACCGCAGCGATTCTCCTCGCCATGTACATTGCAGTGGCTGAAAAACAAGGCGTATCCCCGGACAAGATTTCCGGCACTATTCAGAACGATATTCTCAAGGAATACATGGCCCGGGGAACATACATCTATCCCCCCAAGGAGTCCATGCGGATCATCACCGACATCTTCGCCTACTGCAAGGATAACGTCCCGAAGTGGAATACCATCAGTATTTCCGGCTACCACATCCGCGAAGCCGGCTCCAGTGCCGCCCAGGAAGTCGCCTTTACGCTTGCCGACGGTATCGCCTATGTCGAAGCAGCGATAAAAGCAGGACTCGCGGTTGACGATTTCGCGCCCCGACTTGCTTTCTTCTTCAACGCCCACAACAACCTTCTTGAGGAAGTGGCGAAATTCCGTGCCGCCCGCCGCATGTGGGCCAAAATCATGAAAGAACGGTTTGGCGCCAAAGATCCGCGGTCGATGATGCTCCGCTTCCATACCCAGACTGCCGGCTGCACCCTCACCGCCCAACAGCCGGACAACAATATTATGCGTGTCACCATTCAGGCTTTGGCAGCCGTACTCGGCGGGACCCAATCGCTGCATACCAACTCCCGGGACGAGGCGCTTGCCCTGCCGACCGAAGATTCGGTACGGATCGCCCTTCGTACCCAGCAGGTTCTGGCATACGAATCCGGCGTTGCCGATTCCGTTGACCCGCTTGCCGGCAGTTTCATGGTTGAGGCCCTTACCGATCAGATCGAGCAGGCCGCCTTCACTTACATCGAGAAAATCGATAAGCTTGGCGGGGCAGTCGAAGCAATTTCCCGCGGCTTCCAGCAAAAAGAGATCCAGGATTCAGCCTATGCTTACCAACGGGCGATCGAAACAAATGAACTGGTTATTGTCGGCGTCAACAAGTTCACTATCGAAAATGAACCGCAGCCAGAGTTGCTGAAAATCAAGGAAGAGGTAGAATTGGCCCAGAAAACGGCCTTGGCTGAACTGAAACAGCGGCGGAATGACAGTGAGGTCCGGTCAGCACTACAAGCACTTGAAACTGCCGCGAAAGGAACTGACAACCTCATGCCGCCGATCCTGAATGCGGTTAAGGCGTATGCCTCTTTAGGAGAAATTGCCGATGTCCTCCGTAACGTTTTCGGGGTGCATCGAGAGACCGTCGTTTTATAAACAACTTGTCGGGGCGACATCATGTCGCCCTTTTTTCAAGGAACTGACATGTTAACTAAAATCAACCATCTCGGCATCGCCGTACCCTCACTCAGCGAAGCAATCCCCTTTTATCGCGACCACTTGGGCATGACATTCCAGGGGACCGATGAAGTCGCCGAGCAACAAGTTCGTGTCGCCTTTTTCCAGATCGGTGAATCCAAGATCGAACTGCTCGAACCGACCGGCCCGGAAAGCCCGATTGCCAAATTCATCGCTAAAAACGGCGCCGGAATTCATCATGTCGCCTATGAAGTCGACGATCTTGTCGAAGCTCTTCGCAAGCTCGAAAGCGAGGGGGTGCGGATGATCGACCGTACGCCGAGAACCGGTGCGCACGGCACTTTAATCGCCTTCATTCACCCCAAGGCAAGTGGCGGCGTGCTTACCGAGCTTTGTCAGCTTGCCCATTAACGGTACGGGAGCTCATTTTCTAGAACAGCTCTTTACGGTTTACGAGTCGGATGATACGCCCCTAACAGCTGAATTTTCTCTTGACATTTATCAACAAAACACTATAGTGTCTCCATCATTTTAGAACGCTATTTTGATATTTTCTTTACTTACAGCTTCCGACTTCACCAATATTAAAACGCAGTAATTCATACAGAGGTTGAAACAGTGGATTCATTTTATTTATTGACACCCGGCCACAGGTGAGTAAAATCTAACAATTGGTAAAGGTACAGACATCGATGTCTTCCACCACACCGCATAATGTCGCCAGTCCGACAGGCAAGACAACCATCAGCAGTCGTGCGCGACTGCCGATTCCAGAGACCCTTTTCTTTTCTCTCACGTGAGAGACTGAAAAGGGTTTTGTTTTGGAGGGGGGATTTTCACCAGTCACAGCTGGCAAATCTTTTCAAGAAAGGTGGTGATACCGAAAAGCGTACCATGTATGTAACATTTTATTTTTTCATGCAGTTTTATCATCAATGAAGGAGGCAACACATGAGAAAAAGAGTTTTGGCTGTAGCCGCCGCCGGCGCCCTGACGGTGGCCACCGCGGTTCCGGCCCTGGCGCTGGAAAATGAGTTTCACGGCTTGTTCCGGGTTTTCGGAACGATCTCGAACTACAATGATGGTGGTTCCGGAGCACTGCTTCCCGACCAAATCAGCGACGGCAACGGGAAAGACCCCAAAACAAAGAGCTTCGTCGAGCAACGTGCCCGGCTCATGTACATTGCCAAGGCCAACGACGACCTGAAGCTGGTGACCCACTTCGAGATCGACTCCCGCTGGGGTGACAACTCCTACACGACATCCCGCAACATGGGTGGTGCAGTCGGTGCCGACACCACCAACCTTGAAACCAAGAACGTCTATCTTGACTTCAACATCCCCTCCACTCCCTTGAATTTCAAGGTCGGCATACAGCCAATCACCGACTCTTACAAAGGGATCTTCATCAATGCCGACGCCGCGGCGGTCATCGCCACCGCCAGGCTTGGCGATGGTTCGATTTTGGCAGGGTTCTCACGCCTTGACGATGCCGACACATTCACCATCGGCTCGGCGGCCAGCCGCTCAGCGACCACTCCCGGCAAGGCCACCCGCGACCTCTATCTTTTGGACGGCAAGTACAACATCACCAAAGACCTGAAAGTGGGTGCATCCTACTATGTCTTGACTGCCGACCAGAATTCCACCAACCTCAACTTCACCATGCACACCCTCGGGGTGAACGGCGAGTACAAATTCAACCCGGTTACCGTGGATGGCTTCCTGCTCTACCAGATCGGCCGCACCGACGGCGCCGACAAGTATGACTTCGGGGGCTGGGCTGCTAACCTCACAGCCAAGGCAAAGCTGGGCCCCGGCACCCTCAAGGCATCCTTCCTTTATGCCTCCGGCGAGCAGAACAGTGACAACGAAGACTCCTCATACGTAGGCGTGACCAACGAAACATCCAAGGCCAACGGTAAGCACAGCTTCTATGAGTCCGACATGATGATCATGTTCCGCAACAAGTGGAACGTTACCGGTGACCGCGCCATTGTCTACAATGTCAAGAACGTCATCGGCGGTTTTGTCGGCTACAATGCACCGATTACCAGCAAACTGTTCGCTAATGCCAATGTCGGCTTTGTTGCCGCCGACAAAAACAACGACAATTATGGCGCAACGACGTCCGGCGACGCCAAGCACGACAGCCAGTACCTCGGCACCGAGCTCAACGCCGAAGTCGGCTACAAAGTGTACGACAACCTGACCGCCAGCCTTCAGGGCGCCTACGTTTTCCTCGGCGATTATTTCAAGCGCACTGCGGCTAATGGCCAGGATCCCCGCGACCCCTACGAAACCAGAATCATGCTGAACTACGCATTCTAGGTTTACATTTGCTGCCGGGGGACCTCTCCCGGCAGCGTGGTTGACTTTCCGAGGATTGCTGGTTTACTTGAATCTCGCTGCATTACATTACCCGAAGCGGAGGTTATCCCATGAAAAAAGTGGCTGTGATGGTGATGGCGGCCTTCATGATGTCGGCTACCATGCCGCTGTTTGCTGCCGAAATGACCAAGGAAGAGAAGAACCAGTGCCTGCTGGCGTCCAAGAACTGCGCCAACGATGTCGACAGCCTCCAGCAGAAAATCAAGAAACTTCATACCGAAATCAAAAAAGGCAAGAAAGTTTACTCCGCCAGCGATCTGAAGAAGCTGCAGGAGAAACTTGACGAAGCCAACAAGTTGCTCGATCAGATCATGATCGGCACCGGCGGTGGCAATTAGCCGATTGACTACTGCACCATCAGAAGGGGAGAGGCAACTCTCCCCTTTCTTTTTCCTGCCCCTCCTTGACTCACTAATCTTTTGACATGCGAAACGCAGTTTGCGATAATTCTGCCGCCTGTGGCGAGGGGCCAACGAGCTCCCTTTTCCTGACGCCATGCGGCCGGCGGCAACTTGCAGTGCCGCCGGCTGCACCACAGCAACAAATCAGCCACTTTACGGACTTAACCAATCGGGAGAAATAATGAAACGGATTTTCGGTCACTTTATCGCGGTCGCCCTGCTGGTTCTTGTGGCGCATGGAGCCCAGGCCACGCCACTCAGAGCCTTCGTTTCCGAGTTCGCAGTCACTGGAGCGGCCAACAAAGATGAATTAAAGACCACACTCCAAACCCTTCTCGCCTCACGCTTAAATGGCGACACGCTGGTCTCCGTTGACTCACCAGTCAGCGCCGACATTGTTGTCAAGGGAAGTTACATCGTCTTCGGTAAAGTCTTTAGTCTGGATGTGGTCGCCAGAGACCGGTCAGGAAAAGTAATCGCCCGTTCGTTCCAACAGGGCGAAAGCCAAGATGAAATGATCCCCGCGCTCACGAAACTGGGGCATGACCTGGCAGCCGAAATCGCCGGCAAAGGCCTACAGGGGAGCCCCGAACATACTACTGTTGCTACGGTACCTGCTGCCCCCTCCACCGCTCCGCCGGCAACCGACATCGTTCATCGTGACACGGTACCCGCAACCGACATCATCAAACCGGAAGAAGTTACTCGTACTACCAGCGGCGGCTGGGTCAGCCAGCGGTTGACCGGTTCACTCAGCGGGATGGCGCCTGGCCGGCAATTACCCGATGGTTCACGCGAACTGTACATTTCCGACGAGCACAATCTCCGGCTTTATCATCAAGGGAATGCCGTCAAGCTGATCGCTGAAGTTACGTTCCCCCCCCAGCAAAAAGTCCTTTCGATCGACGCCGCCGATCTTGATGGCGATGGGACGCCTGAAATTTATCTGACGATCATGGATGGCGAATCGCTTTCTTCACAAGTCTGGATCGCGACCGATAGCGCACTTAAGCAGGTTGCAGCCAATTTACCCTATTACTTCAGGGCAATCGCTCTTGATGGTTTAAAAACCAAGATCTACGCCCAGCAGATGAGCACCGACAAAGATTTCTACGGCGACGTCTACGAACTGGTCAAAAACGGCACCAAATACGAGCTGAAAAATCCCATCAAATTGCCCCGGTTTGGCTATCTTTACAATTTCAACCGGTTCCGTGATGCCGCTGGAAACACTTATTATCTGGTGCTGAACAGTGACGAATACCTGATCGTCTACTCGAATTCCGGGGAAGAGTTATGGCGCAGTAGCGACAAATTTGGCGGCAGCGAAATGTATTTCAAACGGGAAGACATGGCCAATATCCGCACTACCGGTGACCAATACCGCTGGATTTTCCTGGAACAGCGCATCACGGTCACCCCGGACGGCACAATTATCGTACCGCAGAACACCGGAACTTTCGTTATTGGCAACAGTCGAGCATATAGGAAGAGCTCTCTTTTTGCGTTTGCCTGGAACGGGTCTGCCCTTGATGAGAAATGGCATACCCGTCAGAGCCAGAACTATCTGGCCGACTATTACTACGACACGGCCAGCAAAGAATTGGTTCTTCTTGAGGTTGTCAAGAATGAGGGCTTGTTCAGCAGCGGAGCAAGCGTGATTGCCGTCAAAAAGGTCCAGTGACCCCAGGCCGATAGTGATAAAAAACGGCACAGGGCGCCTAGGCGCCCTGTGCCGTTTCAGCGGTCAAGGCGGGGATATAAATCATTGACATAGCGCAGGCATACTGTTAGGATTTCACGGGTTTGCCCATCTCTTCGACAGTTGCACCATCCATTGCTCCCGAGAACAGAAATTGACTAAGCCTCCGACAACAGAAGCATCCTTACCGAAGGGCGTTACCGATTTCCTCCCCGAAAAGGCGGACAAAATCGGTTATATTGAAAGCAAGATTCGCAAAGTCTTCGAATTGTGGGGATTTCGCCGGATCATCACCCCCCTGCTGGAATTTCAACATGTCATGGCAGCCGGGCTCGGCGAAGAACTCAAGGAAAAAACCTTTCGCTTTGATGATCGGCACACCGGCAAGTTGCTCGCCATCCCTTCGGATATCACCCCACAGGTAGCACGAATCGTTGCTACACGGATGAAAGGATATCCGTTACCCCATCGCCTTTATTATAACGGGCGGGTCCTGCGACACGCTGAGCTCCAATCCGGACGCAGCCGCGAAATTTTTCAAGCTGGTGTCGAACTTATCGGCCTTGATTCACCTGAAGCCGACGCCGAAATGGTGGCAATGGCTGTCGAAGTCTTACGGAGTCTCGGTTTCGAGGACTTTAAAATCGACTTGGGTCATGTCGGTTTCTTTCGGGGCATCATGAGCGCTTCAGGGCTAGGTTCCACCTCATCGCTGCACCAGTTACTTGAAGCTATCAGCAAGAAAGATGCTTCCGCGGTGCGAGCGTTGCTCGACACGGAGCAACTGCCAGATTCCGTCAAAGAAGAACTCAGCGCCCTGCCAAGACTTTTCGGTGGCCGGGAGGTATTGGCAACAGCGCAGCGCGTGGCCACCAACGATGCTTCCCGGCAGGCTCTCGACAACATTGCCAGAGTACTCGACATCCTCGACATCCACGGCATCAGCAAATATCTCACTATCGACCTGGGTGAGATCAGAGGTCTTTATTATCATAGCGGTCTTACCTTCGAAGGCTTTGTTGCGGGACTGGGAGAGGCCGCCTGCAGTGGGGGCCGCTACGACAACCTCACTGCTCGTTACGGCTTCCCTGCGCCAGCTACCGGTTTTGCCTTCAACATCTTGTCACTGTTGAGTGCCCTGGAAAAACAGCCTGATGTTGAGGCGAGCAAAACGCGCGACTTCCTCATTTTCAATATGATGCCCGATTTGCGCGAAGCGCTCGCAATAGCTCAGCATCTCCGCACCTTGGGTTACTCAACGGCACGCGACATTATTCACCGGGATCTCGAAGCATCTCTCGATTATGCACGGCGGATGAACATTCTTCGCGTACTAGTCATTGGCGGCGACCTCTGCGCCGATGACGAAGTTTACATTTACCGCCTGGCCAACAGACAGGGAACTAGAATCAAGAAGTCCGATCTCATGGGGAGTTCATTCTCCTCCGACGTTCTTCCCTGATAAGGAGAAAATCGATGGCAAACGTAGTGGTGGTTGGTGCCCAGTGGGGCGATGAAGGCAAGGGCAAGGTTGTTGACATCTACACCGAGTACGCAGACGATGTAGTCCGCTATCAAGGCGGCAACAACGCCGGCCATACTCTTGTTGTCGGCGATGAAAAAGTTGTTCTTCACCTGATCCCGTCAGGCATCCTCCACGAAGGGAAGCGCTGCATCATTGGCAATGGCGTAGTTCTCGACCCAGAAGTCTTTATCCGGGAAATTACCAACCTGAAAGCGAGCGGCCGGCTGAAGGACGATAGCGCCCTTCTTGTCAGCGAATCCGTGCACGTGATCATGCCTTACCACAAGAGAATCGATATCGCGCGCGAATCGAAGAGCGGCGAAAAGAAAATCGGCACAACCGGACGAGGCATCGGCCCCACCTATGAAGACAAAATTGGGCGCCGCGGTATCCGACTCATGGATCTGCTCAATCGCGAAACTTTTGCCCGGAAGCTCCGCGAAAACCTGGAAGAAAAGAACTTTATCCTGACCAGCCTGTTAGGCGAGCAACCGTTCACGTTCGATGAAATATTTGCACAATATTGTGGTTATGCCGAGACGTTAGGCAAATACATTGCCGATACGACTCTCCTGCTTTTCAACGATATCAAAGCAGGCAAAAAACTTCTTTTCGAAGGCGCACAGGGGACGCTGCTCGACGTTGACCACGGCACCTACCCCTATGTAACGTCTTCTTCGACGTGCGCAGGTGGAGCATGTACCGGGTCAGGCGTTAGTCCGCGTGACATCCATGAAATTATCGGCATCTCCAAGGCTTATGTAACAAGAGTTGGCAGCGGCCCCTTCCCGACGGAACTCCTCGATGCCGACGGCGAACAGCTTCGCCAGACAGGCAAAGAGTTCGGCGCCACCACAGGCAGACCCCGCCGCTGTGGTTGGTTCGATGCCATGGTCGTCCGCTATGCAGTGAGGGTCAACGGGCTGACAGGTGTGGCACTGACAAAGCTTGACGTGCTAAACGATTTCGATACCATCAGAATCTGCACGGGCTATACCTATAACGGGAAGACGCTTGCCGACCTTCCGGCCAGCCTGGATATTTTCGAACAATGTCAGCCGGTTTACGAGGAAGTCCCGGGCTGGAAATCCGACATCAGCTCAGCCCGCTCCTTTGACGAGTTACCGGAAAATGCCCGCGCTTACGTGAAGCAACTGGAAAAACTAATTGATTGCCCGATTGTTCTTGTATCGGTCGGTCCGCGCCGAGATCAGACAATTATTATCAAAAATCCATTCCAGTAAAAAAACACCTTGACTTGCCAGCAGCAGCATGATAAAAGGTTGATTCTCGTTGCGAGCCGCTAGCTCAGTTGGTAGAGCACCTGACTTTTAATCAGGTGGTCGTTGGTTCGATCCCAACGCGGCTCACCACCCAAACTCAAAGAACCCGGTCAGACACCTGACCGGGTTCTTTTCCCTTCGTCCCCTTCGTCTAGCCCGGCCCAGGACACCGCCCTTTCACGGCGGCGACGGGGGTTCAAATCCCCCAGGGGACGCCAAAACTGAAAAAGCCCCGAAGTTCACACTTCGGGGCTTTTTCATTAAGCAGCGGAGACCACGACCAGCCGACAGCCGTTCCAACAAGGCGTTCAACCTCAGCCCACAAACTCACCGTAGTACTTTTTAACTTTCGCGAGATACATACGCGTCTCTTGTGGCAGGGCGCCCGGTTTACGATCAACATTGCCAGGTCCCCAATTATAGGCGGCCAGCGCAGCATTGACGTCACCACCGTAGCGATTGAGCAGATCGCGCAAGAACCGGGTTCCCGCCATCACATTTTGTTCAGGATCGAATGAATTGGTCACCCCTAACCCTTGGGCAGTTGCCGGCATAAGCTGCATCAATCCCTGTGCTCCCACCCGTGATACTGCATCGGGATTGAAATTACTCTCAGCCTTGATGACTGCCTTGATCAGACCCGCATCCACGCCATAGCGATCGGAAGCGCGATTCACAATATTTTCAAGCCAGTCCGGTGCGGAATAATCGATCCCGACCGTCTGCCCCGCATCCGGAGCGGAAGCCCCTGCCGATAACGACAAATCAGGAGTCGAATTGTCCGGCCCGTTCGCGGCGAAGCTTTGCAAGGCCAGCTTCATTGCAGGGGTGGAGAGGGAGGGTGCTTCTTCTGCAGCCGAACCAGCCAAACTAAAGGCACTCCGCATCATTTCGAGGCGCATCAGTTCGGCGGCGGCTGCCAGCGACTTTTTCGTAACATTTTGCTTCGAATTGCCGGCAAGATTATCCGCAAGGAGCAGGGAAAAAGCTGGTGAATGATCCGCTGCCGGTTGCTTTATTCGCTCGGCAGCACCATCAACGGAAAGTGTGGAGGGATTTTGGATCAGCTGATCAACTCTCATGCTACGCCTTTATGCAAGAGGCGTGGCAATTGTATCAAGTTTTCTCTTTTTTAATTTTTCAATCAAAGTGGTTCGCTTTAGATTAAGGAGCAACGCCGCCTCTTTCTTGTTCCCACCAGTTTTTTTCAATGCCTGGAGGATCAGATTGTTCTCAAACTCTTCGACAACCGTATTCAGACAGATTCCCGTATCGGGGAGGACAACGGCATCGGATGTCGGAGCTGTCGGCCGCCCGGTGTATCTTTCCGGCAAATCCTTCACCCCAATCGTCCCGAACCCCTTCAAGATCACCAGCCTCTCGACAAGGTTCTCCAACTCGCGCACGTTGCCCGGCCACTCATAGTTACAAAGGAGCTCCATCGACTCACTATCAAAAGCCTTGACCTTGCTCTTCTTGTTTTTGTTGAATCGTTCAAGAAAAACGTTGATCAACAGGGGGCTATCTTCTCGTCGCTCGCGGAGGGGCGGAATAAAGATCGGGATGACCGAGATTCGGTAATAGAGATCTTCTCGAAAAGCCTTGTTAGCCACCAATTTTTCGAGATTCTGATTAGTCGCCGCAATTATTCGCACGTCGATCTTCTTCGAACGAGTAGCGCCAACCGGCTCAAGCTCTCTGTTTTGCAGGACACGCAATAGTTTGACCTGCAAATTCGGCTTCATGTCTCCGATCTCGTCCAGAAACAGGGTTCCTCGATCAGCCATCTCGAAACGGCCGATACGGGTGGCGACAGCCCCCGTGAACGAACCTTTGACATGACCGAACAATTCACTCTCAAGCAGTTCATCCGGAATGGCGGCGCAATTCACCGGAACGAAGTTCCTGGTCTTGCGATTGCTGAGATCATGGACGGCCCGAGCTACCAGTTCCTTGCCCGTTCCCGATTCGCCCTGGATCAAGACCGTTGAATCGGATTCAGCAACTTTCTCGATCAACTCAAAGAGAGAGAGCATTTTGGAGCTCTCACCGACAATAT
Source organism: Geotalea uraniireducens (assembly GCF_027943965.1). NCBI lineage: Bacteria > Pseudomonadati > Thermodesulfobacteriota > Desulfuromonadia > Geobacterales > Geobacteraceae > Geotalea > Geotalea uraniireducens. Next base: position 256,215 of record NZ_AP027151.1, on the reverse strand, counting down.
TGGGTATCAAGGAGCGATTTTTAATGCTCGGCTTATTCCGATATGCCTGACTCTGCAAGGATTGATGTTCCAGACCGCGCTTGACATGAGTCTCCAGTTCGTCAAGATTGAACGGCTTCTCGAGATAGAAAAATACTCCCGCCTTGAGGAGATTCGACGCCATCTCGTAATTGCCATATGCACTATAGGCAATGATGACCGTACCAGGACGCATGGTTTTTAATTTTTTGACAAACTCGAGGCCGTTCACCCGGGGCATCATCAGGTCGGTGATGACGAGATGCACATCCTCATGCTCCAGCTTGTCAAGCGCGTCCTGGCCATCAAAGGCCTGCACAACGTCATACCCCTTATACTTAAGGAACGCTGCGACAAAATCCCGGGTTTTCTTGTCATCGTCAGCGATCAGCAGTCTCGGTATATCCATGGTCTCCTCTGGAATATAGCACCTTTAAATTGGTGATCTTTCCGCACCATGCGATCTTAGTCATAATAATGACAAAAGTCAACAAAATGACGACAAGGCCGAAATTTTTTCCTAGCACCCAGCTCAGCACATTTTTATCACGCCTTCAAGCAGCAGTAGTTCCAGCATGAGAGCAGCCTGCGGCCAGATGCTGTCAAATATGCAGTTATTATCGCATCGCCCCAGTTCTGGGGTGTCACTGATTCGTCCACCAATTGCCTCACGATGCCGACACATTCTCGAATGCATTGGCACGGAACATGATGAGCAACGATGCGGCAAACTTTTTATTAAAATTTTACCCGGTTGCGCCGATGAGTATAACCACGGTCTGCCTCTATTTTCAAATGGCGATAACGCATTACCATCGGCCGATGTAACGGCGGATCAAAAGAGAGCAGATGAGACCGGCAGGTTCTGCCAATACCGGTAATTACTGAACGTACCCCCTGCGAACCAGACACTCCAAGGAGGAATATATGGAAACGGCGTTGCAACCAAAGGTTGAGGAAACAAGAAGTGAGCTGATCCAACTGGTCAGCTTTAAGCTTGAGGAAGAAGAATATGGTGTCAATGTTCTTAAAGTTCGCGAAATCATTCGTATGCCCGCCATCACCCGGGTTCCGAACACCCCTCACTATATCGAGGGGGTCATCAACTTGCGCGGCAAGGTGATCCCCATCATTTCGATGCGCAAGCGTTTCGGCCTGCCAGAAGGTGATATCAGCAGTCAGACCAGAATAATGGTTATGGACATGGATGGCGAGTTAATGGGCTTTGTTGTTGATGCCGTATCCGAGGTCATCCGCATTTCCGAAAGCGAAATCCAACCGCCGCCCGCCGTGGTGAATAGTGCCGTGGAGCAGGAATGTCTCTCCGGAGTCATCAACCAGACGGAGCGGCTGCTGTTCTTCCTTGATCTTGAAAAACTGATCACGCAGGATGAACGCCGTCTGTTCGCCAGCGCAATGCTCTAATCCCGCTGCAGGTGTTGTGAATAGATTGCTTATTTAGTTTCACGAGGAGTTGCCTATGGCAATAGAATGCGATGACCAAGAACTTCTAGATGGCTTTCTGACCGAAACGGCAGAGCTCCTGGAAAAACTTGACGATGACTTGGTGGCTTTGGAAAAATCTCCTTCAGACGCCGATCTGCTCAATAGTATCTTCCGTTCGATCCATACGGTGAAGGGAGCCTCGAGCTTTCTCGGCTTCGAGCTGCTCGTCAAAGTGACCCATAAAACCGAAGACGTCCTGAATCGGTTACGACGTGGCGAGCTGGTCGTTACTCCCGAAATCATGGACGTCGTACTGGAAGCGATTGATCTGGTCAAGCTACTGGTAAGCGACATCAAGGCGGGGGAGATCATCGAGCGGGAAGTCGATGGCACAATCGACAAACTGGTGCCCCTCCTTTCCGAAAACGCCAAGGAAGCGACCGTGCTCAAGCCCGCTGTTGCTGCCGACGCACCTCCTCCCTCTTCACAACAACTCTCCGCCACACCGGAACAGCCTGCTGCTCCGGTACAAGAAGCGCCTTCGCCCGAGCCTCAGCCCGCCCCGCAGGAGACCGCGCCGGCAAAGAAGGCAGCGCCGCAACCGCGAGCCACCAATACCCCGGCACTCAAAGAAGCCGACAAAAAGGTCGATGAGCTGTCGGATAATTCGACCGTACGTGTCGACGTCAAGCGCCTCGACGACCTGATGAATCAAGTTGGTGAATTGGTGCTTGAGCGCAACCGAATGATGCAGCTCAACACCGATTTCCATGGCGGCAGCAACGAGGTCGCTTTCGGAGAAGAGTTTAGCAAGCTTTCCAAACGCATCAGCTTTGTCACCTCGGAACTGCAGATGCAGGTTCTGAAGATGCGCATGATTCCCGTAGAGAAAGTATTCAAGAAATTCCCCCGGATAGTTCGCAACCTCGCTCGCGATCTCGGCAAGGAAGTGGATCTGATCGTCCTTGGCGAAGAAACCGAACTTGACCGCTCGGTCGTCGACGAGATTGGTGATCCGCTCATCCACCTGATTCGAAACGCAATGGATCATGGGCTGGAAACCCCTGAGGAACGAGTGGCGGCCAGCAAGCCGCGCAAGGGGACACTCATCCTTTCTGCAGCCCACGAAGGGAACCAGATCGTTATCAGCATCAAAGACAACGGCCGAGGTATCGATACCGAAAAAGTTGCCCGGAAAGCGCGGGAAAAAGGGCTGGTGACCGACGAGCAACTGGCGGCCATGGGCCAGCGGGAAATCCTTGACTTGATCTTCCTTCCCGGATTCTCAACCAAAGAAAACGCTACCGACCTCTCAGGCCGTGGCGTCGGCATGGATGTGGTCAAGACCAACATCAAGAAACTCAACGGGATCATTGATATCCGTTCGGAGATGGGACAGGGTTCGGAATTTATCCTTAAACTGCCTTTGACCCTGGCAATCATCCAATCGCTTCTTGTCGAAGTTGAAGACGAGACTTATTCGATCCCCCTGGCTGCCGTTCTTGAGACCCTGCGCGTTGAGGAGAGCGAATTTCACACCATCGGCGGCCAGGAAGTCCTTAAACTCCGGGATTCCGTCCTTCCGCTCATGCGACTGCAACGAGTTTTCAACATAGAACCAAGCGAGCGGAGCCGTACTGCGTGTTATGTGGTAGTGGTTGGGATCGCTGAAAAAAGAGTCGGGCTGATCGTTTCGCGGTTACTTGGGCAGCAGGAAGTTGCCATAAAATCCCTTGGCAAGTATCTGGCGAACCTCCCCGGCATTGCCGGCTCGACAATCCTGGGCGACGGGCGAGTCACGCTGATTATCGATCCGGCCGGCCTTATGGAAAACAGCGACGGCGCCGGCGGGCGCGTTGCTGCCTAGTTGAACTGACAGGAGACCATTTTTTCCATGACTGAAGGAATGACGGTTAAGCTTTCCGACAAGGACTTCGAAGTCCTCAGGGACTTCATTTACAATCATTGTGGTATCTACTTTCATACCAGCAAAAAGTATTTCCTCGAAAGCCGTATTGCCCGCCGAATGGAAGCGACCAACGCCAAAAGCCATACGGCCTACCTGTCGCTCGTCAAAAATGGAGGATTGCGTTCTGAAGAACTGAACAAGCTGCTGGTCGAAATCACCACCAATGAAACATGTTTTTTCCGCAATCCTCCCCAGCTCAAAGCGCTGGAAAATGTCTTCCTCCCTGAAATCGTCGCTGTCAAGGGGAAGATCGGCTTCAGAAAATTGAAGATATGGAGCGCCGGCTCGTCATCAGGTGAAGAAGCCTACACCATGGCAATGATGTTACTTGAGAAACGGCCGACCATCCTCAAAGACTGGATCATCGAAATTGCTGGCACCGACATCAATGAGGAAGTCATCACCCAAGCACGGGAGGGGATTTACAACTCCTATTCCGTCAGGAACACGCCGGAGTTTTATCGGAAAAAATATTTCCGCGAAGAGCCGGGCGGACGATTCATCCTCTCACCTGAGGTAAAGAAACTGGTTACCTTCTCCCATCTCAACCTTTACGATGACTCGAAAATGGTTTTCATGAAGAGCTTCGACTTTATCTTCTGCGCCAACGTACTCATCTATTTTGACCTGGCGTCCAAGACCAAGGTCGTTCAGCACTATTACAACAACCTTCAGCCTTACGGCTATTTTTTCGTTGGCCAGTCCGAATCTCTCCACGGGGTGAACGATAAGTTCAAAACGGTCCACTTCCCGGGGGGCTTTGCCTACAAGAAATGAAAGGTGGTAAGGAACACGTGGAAATATCCCGCAAAATGGAAAAAGCCGCTGCGCTTATCAAGGGAATGACAGACCTGCCCACGATTCCGGCCGTTGCGACTCAGGTCCTTGCCCTTCTTGATCAGCCAGACGTCGATATAGACCAAGTCGTCGAGCTGATCTTCACCGACCAGGTAATGGCTGCCCGGGTGCTGAAAATGGTCAATTCTCCCCTCTACCGGCCAGCTAACGAGATCACCTCGTTGAAAGGAGCACTTGTCTATCTCGGGCTTCGGCATATCCGGGAATTTATCCTGACCTGCTCATTCATTCAAAGCTTTGAAGGCAAAGATGGGGTTTTGGGTATCCAGCCTTTCTGGGAGCATTCGTTCGGCGTCGGGATCGTCGCGCGACTGATTGCGGAAAAGGTGGGCTATCACGACACGGAAAAAGCATACATCGGCGGCGTAATCCACGATATCGGCGAAGTCTTTCTCAGTTATTACCTACAGGAGGATTTCCAGAAGATAGTCGACTCAATCAAAGATAAGCCCTATCAACTTGTTCGAGCAGAAGAGGAATTCCTCGGCACTACTCACTGCGAAATCGGTCTTTGCCTTGCCGATGCCTGGCATTTCCCCGATGACTACAAAGAAGTCATCGCCCATCACCATGCACCACAGGAAGCCAAAAATGCCCCGCGGCTGACAGCCATCGTCAATCTGGCCGACCTTTTCTGCACGGTACGGAATCTTGATTACGGCGGCAAGGAGTGGGTAAGCTTCTCTCTCGCCGACGAGCCGGCCTGGGGGATGCTGCACGGCTCTGATTCTAAGCTGGGGAGCCTGGACATCGAACGCTTCTGCTATGAGTTGGATGACCAGATCGAGGAAATCCAGCAGTTGGTCGGCAACATCTTTAAAGACAAGTGAAAGGCCACCATGCTTTCTAACGTATCAAGCCGCTTGCGGGTCCTGGTTGTTGATGACTCGTCGTTCATGAGAATGGTAATCAGGAGCGTCCTCGAAAAGGATCCAGCCATCGAGGTGGTCGGTATTGCGGTCGATGGTTTGGAGGGAGTGGAGAAGGCGCTGGCTCTCAAGCCTGATGTCATTACGATGGACATCGAGATGCCCCGGCTCGACGGGATTTCCGCCCTCAAGCAGATCATGGCCAAATGCCCCACGCGGGTCCTCATGGTTTCCACCCTGACGTGCGAAGGCGCCAGAGCAACTTTCGATGCCCTGGACGCCGGAGCAATCGATTACATCCCCAAGAATGTCACCGATAGCATTGATGCGCAAAAGATCTTTAAAGAAGAGTTGCTGCGGAAGGTCAAGGGGGCCGGGAGTTCGTTTTTCCGCCGCGTACCAATGGCGCCCCCCCATACCGCCGCAGTAAAGCTTCCTCCGCCATCCCGGCCGGCACCAGCCAGACTTGCCGGCAGCAAGTATCATGTCGTGGGGATCGGCGCATCCACTGGTGGGCCGGTCGCCCTTCAGGAGGTCCTCGGCCGGATTCCCGCCACCTTCTCCCATCCGATCGTGGTGGCGATCCATATGCCGAAAGCATTTACGGGTCCCTACGCCGAACGGCTCAACAGCAAATGTTCAATCCAGGTCAAAGAAGCAACCGATGGCGACATCCTGCAGCCAGGAGTCGCCCTCGTCGCCCCGGGAGGGCGGCATACCGCTCTGATCCGCCAGGGGAACAGCCTGGCGATCCGCACTTATCCTCCTGCGGAGTTTCCGCAGTACATCTACATCCCGTCTGTCGACCACATGTTGACCTCCCTTGCCGACGCCTGCAACGGCGCCATGCTCGGCGTGATCCTGACAGGAATGGGCAGCGATGGCTTCAAAGGGATGAAGCACCTGAAAGAAAAAGGGGGGGGGACAATCGTTCAGGATGAGGCAACCTCCACCATCTACGGCATGCCCCGGGCGTGCATTGAGGGAAGAGTCGCCGACATCATCCTGCCACTGGGACAAATCGGTGCGGAAATCAGCCGGCTGAGCGGCTGAAAGAACTGAGTTCCCTCACGCAGAGGCTTCTGCCGCAAATCAACGACTCGCACAGACCAAAAGACCTTCTTTGACCACCTTCACCCGTGCGCCGGAAAATCCCAGCCGCTTGAGACGAAACAATAGGAAGGGCCCACCAATTGCCGGACAGTCGGGAAACAAAGTGGCAATCATCCCTGTCGCGCAATCACCGAATTGACCGGGCGAGGCAAGCCAGCGGGCGACCAGGGTGCGCGAAACAACCATAAATTCACCAGGTGGCAGTGGTAACGGCAGCTGCGAAAGAGGCACGGGGGGGGCGCGGCGGGAGGCTGGGACCAGCGAATAACGAATCACACACGCCAGCATGGAGAGTCTATCGGTCAGCATCTGTACCTTTCGTCTTCCTGATTGACATTTGCCCGATCAAACCAGAGACTGTGGTCGCCAGAACACCGGCAGCAGCCCGGCAGGCCCGGCAGTGACCCCCTTGCTGCACACCAAGCCCCGAGCGTTTCGTGTGCCATTCTGGCACAATGGAGATCTCACAGGCCCCGCATGATCGAACCATCCGACCATATTCCCGCTTGGGACAGCGAGGCGATTGCCGCATCCCTGCCATACCTCGCAACGAGAGGCTCGCTGCTCGACAGCGAACTTGCACGGCGGATCGAGCGTCTAGGCGAACGCTTCGCCGTCTTTCTCACGACCTGCCCCACTCCTTGGTGGACAGCCGATCTGGCAGTCACCGCCGAAATGGAAATCATTACCGAAACTTACCTCCCTTTCGCGGAAATTGCCAGCGCTGTTACCCGGCTGCTCGACCTCGCCCTCTGCCAGCAGTCGGGGGGGCTCGCCCCGCCGTTGTCAATGGCCCGCAGCTGGCTGGACCTGCTCAGACGCTTGCCCCCGCCGTTTCAAGACCCCAACCCTGCCCGGCTGCTCAATCGCCTGGCAGTCGACGATCAGCAGCGCCATCGCTTCATCTTCGCGCTGTACTTGCCGCCTCATTTTGGCAATGCTTTCAACCGGTATCCCCGACAAGCGGCCTTTCTGAAAGAATGGCTGACAACACCTGAGTTCGTAAATCGGCCGATCCGCTGCCTTGACGCCGCCTGCGGCAGCGGCGAAGGGACTTACGACCTTGCGCGCCTGTTGCTGAAAGCAGGATATCCGCCAACGGCATTCATGATCCACGGCACAACCCACGAGCCCGTCGAACTATTCGCCGCGACCCACGCTTTCTTCCCCCACGACGAAATGAGACAAGGTCGTTTTCGACGCCATAACGCCGATCTTCACCAACGAGGCGCGGTGGACCGAATCCGCTTCCGGAGCGAGGACCTGCTGCAACCTGCTGATTGGGGAGGTGCGAGGTATGATGTCATTGTTTGTAACGGAATATTGGGAGGACCATTCATCAATGTACGGAAAGATCTGGAACGCGCTATCGAGGGGTTGACGAGGCGACTCGCCCCACGGGGGATTTTTCTGGCCGCCAACCGGTTCCATCAGGGCTGGCAGAAGGTCGTCCCTGACGCGTTGCTGCAGGAGATCGCCACGCGGGCCGGACTGACGGTTATTACAGCGGGAGAGGGGTTGGCCGGCTTTAGAAGCGAATAAGCAGCCCCCCCCAGGAAAGGCCTCCGCCAAAGCCCATTATCAGAACCAGGTGGCCGGGGCGAATTGTCCCATTGCGCAAGTTCTCATCCAACGCCAAGCCGACGGAAGCAGCGGCAGTGTTTCCGTACCGGTCCAAATTAAGCAGAAACCGCTCCTTCTCAATGCCGGTTTTCTTGGAGATGAAATCGATGATCCGGACGTTAGCCTGATGAGGGATGATGTGATCGATTTCGCCGGGAGTTATTCCCGCCTTGCCCGCAACGTCGTTGATGATTTTGGGAATGACATCGGTCGCAAAGACGAAGACACTCTTACCGGCCATTTTGAACGTATTCTCGTGCTGGGCGATCGTTTCGGCGGTAATCGGCTTGCGGGAACCGGACGACGGAACCTGGATCAGTTCCCACCCGTTGCCATCACTCATGACGATCGACTGGAGAATACCCGTTTTTTCCTCGGTTCTGGCCAGGATGACCGCCCCTGCCCCGTCGCCGAACAACGGACTCGTGGACTTGTCCTGGAAGTCAAGGATCTTCGAGTAGGTATCAGCCCCGATAACCATGACCCGGGCGTATTTACCGGAACGGATGAAGTTGTCCGCCGTTTCCATGGCGTAAACGAAACCACTGCAGACGGCATTGAGGTCGAAGGCGAAGGCATTGCGTGCGCCGATATTCTTCTGAACCATGCAGGCAGTGGAGGGGAGGATCATATCTGGGGTCGAGGTACCGACAATGATGCAGTCCAATTCGTCGGCACTGAATTGCGCCATCTCCAGGGCCTTCAGGGCAGCCCTGGTCGCCAGGTCGGAAGTGGCCTCGCTCTCAGCGGCGAAGCGGCGCTCCCTGATACCGGTGCGGGATGTTATCCAGGAATCGGCATCCTCAACGAGGTAACCGAAAAACTCATTGGGAACTATTTTCTCGGGAACGTAACCACCGGTCGCCACCACCTTAGAATAAAACATCTCTCACTCTCCATCCCGGCCAAAATACACGTAAGCCCCCTGGCGGGGGCTCTAACTGATCGCTAAGATTAACTTATCTCACACTAAAACTGTTTTTGTCAATCCAATTATCCGGCAGTCGGACCATCATGCCGATCGTCATGGCCGGTATCGCCACGGCCGAGCAACGCGTCGATCACAGCATAAAACCAGAGCCCGGCAAAGACGGCCAAAAGCCCTCTGGCCGCCGGCGCTCCCGCTTCAAGCTTATTGGCAATGCCAACGGCATCAACCTGCCCGGTCAACCTCGCTTCCAGCAGCACCGGCCCCATGCCGCGCAGCAGCACGACAAACGCCGCCAGGAGAAACACGTTGGCCAAGACGATGATCACCGCTCCCTTGACGCGCCGACCGCTGACGATCTGCCCCAGGCCGGGCAGGACAAAGGCGGACAACAAGGCAGCCTTGACATTGATTTTCATTGATCCCCTTCTTTGCACCGGCCGGCCGCCTCAATTGCATGTCACGACAGCCCAGCATATAATTAGAAGTTGTTGCCGTTGAAAATTTCTGCTACTTAATGCCATAGCCATGGACGAGAACGCAACCAGAAAACGCCGGGAACAGCTTATTCCGCTCCTGAAGGACCCCGTCGAAGAAGTGCGCCAGGCAGCCGCCCATTCCCTTGAACGGCTTGAGGAACTCGGCAGCTTTGCCAAGGTCACGGAGATGCTGAAAAAGGGGGATATGGGGGCAAAGATCAAGGCAATCTATGCGCTGGGAAGAATCGGCGGCGACGAGGTGCTCCCGCCACTTTTCTATTGCGCCACGCGCCCTGAAGACGATATCCGGTCGGCAGCCATCGAAGCGCTGGGGATGCTTGCCGATCCCCGCACCCTCCCCGCCCTCAAAAAGCACCTCCAGGAACCAAACACTGCCATTCAGGTCAAGGCAATCGCCGCTCTCGGCAACTGCGGAGCCCCGGAGGCGGCCGCCCTCCTCACCGGCTTCCTCGACGCAGGCGATGGCTTTCTTGATGCTGAAGCCGCCAAAGCGCTCGGCGTCATCGGTAGCGCCGAACTTGAGGACAAATTCCTCTCCCTCCTTGCCTCGCCACATCCGGCAACCCGTGAAGCAGCGGCCTTCGCCCTGTCACACCTCCCCTTCAAACGATAGTCACGGCAATCCGGGCTCAATCCAGATACCGAGAAACGTCTATCGACTTGGTCAAGGGATCGACCACCGCCACGATCGTCCGGCCGACGGCGCTGTTTTCCGTCGCCAAGTTCCGGGAGATCGGCTTATCAAGCAGCCGCCCCGCTGCGTCCATGACAATCTTGACCGCCGGCTGCTCGCCGGCGAGCTGATCGGGCCGGCAAACAACGGCGATTTCATTGGAATCAAGCCGGACCAGGGTACCGACAGGATATTTGCCCATCATGGTCGCGAACTTCTCCACCAAATCGCCATTCAAATGCGTGCCCGAGAGTTCCCGAAGCTTTTCGAGCGCAGCTTTGGGATTGAGTGGCGATTTGTACACCCGCAGAGTGGTAATCGCATCGTAACAGTCTGCTACGGCCACAATCTCACAAAAAAGATCGAAGGGGAGGTCTCTGGCCCAGGCAGGATAGCCGGTCCGATTGAAACGGATATGGTGCCCCAACACCGCCTGAGCTACCCGATGGTTGCTCCCCATCATTTCGCCGATGATTCGGGCACCATCCTCCGCATGCATCTTCATCCGCTCAAATTCGTCCGATGAAAGCCGCCCGGGCTTGTTGAGAATTGCCTTTTCGATCCGCGTTTTCCCCACGTCATGGAGAAAACCGGCCATGCCAACGGAGCGGAGGTCTTCCCCGCCCAATCCGGCAACAACTGCAAGCGCCATCGAAAGAACTCCGACATTGACACTGTGATAAAAGGTGTAGTTGTCGTAATCCTTGATCATCGCCAAGCCGACCAGGGTTAGTGGATCCTTGATGGCGAGTGAGGCAATGCGATCGACGACTTCGGCCAAGTTATCCAGTTGGGGAATTCGGCCGCTCTCGACATCCTTGAACAGGTGGCTGACGACATTGACCGCCTGGCGATAGGTAGCCTGGACGGAGTCCCCGTCATCGGCAGCCCCATCCTCGTCCGAAGGCCGGTCGGTAAGCTCAACCGCTATGTGATCTATCGATGCCGCGGCAATCGCCTCGGCAAGCTGGCCTCCCCGCAACTGCCGTTGAGCAACGATCTCGATAAATCTCTTCAGCTCGTCGGCACTCACCCCCCGCTTGAATAACAGCACATCAACGCCCTTGCCGAGGAGAATATTCGTCAACTCTTCGACAGCCGCGCTCGGGGTAAAAAAGAGGTGCTGTTCGACGAACAGTACGCCGTCAATGATTCCCAGATGGAGGTCAGGATTACCGGCCAGCACGGACTCCAGTAACCCACCAAGCTCGTTGAGCGGCGCCAGAATCGCCGGATGGTCTGCCGGATAAAGGTTCACCCCTTTGACCGTCCCGGAAACCAGCAGCACTATCCGCTGTGCCTGTGTCAGAGCGAGATTATTCACGACGATTATCCAATCGCATCCGGACAGATTCCGCGGCGTCGGCGCACGCCTGGCCAAGTCGTCCCCCCCTGGCCGCAAGCGCCAGCAAAGGAAACAGGGTGGTTGCATCCCCCAGTTGTCCAAGGACCACAGCAACCGCGACCTTGAGTTCGCGCCAGCGCCGGCTGGCAAGCCAGTGCCGCTGCTGCAGGATGCCGACCAGGCAAGGGAGCGCCCGAACACTGCCAATCCTGCCAAGCGCCTGTATTGCATCCATTTTCAGTTGGAATGAGCGTAGAAAAATATCCCGCCGGCCGACAACCGCACACAGAGTAGCGATGGACGCCTCGCTACGCATCAGTCCGAGACTGATCGCCGCCTGCCTCTTCAGACCCGGCTCGCCGGCACCCAGAACCCGCAAAATTTCCGCCTCCGCCTCATGCCCGCCGATTCTGCCGAGGCTCCGCAGCGCTTCCTTGCAAACCCGTTCATCTTCATGGGCAAGACATTGTGCCAGTTGGCCGACACAAGTGACATCGCCTATTTCGCCGAGGATCGCAGCCACATTTCGCACCACATACCAACGCTCGTCCGTCAATTGCCCGGCCAACGAAGCAACGGCCTCCTCACCCACTGCCACCAGGGCAGCGGACAAATTTTTCCTGGCAACTTTGCTTTCGGCAACAGCAAGCCGTGCGACGAGCAAGGGGACAGTTTTTGCACCCAATTGCCGAAAAATCGGATGGAGCTGCTCTTTAACTTCGGTATTTTTTTCTACCAGACCCTGTACAAGGTACTCGATCACCTGTTCGTCAGCCACCTGATCGAGAGCAAGTAAGGCGTATCCACGCCGGCCGACGGAAATTCCTTCATCATTCCCCTGGCGGACGAGAAATGAGAGCGCCGGGAAAAGAGATTCATAGTCGCCGGCCGAGCGCAAAACTTCACAACAATCGACAAGGGAACGGGCGAGCTGGCGGTATTTTTCGTTATCGTCTTCCTGCTCCATCCTCGCAATAATATCTGCAAGTTCCGGCGGCGCTTGCTCGTGGACTACCGGCATTGCCGCGGTCAGCCCGCCGGATTCACTGACTTGTGACACCGCGGTTGCGACCGAAAGTTCCGAACCGCTTGCAGCGGCTTCGAGCTCTTTGCGTTTCTGCAGGATGACCGACAAGTCCAGTTCATTAGCCCAGATAGTGGCAATCCGCCGCTGCCCCATCAGGACTTCCACACCACCGCCGGACTGGATCTCCTGCGGATCCATTGTCAGCAACTCCAGAAGTGATGAAAAATCGGCCAAGGAGACATCAGGAAGGAAAGTCAGGCGACGGATGCGCCGAATGAAAAATTCATGGGCAATGGCACGGGAGAGAGGGCCTGGCGTGATGGCTGCGCCACCATCCGAAGAGGCGAAACCGGCCCGGGAAGTAACGAGGACCAACTCCTGATCGCGAACGCACACCAGCAATGCAGCATGGGCAGCCTGCAAACTGGCGAACCGTCGTGGATGCCCGGCCGGATAGAAGCCTGCCGCCTTGAATGCCCGGTAAAGCTCATCGCAGGCAAGGCTGCAGCACCGGCATTTTTCATCCTCTCCTACTTGCCGCTGTTTCCCGGCACCGCTCATCATCCACCGCCCGCAGTCAGATACCACACATAGTACGTAGCCGATTATTCTTTGTCAAACGGCTTCGGTTAAACTCGCCGCCAGTCCGATCGGGAGTCCGTCTGATGGCCGCAAATTGACACCTTTGGCAAAAGCGGTTAGTATCCGCCAAGCGTTGGAAAGGAGTCTACTCCCGTGAAAAATCTCACCCTGTACGTCTGTCAGACGTGTGGCTACCAGTCGGCAAAATGGCTCGGCAAGTGTCCCGATTGTGGTGCCTGGAACAGCTTGGTCGAGGAAATCCGCAGCAAGAACAGGCGTAGCGGCTCCCCTCCCGTCCCGGAGTCACAGCCGATACCGATCTGCGACATACAGGGCGATACCGAGGAACGCCTTTCTTGCGGCATTTCCGAATTCGATCGCGTACTCGGCGGGGGACTGGTTGCCGGCTCGCTGGTATTGGTCGGCGGCGATCCCGGGATCGGTAAATCAACGATCCTTCTCCAGGCCATGAACAACCTCGCTTGCTCAGTCGGCTCCGTTCTTTACGTGTCAGGAGAGGAGTCGGCCCGGCAGACCCGGCTACGGGGGGAACGACTCTCCATCAATGCCAAGGCGCTGATGATCCTCGCCGAAACCTCCCTCGAAATAATCATCTCCCAGATAGAAGCCCACCCACCCCGGGCAGTGGTAATCGATTCGATTCAGACCATGTATGCGCCAGGCCTCGAATCGGCCCCCGGCAGCGTGAGTCAGGTCCGGGAAAGCGCCGGTCGCCTGATGGTGCTGGCCAAGCGGAGCGGCATCCCGATCTTTATTGTCGGCCATGTCACCAAAGATGGCTCTCTGGCGGGGCCGCGAGTCCTCGAGCACATGGTTGATACGGTACTCTATTTTGAAGGGGATCCCGGCCACTCGTTCCGGATCTTGCGGGCGGTAAAGAACCGTTTCGGTTCCACCAACGAGATCGGGGTTTTTGAAATGAAAGAGAGCGGACTTTGTGAAGTGCGCAATCCTTCCGAACTCTTTCTGTCCGAACGGCCGCACGGCGTTTCTGGATCAGCCGTCGTTGCCACCATTGAAGGGAGCCGCCCCCTGCTTGTCGAACTGCAGGCGTTAGTAACCTCTTCTTCACTCGGGGTGCCACGCCGGACCACTCTCGGCGTTGATCACAACCGGCTTGCGCTTCTTGTTGCCGTCCTTGATAAGAAGGTCGGCCTGCACCTGGCCGGCCAGGACATCTTTCTCAATGCCGCCGGAGGCGCCCGTCTCATCGAGCCCGCAGTCGACCTGGGAATGGTTGCCGCTCTCGCCTCCAGCCACCTCGACAAGGTGATCCCCCCCCAGACCCTGGTTATCGGCGAAGTCGGTCTGGCCGGCGAAGTTCGTGCTGTCACCCAGCCGGAAACCCGTATCCGCGAGGCAGCCAAACTCGGGTTCGACCGAGCGATCATCCCGGCTGGCAGCTTGAAACAGGTTGCCCAGATTCCAGGGATCGAAGTCTTTGGCGTCAGGTCGGTAGAAGAAGCACTGGCCCGGCTTTTTTAAGCAATTCACCCCTAGCGCGGAGTACTTTTTGCTTTACTTAACCTGCTAATTTTCATAGTATCTACCTGAGTTACAGCATAAGGGAGAGTAGTAGTATGGATAGCGAAAAACTCGAGTACTTCAGAACTGTTCTTAATGAAGAGATTCGTTCTCTTCTCGAAGAAGCCGGCAAGACCGTTTCCGAAATGACTGCCGACACCACCAACTTCCCTGATCCCAACGATCGCGCCACCCAGGAATCGGACCGGAATTTCGAACTACGGATTCGCGATCGAGAGCGGAAGCTGATCAACAAAATCAAGGAAGCTTTGGGAAGGATTGACGACGGCACCTTCGGCATTTGCGATGTCTGTGGCGAGGAGATCGGCGAAGCCCGCCTGAAGGCTCGGCCCGTCACTACCCTGTGCATCGACTGCAAGATCGAGCAAGAACGCAAAGAGCGCCGCCCTTGACCCACCACTTTGTCCATCCCTCTATCTGACTCTTTCTTTCCAGCGAAATTGCGGAGTCCGAATGGCTATTCAGGATCATTACAAGATAGTGAGCCAGGTAATTCGGATAGCCAGCCTTACCGATCATTCGCATCAGGAGCGCCTCAAATCGATCGCCCACGTCATAACTGAAGCGTTCGGTTGTGCTGCGACGACTTTTTTCCTCGCCGACAGTGAGAGACACTCTCTCATCCTGAAGATATCAACCATGCTCCCCGAGCCGTCGCTTCCCTGCCACATCCCGTTTGGCAAAGGGGTCGCGGGACGATGTGCCGCCCGGAGAAAAATCCTTCGCCGTGGCCAGGCGGCGCTTCATCCTGATGAACCACTGCTCGGCACCGAGCAACTTTTAGTGGCAATCCCCCTTTTCGACCGCGACCAGTTGGTTGGCGTCATGTCCCTAGGCCTTCTCCGGGACACGCTCCTGCCCGAGAGCGACATGGACCTCCTGCAGGTAATCCTCGTTGAAGCTGCCGGCATCATCCGCTGCAAAAACCAGCTCGAAGGGATTTCCATGCGGCTGCGGGAATTGTCCTTTCTCCAGCAGGTCAGCAATTCTATGCTTTCGACCATCAAGCTTGACCGGCTCACCCAGCTCATTCTCACGGCACTTACCGAAAGTCCGACGCCACTTTTCGACCGGGCAATGCTTTTTCTCGTCAACGAACGAGCACAGGTAATCCAAGGGATGATGGGGGCGACCCGTTCGCTCTCGGAGTCCGAACCGCAAACCACGAGACGCCGCCCCCGCGCGCCACGAAACGCGGATTTCGACCGACTCGTTCGGGCAACCCGTTTGCCCCTCGACCGGGCCAGCAATCTTATCTCAGCGGCCGTCCTCGACAAGCAGATGATTTACGCTGGCAAAACCCGCGATCGTTCAATTGACCGGGATTACAGCAGGCGGTTCGGCACCCCGCCTTATGCGGTCGCCCCGCTAATCGCCCAAGAGCGGGTTGTCGGCGCCATCGTTGTCGACAACAATGTAACGCTGCGCCCCCTTGCCGACGACGATCTGCGCCTGGTGCAGCTTTTTGCCAACCAAGCCGGCATGGCAGTCGAAAACTCCATCCTTTATAACCGCTTGGAAGACTCAAACCGCTACCTGCACGAGACTCAGGAACAGCTTCTCCAGGGGGAAAAACTGGCAGCCATCGGCAAGATGGCCGCGGCCATTGCCCACGAGATCAAGAATCCGCTGGTATCGGTAGGGGGATTTGCCGAACGCCTCAAGCGCAAGCTGCCGGAAAATTCCGAGGAATGGCATAATGCGGCATTGATTAGTCGTGAAGTGCATCATCTGGAGGAAATGCTTACCGACCTCCTCTTCTTCGCCAAGAAAAACACCATCTGTTACAACCGCTGCAGCATCAATCAGATCATTGATGATGCCCTGGCGATGGTGGGCCTCAACCTTGACAAGAAAAAGATCGATCTCGTCAGAAACTTTGCGCCGCGCCTCCCTTCCCTATTGGGAGATTGCCAGCAGTTGCGCCACGTGTTCATGAACCTGTTCAATAACGCCTGCGAAGTGATGGAGCCAGGCGGGGTTCTCCAGATCGATACCACTGCGGCTCGTCTTAACAAAAAACGGGCGGTAGCCGTCAAGGTAATCGACACCGGAAGCGGCATCCCGCAGGAACTGCTTCACACCATTTTCAACCCGTTCGTGACGACCAAGGAAATGGGAACAGGGCTGGGGTTATCGATTGTCGACAAGATTGTTGCTGGTCATTGCGGGAAGATCGAAGCCCACAACCGACCAGAGGGTGGCGCCGAATTCACCGTTATCCTTCCCACATCACCGTAAATTTCTCCTTTTCAAATTGACTCGATTTGTGTATAGAATGGTGGATCGTTTTTGCGCCAACGGGGATGTAGCTCAGCTGGGAGAGCGACGCGTTCGCAACGCGTAGGTCGGCGGTTCGATCCCGCTCATCTCCACCAAATATGAAGGGGGAACAGGTATCCTGTTCCCCCTTTTTTCATTCCGCCACCGGTCTTCACCACAACTCGTTCAAAAATCGCTCTCCAACAACAGAAAAGGGGGTGCCGGCGGCACCCCCTTTTCTGTTCCCTTATGTCAGCCCGAGGTTCAGTGAGAACCGCCGGCCAGGAATGCATAGAGCATCAAGACAACCAAAGTCAGACCGATGATGACAGCGGTGAAGCCGAAGCCTTTGACAATGAAGTCATAGGCAATGCCGCTGGTCTTTTTGGCCGCAAACTGCTCGGTAATCCCCAGCTCTTCGTAGCGCTTCCACTGGTCACCACGTTCCTCGAGGAATTCGTGCTTCGGCATCTGGCCATTGAAGATGACGAAGTCCATCGGGAATTTCTCCGGCCGACCGTGGGTATTGAAGAAGTGGACGGTGAAGATGAAGCCGGTGGCCAAAAGTGCCTCGTCAGAGTGAACGATGGTCGCCACATTGAACATCCAGCCCGGCAGGAAGCTACCGAAGAATTCAGGGAACCAGAGCATCAACCCGGAACCACCGATGGCAAACATACCCCAGAAGACGGCGATGAAGTCAAATTTCTCCCAATAGGTCCACCGCTCGAAGGTCGGTTTCGGTCCCTTGAAGATGAACCAGCGGACCATACCGGCTACATCCTTGATATCCCGCAGGTTCGGCATCAAGGAGTCGGGTCCGAACATCCGCTGGAGCCAGTTACCCGGCAGATCCTTTCTGACGAAGAGGAAGTGGAAGGAGAGGATCAGGGCGCCGGAGAAGTAGACGAAGGTGATCCCGGCGCAGCACCGGTGGACGAAACCGGCGTTGGCAGTACCGCCGAAGATGTTTTCCATCATGAATTTCGCCCACTGCTGATCACTGAACTTAAGCGGCAGGCCGGAAAGCGACAAGCCGAGGAAGCTGATGATGACCAGCAAGTGGAGGAAGATATGCCGACGCTTGAAGCGACGATACACCTTGTGTCCATCGGGGATGTGATGCTCGACGTGGCCGGCGATCAGCGCCGCCTGCTTTTCGCGGTTTTCAACGAAGCCGCGGAACATCCAGAGGAGCGTATGGAACCAGAATACCGCAAATGTGCCGACCAACAGACCGGTCATGGCAATGAAGGTGTAGAAGAGAATCGGATATTTTTCCCGATCATTATGCTCGCCATGGGCATAGAACTTGGTGAAGAGCGGCGTCGCCTTCGGATGGCACTTGGCACAGGTGGCGGTCAGGTTCTGCGGATTGACGCTCGAGTTGGGATCCTTGGCCGGGAGGACCGAGTGGGCGGTATGGCAGTCGGCGCAACCGGCGACCCGCTCGGGGAAGCCGAGCCGGTAGTTCTTGCCATGATAGCTCTGCATGTACGTCTCAACGGCAACGGTCATGACGTTGTTCCGCTTCATCATCTGCTCGTTGGCATGACACTTCAGGCAGACCTTGGTATGGAACTCCCGGTTCTCTCTGGACTTGGGATCGCCGAGCGCCTTGATGGCATGCAGGTTGTGGCAGTCGTTGCACGCTGCGGAGTCCATGTTGCCCGCGGCAACAGCCTTACCATGGATTGAATTGCGATATACGGACTCTTTGTCGTGGCACTGGATACATTTGGCGACAACTTTACGCTTGTCCTTGTTCCAATAGGTATGGGTATGGATGTCGGTATGGCAATCGGCACACATGACATCCTTCTGCGCATGCACGCTGCCATAATGCTCGGCAGCCTCTTTTTTGTGGCACCGCTCGCAATGTACCTTCCCCACCTTGATTTCGCCTTTCATATGCTTGGCGAGGTCGGTAATCTCCGTATGGCAGCTGGTACAGGCGTTCTTGCCATGCACGGATGCGGCAAAGCCCGCAGGCGAGATCTTGTTGCTGTGGCAACCGAGGCAGGTGGCCGGATCAATCGCCAGCCCCCCTTCGGCCGCCGCCGGGCCGGCAAAGGCCACGAGCAGCAACAAGGCGGGAAACAGCCTCATTAACATCGACAACATGCACATTCCTCCTATGGTGATTTATTTCGCACACCAACAAAACGCGGTGTTATATAGACACACAAAAAGGCTTCCTACCCCCCCAACAAGAGGTACGTCAGCCCCGGAATACATGGCCTTTTTAGTTAGTTATGGTGAGCGGAGCGGCGGAGTTTTCACCAAAACAGTATTCTAGAAAAAACGAGGGTTCAATGAGGATGCGTAAATCTGGTCAATCCTAATACTATAGGGGGGAAATTGCAACAAAATTGTATGTTTTTTTTATACATCAATTCGTGCGCAAAAGGCTGAAAAAACTAACCATAACGTCAGTCATCCGGGCAGAGGACCACGATCCCTTCGGCCAGAGCGAATTCGAGAAACGCCGCCCCTTCCTCGTACGTCAATTTGAGCAAAATGGTCGCTTCGCCCGCCCGAATCGAGCCGTCGAGCGACTCAAGGTAACGATAATGGGCTTCGACCAGGGTTTCCGTCCACACTTCACCAGCGCGCGGATAAATGACCGCCCACGAGCCCGTCGGCGAGAAGCACTCGACGAAATCCCGCACTTCAAGATCACCGGCATCAAGCAGATCAGCGATATCGTAGGAAAAGTGCGCCAGCCGCGCCGACGGAGCAAGCGCTACACGTCGGTCCAGAAGATCGGTCCGGGCCAATTCGCGGTCGGTAGGCAACGGCGGCGGGGCGGCCAGCAACGCCGCGCAATAGTGGTAATTATAATCCACCAGATCGAGGATCGCCGGCAGCAATCCCGCCTTCCGGCCCTTGCAGGAAAAGGCGAGAAAATCCCGCTGAAATCGCCAGACCTCCTCGTCGGTAAAACGCCCCTCCGTCAGCTCGCCGCCAACGTTGCGTTGCAGCCAGTCACCAAACGCCTCAAGGAAGACAGCGGGAGCAATCTTCAGCGCTCGGACCACCGAACCGAACCAGGCCACCGCCTTGCCGCGGCTGTAGAAAATATCGCTGGCATTGCCCAGCTGGGCCGCCCGCGCCATTTCCTGCGCTGAATAGCCCGCCGAACTGATCAGCGTGTAAGGCGGCTCGGTTCTGGCAACCAGCCCCTCCGCGACGGCCCGCGCAGCCAAAGCCGTTCCGGGAAGCACCGCCAGCGGAAAGATGTCGAGATGATTCGGGCAGAGCCCAAGCGCAAAATCCAGGCTCTTCCGAAACTGCGCCGGAGAATCGCCCGGCAGTCCGTAAATAAGATCGAAGCCGAAAATCGCTCCGCTATTGTTGAGCAACGCCACCTTGCCGGCAAATGCAGCGGAATCGAAATGACGCCTGACCCGTTTCAAAACCGCCGGGTCAGCACTCTGGAGCCCAATCTGCAATGAACAGGAAATCTCGGCAAACAGATTCGCCATCTCCCGGTCGATCAATTCCGCCCGCACTTCGAAATGGAAATGGACATGCGGTGCCCGGCGGCGAATCATTTTGAGAATTGCTTTCGCCCGCCGCGGCTCGACATTAAACGTGGAATCGAGAACGAAGACTTGCTGCACCGCACTGCGGGCCAGCAGATCGAGTTCGGCATCGACCCGTTCCAGGGAAAAACGCCGGACGCCCTGTTCTCCTTTGAAATCGTAACAGTAATCGCAATGGAAATCGCAGCCACGAGCGAGTTGCCAGAGCAGGCCGCGATAGCGGCTGACTTCCAGCGCCCCGCTGAGCAGGGGGGAAGGAATGGTGTCGAGCAGCGCCACCGGTCGAAGCGGCCGGACCGTGAACACCCCCGCGGCAAGGAATGCCGTACCGATCCCCCCTTGCGGCGACTCACCCCGGGCCAGCCTGGCCATCGCTTCAAGGAACGGCACCTCCCCTTCACCGAGGATAAGGAAACTAAAGGGCGCACTCCGCAGCAGACGCTCCGGATCGGCAGTCGCTTCCGGGCCACCGGCAAAGATCGGCAGTTCCGGCTGGCGGCGCTGCAGCCGTTCAACCAGCGTACAGACCATCTGCCGGTTCCACAGGTAGAGGGAAAATCCGACGGCCACGGGGGAACCAGCGAGGATCGCCGCCACGACGGCATCCAAGTCGTCGGTGACGAAAAAGTCGCAAAGTTCAACGGTAACGGTATGGGCAAGTTCCTCGTCGGTAGCGAGATACGCCTTGAGAGAGGCATTGGCGAGGGGGACGGCCTGGGGAGAAGGGGCAAGGTGGATGGCAACAAGAACGACTTTCACGAGCGAGGGACTCCGCGGGATACAGTCTATGGCACGAGCGGGGCGACAGGCACGGATCAGCCCTTCCGCCGTCGCGCCCTGATTTTGGGCACACCATCCTCGATGACGACGCGAAATTCCACCGCATCACTACCATACTTGGCGATGATCGCCGGTCTCTGCTTGTCGATGGCCGACTTGACCATCTCCCTGGTTATGGCGTCGGCCGGGAGACTGCAAGACTTGCGGGCTTCGACAAAATTGCGAAAAAGCTCTTCCTCGGGGTCGACAACCGGCGCCGCCAGGCCGCTGTCCCCGGGAGCATCCGGACGCTGGTGCATGGTCATTCTGAAGCGGTCGCGGGAATACTTTCCCTCTTCCATGAGGCGGACGATCCTGCTCCAGTACTGCTTGTAACTGCAAAAGCGGGCAACCAGCGAGTTGTACTTGAACTTCAGCATCGTGTTGACGATCTTCACGTTGGCGTACTTGCGCGACAGGCGTTCAACCGTCTCCAGCAGGCGCAGAGGCTCCCGCTTTTCAAGACCGAGAAAAAACTGCTCGTACTTGATAATCAGCTCGTTAAGGCTCTGTTCCAGCTGCGCGATATCTTCAGGTGTCCCCATTCCTGCTCCCGTTCCAGACTATAGCAGAACAGGAAAAGATGTAAAGGCGAATCTCCCCCGTTAGCCCTGCTAATTCCTTGACTTGCATGAACGGCATCGTTTAAAGTGAATCGTTTCTATACTTGTCATATTCCCTGATTATCGGGAGGATCAATACCATGGAAAATCTGGCGGCAATTATCCTGGCAGCCGGCAAGGGGACCAGGATGAAGTCCGAGCTGGTCAAGGTGATGCACCCCCTCGCCGGGATGCCGATGATCCGTTGGCCGATTGATGCTGCCCGGGAAGCTGGGGTAACGAAGTTTGCCGTGGTCATCGGTCACCAGGGAGAAACGCTCAGGACCGCGCTTAACGATCCGGACATCATGTTTGCCGTCCAGGAAGAGCAGCTGGGCACCGGCCATGCGGTGGCCTGCGCCACCCCCTGCCTGGCCGACTTCAAGGGGCCGATCCTGATCCTCTGCGGCGATGTGCCGCTCATCCGCCCCGACACCCTCCGGGCACTGGAGGAGGCGCACCGCGATTCCGGCGCCATCGTGACAGTGCTGACTGCCCGGGTTACCGATCCTTTCGGCTACGGCCGGGTAATCAAAGGAGCCAACGGCCGGGTACTCCGGATTGTCGAAGAAAAGGATGCCTCTCCGGAAGAGCGGGACTGCCGGGAGATCAATGCGGGGATTTACTGCGTAGCTGCCGAGTTCCTGTTCGAGGCCGTTGCAAATCTTTCCAATGACAATGCCCAGGGAGAATACTACCTGACCGACATCATCACCAGGGCCAACGCCCGTGGGCTCCACTGCGCCGCCTTTACCATTAACGACCCGCGCGAAATCATGGGCGTGAACGATCGGCTGCAACTGGCAGCAGCGGCCGGAATCGCCCGGGAACGCATCAACTGTCAGCTGATGCTTGATGGCGTTACCTTGATTGATCCGGCAACGACCTATATCGAACACGGGGTGATCATCGGACCGGATACAACGATTTACCCGGGCGTTCATATCGGTAGCGGCAGCCGGCTCGGTTCCGGATGCACCGTCGAAGCCGGCGCGGTCATCAAGGGAAGCACGCTCGGCAATGCGTGTTTCATCGAACCGCAGGCAGTCATCCGTACTTGCCGGTTCGGCAACGGAGTGGTGATCAAGGCGGGGAGCGTCATGGAAGACTCGGTACTCCACGACGGCGTCGTCGTCGGCCCCATGGCCCATCTGCGTCCAGGGACGGAGCTGCTTGATCATGTCAAGATCGGCAACTTTGTGGAAACCAAGAAAATCGTCATGGGGAAAGGCTCGAAGGCATCCCACCTCACCTATCTCGGAGACGCCACCATAGGCAGCAACGTTAACGTTGGCTGCGGCACCATTACCTGCAACTACGATGGCCGGCAGAAGCACCGGACCGTCATCGAAGACGACGTCTTCGTCGGCAGCGACGTCCAGTTCGTCGCCCCGGTGACGATCGGCAGGAACTCGCTGATTGCCGCCGGCACAACGGTGACGAAGGACGTACCGCCCGATTCGCTGGCGATCGCCCGTACCCCGCAGGTAAACAAAGATGGCTGGAAACTCAAGAAAAAGGACGATTGACCATGGATACGCCGGACTCCCGTCCGGCAGTCTGTCGTCGGGAAGGGCGGATATATGTGCGGAATTGTAGGTTATGTTGGCAGCCAGGAAGCGACGCCGATCATCCTCGACGGGCTGAGACGGCTTGAATATCGCGGGTACGACTCGGCAGGCGTCTGCACCATTGCTGCCGGCCGGGCGGCGGTACGGCGCAGCGAAGGTAAACTCATCAATCTGGAACGCCTGGTAACCGAAGCCCCGCTCACCGGCACGATCGGCATCGGCCATACCCGTTGGGCCACCCATGGGAAGCCGTCCGAAACCAATGCCCATCCGCATCAGGCCGGCTCGATCATCGTGGTACACAATGGCATCATCGAGAAC
Organism: Geotalea uraniireducens; assembly: GCF_027943965.1. Lineage (NCBI taxonomy): Bacteria > Pseudomonadati > Thermodesulfobacteriota > Desulfuromonadia > Geobacterales > Geobacteraceae > Geotalea > Geotalea uraniireducens. The sequence goes on along the minus strand of NZ_AP027151.1, from coordinate 232,575 downwards.
TACCTGGAGCTGAAGGCGCGGCTCAAGGCCGACGGCCGGGAGTTTAAAAGCGAAACAGATACCGAGGTGATTTCCCACCTGATCGACGAGAAGTACGCCGCTACCGGCACGTTTGTCGAGGCGGTACGGCTGGCCCTCCAGGAGTTGCGCGGCGCCTACGCGGTCTGCATCCTCTGCGAACAGGAACCGAACGTCCTCGTCGCAGCCAAGCAGGGTTCGCCGATGGTCGTCGGGCTCGGCGCCGGCGAGTTCTTTGTCGCTTCCGACATTCCGGCAATCCTCTCCCATACCCGGGAGATGGTCTTCCTCGAAGACGGCGAGATGGTCGTTTTCCGGGAGGGGACTCCTTCCTTCAGCCGGGTCACCGGCGAGCCCCTGGAAAAAACGAGCCGGCACATCGATTGGTCGCCGCTGATGGCAGAAAAAGGCGGCTACAAGCATTTCATGCTCAAGGAGATTTTCGAGCAGCCCCGCGCTATCCGCGACACCATCGCCGGCCGCCTCCGGGAAGAAGAGGGGGACGTCTATCTGGAAGACTTGCGGTTGAGCGATTGCGAATTACGGGAGTTCGACCGCATCTGCATTGTCGCCTGCGGCACCTCCTGGCACGCAGCGCTGGTCGGCAAGTTCTTGCTCGAAGAGCACTGCCGTATCCCGGTGGAAGTCGACATCGCCTCGGAATTCCGCTACCGCAATCCGGTGGTAAACGACCGGACCCTGATGGTGCTCATCTCCCAATCGGGCGAAACCGCCGATACGCTGGCCGCCATGCGCGAGGGGAAATCGCGCGGGGCACGGAACGTCGCCATCTGCAACGTTGTCGACTCCTCCATTGCCCGCGAAGCGACCGGGGTCGTCTATACCCACGCCGGCCCCGAGATCGGGGTTGCCTCCACCAAGGCTTTCGTCACCCAACTGGTCGCCCTTTACCTCCTGACCATCCGGCTCGGCCGGGCCATCGGCACCATTGACGCCGAGCGCGGCCAGGCGATGATCACCGAGCTGGTCAAGGTGCCGGCGTTGCTGGAAAAGACCCTGGAAATCAACGACGCGGTGGAGAAGACCGCCCGCCGCTACATGAACGCCCGGGATTTCCTCTACCTGGGTCGCGGTATCAACTACCCCATCGCCCTGGAAGGAGCGCTCAAGCTCAAGGAGATTTCCTACATTCATGCCGAGGGGTATCCGGCGGGCGAAATGAAGCACGGCCCGATCGCCCTGATTGACGAAAACATGCCGGTAGTCGTCCTGGTCCCCCGGAACAGCACCTACGAAAAAGTCCTCTCCAACATGGAAGAGGTCGTGGCGCGCGGCGGCCGGGTCATCGCCATCTGTTCCGCCGGCGATCGGGAGGTTGCCGACAAGGCGGAGGAAACGCTCGCCATCCCCGCTGACGGCGGCGAACTGACGTCGATCCTCCTCTCCGTCCCCTTGCAACTCCTTGCCTATCATGTGGCGGTGCTGAAAGGGACCGACGTCGACCAGCCGCGCAACCTGGCAAAATCGGTGACGGTCGAATAGCCACTTTGCCGGCATTGAATGCGCTGACTATCGACGTCGAGGACTGGTACCACGTCTGCGGCGGTCCCGAGCTACCGGCACTCGCCCCTGCTGACCGGCGGGTTCTGCCGAATGTCGAGCGGCTCCTGGCGCTTCTCGCCGAATATGGCGTAAAAGCAACCTTTTTCATCCTCGGCTCGGTGGCGGCAGAACAGCCGACGCTGGCGCCGCTGATCGCTGCCGCCGGCCACGAGATCGCTTCTCATGGCTGGTCTCACCGACTGGTCACCGGTCTGACTCCGGCGGAATTTCGCGAAGAAGTCCGCAAAACCGGTGAATTGCTAGAACGGCAGACCGGACGGCGACCCACCGGCTTTCGCGCTCCCCAGTGGTCGCTCTCCCGGGAAACAACGCCCTGGGCCTTTGCCATTCTGCGCGAAGAGGGATATCATTACGATTCAAGCCTGAACCCGTTGCCGCTGATCGGCGACCGGCGGGGAGCGCGCGTTCCCTTTCCGGTCACCACCGAACACGGCACCATTGCGGAACTGCCACCGCTCGTCACCCCGGCCGGGTTAATCAACCTGCCGACCGGCGGCGGCTGGGGACTGCGCTTTTTCCCCGAAGCGCTGCTGACTGCCACGATCCGCCGGCTCAACCGGCGAGGGACACCGGCGGTACTGTATTTGCATCCGCGGGAACTTGATCCGGCGGGACCACGACTCAAACTCGGGCCACTCCGGTCATTCGCCGCCTACGGACCGCGCAGCGGCGCGGAAACACGGCTGCGGTCCCTGCTACAGCGGTTTTGCTTCACTTCATTGAGAGAATTGGTCGAGCAGTGCGATTTTGCATAGTCATCCCCGCCTATAATGCGGCAGCGACCCTGCCAGGGGTCATCCGCGAGGCGCTGGCCAGCGGTATGCCGCTTTTGGTGATCAACGACGGCTCGACCGATGGCACTGCTGCGGCCATCGCCGCATTCCCGGTCCAGCGACTCGACCACGACCGGAACCGGGGCAAGGGCGCTGCACTGAAAACAGGCTTTACCTGGGCGCTTGCCCAAGGATTCAACGGCGTGGTCACCCTCGACGCCGACGGCCAGCACGACCCGACCGCGATCCGCCGCCTGGCGGAAACGGCCTGGACAAGGGGGACCGACATCCTGATCGCCTCCCGCTTCGGGCAGTTCGAGGAGATGGCCGGGCTGCGCTCCTGGTGGAACCGGTTCGGTGTCTGGTGCATGCGCAAGCGGACCGGCTTCAGCGTTACCGACAGCCAGTCCGGCTTTCGCTGGTACTCGGCGAAGATGCTCGGGGCCGTCCAGTTGGCCGCCGACGGCTACAATCTCGAGATGGAGATCCTGATGAAAGCCTGGCGAGGCGGTTTCACCATCGACTCGCTGCCGGTTGCCGCCCGGGTGGCCGACGGTCGGGCGACCAGCCATTTCCGGCCGGTTCGCGATACCTGGAACATCTGTATGACGTTCCTCCGCTACATGTAATGGAAAGAGAGCCCCTTTCATGCTGCAGAGCCTGAAAAACTATTCCACCGAAAAGATCGTCTCGCTGTTGTTGTCGCTGGCGACCAACGCCTCCACCGAGAACCTGGCGCGGATGACCTACCTGATGGAGCTGATCCCGAAGAAGGACTACTACAAGGAACGGATTCGCTGGATTCGCCAGCTGATCCGGGAAAATCACCCCTCGATCGCCTTTCCCCGCCGGATTCTCAAGGAACTCCACCCGAACCAGCGCGACAAGTGGATCACCAACCTGGCGGTGAACCACCTGCTCTCCGGCACCAACAAGCGGAAAGCCTGGCAGGAGCGCGAGGGATATTATCCGCCGTCGACGGTAGTGATCAGCCCGACCATGAAGTGCAACCTCTCCTGCTATGGCTGCTATGCCGGCGACTACGGCAAATCGCTGGAGCTCTCTCTCGACGAGATCGACTCGGTCCTCCGGCAGATCAAGGAGATGGGAATCTACTTCGCCGTCATCTCCGGCGGCGAACCGTTCTTCAAGAAAGACATCTTCGAGATTTTCCGCAAGCATTCGGACATGGCGTTCCTGGTCTTCACCCACGGCGGGCTGATCGACGAGCGGCTGGTGGAGCAGCTGATCGAGGTCGGGAACGTCATGCCGGCGTTTTCCTTGGAGGGATACGAGAAGGAGACCGACGAGCGCCGCGGGCCCGGCCATTTCAAAAAGGTGATGCGGGCAATGGACCTCCTCCGGGAGAACGGCCTGTCGTTCTGCGGCTCGTTCACCCAGACCAGCAAGAACACGGAGATCATCACCAGCGACGAGTACATCGACATGCTAGTGGCCAAGGGGGTATTCGCCCTCTGGCTCTTCACCTACGTGCCGGTCGGCCGCGAGCCGGACCTGCAGTTGATGGCCACCCCCGAACAGCGCGACCTGCTGCGGCGGCGGACCATCGACTTCCGGGCCGGCAAGCCGATGCTCTTCGTCGACTTCTGGAATGACGGCCCGATCATCAGCGGCTGCATCGCCGGCGGCCGGAAATATTTCCACATCAATGCCAATGGCGACATCGAACCGTGCGTCTTCTGCCACTTCGCTGTCGACAACATTCGCCGCACCACGCTGCGGGAAGCCCTCAATTCGCCGCTCTTCCGCACCATTCGCGACGTCCAGGGCCGCCATGACAACCTGCTCCGGCCCTGCATGCTGATCGACCATCCGGATGTCGGCCGGGAGCTGTTCCGCAGCGAAGGGGCTTACGCCACCCACGAGGGAGCGGATGCCATTTTCGGTCCGCTCGGCGCGGAGATGGACGATTACGCACGCCGCTACAGCGAGCTGGCCGAGCCGGCCTGGGAGCGGGAATTCGCCCCCCGACAACAGCAGAAACGGGAAGGGAACGCCAAGTGACCGGGAACTCGCACCGCCGGGGACTTACACCATGCCCGAGGGCCGGCAATGGCCCTTTATAACCGTGTCAGCCTGTTCTTTATCAACGCGTTAACCCTGCTGGTTCCCCGCCCCCTCCTCCCCCCCTTCGCCCTGTTCTGGGGAGGGCTGTTTTTCCTGATTCTGCCGGGAACGCGGCGGGCGCTCCGGGCAAACCTCCGGGTGGTGACCGGCCGGGACCGGGTGGATCGGCTCGTTTTTGCCACCTTTTACAAATTTTCGCGTAACTGGTGTGACGTCATGCTGATGATGCGCCGGCGGGGGAAGCGGCTCTTCGCCCTGATCGGCAGGCAGCAGGGACACGGAATCCTCGACCGGGTGCTGGCCGAGGGGCGCGGTGCGATCATCATCTCGCCCCACCTCGGGAACTGGGAACTGGGGGGGCTGGGCCTCGCCGACCGCGGCTATCCGGTCAACGTGATGACCTTCCGCGAGCCCGACGAACGGGTAAACGCCCTCCGCGAGCAGGTCCGAAAAGAGCGGGGCATCGGCTTCATCTACGTGGACCGCGACGAGACCTCGCCACTGGCCGTCATCGAAGCGGTCAACGCCCTTCGCCGCAACGAGGTGGTCGCCCTGCTCGGCGACCGGGATGGCTCGTCCCACACCATGGAGCTCGACTTTTTCGGCCGCCCGGCCGCCATTCCGGTGGGAGCGGCCTACCTTGCCCTGGCCACCGGAGCGCCGGTCCTGCCGGTGTTCGTCCCCCTGGAGCAGGGCCGGTACGCCACAATCATGGAAGAACCGGTCTACTTCACCGGCAACCACGGGCAGCACCGGCAGGCAATCCGCACCGGGATGGAACGGATTCTCCGCCTCTTCGAAAAATACATCCGGGATTATCCCGACCAGTGGTACAATTTTTTCGCGTACTGGAACGACTCTACAACGCAGAAAAGGAATAATGCATGACCGAACAACTGATCCCCGACGTCAAACAGCTGATCATCAATGCCCTGCGCATCGAAGGGATGTCTCCCGCCGACATCGATACCGACGCCCCCCTGTTCGGCGACGGGCTCGGACTCGACTCCATCGATGCCCTGCAGCTGGTGGTTGCCATGGAGAAAGAATTCGGCGTTGTCGTCCCCGATGCCGCCACCGGCACCAAGGTGTTCCAATCGGTACGGACCATGGCCGAATACATCGCGGAACACCGCCCATGAAATTGCTGTTCGTCTCGCCGGGCTGGCCCAAGGGGCGGCTGTGGGGAGAGTTGGGTTTCAAGTTCCCCGCCCTCTCCCTGGCAGCACTGGCGGCGGTCACTCCTCCTTCCTGGGAGCTGGCTCTCTGTGACGAAAACCTGGCGCCGCTCGACTTCGACACCGACGCCGACCTGGTGGCGATTACCGCCATGACCCCCCAGGCGCCGCGCGCCTACGAAATCGCCGCCGGCTTTCGCGCCCGCGGCCGGAAGGTGGTCATGGGCGGCTTCCATGCCAGTAACCTCCCCGACGAGGCCCTCGGCCATGTGGATGCCGTCGTGATCGGCGAGGGCGAACTGGCCTGGCCCCGGCTGCTCGCCGACTTCGCCGCCGGCACCTTGCAGCGGCGCTATCATGCCGAGGGACTGCTGCCGATGGAGACGATCCCCGTGGCCCGACGCGAGCTGTTTGCCGGCAAGGGATACCTGCTGACCAACACCCTGCAGACCACCCGGGGCTGCCCCTTCGACTGCAAATTTTGCTCCGTGACCGCCTTTTATGGCCGGAAATACCGGGAGCGGCCGGTGGAAGCGGTCCTCGCCGAACTGCAACAGCTTCGCCCGGTCAACTCCTTCGCCTTCTTCGTCGACGACAACCTGGTGGCCAACCGCCGTTACGCCCTCCAGCTCTTTGCCGGGATGAAGGGAATGGGCTTCAAGTGGCTCTCCCACGCGCCGATCGACTTCGCCCGCGACGAAGAACTGCTGCGGGCCGCCGGGGCCGCCGGCTGCGTCGGGATGTTCGTCGGCTTCGAATCTCTCGACCAGGAAACCCTGGCAGCGATGGGGAAGGTAACCAACCAGGCCCGTGACTACCTGGACGACGCCCGCCGTTTCCGCGACAACGGTATCGGCATCCTCGGCTCCTTTGTCCTCGGTTACGACGGCGATACGCCGGCATCCTTCGAACGAACCCTTCGTTTCTGCGAAGAAGCGCGCCTGGAAGCGGCGATCTTTCCGATCCTCACCCCCTATCCCGGCACCGCCATCCGGCGCCGGCTGGAAGCTGAGGGGCGGATCACCTCCAACGACTGGCGTGACTATGACATGGGGCACGTCACCTTCCGCCCCCGGGGGATGTCGGCTGCCGAGCTCCAGGAAGGGCACGACTGGCTCAACCGGTCGTTCTATTCCTTCCGCTCGATGTATCGCCGTATCTGGAAACTGCACCGTTCGGTTCAGGTCTTCGGCCCGATGAACCTCGGCTTCCGCAGCGCCATCAAAAAATCCGCCCGAAAGAAGAGCTGTTCCGCATGAACTGTTACCTGTTTCCCGGCCAACCCCTTGCGCCACCCGCCACGCTCCCCGACGACGACGATTTCCGTGCCATCGCCGAGCTGGCAAAGGAGCGGGCCTCCTTCGACCTGGAGCGGTTTTCCTGGCTCGGCGCCGAAGGAACCGACAATGTCAAGCTGCAGATCTACGGCGCCGCGATGAGCCTTTATCGGGCCCGGCGCCTCCGCGCCGAAGGGGTCACCGCCCAGCTGGTTGCCGAACACAGCATGGGGATCTATCCCGCCCTGGCCGCCGCCGGGGTGCTTCCCGAAGGGGAAAGCCTGGAACTGGTGGCCCGGGCCGGCCAGTTGATGATCCGCTTCGGCCGGGAACGGCGCTACGCCCTCGGCTGCATCGTCGGCCTCACCCTCGAGCCACTCTTGGCGATCGCCGAGAATAACGGCGTCTATCTCGCCAACCACAACACATCCCGGCACTTCCTCCTCTCGGGCGAACGGGGCAATATGGAGGAGGCCTGCGCCGAAGCGCTGGCCCGAAGCGCCTTCTCGGTGAAGCTGTTCGCATGCGACGCCCCCCTCCACTCACCGCTGATGGAAGAACTGGCCGATGATTTCCGGGCGCTGTTCGCCGATTACCGCTACCGCGAGCCCGTTCTTCCGCTGTTGAACCATATCGATCAGGATTACCTGGCCGCCGCCGACATTGCTGACTTCATGACCCGCGAACTGTCGCTGCCGGTCTACTGGGAGCGGAGCTGGCTCGCCCTGCGCGCCGCCGGGGCCAGCCGCTTTTTCGAGGTCGGCGTCGGCGACTCCCTGAAGAAGTACAACCGCTGGATCGACAGTGAGACCGGCCGATGAACGAGCACCAGACCTCGATCACCGTTCGTTTCAACGAGGTCGACTCCTACGAGGTGGCCTGGCACGGGCATTACGTCGTCTGGATGGAAATCGGCCGTAACGCCCTGGCCGGCCGGTTCGGCCTCGACGCCCGCCAACTCGGTGAACTCGGCTATCTGGCGCCGGTGATCGACCTGCAGCTCAAGTACCGTCGGCCAGCCCGCTACAACGAAGAGCTCCGCATCTGCACGCTCGCCCGCCGCAGCGAAACCGCCACCCTCGAATTCCGCTGCCGGATCACCGCCGACGACGGCACCGTCTGCGCCAGCGGCCGGACTATCCACGCTCTTACCGACCGGAATGGCACCCTGCAGTATCGGCTGCCGGCAGTGATCGCCGAGCGGCTCGAGCACCTGTTCACTTGGCAGGAGACGCCATGAAAGTGCTCCTCATCTCGGCAAACCGCGAGCGGAGCCCCTACCCGGTTTTCCCGATCGGCCTCGCCTACCTGGCCGGACCGCTGGCCGCTGCCGGGCACGAACTGCGGGCAATCGACCTCTGTTTCAGCACGGAGCCGGAGGAAGACGTCACCCGGGCCATGGCCGATTTCGCCCCCGCCGCAGTGGTCGTCTCGGTGCGCAATATCGACAACGTCACCTGGCCCGGCTGTCGCTCTTACAGCGCCGGGGTGAAACAGGCGCTCGACCGCTGCCGCGGAGCCGTGACGATTATCGGCGGCTCCGGCTTTTCCCTGCTGCCGCGGGAACTGCTCGCCTATCTGGGCGGCGACTACGGCGTGGTCGGCGAAGGGGAAGAGGTGCTGCCGCAGCTCCTTTCCCGGCTGGAACGCGGCGAGCCGGTCGCCGATCTACCGGGAGTGGTTTGCGCCGGTCGGGACGATATCACCCCCCCGCAACCGGTGGCACAGATCGGTGCGCCGGACCGGCAGCTCTTTGCCGTTGAGCGCTACCGGCGGGAAGGGGGAATGGCCAACGTCCAGACCAAGCGTGGCTGTCCCTTTACCTGTATCTACTGCACCTATCCCCTCCTCGAAGGGCGCCAGGTTCGCCTTCGCCCGGTGGCCGACGTGATCGCCGAACTGCGGACGCTGGCCGACGGGCATGGCATCGATTACGTCTACTTTGTCGATGACATCTTCAATTACCCGCCGGAGTACGCGACAGAGCTCTGCCGCGCCCTGAGCGGGGCCGGCCTCGGCATCAACTGGTCGGCCTTCATCAATCCCGGCTTCATCACCCCCCGGCTCGTCGACGAGATGGCTACCGCCGGCTGTGATGCGGTCGAATTCGGTTCGGACTCCGGCTCGCCGGCAATGCTGACAAACCTCGGCAAGTCGTTCGGCGTCGGCGAAATTCGCGCCGCCTCGCAGGCCTGCCACGAGCAGGCAATCGATTTTGCCCATTACCTGCTCTTCGGCGGCCCCGGCGAAACGGCAGCGACGGTTGCCGAAAGCTTCGCCCTGATGGACGAGGTGGAACCGACCGCCGTCATCGCCATGACCGGCATCCGGATCTACCCCGGCACCCCTCTCCATGCCCAGGCGGTCGCCGAAGGAATAATCTCCCCCGCCGACTCGCTGCTGGAACCGGCATTCTATCTCGCGCCAACGGTCCGGGACTCGCTCGGCGAACTCGTCACCAGCGAAGCCATGAAGCGGCGGAACTGGGTAGCGCCGGGACTGGAGATCAACATGAGCGACGCCCTGCTCGAGGCGCTCCGCGCTTTCCCGGTGCGCGGCCCGCTCTGGAAACAGCTCAAGCGGCTGACGAGAAGCCGCGTCAACCCCTTCGGACCCCGCTGACGGCGGCGGTCCCAGAACGAGGAACAGCCATGGAATGTGCCGAGCAGACTGTAGTCGTTACCGGCGGGACGCGGGGAATCGGTCGGGCCATCTCGCTCCGCTTCGCCGCCGCCGGGGCCCGGGTAACCGCCGCCTACTTGGCCAATGAGCAGGCGGCCGAGGAGCTGGAGGCGGCAGCGGCTTCCCTGCCGGGAACGATCACCACCATCAAAGCCGACGTCAGTACCGGCGCCGGCGCCATTGCAGTCATCGACGCCGCTGCCGGTCCGAGCGGCCATCTCGACGTCCTGATCAACAACGCCGGAATTATCCGCGACGTCTACCTGCCGATGATGGCTGAGGAAGATTGGGAGACAGTGCTCCGAACCAACGTCTCGCCGCTGTTCCACTGCTGCAAGTGGGGGGTACGCAAGATGCTGGCGAAGCGCCGTGGGGCCATCGTCAATGTCGCCTCGATTTCCGCTTACGCCGGCACGCCGGGGCAGACCAACTACGCGGCCAGCAAAGGGGCCGCCATCAGCTTCACCAAGGCGCTCTCCCGCGAGGTCGGCCCGATGGGAATCCGGGTCAACGCTGTGGCGCCGGGGCTGATCGAGACCGAGATGATCGCCGGCATGAAGCAGGAGATCGTCCAGAGCATCGTCAAGAGCACCGCCCTCGGCCGGCTCGGTCAGGCGGCGGAAGTGGCGGAAGCCGTGCTCTTCCTTGCCTCCGACCGGGCCTCTTACATTTCCGGCCAGTGCCTGATCGTCGACGGCGGCATCATCTAACCGCCCAATCGCACCGGCCGGTATCCTGCTCGACCATCCCGCGCAGCGCGGCAAACGGGAGAAGTTTTCTTTGCGTTTGCCGCGCTTTTGCGTTTAAAATAGGACATTACCCTAAGGATTGGCCCGCCGTAGCCGGGCTGCGAGATACCTGGATGCGGAACAGCAGAATCGCCATTACCGGCCTCGGCATTTTTTGCGCTGCCAGCAAAGATATCCCCACATTCACCGATGCCTTGCTCACCGGCAAGAGCGCTATCGGCCCCGTCGACCTTTTCGACGTCACCCCCTTTCCCTCCCGGATCGGCGCCCAGGTGAAGGAGTACCGCCCCGACGACTATTTCGGCAAAAAGGGCGCAGCACGGCTGTCGCGGGCCGACCAGTTCGCCGCCATCGCCGCCGGGCAGGCCTTGGCCGCCAGTGATGTTCGCCGGCACTACGACATGTTCGATATCGGAGTAGCCGTCGGCGCCGGCGCCGCCGGAATGATCCACAGCGAGCAGTGGCTCCGGGAGCGCCTGGCCGGGAAACGTGGCCATCCCGCCCTGCTCCGGGGAATCCTCCCCGACCGGACCGCCACCGCCCTTGCCGAGCGTTTTCGGTTGTGCGGCTATCAAGGCAGCGTCACCACCGCCTGCTCCTCATCGGCCACCGCCATCGGCTGGGGGGCCGGGCTGATTGCCACCGGGCAGCTCAAGGCCTGTCTCTGCGGCGGCACCGACACCCTCTCCGTCCTCACCTATGCCGGGTTCAATTCGCTGCGGGTCGTCGACCGGGAACCCTGTTCCCCGTTCAGCCTAGGCCGGCAGGGGATTTCCCTCGGCGAGGGAGCGGCCTTTCTCGTCCTTGAAGAGGAAGCGGCCGCCGTGGCCCGGGGAGCGACGATCCACGGCTTCATCCTCGGCTATGCGCTGGACGGCGAAGCTCATCACATGACCGCTCCCGAACCGACCGGCGCCGAGGCTGCTCGGGTAATGCGCGATGCCCTGGCCGCAGCGGGCCTGACCACGGACAATGTCGGCTGGGTGAATGCGCACGGCACCGGCACCCCGCTGAACGATGCGATAGAAAGCAAGGCGTTCCGGCAGGTTTTCGGCCAGCGGGCCGCCGAGGTCCCGCTCGTCTCGACCAAGGGGCTGACCGGCCATTGCCTCGGTGCGGCGGGCGCCATCGAAATCACGGCGACGCTGCTTGCCCTCCAGGCAGGGATCATTCCCCAGACCCTCAATTTCCGCGGTACTGATCCCGAATGCGATCTCGACTACTGCCATACCGGCCCGAAACCGTCGGCGGCAACCGTCGCCCTCTCCAACTCGTTTGCCTTTGGCGGCAACATTACCTCGGTGGTGATCAGCAGATGACGAACCGCACACTCGATATCGCCGTTACCGGCTGTGCCGCCATTTCGGCCGCCGGCGTCGGCGCAGCCGCACTCCGGGAGGCGGTTGACGCCGGTACTCCCTGCCTGACGCCGGTCCCTGCCGAACTGCTCGGCGAGCCGGGCCATTACTGGGGGAAAGCCGACGCCTTCAGGGCCGCTGACTTCATGCCGCCGCTGAAGGCGCGCAAATTCGATCGTTCCAGCCTGCTGGCGACGGTTACCGCCGGCCTGGCCCTTCAGGATGCCGGAGCGACCCCGGCGGCACTCGGCGCGACCCGGATCGGCATCGCTCTCGGCTGCGGCTTCGGCGGCATCGCCAATTCGGTGGAATTCCTCAGCGGCTACTTCAGCGCCGGAATCGACGGCCTCGTGCCGATGCTCTTTCCCAATACGGTGGCCAATGCCCCGGCGAGCAACGCCTCCATCGAACACGGCCTGAAGGGCCCCAATGTCACCCAGGTGCAGCGATTCTGCTCCGCCGAGACGGCCTTGCAGATGGCCTGCCGCTTCCTGGCGGAAGGCCGGGCCGACGTGATGCTGGCCGGCGGTGTCGACGAACTGAATGCCCCGGTAATGCAGGGTTTCCACGCCATGGGCCAGCTCCGCCGTTATGCCCACGGTTTTGGCGAAGGATGTGGCATCCTGGTCCTCGAACGACGCGACCATGCCGAGCGGCGCGGCACGGCGATCAGGGGGACCATCGACGAGATCCGGACCATCGGCTTCATTCCCGAGGAACATTGCGCCGCCGGTACAGACCGGCTGCTCGGTGCCACGGCACCGGAACTGCTTTCCCTTTCCGGTACGGCGCCGGAATGGCCGCCGGTGGCAAACATCTTCCCCGCTGTCCGGCGCCTTGCCGTCGGGCCGCTGGTCGGCCGGTCCCTGGCGATGGGGGGCCTCGCCATGGTCTCCCTCCTCCTGCTCCTGGCCCCCGGCCAGCGGGGACTCCACCTGGCCGCTTCACCCGAGGGACCCTACTTCGGCATCGATTTCACCGGAGGCGGCCCTGTTTAATCCTGACCCGGCGGCATATCTTCCCCATCGCGCCCCGTTCCTCTTTCTCGACCGGCTGCTACACCTCGAACCGGGGGTGACGGCCACGGCGCGCCAGTGCCTCTCCTGCAGCGAGGACGGATGGCCGGCTCTGTTCCTCGTCGAGGCGGTCGCCCAGTTGGGAGGAATCGTCGCGGCGCGCGAGGGGGATGGCAGCGGCATCCTCGCCTCCATCGACCGGGCCGAATTCCACGATACCGGCCGCGACGGCGACGTGCTGACCATTACGGTCCGAATCATCAAGTCGTTCGGCCCCCTGCACCTGGTAGCCGGGGAGGTGACAGCCGCCGACCGGCCGCTGGCCTCGGCCACGGTGACCCTCAAGGTGGTGCCGCTATGATGAAACGTTTCGTTGCCATTCTGCTGCTGGTCGGCGGCCTGACCACGCTGCCGAGCCGGCCGGCGGGCGCCGCCCGGCTCTCGCCGGTGGAGGGGTTGGAACTGATGCGGCGGGGATTCGCCGGGATGCGGGACTTCACTGCCGAGATCACCCAGGAAAAGCAGATCGCCCTGATGAAAAGAAAAATCGCCGCCAGCGGCATTGTCCGCTTCAAGCGTCCTGACGCCTTCTACATGGAGATTTATCCGCCTTACGCCAGTCGGCTGCTGCTGAAAAACAACATCCTGACCCTCTTTCTCCCCAAGGAGGGGGTCCGGCAAAAGACCGTGCTCCCCCCCGAGGAGAGCCTGTTACGCTGGTTTACCTTTCTCGACCGGCCGATCACAGCCTTGCCCGAGGGGGTAACGGTAACCGCCGACCGGCAGGGAGAAACGGTCACCCTGCGGATCGTTCCCGGCAAAACCGGCAGCATCCGCGAGTTGCAGCTGGCGCTCCAGGAGGATGGCACCTTGAAACGGCTGGTCATCGATGAAAAAAACCATGACCGGACCACCATCACCTTCCGCCGGCTGCGCAGCAATGTCGGCCTCGCCGACCGCGACTTCCGGCTCGAATAAGGAAATACTCCCCGTGAAACACACCATGATCCGCCTAATGCGGGCAGCGCTGGTGCTGCTCGCTTGTACCCTGACTGCCTGCGCCACCTTGCCCCATCCTCGCCCCGCCTTTACCCCGGGAGCCACCGTCACCACCCTGGCCGCCACGGTTTCCGTGTCGGTCAGGACCCCCGACGGCAGCACCGGCGGCAACGGTTACCTGATTTACCGGCAGCCGGACCGCTTCCATCTGGTCATGCTGACCCCCTTCGGTACCACCGCCATGGAATTTTTCGCCACTGACGACCGGGTTACCTTGATGCTGCCGGGAAAAAATGTCGCCTATGTCGGCTCTTTTGCCGATCTCCCCGCCAAGGGTGGAATGCAGGGATGGAAGATGATGCGCCAGGTGGTGGACGGGACGCCGCTCTTGGTGCCGGCCGAGCGCAACCGGACGGAGCAGGTCGAAACGGGTGGCCGCCTGACCACCCTCACCTACGACGGGGACGGCTTATTGACCCGCAAGCAGGCGGCTGACGGAGAGGTCTCTTACCGCGACTACCAATCGATCGACGGCGTGCCGTTCCCGGCGGAGATCGAATTCAGCGACCGGCAGGGGGTGCGGGTCAAGATGTCCTTCGAGGATCCGGACATCAACAAGCCGGTTGACGATGCCGCTCTCACCCCCAACCTGGAGGGGATGACCCTGCTCCCCCTGGCCGCCATCAAGGGGATGTAGCTCGATGGCCCAGCTGGCGGCACAAGTGATCGTCCGAACCCAGGCCGCTATCCGGGCACATCTCGAATGGCTCTACCGGATCGGCTGGCAGCGCCCCCGGACCACTCTCGGCGCCCTGCTGATCGCCCTGCTGCTGGCCGGCGGTTCGGTCCTCAACATCCACTTCGAATCCGACATTTTCAAGCTCTTCCCCGCCAACAACAGTGCCTTGCAGCTCTTCCTCGACACCCTGGAATGGACCGGCAGTGCCGGAGAGGCCTATTTTCTCCTCGAAGGGCCCGCGGCACGGCTCCCCGCCGCAGCGGAGGATTTCGCTACCAAGCTGCGCCACCTTCGGGTTGACGGCGAGCCCGCCTTCCGCCGGGTCACCTACCGCACGGTCGACCCGTCCGAGGCGACCGCCTTTGCCCGCTTTGTCGGCTATGCGGTTTACCGGCCCCAATTGTTCCTCCCGCCGGCAGCTACCGGTGACTACAACCAACGGCTCACCCCGGCCGACATGGCAGAAGCCCTGCAGCGGGCGACGCGGGAACTGATGATCGGCTCGACCTTGGGCGCTCGCGACCTGGTGGCAGCTGATCCGCTCTATCTCCGGGAACTGATTCTCCCCCGGCTGAAAGAAGGGAGCCAGTCATTCGCCCTGGCCCCCGATTCTCCTTATCTGCTCTCCCGCGACGGCACGCTGTTGATCATGATCGCCGAACCGGCCCGGCCGGTACAGGACATGGCCTTTGCCCGCCGGCTGGTGGCCGGCATCAACCGGGCGCGTCTCGGCTCGGACGTCGCCATTTCCTGTGCCGGCGCCCATCTCTCTGCGGTGATCGACGAGGCGGTGATGAAACGGAACATCGTCGTCTGCGTCATTTCATCACTATTGGTGGTCCTGGCCCTCTTCTACCTAACGTACCGCCGGTTGTACCCCACACTGCTGCTGCCGGTGATCATCGCCTGCGGCACCGTTCTCTCCCTCGGCGCCGCCGGGCTGCTGCTCCCATCGATCCATATCATCTCCTTCGCCTTCACCGCGCTGATCGTCGGCCTCGGCACTGACTACTCGATCCACCTCTACGACCGGTTCCATGCCGAACGCCAGGCGGACCAGAGTACCACGGAAGCGCTGCGGCTCGCCGTCGTCGATACCGGCCAGGGAATCTTCACCGCCGCCACGACTACCGCCCTTCCCTTCCTTGCCCTGACGATCTCCGATGTTCGCGCCCTTTCGGAGTTGGGACTACTCGTCGGCCTGGGAGTTATTTTTTCCATGTATGCAACGTTCCTGCTCCTGCCGCCGGTGCTGCTCTACACTGACCGGCATTCCCGAGGGCACTACGCCCTTCTGCCGGCTTTCGGTCTCGGCGGCCTCTGGCGGCTGACCCGCCGGGTGCCCCGCCTCGTAACCGGGACGACGCTCGTTGCCCTCCTCGGCCTGGCCGGTGCCGCCACGACCATCTCTTTCGAGGGCGACCTGAAGAACCTGCAGCCACGCCATTCCGAAGCTTTCCTGACCCAGGAACGGATTGAACGTCATCTCAGCATCGCTCCCCGCCAGTTGCTCGTCGAACTGCCGGGCGACTCGCTCGACGCGCTGGTCGACCAGGGGAGTCGCGTGGCCCTGCTCGCAGAACGCTACCGGCAGGAGGGAAAGCTGACCGCCGTCTCCTGGCTCGGCCAGATCCTCAACGCCCGACCGGTGCAAGAGAAGATTCTCGCCACCCTGCACACCCCCACCGTACGGAGCGCCGGCCGCACCTTGAGCCGCACCATGGCTGAATCCGGCTTCGAGCCGGCGATGTTCCCGCAGGCCGCGGCCGGCCTCGACCAGTTGCCGGCAGCCGGACCGGTGCCCTTGGCCGAGGCGCTCCAACAACTCCGCCAATCGCCCTTTGCCGGGATGGTGAGCCGTTACCTGGTTGAACGTAACGGCCGCTACCACCTGCTGCTCTATCTCCATTACCGGGGTAGCGAATTCCCCCAGAAAGCGTTCATCGCCGCATTGCAGGGGATTGCCCCGACCGCCCGCGTCACGAGCACCGAGCTGATAAGCGCTCAGCTGGCCAATTCGGTTCGCACAAGTTTTGCCCGGGGTTTTCTGATCGGCGGGGTGCTCGTTCTCGCCCTGCTACTCGTCCATTTCGAATCGCTGCGCGGTATCGCCGCCGCCCTCCTGCCGGTCTTCGCCGGGGTTGTGGCAATGCTGGGGCTGATGGCCCTGACCGGGATGCGCCTCAACTTCATGAATGCCATGGTCCTGGTCACGATTCTCGGCATGGGAAGCGACTACGGCCTTCATGTCTACCACCGGCTGCAGGGAGGTCCGCCGGACGAGGCTCCCGAACGCTTCACCCAGGCCGGCCGCGCCGTGCTCCTCTCGGCCCTGACCACCATCGCCGGTTTCGGTTCCCTCGCCTTCACTGATTACGGCGCCATGGCCTCCATCGGCTGGGCCACCAACTTTGGGATCGCCGCCACCATGCTGTTCGCGCTGGTGGCACTTCCCGCCGCCCTGGCGCTTTTCCGGCCATCGACCATCGACATCAACCGGTAACAACGAAGAAAGCCGGCGTCACCGCCGGCTTTCTTCACTTCGCCCAAATATTTTTTTATTGGCCTGGGGGTCAGGAAGCGTCGTCCAAGGGGATGATGCGCACCTTGGCCAGCCCTTTCCCGATAATTCCCAGCTTTCTTGCTGCCGCCCGGGAGAGATCGATAAACGGTTGCGATCTTTTCCGGCAGCGATCATTGACGGTCACCGTCACTTCGCGCTTGGTACCGAGAGCAACGACTTTCACTCTGGTCCCGAGCGGGAGGGTGGGGTGTGCCGCCGTCAGTTTTTTCGGATCGTAACGTACCCCGGAATGGGTACGCCTTCCTTTGTAACGCCTGGCGTAATACGAGGCAAGTCCTTCATGCCCCTCCCGGGAAGCGGACACGACACTCACCGGGGGTTCCTGCTGGTCGGTTATCTCTGCTGCTTGCAAGGACAGTGTCTGGGTCAGGAAGAGCGCCAGGCCGGGGATGATCAGGATAGCCAGTCGCCTCTTCCGGAACAAGGATACCATAGGCACCTCCTTCTGGGCGAGCTATCCCTATAGCACGGAGTTACGGGGTGGGTCAAGGCTAAAGCCTTACCGACCGGTCAAGCGGCCGTTATCGTTAACGTATTCTAGGATAGAAACAGTGGCTGGGTGGCACGCGGGACGATTCCCGCTTCCTCGGCGCGGCCGAGGAGGTAAGAAACCGCCTCTTCGCCGACAGGTCCTAGGTCAAGGGAATAGTCATTGACATAGAGGTTGATGTGAGCAGCACAGACTTCGTCGCTCATCTCCTGCGAGTGGGCGCGGATGTACTCGTTGGCTTCACCCGGATGGGCCTGGGCGTACGCAACGCTGGCCCGCAGCGCGCGATCGATGGCCCGCACTGCCTCCCGACCGAGGGAACGCTTGGCAATGATCCCGCCAAGCGGGATCGCGTGGCCAGTTTCCCCTTCCCACCAGTCGCCGAGATCGAGCAGTTTTGTCAGTCCGTATGCGGGGAAAGTGAAGCGGGATTCGTGGATGATTACGCCAGCGGCAACTTCACCCCGGGCGACTGCCCCCATGATCTCGTGGAACGGCAGATAGACCAGGGTGTCAAGGCCCGGATCGAAAAGCCGGAGCAGCAGTGCGGCAGTCGTGTAGCGCCCCGGCACGGCAATCGGTTTACCACGCAGTTCCGCCATGGACCGGGCGCCCTTAGTCACCACGAGCGGTCCGCAGCCGCGCCCGAGCGCTCCGCCGGCCCGGAGGAGACAATAGTCGTCCCGGAGATAGCCAAGGGCATGATAAGAAATCTTGCTGACGTCCAGGGATCCCTCGCGGGCCAAACCGTTCAGGGTTTCCACATCTTCGAGCCGCTCCCGAAAGGTGAAACCCGGGCATTCTATCAGCCGGTGAACCAGGGCGAAAAAAATAAAGGTATCGTTCGGGCAGGGGGAATAGCCGAGTGAAAGCTCCATGATTACTGCTCCGCCGGATAGGATTCGAGGAATTTGAGAATGAACCGCTGGGCTTTCTCCGCCGCCAGCGGGATGTTCCAGCGCGACAGGTCGCGGTCTTCGACCAGATTGCTGATACCGCGAATTTCCAGGCAGTCGACACCGTAGCCGGTTGCGACATGAACGGCAGCGGCACCCTCCATGTTTTCGCAGATCGCCTCGAAACGCCGGCCCAGCTCATCACCCCGCTCCGTAGTGCCACTGCAGGTGGAGACGGTAACGAACCTGCCACGACGCACCGTGATGCCGAGTACCGAAGCGAGCTGCACCGCCTGTTCGGCCGGCAACAGGGCCAGCGGGAATTCATTGAAATAGCGCGTCCCGCCATGCTCCAGCGCTGCAATACCAATGGCTTCGAGCGATTTCCATCCCGCGGGAGTCAGGACCCCCTCGTCGCCGTAAATTTCAGCAGCTGCCACGGCGATGTCGCCAACCTGCAAGCCGCTGCCGGAGTAGGCGCCGGCACAACCGGTATTGATCACCAGGCGCGGCCGAAAACTCTCGAGGAGCGCCGTCAGACCGGCGGCAGTATTCACTTTGCCCAGCCCAGTGACCGCCAGCACGACCTTGGTCATGCCGAACTCCCCCAGATACGTTTCCCGGCCGCCGCTGCCGGCGAACGGGCGGGAGCCGAGACTCCGGATGAGCAGCGACAGCTCCTGGCGGGTTGCCGCGATGATGATGATCGGTTCCATAGCTTGCTCCGGCTCAGGTGCGGGAGGTCTGCGGCAGATAGACGGTAAACACGCTCCCCTTGTCCGGCTCGCTGACCACCTCGATCTTGCCGCCATGAGCTTCGATAAACGTTCTCGTCAGCGAAAGGCCGAGGCCGATGCCGCCGTCGGCGCGGTTACGGGCCTTGTCGACCCGGTAGAAGCGCTCGAAAATATTTGGCAGATCATCGGCCGGAATGCCGACCCCGCTGTCGATGACGGAGATTCGGGCAAAGCCGCCGGTCGCATCGACAACGACGCTAATTTCCCCGCCAGCCGGCGTATACTTGACGGCGTTGCCGAGCAGATTCATGAACACCTGCCGCAACCGCAGCCAATCGCCGGTAACGGCAACCGGCTGATCGACGGTATACGCAATCTTCAATCCCTTCTCCGGATCGATCAGCCGCGACTGCTGGACGACCTCGGCGACCAGCTCGCTGAGATCGACATCACTCAACTCGAGCTTGAGCCCTCCCTCCTCAGCCCGGGAAAGCTCAAGGAGACACTCGATAATCTTCGACATCCGGTTGATCTCTTCCAGATTGCTCCGGAAAAGCTCCCGGAACTCCTCCGGCTCTTTGGCCCAGCGCAGGCCGACTTCGGTCTCGCCACGCAGGATGGTCAAAGGGGTACGCAGTTCGTGGGAGACATCGGCAGAGAACTGCCGGATGCGGTTGAAGGCGTTTTCCAGCCGTTCCAGCGTATCGTTGAAGGTGGCTGCCAGCCGGCCAATTTCATCCTGTGGATTGACGATCTCCAGGCGGTGGCTCAGGTTTTCGGCGGTAATCTTCCGCGCACTCCGGGTGATAATATCGACCGGCTTCAGCGCCCGGCCGGCCAGAAACCACCCCCCCATACTCCAGAGGAGAAGCGAAAGGGGGATCGAAACCGCGAAGACCACCAGTACCCGGTCAAGAGTTTCGGCAGCCGATTTCATCGACGAGCCGACTTGGACGATCTGATCCAACTTCCCATTGCTGATGATCGGATAGGTAATCGCCCGGACCGGATAGATATCGAGATTCACCTGGGTCTCGTAGGTTACCTTCCCTTCGGTAGCCCGCCGGAACGCAGACTTGGAGAGTGGAATCCGCAATGCCTCAAGGCTGCGCGACGAGGCGGTCACCTGCCCCCGGCTGTCGAGCACCTGAACGTATTTACCTGTCAGCTTCGCCCCGATGAAATCTTCCAGGACCTGGTCGAACACCGATGGCCCGGCCCGGCGAAACGGTTCCAGAGTTGGACTGGAAACCGCTTCGGCAACAGTCAGGAGTTCCTTGTCGATATCCTTGTTGAGTTGGCTCTTCAGCACAAGGTAGATGAACAGGCTGAAGAGCACCAGAATTACCGCAAGGGTCACCGCAAACCAGAGAGTCAGGGAAAAGCGGATTGACCTGAAGAACAAGGATCAATCCTCCTCTTTAAGAATATAGCCCACTCCCCTCACGGTATGGATCAGCTTCTTGTCGTTGTCCCGGTCAATCTTCTTCCGCAGATAGTTGACATAGACGTCAATAATATTGGTGAAGCTGTCAAAGGTGTAATCCCACACATGCTCGGCGATCATGGTCCGGGTCAGGACCTGATTGGGATTGCGTATAAAATATTCGAGCAGCGAATACTCCTTGGCGGTGAGGTCGATTTCCTTGTCTTTCCGCCACACCTTGTGGGTAACGGGATCGAGACGGAGATCGGCGAAGCGGATTTCGGCCCCGCGGTCCTGCTCGCTGCGCCGGACCAGCGCCCGGACCCGGGCCAGCAGCTCGGCAAAGGCGAATGGTTTGGTCAGGTAGTCGTCGGAGCCGGAATCCAGGCCGGCAACGATATCCTCGACAGAATCCTTGGCGGTAAGCATCAGTACGGGAGTGGCGGATTTCTTCTCCCGCAGTTCCCGGACAACGCTCAGGCCGTCTTTCTTGGGAAGCATGACGTCGAGGATGATCAGGTCATAGCCTTTCTCGATCGCCATTTTCAGCCCCTCTTCCCCGTTAAAAGCAGCATCTACTTCATACCGTTCTTCCTCGAGTCCGCGTTTGATGAAGCTGGAAACTTTCTTTTCATCTTCGACCACGAGAATACGCATAGTTGTTACCTCTCTTTCTGTGCTTGGTGAGCTATGAAAAACTTAAGGACCGCGCGCACTTCAACCGCCTTGCCGTCTGATAATTTCGGCAGCCGACTCCTCCACCGACTTCTTTGTCACATCGATAATCAGCCATTGGGGATTCCGCCGGTAAAGCCGACGACAGTATTCCAGTTCTTCTTCGATTTTCAGGAAATCGGCGTAGCTTCCCTTCGGGATATTGCCCAGGTTGCGCAGGCGAGCCGAACGGATTTCCGCCAGCCGTTGCGCGTCTATGATCAGCCCGACCACCCGATCCTGGTCGACCTTGAAGAGTTCGGCTGGCGGTTCGATACCGTAGACGATCGGAACATTGGCGACCCGGTAGCCTTTATGGGCAAGATACATGGAAAGAGGAGTCTTCGAGGAACGCGACACTCCCACCAGAACAAAATCTGCCTTGTGCAGCCCGCGCGGATCCTGACCGTCATCGTGTTTGACCGTAAAGTCGACGGCATCGATCCGCTTGTGATATTCGGCATTGAGCTGGTAGAGGAGCCCCGGCTCTTTCTGTGGCGGGGTTTCGAGAAAGTCGGAAAGCTTGAACAGGAGTGGGCTGATCAGGTCTACTGATTCCAGGCCGTGGGCTTCGGCCTCATCCCGCAGCAGTTGGGCAAGCTCCGTATCAACCAAGGTATAGATAACCATCCCCGGCTCGCGGAGCACCTCTTCAAGGGACTCCAGCACGTCTTCCCGGGAACGGATTCGATTCATCCGATGAAAACGCACCTCGGCATCACGGAACTGGGAAAGGGCCGCCCGCACTACCCGTTCGACCGTTTCACCCGTGGCATCGGAAAAGAGATATAAGTGCCGCAACAACCCTTTCATTGCCCCACCACCATTGGTGTGCTCCACGTTCTCATTAAGGTATTTATACCATGTTTTAGCCAATCAGGCAAAAAAATAGCCTTCATGAACGAAAATCAAGCCGGACCGCTTCCCGCTGCTCCGGAACGGCGATCAGCTCCAGCGCAGTCAGGGCCAGGGCAGTAGCCCCTTCGACTACCGCGGCTTTCCCTTCGGGGGAAATCGTCGCCCGGGCAAATTCCTCACTGTGGATACGGACCCCCTCGCCGATCGGCACATGGGGATGGATAGTCGGCACGAGTTGCGAGACGTTGCCGATATCTGACGACCCTTTGTTCTGGTCGGCCGGCGCCAAGACCTCGGGCAAACCGAGCAAGCTCAACTGGGCCGAGTAGAGGGCGGAGAAAGCCCGGTTGATTTTCATGGGCGCCAGTTGCCGAGGATCGACCTCCACCTCCAGGCGACAGCCACTGGCGGTAGCCGCCCCCTCGGCGCAGGCAACTACTCGCGCTTTCACCTTTTCCAACATATCGAGATCAGCAGCCCTGACATAAAAATAACAAGCCGCCCGGCCGGGAATGATATTGGGGGCGCTTCCCCCTTCAGTGATGATCCCGTGGACGCGCACATCCTGCCGCAGTTGCTGGCGAAGGGCATTGATGCCAGTGAAAGTCTGAATGACGCCATCGAGGGCATTGACCCCCTCTTCCGGATAGGCGCCGGCATGGGCAGCCTTGCCGATGAACGTGAAGCGGATTCGCGCCAGACCGAGAAAGCCCTTGATTACCTGCCGTTTCGACGAGGGATGAACCATCATGGCAAATTCCACATCGTCGAAAAAACCTTGGCGGATCATCTCCACCTTACCGATTCCCAACTCCTCGGCGGGAGTGCCGAGGACAACGATACGCCCCGCATCTTCCGGCAGCAGGTGCCGAAGGGCGGTCGCCGCGCCGAGGGCGGCTGCGGCAATGATATTGTGACCACAGGCGTGCCCCAGCTGCGGGAGAGCATCCATCTCCGCAATCAGGGCAATGACCGGACCGTCGCTCCCCCAGCACGCGCGAAAGGCAGTGGCCAAGCCGGCACAGCCGCGTTCCACGGCAAATCCCTCCCGCTCCAGAAAAGCGGCAAGCAGGGCCGAACTCGCAACTTCATAGAGCCCTGGTTCCGGATGCCGGTACAGTTCCTCGGCAACTGCCGAAAAATCCTCCCCACGGCCTTGAACGAACGAGACAATCGCTCTTTTCTTTTCCTCCAGTTCCACCATGGCCACCCAGAAGCGATTTTAATGAGAGTTAAACTCCGTACAGCGAATTTGTCAAGGTTTTTTATTGTCAGAGCTCTTTTGTTTTGCTACGTTAGCTCACCTCGGCGCAATCCCGAGCAGCCCCCCAAAAGGAGCAGACATGGACAAAACCTGGGCCGAGGTAACCTGTGAAACGCCAGCCCCCCTCGTCGACCTTCTTGCCGACTTTCTGGTCGAGCTTTCCGGCAACGGCGTCAGCATCGACAACCAAAACCTCGATACCTTTTCCCTTGATGGAATTGCCGAATCGCCCACCACGACGGTTCGCGCCTATTTTGCCGTCGATGACCAACTCGACGAAAATGTGGCCGCCGTGCAACGCTTTCTTAACGACCATCGCCACCTCGCCGGCGAGTTCGAACTCCCCCCACCAATGGTCGCCATAATCAAGGAAGAAGACTGGGCTACCGGCTGGCGGCAGCATTTCAGCCCTTCCCGGATTGGCAGGCATTTCGTCATCAAACCGACCTGGGAGCCGTTTTCCCCGCTGGCGGACGATCTGGTTATCGAGCTCGACCCGGGAATGGCATTCGGCACCGGAACACACCCCACGACCAAGCTTTGCCTGGAGGCACTGGAAAGCATCTTCCTGTCCCAGCGGACCGCTGGCGAAACGCCGGCGGTCCTCGACGTCGGGACCGGCTCAGGGATTCTTGCCATCGCCGCCGCCAAACTCGGGGCGGCCCCGGTGATCGGCACCGATATCGACCCCGACGCCATTGCAGTTGCCCGGGAAAATTGTACCCTTAACGACGTCACCGTCGCATTATCCACCACCCCCCTTCAGGAGATTGCCGAACACTTCACGGTCGTGCTCGCCAACATCCTAGCTGAAGACCTGGTCAGGATGGCCACCGAACTGGCAGCCAAGGTTGCGCCAGGCGGCTTTCTCGTCCTCTCGGGAATTTTGCTGGAAAGAGAACGGTTCGTCATGGACGGCTTCAGCACCACCGGCCTTTCCCTCCGGGCAACAACCCGCGAAGGCGAGTGGTCCTGCCTCATCTATCAGGCGGAATGAATTCGATGCGCCGCTTCGTCGCCCCCGACCTCGACCTTTCCGGCAATGCCGTTCAGATCGAAGGCGCCCTTTTTCGTCACATCGCCCGGGTATTACGCCTGAAAATTGGCACCCCGCTTGTTCTGGCCGACGGTTCAGGTGGAGAATGCCGGGGGACAATCCGGGAAATCGGCCGTAGTTCGCTGTTGGTGGGGATTGAAGAGCGGGTGATTCCGGCGACTTCGGCCGACGAGGTTTGGGTAACTCTCTTTCAAGGGCTGCCGAAGGGGGATAAGATGGAACTCATTTTGCAAAAATGTACTGAACTCGGTGTCAGCGAAGTGATTCCGTTCCAGTCGGCACGTTCGGTTTCCCGGGTTACCGGCGAACGGATGGAGGAGAAAGTCAGCCGCTGGCGACGGATAGCCGTCGAGGCGGCACGGCAGGCCGGTCGACGAACCATCCCCGAAGTGCGCTTTGCTGCCACTCTTGCCGAGGCCCTGCGCACGGCGGATCAGGAGCTGAAGCTGCTCCTTTGGGAGGCGGAAGAAACCGTCACCCTGAAGAAAGTCCTGTCCGCCGCCGCAACCCCGGCACGAATAGCTATTATTGTCGGCCCTGAAGGGGGAATCTCCCCGGATGAAGCGGCAGTGGCAATCAGCGCAGGCTTCACGCCGGTCACCCTTGGCAAGCGTATCCTCCGGACCGAAACTGCCGGGGTGGCGGCAATGGCCATCCTGCAATACGAGTTCGGCGACCTGGGCAATGCCCGGGAAGAGTCGGAGATGGCTAAACCGGCCCGGCCGGCTGCCGAGAAAAAACCATAGCAATGCCGCTGACGCGGCACTGCCCAAGGAGCAGGGATATGAAGTGCCCCAAATGCGGCTACAACAGCTTCGAATTTCTCGATATCTGCAAAAAATGCAACAGCGATCTGACCGCTTTCAAGCAAACTCACGGTATCCGGGCCATCATTATTCCACCGGCGGCAGTTGCCAGTACGCCGGCCCAAACTTCAGCATCGGCTGACGTTATTCCACCCACTCCTCCAGCGCCGGCCTCCAGCGGGGAGACGACCGGCTTCACCTGGGAGATGCCCGCCCAGCCCGCCGCAGTCAAGCAGGGTGACGACATTTTCTCCGACCTCGATCTCGGTTTGCCCCAGCCACCACCGCCAGCTCCACCACATACTGCCGCCCCCGCGGCAGCGGCCGCCGAACCCGCTTTTGATGATTTTTCCTTCGACGATGAAGAACAAAGACCGCCCGCCGAGGAACAACCTTCCGACGATGCGTTTGCGGCACTGCTCGAAACGGCCAGCAGCAACGCCGGTAAAGGGGACGCGTCTGAGCAGGATGGTATTCCCTGGGATTTCGGTTCGGGGGAGAGTGAAGAGAAAGGAACTCTGACCGACGGCAGTGGAGCCGCCGACGAATTCGACCTGACAAGCTTTTCCTGGGGTGATGAGGAGAAACCCGCCCCGGCGGACAACCAGGCAAAAAAACAGCCGGAACCGCACGAACTATCATCCCGGGAGTTCGATGCCCTCTTCGGAGAAGCCGAAGAGACGGCTCAGCACAAATAAAAGAATCTTTTTCAGCGGCAGGAGGTAATGAGGGCCACCAGCGCCGCCCCGAATTCCTGCCGCTGCCAATTCCGCATGGCCGGGACCTGCCCGAGGTCCGCCACGGTCCGCGGCGCCTCATACGCCAAGCGCTCAAGCAGCGCATTGTTCGCCAGCACTCCCGTGTCAATCCCCAAAACAGATGCAGTCCGTTCACGCCACTCTTTGAGTGCTTTCAGCCGCTCTTCTTCGAGCCGCCCCCGTTTCCGGCGTTCCTGCCGCGGATAGACCGGCAGCTTCCCGGCGGGAACGGCATTTCCCTTCTCGATCGCCCGCAGAATCCCTTCGCCGATCCGGTCGAGCACCTTGTCGGTGATCCCGGAAATACCGATCAACTCGCTCCGGTTCTGCGGGCGTTTTTCCGCCAGCTCACGCATTGTGTCGGTGCCGAGAACCTTGAATGGCGGCACGTCGGCTTGCCGGGCCCGTTGGTCCCGGAACCGGAGCAGTTCTTCAAGGACTGCCAGCGCCCGGGACTCAAGTCGCGCTGCCCCTTTAAAACGGAGGAACAAGGGCTCGTCGCTCCGCGACACCATCCGCACTCGGGCAAGCAAGGCGCATTCCTCCTCTACCCACGCCAGGCGGTTCTTCGCCCGTAACTCTCCCTCCAGTTGCTGATACAGCGCGATGAGTAGCGAGGTGTCTTTCATCGCATAATCGATCATTCCCGCCGTCAGCGGCCGGCGGCTCCAGTCCGCCCGCTGGTACTGCTTGTCGAGTTCGGCACCGAAGCGCTTCTTCAGCACCGCGGCCAGGCCGAAATCCCGCTCGCCGAGGAACTGACAGGCAATCATCGTATCGAAGAGATTATTGACCTCGATGGCAAAATCCCGATGCAACGAACGGATATCATAGTCGGCGCCGTGGAAAATCTTGCGGATCGATTCGGCGGCGAAAACCGGCACCAGCGATGCCAGGTCGGTAACGGCAAGCGGGTCAAGGAGCGCCGCACCGCCGGGAAAGGCAAACTGGATCAGGCAGACCTTCTCCTGATAATGGTGCATGGAATCGGCTTCCAGATCGCAGGCAACCAGCGGCTCTTCGGCAAGACGCCCGGCAAGCCGGGCAACCCCGGCGGCAGTAGTAAGCATCTCCGGCACGGCAACAGTAGCTGACAATGATTTCTCCAATCGACATTCGGCGTCGCGTGCGCCGGCAAAGAACTCTAAAACTCCTGCACGATCCGGTAGAGGGTGGTGCGCTGGGCCGGCCGGAAGCCAGCATCCCGGGCAAGGTCGACCATCTCCTGCAGACTCATCCGGAAGGTGCAGCCGGCAGCGGCGACGACATTCTCCTCAAGCATGGTCCCACCCAGGTCGTTAGCCCCAAAAAAGAGCGCCACCTGTGCCATCTTTGCCCCCTGGGTAACCCAGCTGGCCTGGATATTCGGGACATTGTCGAGGACAAGCCGCGAGAGGGCCAGGACCTTCAGATATTCGACGCCGCTGGCAGTCGTCCCGCCAAGTTCCGTGTTGCCGGGCTGGTAGGTCCAGGGGATGAATGCCGTGAATGACCCGCCATCCTCCTGCAACTCCCGGATGCGGAACAGGTGCTCGACGATATCGGCGGGGCGTTCGCGGCTGCCGAACATCATGGTTGCCGTGGTTGGCATCCCCTGACGGGCCGCCTCGCGCATCACCGCAGCCCAGCCGGCCCAACCGATCTTCTTCGGCGAGATCTCCTGCCGGACCGTATCGACCAGGATTTCCGCCCCGCCGCCGGGAATCGAATCGAGGCCCGCCGCCCGCAGCCGACTGATCGTCGTGGCGATATCCAGCCGGGAAACGGCGGCAAGCTGGGTAATCTCGGCCGGGGAGAGGGAGTGATTCTGGACCGTCGGGAAACGTTCCTTGATGCCGCGGAACAGTCGCTCGAAAAATTCGATCCCCAGGGACGGATGGAGCCCCCCCTGCATCAGCAGCTGGGTCCCGCCCTGGGCCACCAGCTCGGCAATCTTGGCAAAGATCTCCGCCTCGCCCAGCAAGTAGGCGTCCGGCGCCTCGGCATCCCGATAAAACGCGCAGAACTTGCAGCGTGATTCGCAGATATTGGTGTAGTTGACATTCCGGTCGACGACGAACGTCACAACGTCTTCGGGATGAAGCCGGCGGCGGACCGTGTCGGCCAGCCTCCCCACCGCCAACAGGTCAGCCTCGGTCAGTAACCAGCACCCTTCGCGGCGGTCGAGCGGTTCGCCCTGCCGGAGCTTGCCTTCGATCTGTTGGAGCATAGGGGTCATCACCATTCCGGCGGGCATCAGAAGGTTCTCAGTTCGTTATAGAGGGTATCGCGCTCTACCGGGATCCGCCCCGCCTTGCGGATCAGCGCAACGATTTCGTCACGCCCCATGGTCGCCGGTGAATCCGCACCCGCATCATGGCCGATCTTCTCTTCCACCACCGTACCGTCGAGATCGTTGACCCCGAAGGCGAGCGACACCTGGGCGATTTTCTGGCCGAGCATCACCCAGTAAGCTTTGATATTGGCGAAATTGTCTAAATAGATCCGGGCAACGGCCAGAGTTTTGAGATCGTCGACCCCGCCGCTGCCGGGCCGCTTGAGATGACCGAGCGGATTATTTTCCTTCTGGAAGGTCAGGGGGATAAACACCTGAAAACCGCCGGTCCGGTCCTGGAGTTCGCGCAACCGCCGCATGTGGTCGACGCGATCGGCAAACGTTTCGATATGGCCGTACAGCATGGTGGCATTGGACTTCAGCCCGGCGGCATGCACCGCCGCCATGACTTCGAGCCAGCGCTCGCCGCTGATCTTCTCCGGACAGAGCCGCTGACGCACTTCCCAGCGCAGGATTTCGGCGCCGCCGCCGGGAAGGGAACCAAGGCCCGCCTCCTTCAGCTGTGCCAGTGTTTCAGCAAGTGACAGGCCGGAAAGCCGTGCCAGGTAGTCGATCTCCACAGCCGTGAATGCCTTGACGTGCAGCGTCGGCGATACTTCCTTCACTGTGCGCAACATCGCCAGATAGAACTCGAACGGCAGATCGGGATGGAGGCCGCCGACGATATGGATCTCGGTCGCCCCCTGGCTGAGCGCCTCCATGGCCCGGTTACGTACTTCTTCCAGGTCGTAGAGGTAGGCACCCGGCTCGTCGGCAGTCTTGGAAAACGCGCAGAACGTGCACCGGTTGACGCAGATATTCGTGTGATTGATATGACGGTTGACGTTGAAAAAGACCCGTTCGCCATTGCAGCGACGGTTGACGGTCGCCGCCAGCTCCCCCACCGCCAAGAGGTCGTGGTGTTCGAAGAGAAACAGCGCTTCGTCATCATCGATCCGCGCTCCGGCGCCGACTTTGTCGCGGATGCCCGCCAGTGAAATCATGACTGCTCCTTTCCACCCCAGCGCCGAAAGAGGGTCTGCTCAATGCCAAGGGAATCGAGAACCTTACCGACCAGAAAATCGACAAGATCGGCAAGCGTCTGCGGCTGGTGGTAAAACGCGGGCATGGCCGGCAGCATGCGCACCCCCATCCGGGTCAGTTTGAGCATGTTTTCCAGATGGATTTCGTTGAGCGGCGTCTCCCGCGGGACCAGGATGAGCGGGCGCCGCTCTTTCAGCATCACATCGGCGCACCGTTCGAGCAGGGACGTCGAAACGCCGCTGGCGATCCGCGCCAGGGTTCCCATGCTGCAGGGGACCACGACCATCGCCTCGGGAGCGGCAGAGCCGCTGGCCACCGGAGCGAGGAGATTGTCGGCGGCGTAATAGGCAAGGGTATCGTCCGTGGTCTGCAGATAGCGACAGAGAGCGGTCCTGACCGTCGCCTCGTCGCCGCGGAGACTCAAGCCGAGTTCTTCGCGGATGACCTCGATCGCCGGCTGGCTGGCCAGCACCGTCAGGCGATGCCCGGCGCGGAGCAGTTCTTCGCAAAGACGGAAGCCATAGATGGCACCGGAGGCGCCGGTCAGGCCGATGACGAAGTGCTTCGCCATGATTAACGCCCCCCGAGCAGCAAGACGTCGGCAGCAGTGAAGAGGAAGATCACCACACTGATGTAACCGTTCATATTGAAAAACGCCGCATCGAGTTTCGCCAGATTGCCGCCCCGCAGCAGCCAGTGCTCATAGCCCAGCATCGTCGCCGTGACGAGGAGTCCGACAAGAAAGATCATCCCCAGCCCCAGCGTCGACCACACCCCTGCCAGCAACCCGAGCATCACCAGATGAAAAGCCCTTGCCGTCCAGAGGGAACCGGCAATGCCGAGATGTACCGGAATCGAGTGCAGGCCGCTTTGCCGGTCAAACTCCAGATCCTGGAGCGCGTACAGGATGTCGAAGCCGGCGACCCAGAAGAGCACGGCCAGCCCAAGGAACAACACAGGCAGGGCCACGTCTCCCCGGATGGCGATCCAGGCACCGATGGGGGCAGCGCCGAGACAGACGCCGAGCACCACGTGCGCCAGGGCGGTAAACCGCTTGCAGTACGAGTAGAGGACCAGGAAGAAGAGCGCCACCGGGGCTAGGTAGAGGCAGAGCCGGTTGAGCATGAACGCCGCATAGAGCATCACCAGCACTGAAAAAACGATGAAGGCAACAACCGTCCCCTTGCCGATCAGCCCCGCCGGGATTGCCCGCCCGGCCGTCCGCGGGTTGCGGGCATCGATATCCGCGTCGATCAGCCGGTTCAGGCCCATCGCCGTGGTGCGGGCTCCCACCATCGCCACGAGGATCCAGAATATCTGGTACCCGGTAGGGAGCCCACGGGCAGCCAGTACCGCCCCCGTCAACGCAAACGGCAGGGCGAAGATCGTGTGGGAAAACTTGATCATTTCCAGGAACACTCTGGCCTTGCCGAATGCGCCCATTGCTACCCTTTCCTCAATAACCATTTTTGGCCTCACGCCGCAGCCCCGTCTGCAGATATCCGCTGACCCGCTTGAGTTCCCAGGTGACGGTCGACAAGTCGAACATGCCGGGGTACTGCTCGTAGGGGTACCTTTTTTTCAACGCCTGCACCCGACCATCATCTTCGTAAACGTAGCTCGACCTGATTTCGAGATCGACCGAGGCCAGTGCCACAACCGTTTCTGCTCCGGAGCTGCCGATCGTCACCTTCAGCTTGTGATAATAGAGACGGCCCCCTTCCGGCAGAGTGACGCCACCGGCCTTGGTTGAAAAATTACGGTACTCGGTCAGGATAATACCTTCCCGCTCATCCGCCGACTCGATGGTGTAGCCGTCTTGCTGCAAAAGGAACTTGACTGCCGCCATTACCCGCTCCTCCGGTAACTTCACGGAAAAACGAGCCTCTTCGAGCGGCGTCGCCGCCAGGCGAAGATGGTAACAGCCGGCGACCACCAGCCAGAGCAAAAGAGCCAGTCCCCGGAAAAGCCGCATATTCATCGGAAACCGTACTCCCTCCAGCGGGTCGCGACCAGCCGTACCGTCGCCGGGTCGGCCAGCACTTCCGCCGACCGGCGTGTCGCATCGATGCCGAGCCGCCCCTCGAGCCAGGGAAACCGGGGCTGGCGTACGCCGTCATCATCAATGATCAGATCGGAGCGCCAATCGGTGCCATTCATCACCCGCCAGGCAACCCGGGAAAGATCCTGAACATCGACATCCTCACCGACCAGCACGATGACCCGGGCGCGGCGCATCAACTCCGACCGCCACATCGCCTTGATCAGCTCTCTTCCCCGCCCCTTTTCCCCGTCCCGCACCGAGACGATCGCACTGTTGTGAAAAATCCATTCCAGCGGAAAGTTGATATCGACAATCTCGGGCCAGCGCCGTCGAAATAGTGGCAGGAAAAACCTTTCCGCCGCCTTGGCCAGGAAACAGTCCTCCGCGGGCGGTGGGCCGACTACCGTTGCCGGATAGATACAATCCCGGCGCCGGGTAACATGGCTGACCCGCAACAGCGGCACATGCCGGGCCGGTTGATAAAAGCCGCTATGGTTGCCGAACGCCCCGTCACTTACCTCTTCGGCCGGATCGATGACCCCCTCGATTACCAGATCGGCATCGGCCGGCACCAGCAGGTCGGAAGTCTGGCAGCGGACCATCGGCAGCGGCGCGCGCCTGAGAAACCCGGCAAGGTACATTTCGTCGAGTTCTTCGGGAAGCGGTAGGGTCGCAGCAAAAATCGCCGCCGGATCGCCGCCGACAGCCACCGCGACCGGCATCTTTTCCTGCCGACGGCAATACTTCCGGTAATGGAGATCGCCGCCGGCACCGGCATGCCAGCGGATACCAGCCCGGGCAGCGTCGAAAACCGGCACCCTGTACATGCCGCAGTTGGCAGCGCCAGTATCGGGATCACGAGTAAAAACGAGCGGGAGAGTGATGAATCGACCCGGCCAATCCGGTTTGCCGTCACCGGGCCAGCAGGTGAGGAAAGGGTAGGCCGTCAGATCAACGGCATCATCGACGATATCCCTGCAGCGTCCTGTCTCGACGGTTACCGGAGCAAATTCGGCAAGCTCTTCCTGGCGGGGCAACTCCGCACGGCTTGCCGTATCTGCCCCCCCTGGCGTCAGCGCCAGCAGTTCGTCCATCCGCTGCTGCAACTCGTCGAGCGTTGTCAGCCCCAACGCCACGGCCATTCGTTGCGGCGAGCCGAACAGATTGGTGGCGACCGGAATCGCACCCCCCCGCACCTTCTCGAACAGCAGCGCCGGCCCTCCCGCGGGAGCTTTGGTCACCCGGTCGGTGATGGCGGCAATCTCGAGGTGTGGGTCAACCTCCGCCCCGACGCGATGCAGAGCACCAAGCCGGTGCAACTCTGCCAGGAAATCGTGCAAGTCCCGGTACGCCATGGCCCCCTTCATTGGGCAAAAGTCCGCGCTGAATCTAATTTTCTAGCACGTTCCACCCGCGACTGACAACCCTTTTCTTGGTCGGCAGCCGGTTAAACTGTTGACAAAAGAAAGGGAAACCGCTATAAGAGTCCGAGTCGGGATGTAGCGCAGCCTGGTAGCGCACCTGCTTCGGGAGCAGGGGGCCGCTGGTTCAAATCCAGTCATCCCGACCATAAAGACAAAAAAAGGGGCCTCGTGCAGGCCCCTTTTCTTTTTCACCTCTCCGCTCGCTTCGTTACGCTTTATCCAGGTACTGCTCGAACTGTTTCTTGTCCTGGGCACAGCGGTACGCCTCCTCCGCAGCAACCCGCTTCATCTTTAACAGATCGAGCAGGTGCTGATCCATCAGCTGCATGCCGTCCCGCTTGGCGGTCTGGATGATCGACGGAATCTGAAAGGTTTTCCCCTCCCGGATCAGGTTGGCGATGGCCGGCGTGCCGAGCATGATTTCCAGGGCAGCCACCCGCCCTTTCCCGTCGGCGGTCTTCAATAATTGCTGGCACACTACCCCCTTGAGCGATTCGGAAAGCATGGCCCGCACCTGTTCCTGGCCATCTTTCGGAAAGACATCGATAATTCGGTCAATGGTCTTGGCCGCCGAATTGGTATGCAGCGTGCCGAAGACCAAGTGGCCCGTTTCGGCAGCGCTCATGGCGAGGCTAATCGTCTCCAGGTCCCGCATCTCCCCAACCAGGATAACGTCGGGGTCTTCGCGCAACGCCGCCCGCAGCGCGTTGGTAAAGCTGTCCGAGTGCTCGCCGATCTGCCGCTGATTAAGCAGCGAAAGTTTGTTTTCATGAATGAATTCGAGCGGGTCCTCCAGGGTGAGGATATGCTCCTGGCGGGTGGAATTGATCAGATCAATCATGGCCGCCAAGGTCGTCGATTTCCCCGAACCGGTCGGCCCCGTCACCAGCACCAGCCCTTTTTTGAACTGGGTCATCTTCCGTACCCCTTCAGGCAGGCTCAGATCATCGGCCGACAGGATTTTGCTCGGGATAATCCGGAAGACGGCGGCGATCCCCCGGTGCTGCATCATATAATTCCCCCGGAAGCGGGCCAGCCCCGGAATTGCGTAAGCGAAGTCGAGGTCGTGCCTCGCGTCGAATTCCTCCTGCTGCTTGGCCGACAGGATTTCGAACAGAATCCCCCTCAGCTCATCATGGGTCAGCGCCTTGAAATTCTGCCGGACCATCTCGCCATGGAGCCGGAAAATTGGCGGCGCCCCGGTCGACAGATGTAGGTCGGACGCCCCCTGTTCCTTCATCATCTTGAAAAGTGCATCAATCCGTGCCATGTGCCATCTCCATCAGGTCAAGATCGAGGTTTGATAATCCTCGATGGATATCTCTCCTTCAACTACCAGCGTCTTCCCTTCCTCGACAATACCGGACCACCCCTTGCCGCGCAGATAGTCGAGAACCTCCCGGTCGTCGCGGGCCGAGGCGAAACGTTTCCTCATCTCCTCGTCGAAAACGAGCATCTCCAACAGATATCGTTTGCCTCGATAACCAGTCTGGTCGCACGAAGCGCAACCGACCGGCCGACAACCGACCGGAACATGAAGCTCCGCCGCCAGCCCGGCAAGCTCTTCGGCCGAGGGCGGCCCCTGCTCCCGGCAGTCAGGACAGAGAGTACGGACTCCCCGGCAGACGATGATCCCCTTCGGCTGTAGCGGAATCATCTGCAGCTTGTCACGAAAAGTGAGCAGATGCTTGAACGTACCGGCAAGATCGGCAAAACCTACGCCGGCGACGACCAGCTTGCCGCGAAGCGCCGCCCGGCAGGCCGCCGCGAAGCCGTGACCGTCTGCAACATCTTCAATGGCCAGAATATCGGGATCGTGATCCAGCACCCCGGGGATCAACGCTCCGAGCTCGGAATGCCGGGGGACGGCAACCCGCGGAAAACGTTTTTCCCCGGGATTGGTCCCTTCGCCAAGAACCATCACCGTTTTACCTGTCGTATCACACTCCTGCAGATAGAGATTGATCACCATCTGCCGGATTTCCCGTTCGCGCGCCGCGACAAGGAGCAGACCTCGGTTGAGCGCCGCAAGATCCCCAAACTGTCCGAGTTTCTCTGCCGACAGGCCAAGATCGGCCACCGAGCCGGGGAATGGTGCGGCAACGTGCATTCTGAACGTCAGATGCTCACCAGCTTCACTCCGGAGCGACGCCACCTGAAACGGGATATTTTTCCCTTTCCAGGCAAAGGCGAGTTCACCCCGGCCGGTGAGCTCGACTTCTCCCAGACGGGCCAGCTTCCTGGTCCGCTGGACAACTTCTGGATAGTAGGCGGCCGCCAGCCGACCGATCTCACGCGTTACCCCGCCCCGGCGCCCGACGACGATGACGGTTTCCCCGAGCGGTTGCAGCGACAGTGAAGCAAGCTTCTGTTGCAGGATAAAGAGGAGCAGATAATCGAGTAACTTACCGCCGCTCAAGTCTTCATTGATTGCGGCAATGGCCTGCGGCGGAAAATTGGCCGAAGCAAAACCGAGCGATACTGTCGAATCGGCCGCGCCGTAGAACAGCTCCTGCATTTCCCGAATTTCACGGATCAGCGCCACGGAAACCGTAACCGAACAACCGGTGATCCGTTCAACTTCGGTAACGGCAGTCAGGTTGAGGGGATCGGCAATAGCGATACTCAGCTCATCGCCAGCGCGGATCAGCGGAATCAGATTATGCTGTCTCGCCAGTGTCGCCGACACCAAGGCGACCGCCTGTTGATCGAACATGGGCGGTTTGAGGCGCACATAGGGGATATTGAGCTGATTCGACAGTGCCCAGTCGATATCTTCCTGGGTGACGATACCAAGAGTGACCAGCGCCTCACCGAACCGGCAGCCGGTCTGCTCCTGTTCTGCAAGGGCGGCAGCAATATCTTCCTCGCTGATGATCTGACACTTGAACAGGATGGAACCGAGCGACCCTTCCTTGACGATACTGTCCATTATTCCCCTCCCTTTACTTCCCATCGGCCGGATACCCCGGTACTTGAGCACAATTTTGTTTTTGTCTCGCCTCTTTACATTTCTTGCCGCCCTGTGCTAGCCTGACGGATATTTCGGCCCCGTACCGGGAGCTTACCGTTCTTCCGCCCGTGATGGCGCCCCAGGAGAAACCATGAAGAAAAAAGCGCTGGCCCTCCTTTCCGGAGGACTCGACTCTACCCTTGCGGTCAAAGTAATGCTTGAGCAGGGTATCGACGTCGAGGCCCTCAATTTCACCTCCCCCTTCTGTACCTGCACCGGCAAAAACGCCGGCTGCAAATCTGAGGCAGTCAGGGTTGCCGAAGAGTTTGGCATCCCGATCAAAGTCATGCACAAGGGCGTCGATTACCTGGAAGTGGTACGCAACCCACGGCATGGCCACGGCAAAGGGATGAACCCCTGCATCGATTGCCGGATCTTCCTGCTACGCAAGGCCCGGGAATACATGGCCACCTCCGGAGCGGACTTCGTTATTACCGGTGAAGTGCTTGGCCAGCGGCCGATGAGCCAGCGCCGCGACACTCTCCGGGTTATCGAGCGCGAGAGCGGCTTGGAAGGTTTGCTGCTCCGGCCTCTTTCGGCACAGCATTTCGCGCCGACCATCCCCGAGCAGAACGGCTGGGTCGACCGGGAAAAACTACTGGCCATCCAGGGGCGTTCCCGCAAGGTCCAGATGCAGTTAGCCGAAGACCTGGACGTCAAGAACTATCCCTGCCCTGCCGGCGGTTGCCTGTTGACGGAAGTTTCTTTCGTCTCCAAGGTCCGGGATGTCTTCGACCATTCGGATGAGCTCAATCTCCGCGATTTTCGCCTGCTGAAAGTAGGGCGCCATTTCCGGGTCGGGGAACGTACCAAGGTCCTTGTCGGCCGCAATGAGGCCGAAAACAACTTGCTCGGCCAGGCTATGCAGCAGGGTGAAGCCGCCATTCGCTGGATGGAGGGAAGCAGCCCGACTGCAGTGGTAATGGGGATTCTCAGCGAAGAACTGCTGGAAACGGCCGTCCGGCTCCTCCTCCGCTACACCAAGGCGGAGCCGGGGCAATCCTGCTCGGTCAGCGTGGCTATTGACGGCCATGAACGGCAGCTGGTAGTGGACAATACCTTTTCGGACCCGGATATCGAGCGATTCCGGGTATAGCCCTGCCTTCACGAGGCAGTGCCGGCTTTGCAGTGTAGCTTTTACCGCGGTGCCTGCTCGGTTGGCGGGGCGGCAGCGCCAGCCGGCACATTTTCACCAGCCGGCGGCTCCGTTGCGCTGTTTTGCGGCGGCGTTTCGCGCTGCTCGGAGTTACCGGCCCCGGCGGCAGGTGCCTCGCTGGCCGCCGGCTGACCAGGTACAGTCGCCGACGAGAGAGGAGTAAACGGCACCTCCTGCTGTTTGATACTCTCGTCGACCTTGCGCTGCATGCCGCTGATATTGGGTGATTCCGCCAGGGCTTGGCGGTATTCGTCTTCGGACAGCGCCCCTTTGCTGCGCAGCAGCCGCAGGATCATTTCCGACCGCTTCAGCACCTTGTCGAGGTGCTTATACGGGTTGTAGGCCTGCCGCGGTCCGGGGAGCATCGCCGCCAGGAAGGCACATTCCCGCGGGGTGAGAGCCGCCGCCGACTTACCAAAATAGTAATGGGCGCCGTGCCCGATCCCGTAGATCATCGGTCCCAGCTCAACGACATTGAGATAGAGCTCGATGATTCTTCCCTTTGTCAGCTCCTGCTCCATCCGTTTTGCCAGAATCACTTCCTCGATTTTCCGGCTGATCGTTTTCTCCCGGGAGAGAAAGAGGTTTTTTGCTACCTGCTGGGTAATCGTTGAGGCCCCCCGAGCAAAGCTCTTTTTCTCCAGATCGTACTTGATGGCGTTCTTGATCGCCTTGACGTCAATCCCCTCATGTTTGTAAAAATTGGCATCTTCGGCAACAATCACCGCCCATTTCATCTCGGCGGGGATGCTTGCCGAAGCTGTCCAGTAGCGGTTTTTCGGGCCAACGACAAAGGAGTGATAGTTGTTGTGCCAGTCCTTGACCTGGATTGTCATATTCATCCGGCGGTTCTTCAACACCTCCACCGACGGCAGATTCATAATCGAGACGCCGATGTACCCCACATAGAGTAATATGATTCCCAAGATTGCCAGGACGATTTTCTTTTTCTTCATCGGTTCTCTCTCACAACAACGGAAGGGCACCTGTCACAGCCGCCCTTCCCGGTCGCATGGCGTCGCTTAGACTGCCACGCCAGTATTACGCATAACGGCCATTGCCGCTGCCATCCTTACCGCCGCAATCATGCTCTTTGCCGATGCCCGCCCCGTTCCGGCTAGATCGTAGGCTGTTCCGTGATCCACCGAAGTACGGATAATCGGCAAACCAAGCGTTACGTTGACAGCATCGTCGAAATGGAGGAGCTTCAACGGGATCAACCCCTGGTCATGATACATGCACACCACAGCGTCATATTCACCCTGGACGGCGAAATGAAACAGGGTGTCCGCCGAGAGCGGGCCGGTTGCCTCGATCCCTGCCAGCCGAGCTAGCTTCACTGCCGGAGCAATGATCTTTTCCTCTTCGTCACCGAACATCCCCCCTTCGCCGCAGTGGGGGTTGAGCGCCAGCACGGCGATGCGCGGACGGCAACAGAAGTAGCGACCAACATCCCGGTTGACGATGCGGATCGTCTGCACGACCTTCTCAATGGAGAGCAGGGACGGAACGTCTCGCAGGGAGACATGGATCGTAACCAGCGCCACCCGGAGACGCTCTCCGGCCAGCATCATCACGTATTCGTCGCTGCCGGTCAGTTCCGCCAGCAACTCGGTATGCCCGGGGTAACTATGGCCTGCCCGATTCATTGCCTCTTTGTTGATCGGCGCCGTCGCCATTCCGTCGACCTCGCCAGTCAGACAATGGCGGGCCGCCTCGACGATATAGCGGTACATGGCGTCTCCGGACGCAGCGGTCGGCTGTCCATATGCCATATCCACGTCGGCCAGGGTCGTAAGAGGTATGAGCGGCACCGCCGGACCGGTTAGCGATGCGGCTTCATTGACAGAGGATACCGTAGCGAACTCCCGGCCGGCGCCAACAAGTGAATTCGCTCGTGCAATGGCTCCATTGTCGCCAAAAACGACCGGTCGACAGACGGCGGCCACTGCCGGCTCGGCAACCGTCTGCGCAATGATCTCCGGGCCGATACCTGTCGGGTCGCCCATGGTAAGGGCTATGAGCGGTTTCTCCATTGTCATTGCCGTTGTTATACCCTACGTTGGCCTAAAAAAAAAGAGCGGCACGGGCCGCTCTTAATTCAGCTAATCGATTTATACGTTATTTCCTGGCTGATTTTGCCGCAACCTGCATCCGGATTGCCGCCCGCTCCAGGGCTGCCTCCATGACCCGGTACTTCTTGTCCTCTGCAGAAAGGGTTTTCAGCGCGGTTTCCGCACGGCCAAGCGCGGCCTGGGCCCGTTCAAGGTCAATTTCGTCGGCCCGTTCGGCGGTTTCCACCAGCACAACAGCCTTATCGTCCTTGATCTCGAAGTAGCCCCAGTTAACTGCCAGGTAACTGGAACCGCCGTTCTGCTTGTACGACAGCTCGCCGATTTTCAGTGCAGTCAGGAACGGTGCATGACCCGGCAGCACGCTGAATTCGCCCAGCGAGCCGATAGCGGTGATTTCGTCGACCTCTTCGGTCAACACCTTCCGATAAGGCGTAACCAGTTCGAATGTAATTTTTTCTGCCATCTATAATCCTCCGCTGGAGTAGCGCCGCTCAGCGGCGCGTCTTCTCCGGCGATCTGATAACGTCAATTAAGCGGCAAGCCGCTGGGCCTTCTCAATGGCTTCTTCGATCGTCCCGACCATGTAGAACGCCTGCTCGGGGATATCGTCATGTTTGCCTTCAACGATTTCCTTGAACCCTTTAATGGTGTCCTTCAGCTCGACATAAACCCCGGGGGTACCGGTAAATGCCTCGGCAACATGGAACGGCTGGGACAGGAAGCGCTGAATCTTCCGGGCCCGGGCAACGACCTGCTTATCTTCCTCGGAAAGTTCGTCCATCCCGAGAATCGCGATGATGTCCTGCAGGTCTTTATAGCGCTGCAGGACGTACTGCACTTCACGGGCGACCTTGTAATGCTCATCGCCGACGACCTGCGGATCGAGGATCCGGGAAGTCGAGTCGAGCGGGTCAACGGCCGGATAGATGCCGAGCTCGGCAATCTGCCGGGAAAGAACGGTCGTTGCGTCAAGGTGGGCAAACGTAGTGGCCGGGGCAGGGTCGGTAAGGTCGTCAGCCGGAACGTAAATCGCCTGGACCGAGGTAATGGAACCTTTCTTGGTCGAGGTGATCCGCTCCTGGAGTTCACCCATCTCAGTCGCGAGGGTCGGCTGGTAACCAACGGCCGAAGGAATACGGCCGAGGAGCGCGGACACCTCGGAACCGGCCTGGGTGAAACGGAAGATGTTATCGATAAAGAGAAGCACGTTCTGGCCCTCTTCGTCGCGGAAGTATTCGGCAATCGACAGCGCCGTGAGAGCAACCCGGGCACGGGCTCCCGGCGGCTCGTTCATCTGACCGTAGACGAGCGATGCCTTGTCGAGAACGCCCGACTCCTTCATTTCCATCCAGAGGTCGTTCCCTTCACGGGTACGCTCACCCACCCCGGCGAAAACCGAGAAACCACCGTGCTGCTTGGCGATGTTATTGATCAGCTCCATGATCAGAACGGTCTTGCCGACGCCGGCGCCACCGAAGAGGCCGATCTTACCGCCACGGGCATACGGGGCAAGCAGGTCAACGACCTTGATCCCGGTGGTAAACGCTTCGATCTTCGTCGACTGGTCTTCGAACAGCGGCGCGCTGCGGTGAATCCCGTACTCTTTCTCCGCATTGACCGGCCCCATCTCATCAACCGGCTCACCGATGACGTTGATGATCCGGCCAAGAGTTTTGCGTCCTACCGGCACCGAAATCTGTTTACCGGTATCGAGAACGTTCTGGCCGCGAACCAAACCGTCGGTCGAATCCATCGAAATGGTCCGGACCGAATTTTCGCCAAGGTGCTGGGCAACTTCCAGTACCAGGTTGTATTCGCGATCGTCAATTGCGGCATTGGTTACCCGCAGAGCATTGTAAATGGGGGGGAGCTTACCCGGCTCAAACTCGACGTCGACAACCGCGCCGATAACCTGCGTAATCTTTCCGATATTCTGACTCATTGTACCCTCTTCCTCCTGCGGCCGGTAACGGCCTCTCTTTTCTATACGTGCAAACTATCCCTTGATTGATTCGGCGCCGGAAATGATTTCCATGAGTTCGGTGGTAATGGCAGCCTGGCGCGCCCGGTTGTACTGAAGCGTCAGTTTGCCAATCATTTCCGTGGCATTCTTCGAGGCGCTGTCCATGGCGGTCATCCGGGCGCCATGCTCGGCAGCTATCGACTCCAGGACGGCCCGGAAAATCTGCACTTCAATATGTTTCGGCAGAATCTCCGCCAACAACTCGCCCTTCGACGGCTCGTAGATGTATTCGGGCGCATATTCCTCTTCATTGCTGGCAGGAGGAGTAATCGGCAGCAGCATTTCAAGCGTGATGTCCTGAGACATGACGGTCTTGAAGGCATTGAAGAGCAGATAAACCTCGTCGTATTCCTCGGCAATGAAGCCTTCAATAACCTCACGCGCCAACAGCGCTGCCGTCTGGTAGTTGGGGCTGGACAGAACGTTGCTGTAGTTTTTCCACACCTTGTGCCGGTTCTTCAGGAAGTCAAACCCCTTCCGACCAATGGTGAGGACACTCAGCTCGGCATAGTCGCCCTTCTTTTCCTTCAGAAAACGCTCGGCGGCTTTGCAGATATTGGCGTTGAAGCCACCGCAGAGCCCCCGGTCCGAGGTAACGACAATGAGTAACGCTTTTTCGGCAACCCGCTTCTGGAGGAGCGGACTGCTCTCCACATCACCGCTCCGGGAAAGCCGCTCCAGCACCTCGCCGAGTTTCTTGGCGTAGGGACGCGCCGCAACAACGCTTTCCTGAGCCCGCCGCAGCTTGGCTGCGGAGACCATTTTCATGGCTTTGGTGATCTGCCGGGTATTCTTTACGGAACTGATCCGCTTTTTAATCGATTTAAGGCTAGGCATGGGCGAAGCACCGTCCTTGAATTACGCAGTAAATTCCTTCTTAAACTCATCAAGCGCCGCAATGATCTTCGTTTTGAGATCATCATCAATGGCCTTCTTCTCCCGCAGCTCGGCCAGAATGTCAGCCTTCCGCGTATCGAAGAATGTATTGAGCTCCGACTCGTAACGGTTCAGGACGGAGACGGAATACTCGTCGACATAGCCGTTATTGGCAGCAAAGATGACGATGACCTGCTTCTCGGCCGGCAGCGGCCGGTATTGGGGTTGCTTGAGAATTTCAACCAGGCGCTCGCCGCGGGCCAGCTGCATCTGGGTGGCTTTGTCCAGATCGGAACCGAACTGGGCAAAAGCAGCCATCTCACGATACTGAGCCAGGTTCAGCCGGAGGGTACCGGCAACCTGTTTCATCGCCTTGATCTGTGCGGAGCCGCCGACGCGGGAAACTGACAGACCGACGTTGATGGCCGGCCGGACCCCGGAGTAGAACAGGTCACTCTCAAGATAGATCTGGCCGTCTGTGATGGAGATGACGTTGGTCGGAATGTAAGCGGAAACGTCACCGGCCTGCGTTTCGATGATCGGCAGCGCGGTCAGCGAACCGGCCCCGCAATCGTCAGAAAGCTTTGCCGCACGCTCGAGGAGACGGCTATGGAGGTAGAAGACGTCGCCCGGGTAGGCTTCACGTCCCGGCGGACGACGGAGCAGCAGGGACAGCTGCCGATAAGCCACGGCCTGTTTGGACAGGTCGTCGTAAATGATGAGGGCATGCTTGCCGTTGTCGCGGAAGTATTCGCCCATCGTAACCCCGGTATAGGGAGCGATGAACTGGAGAGGAGCCGGTTCGGAAGCCGTGGCGGCGACGACGATCGTGTAATCCATCGCCCCGTGCTCCTGAAGCTTGCCAACCACCTGGGCGACCGTCGAGCGCTTCTGGCCGATGGCGACATAGATGCAGATGACGTCGCCCCCCTTCTGGTTGATGATCGTGTCGATGGCAACTGCCGTTTTACCGGTCTGCCGGTCGCCGATGATCAGCTCGCGC
Organism: Geotalea uraniireducens; assembly: GCF_027943965.1. Taxonomy (NCBI): domain Bacteria; kingdom Pseudomonadati; phylum Thermodesulfobacteriota; class Desulfuromonadia; order Geobacterales; family Geobacteraceae; genus Geotalea; species Geotalea uraniireducens. The sequence continues at coordinate 189,552 of NZ_AP027151.1, read as the reverse complement.
TGACCGCGGCCGATCGGCACCATCGAGTCGATCGCCTTGAGGCCGGTCTGCATCGGCTGGTGAACCGATTTCCGCTTGACGATACCGGGGGCTTTGACTTCCACCTTCCGGAAGTCCTTGCTGTCGATCGGCCCCTTGCCATCAATCGCCTCCCCGATGGCATTGACGACGCGGCCAACCAGGGCTTCGCCTACCGGAACCTCAACGATGCGGCCGGTCCGCTTAACCGAGTCGCCTTCCTTGATCCCTTCAAAGTCCCCCAGGATCGCCGCCCCGACGTTATCTTCTTCGAGGTTGAGCACCATCCCGGAAACACCGCCAGGGAATTCGAGGAGCTCACCCGCCATGGCCTTGTCGAGGCCGTGGATGCGGGCGATACCATCGCCGACGGAGATAATGGTGCCGGTTTCGGCAACCTCTACCTCCTTGCCGTAGTCCTTGATCTGCTTTCTGATAATCTCGCTGATTTCTTCCGCTCTGATTTCCATGGAACGTCTCACCCCTTCTGTAATATATCCTTAATCCGGTCTAACTGGGTCCTAACACTGCCATCAAACACCTTGTCACCGATCTTGGTAATCACGCCGCCGATCATCGACGGATCGACTTCCACCTTGAGCACGACCTCTTTTCCGGTCGCCTTTGCCAGGGCGCTTCGCATCTCTTCGACCTGGGCATCCTGAAGCGGGAAAGCCGACACGAGAACCGGCCGAACAACCCCGGAGAGCTCATCGGCAAGAACAGAATAGCTGTGGGCGATCTGCGGCAGGAAAGCCATTCGGCCACGCTCCAGCAACACTTTGAGAAAACTGCTTACCGTCTCGGCGAGGCTGAGCTTGCCGAGCACCTCCCCGAGAATCTCCATCTTCGCTTCAATTCTGCAAGCGGGGCTCCGGAGTACCGAATCGAGGTCGGAATTGGCATCGAGCACGGCGACAAACCGCCCGAGTTCACTGCCAAAACGCTCGACCGCATTCTCCTCCGCCCCCAGCTGAACCAGCGCCTTGGCGTAGCGACGTGCAATAGCGTTCGAGATCAATGTAAATTCTCCACCTTACCGAGATAGTCTTTAACCAGGCGGTCCTGGTCGTCTTTGGTTACGTTGTCCTTAAGCATCTGTTCGGCAGCTTGCACGGCCAAACGGGCCGCCTCGTCGCGCAACTCCGCCTTCGCCTTGAGGACTTCCTGCTGAGCGGCGGCAGCAGCCTGCTCCTGAATCTTCGCCGCAGCCGCCTTTGCCTCGGCAATGATCCGGGACTTTTCCTGCTCGCCTTCGGCGCGGATCGCCGCATAGATTTCGTCGACTTCGCTATTTGCCTTCTCGAGCTTTTCGTTATACTCGGCAAATTTCTTCTCGGCAGCCGCCCGCGCCTCTTCGGCTTCCTTGAGTGCTCTCTCCAGATTGGCTCGCCGATCGGCCAGCGCTCCCTTCACGTTCGCCTTCTTGAGCGCCCAAACCAGCAACGCCACCAGCGCAGCGAAGTCGATAACCCGCCACATGAAGTCTTTCAGCTGTTTTCCGGTATCGACATGGTGGGCGCCTTCGGCACCTTCCGAAGCAAAGCCGAGAGCAGCCATTCCCGCAACGAGCGCGCCGCACGCGGCTACCGCCAGCACACCCTTGACCAGCCGTCTATTGCGAACCGATAACGCCATGTTACAAACTCCTCCCGAGAACCTTCTCACAGATTTCCAGCGACAACGAACGAACCTGCTCCTGAAGGATCCCTTTGGCGTCGGCAGCTTCTTTCGCAACCCTGTTTTTGATGGTGGCCAGCGAGTCGGCAGCCTCCTTGCGTGCCGCCTCCAGCAGCGCCGCCTCGTCACGTTGCGCCTCTTTCCGCAAAACCTCGCGCTCGCCGCTGGCTTTTGATTTCACTTCACGGAGGCGATTTTCGTAGAGCGCCACTTTTTCCTGAACTTCCCGATCAACCGCGGCCGCTCGCTCCTTCGCCCCTTCAATCCGGGCCTTCCGCTCCGCCATAACCTTCCTGATCGGTTTGTAAAGCAGGACGTTAAGCACCACCATCAGCACGAGGAAGTTAATTCCCTGAATAACAAACGCTAAATCCAGACTAATCACGCTACCACCCCACTTTGTTCATAGCCCGTGCATACTTTTTGTATACTGTATACAACAAGCCTGTATCAAAAAAAAATACGGTCAACCGGCCGCAAAATAGACCTTAGCTATCACAACGCGCCTGTCATGTCAAGCACTTTATGAAGTATACCTTATCATCTGAGGCGCTTAAGCCGCCACCGTTTCAGCCCAGCAGCAGTTCGACGATTCTCGACAATTCATCCTGGCTTCCAAAGGCAATTTCCACTTTGCCGCCCTTATTCCCCCGGCGAATGGCCACCTTCGTCATCAGGCGCGCTTGAAGCTGCGCCACCAGGTCTGTCATCTGCATTTCGGCTTTCTTCTGCTTCGCCTTCGCCCCGCCCCCGGCCTTGAGACGCTTCACCAGGCTCTCCGCCTCGCGGACGGTCAGCGCTTTTTTGATGATTTCGTCTCTCGCCTGCTGCAGATGCTCAGCAGACTCCAGCGCCAGCAGGGCACGGGCATGCCCCATGGCAAGCCGCTCTTCGACGATGTCTTTTTTCAACTCCGGAGTCAACTTGAGAAGACGCAGCGAATTGGCAACCGTCGAACGGTCCTTGCCGACCCGGCGAGCCAGCTCTTCCTGGGTGAGGGAAAAATTTTCCAGCAACGCCTGATAGGCTTCCGCCTCTTCAACGGCATTCAAATCTTCCCGCTGGATATTCTCGATCAGGGCCATCTCAAGAGCTGTATTCTCTGAGACATCCTGAATGACAACCGGCACCTCGTGCAAGCCGGCTTTCTGGGCGGCCCGCCAGCGGCGTTCGCCGGCGATCAGCTCATAATGGTCGCCCTTGCGCCGCACCACCAACGGCTGGATAATCCCCTTTTCTCGAATGGAGGCAGCCAGCTCATCCAGTTTGTCGGGCGCGAAGGTTTTCCGCGGCTGGTTCTTGTTGGGGTGAATTTCTTCGATCGGGCAGGAAAAATAGCGCCGGCCCTCCTCTTCCACCACCGGGAGAAGCGCGGCCATGCCCTTGCCGAGTCCAGTCTTCTTAACCATGGAGCGCCTCCCTCGCCAGAAGCTCTTTTGCCAGCTCGAGATACGCAACGGCGCCCCGGGATGAAATATCGTAAAGAAGGATCGGCCGGCCGTGGCTGGGCGCCTCGGAAAGACGCACATTACGGGGGATAACCGTCTGAAAAGCCAGATCCTTAAAATGCACTCTGATCTCCTCGCTCACCTGGCGGGCAAGATTGTTTCTCCCGTCATACATGGTCAGCAGGATCCCCTCGATGGTCAGGCCGGGATTGAGTCCCCTTTGAATGAGCTTGATCGTTTTGATAATCTGTGACAACCCTTCCATGGCGTAATATTCGCACTGGAGAGGAACAAGGACCGAATCGGCAGCTGTCATCGCGTTGACCGTCAAGAGCCCGAGAGAGGGGGGACAGTCGATGACCATGTAATCGTAGTGCTCGTCAAGCCGAGCAAGAGCGGTTTTCAGCCGGCGTTCGCGCTCTGTGGCGGCAACGAGCTCAAGTTCTGCTCCGGCAAGATCGGTGGTAGAGGGGAGAAGTTCGAGGAATGCCAGCTCCGTTTTAACGACAAGGCTAAGCGGATCAACCTCGTTGATAATGGCATCATAGACCGACTCTTCAAGTCCGTCCTTGTTCAGGCCGACGCCACTGCCGGCATTACCCTGCGGGTCCATATCCACCAGCAGGGTTCTTTTCTCCGCCGCCGCGAGCGAAGCAGCAAGATTAACCGCAGTGGTCGTCTTTCCGACCCCCCCTTTTTGATTGGCAATGCAGATTTTCTTGGCCATTTCGTCTCGCCGCCGCCCCGCCGCAAACAGGATTCTGGTTCCGCAAACTCCTGTTAGTTACCATACTCAGCCAGATTTGTGAAGGAATTTTTCCCCCGTCCTTTCAGGTCCTTACCCTGCGGGGCTCTATCGCCATCAGCTCGCTTTTGACTTTGATCAAGGAACTTTCCAGTGCATACGGGCAAAATCGGAGAAAAAACACTGGACAAAACCATGAAAAAACTGCCTGGCCTCCTAGGCATTATCGCTGTCTGTAACGGCCTGGCGTTTCCCGCCGGCGCATTCGAATGCACGGTCTGCCACAGCAAAAACCCGAAGATGGTTGAAATGCACCAGGCATTAAGGGGCCGTGGCTGCTTCGGCTGTCATAAAGTGGGGGAGCGTCTGATGGGCAAAGGACGTCAGCTGGATGAGACGGCAGCGACTGCCCGCCGGTTATCCGATCCGCTCTGCACCGAATGTCACCGGAAATAACTTGTCAGCCGTCGGGAGACATGCCTCCGAGCTACCCGCATCCCAGCGAACAGCCTGCCGAAAGGACGGGACCGCGCCCCTTGCCCACCCCATAAATCCGGCACGGGACAGCCCAGCACATTTTTGAGCAAATCACCAGGAGGGGTAAGTCACCCCTTGCGGAGGACGCGCTTGTCACCGACCCGAATGGTCACTTTTTCCTGGTCGAAATATTCGAGCAGAGGAATCATGAACTTCCGCGAGAGTCCGGTCAGCTCGCGAAATTCGGGGGGGGTAATGCCCCCTTTCTCCCGCAGGTAGTCGATCAGTTTGCCGCGAATGGCCGCCACCGGCGCCGGGGCGTAAAAGACGTCGCTTTTCAGCTTGACCGCCCGCCCTTCGCGGGCCAGGAGGTTGAGATGTTCGAGGAGCTCCTTTTCGCCGCAGCGTAACTGGTCGCACAACTCCTTGACGGTCGGCGGTTCCCCCCCTCCTTTGTCCAGCGCCGCCGCGATCAGGCCCTGCAGACCGCTCTGATCCACCGGGACCTCGCCCTTCCGGCCGGGAAGCTTAACGAATTCACGATCGGCGACAACCAACCCTTCCTTCTCGAGAGCCTGGAGCAGCGGCCCGAAGAAGCGCTGATCGCTTCGCCGGGGAATCCGTGTCTTCAGCTCTTCCCGCCCCATTCCTTCCTTGAGGGGATTGTCGCGGAGATACGTTTCGACCTCGCTGAACAGCTGCGCCTTGAGAGTGTTAAAGGCTTCCCGGGAGAGGAAGATGCGCGGCTCGCGCACCACCTGCACTACTTCGCCCGCCGAGAGGAGCGAACCGACCACCAGTTCGGCCCGTTTGCCGGGCAGACCGCTGCGCACGGCGAGCTCGGTGAACGGAATGCCGGAGAGCAGGCTGCCACCGATCAGCAGCCGCACTGCTTCGCTGTCCGAATGCCCGCCGAAGGCACGGAGAAGCGCCAGGGCCTCTTCCGAGCGGCGGCGGCGCCGGGGAGGCATCGGATCGAGGACCCGGCCACCACCGAGGGTCGCCTGGGGAGAGTAGGAGCGAAGAACGAACGGATCGCCGGGGAGCAGCAGCACCGGCCGCTTCAGCCGGAGCTGGGCAAAAGCGGTCTCTCCCGGCCTGAGCAGGTCCCGGTCGAGGAGGATAATCTGGGCCTGGACCTCATAGGTCGCCGAATGGAGACGCAACGAACTGCGGTGGCGCAACTCTTTCGGTGCCGACGGCAGATAGTCGAGGCGGACATCGACGGCCCGGGTCGTCTGATAGGCCCCGCGCGGCACGACAATGTCACCCCGTTCCAGCTCGGTGTACTCCACTCCCTGCAGGTTGACCGCCACCCGCTGGCCGGCGGTGACCATCTCCCCTTTTTGCCCGTGGGTCTGTACCCCGCGCACCCGGGCCGTTCGCCCGGCCGGGAGGATTTCGACCTCGTCCCCCACCCGGATTTCGCCGGCAAGAAGCGTCCCTGTCACCACCGTGCCGAAACCGGTCACCGTAAAAACCCGGTCCACCGGCAGGCGAAACGGCCCTTCCGCCCGTTTTTCCTCTACCTCGGCAGCCAGGCTGGCCAGTGCTTCCTTGAGCGCTCCGAGCCCGGCCCCGGTTTTTGCCGAGACCGGCAACACCGGCGCCCCCTCGAGGAAGCTCCCAGTCAGATACTCCCGTACCTCCTCCGCCACCAGATCGAGCCAGTCCGGAGCCACCAGATCGCTCTTGGTCAACACCACCAGCCCTCTCCTGACCCCGAGCAACTGGCAGATCTCGACGTGTTCCCGGGTCTGGGGCATCACCCCCTCGTCAGCGGCGATCACCAGCATCACCACATCCATCCCCCCCACGCCGGCAACCATCGTCCGAACGAACCGTTCGTGTCCCGGCACATCGACGATGCCGAACTGTACCCCCCCGGGGAGCTCCAGGTGGGCAAAGCCAAGCTCGATGGTAATCCCCCGCGACTTCTCTTCAGGCAAGCGGTCGGTATCGATGCCGGTGAGCGCTTTGACCAGCGAGGTCTTGCCATGGTCGATATGGCCGGCGGTGCCGAGAATGAGATGTTTCATGACCGCTCCTAATCTTTGAATTGCAACTGGTATAGCTTGCTGTAGAGGCCGCCGGCAGCCAGGAGCTCCCGATGGCTCCCTTCTTCCGCCTTTTCGCCGCGATGAATGACGATAATCCGGTCGGCATCCTGAATCGTTGACAGCCGGTGGGCGACTACCAGCGACGTTCGCCCGGCCATCAGCGCCCGGAGCCCTTCCTGGATCAGCCGTTCCGCCTCGCTGTCGATACTGGCGGTCGCCTCGTCGAGGACCAGGATCTCCGGGTCGAAGGCGACGGCCCGGGCAAAGGAGATCAACTGCCGCTCGCCGGCGGAAAAATTCATCCCCCGCTCCCGGACTTCTTCGTCATAACCGCGGGAAAGCTTGCCGATGAAGCGGTCGGCGCCGACGAGGCGGGCCGCTTCTTCCAGCCGCCGGGCCGCCGCCGGGTCGCCAAGGGAGATATTGAAGCCGACCGTCCCGGTGAATAGGTACGGCTCCTGGAGCACCACCCCAATCCGCCGCCGCAGCTCCGGCAGCGGCAGCCGGCGGATATCGGTGCCGTCGAAGAGGATGGCGCCGCGTTCGACCTCGTAAAAGCGGGAGAGGAGCCGGGTAACGGTCGTTTTGCCCCCGCCGGTTTCGCCGACCAGGGCCACTTTTTCGCCGCGGCGAATGGTCAGGTTGAGCCCCCGCAGGACATCCTCGCCGGGGGTGTAGGCGAACCAGACGTCACGAAATTCGATGGTGTCGACCGGTGCCGGCGGCGGTTGCGGGCCGCCGGCCATGGCCTTCTCCCCACCTGCCGGCTGCTCGCTCCGCTCCGTATCGAGCAGGTTGAAGATCCGTTCGAGGGCCGCCATCGCCCCCTGCATCACCGAGTACTTGGAGGAGAGATCGCGGATAGGCCCGAAAAATTTCTCGATATACTGGATAAAGGCGACCAGGGCGCCGAAGGTCACCCCACCCCGAACGATCTCGCCACCGCCATACCAGACGATCAGCCCCACCGCCACCGACGACAGCGCCTCGACGAGGGCATAGAGCGAGGCGTCCCAGCTGATCACCGGCAGGTTGGCGTCCCGATAGGCGGCATTGAGCCGGGTGAACTCGTTGCGTTCCCGTTCCTGCCGGCCGAAGAGCTGAACGATCGCCATCCCGCCGATACTCTCCGCCAGGAAGGCGTTGAGCTGGGCCAGCCGTGCCCGAACCTCGCGAAATGCCTGGCGCATCCTGATCCGGAAGGTGAAGGCAACCCAGATCAGCACCGGCAGAACCGAGAAGGTGACCAGCGACAGCTTCAGGTTCATCCAGAGCATGACGCCGACAATCCCGGCCAGGAAGAGAATATCCCCGACCACGGTGATGATGCCGGCGGCGAACATCTCGCCGAGGACTTCGACGTCGCTCGTCACCCGGGTCACCAGACTGCCGGTCGGCACCCGGTCGAAAAATGCCACCGGCAGCCGCTGGAGGTGCGTGAACAGCTCCAGCCGCAGGTCGAACATTACCTTTTGCCCCAGGTACTGCAGCAGCCAGGACTGGAGAAAGGTCAGCAGCGAGTCGCTGACGATCAGGGCGAGAAACCCGGCCGCCACCAGCGGCAACCCGGCCAGCTTGCCGGTGACGATATGGCCGTCGATGGCCACTTTCAAAAGCCATGGCTGGGCCAGCCGGGCGGCGGCCGCCAGGGGAAGGAGCAGCAGGGTCGTCGCCGCCAGCCACCAGTAGGGACGGACATAGCCGACAAAGCGCTTCATCAGTTGCCGGTCGTAGGCTTTGCCGACTATTTCATCCGCATAGATATTGCCGAAATGCATACCCTTTCCATCCTGTCCGGAGCTACCGGTTACGGCGCCGCAACCCGGACCGCCGCCGCGCGAAAGACTTCGGCCATCCCCCGGTTGTCGTCCTGAAGTTCCGCCTGGCAGCGCAGCTCGGGACCGCTACGCCGCGCCGGGTCGAGCCCGAACGAAACGGTGCCGGTCCGAATCTCGCCGGGCGCCAGCCGGATACCGGTCAGCACCTCCCCTCCGTCGCCCGCCGCCGGATCGGTTACGCCGGCCACGGCCGCCAGCCGTTCGCCGGCACAGCGGAAGCGCAGCGAAATCCGCTCCGCCGGTGCCGAACCGACATTGAGCAGGGTAACGGCATAGTCGATGCGGTCGCCGGGAGTCATCACCGGCCGGCCGGGACGGACAACCACCCGGAGCAGCGGCGCCGCCGCCACCAGAACGATATCCCGGATTCGGTCGCTGGCCGGGGCACGCCGGGAAGCGACCCGGAGCGGATAGACGTAGCGCTGGCCGTCGATCGCGGTCGGCGGCAGGACGACCGACAGCACTGCGGCAAAGCGCTGGCCGGGAGCAAGGAGCGACGTTTCGCCGATCGGGGTGCCCGGCCGGGCGGCGGCCGCAAAACGGGCCCGGAATTCCGGCGGGAATGCCGCCCGGAGGCGATAGCTATCGGCACCGGAGCCGCGATTGACGATCTCCAGCGGTACAAGGGTCGGCACGGCTACCGGTCGGGGAGCATCGGCAGGGGTAACGTTCAGTTCGAACGTCGGCCCCGTCGGGACATTGTCGGCCGGCGCCGGGGCGGGGGCCGCCACCACCGGAGTCGCAATCACCGATTGGGGGCGATTCGCGGCAACGGCCGTTGGCCGGGAGGGGGCGAGCCGGGTGTTCTCCGCCGCCGGTCCGTGACGCCGCCCCGCCTCATCGGGCACCCCAGTCGGCCGTTCCGTGCGCCGGGCAAGCGGCCCATTCGCCGGAACCTGCGCAACGCCCGCCGACGGCCGGTAGCCGGCGGCCAGCGCCAGCAGTTCCGGCCCCGCGGCGGCGACCACGACACTTCCCGGATACTCGCGGCGCAGAGTGGCCATCGCCCGGGCCGCCTGCTGCCGCTCGCCGGCCGCCAACGACGCGCGGGCGAGAAAGAACAACGCCAGGTCACGGAGCGGCGTGTCCGGATAAACGGCAAGGAGCCGGTCGAAGGTTTCCGCCGCTTCCCGGCTGTTGCCGTCATGGAGCGCCGTAAAGCCGGTGACGAACAGCCGGGAAGCACCACTGCCGGCGGCGAAGGCAATCCCCGGGGCAAGGCAGAGCAGCATCATCCCCGCCACCAGCAACCGCCAGCCCTTGTCCGTCCGCCGCACCACGTTCACCTAAGCCTCCTCGCCACCCGGCCCGGCCCAGAGGAGGTCCCGCAATCCGGAACTCCGACTGATCCGGGTGCCGACCGCCGCAACGAACAGTTCGTCCCGCCCCCAGACCTCCACCCGCTGTCGGGCCCGGGTGACCGCCGTATAGATCAGCTCGCGGGTCACGATCGCCGAGGCGCGATCGGGGAGGATCAGCAGCACCCGCTCGAACTCGGACCCCTGACTCTTGTGGACGGTCATGGCAAAGACCGTCTCGTGACCGGGAAGCCGCAGCGGCAGATGCCTGGTCACCCCCCCTGCCGGGGCGGGAAAAAAGGCGGCTAACCGCTGGCCGTCGTCCGGTGCAGCCTGGACGATGCCGATGTCGCCGTTGAAGAGGCCGCGCGGGTAATCGTTCTCGGTGATCAGTACCGGCCGGCCGGGATACCATTCCCCCCCGACACCGGTCGGCAGCCCCAGGAGCCGTTCCGCCAGGCCATTGAGGGTCGCCACGCCGTAGGGCCCTTGGCGATGGGCGCAGAGAACCCGGAACCGACCGAATGCCGCCAGGGCCGCCAGCGGCTCGGCCGTCGCCCGGAACTCATCGTAGCCGGCGACCAGCGGCTCCCGCAGCTGGCATTCCAGCTCTTCCGCCGCCGGCAGTTCCCGCCACGCCAGGTCGCCGCATCCCCCCGCCTTGAGCAGTGCCAGCGCCTCCTCCCCCCGCCCTTCGTTGATCAGCCGGGCCAGGGCGCCAATCCCGCTTTCGGCGCCGAACCGGTAGCTCTTCCGCAGCACGACCAGCGAATCGCCGAGTGGCGACTCCGGCGCCGGACCGGCGGCCGGCAGCGCCGATCCGGCCAGCCGCGCCAGGCGCTCCCGAAACGATGGGGAAAAGGCGTGCAGCCGGCCGGTGTCGCAAATGTCACCGAGGACCGCCCCGGCTTCCACCGAGGCCAGCTGGTCCTTGTCCCCCAACAGAATCAGCCGCGCCGTCGGCGGCAGCGCCTCGACCAACCGGGCCATCAGGGGAAGATCGACCATCGACGCTTCGTCGACCACCACCGCCGCATACGGCAGGGGATTGTCCCGATGGTGGCGGAACGCGCCGGACGGCGGGTGGTAGGCGAGCAACCGGTGGATGGTGGTTACCGCCTCCGGGAGCTGTTCGAGGATCGCCGGGGCCACCGGCAGCCCCTGCTTGGCAGTACGGATCGCCTCGGCCAGGCGGGCCGCCGCCTTGCCGGTCGGAGCGGCGAGGGCGAGCGAACAGGAGACACCCCGGGCCTGCTCCAGCAGTAGCGCCAGCACCTTCACCACGGTGGCGGTTTTGCCGGTACCCGGGCCGCCGGAGATCACGGCCAAGGGCCGGCAGAGCGCCGTCAGGGCCGCCACCAGCTGCCAGTCGGGCTCGTCAGCCACCACCGGCGGGAAGAGCCGGCGCACCCCTTCGCCGAGTAGCGCCTCGTCGACCGGGCATTCCTGCCGGCTCCGTGCCAGCAACGCCGCGGCCAGTACCGCTTCATACTCCCAGAAGCGGTGCAGATAGAGACGGCCGGCAGCGTCGAGGACCAGCGGCGTCGTCTCGCCGGGTGCCCCGACCAGCGGCACCGCGCGGAGATGCTCGATCCAGCCCGCCAGCGCCGCGGCGCCGACACTCTCCGGCGGCAGCGCCGTGGCCAGCTCGAGACAGACGTTGCCGCGGCCGGTGGCATTGCTGGTCAGGGCCGCGACCCGCCACAGCCAGGAATCGCCACGGCCGGCAAGCCGGCAAACGAAATCGGCAAAGTGCCGATCGAGCTCGGTCAATTCATCTTCGTGCGCATATGCCATCGTTTCACTCACCTGCCCGGCAGTCAAGCCGGACGAACAGCCGTTCCAGCTCCTCGATCAGCTGCCGCGGCGGCCGGTCATGGAAGATTCCCGCCCCGTCGCCCCGGGCCGCCTCGATCCCCCGCAGGAACAGATAGTGAACGCCGCCGAAATGGCGATCGTAGTCGTAATCGGCAAGCCGCACCGCCAGATGGCGATGCAGCGCCACCGTGTACAGCAGATACTGGAGGGGATACCGGTGCGACCGCATGCTTTCCCGTAACTGCGGCGGCTGGTAATCCGCCGGCTGGGAACCGAGATAGTTCGATTTCCAGTCGATGATGAAATAGCGCCCCTGCCATTCGCAGACCAGGTCGACGAAGCCGCGCACCACCCCCCGGACCGGCTGGAAGGTAAGACCGGTCACCAGCTCCGTCAGGCTCACCGGCTGCTCCAGGCCGCTCCAGCGCGCCGCCGCTTCCCGCAGGCCGTCGGCGGTAATGAAGCGGAGCGGGAAGTAAAACTCCAGCTCCGTCAGCCAGCCGCCGGGACGGAGGTCGGCCAGCCGGAACGAGGCCTCCCCGGCCGGCAACGGGACGGTGAGAACCTGGCCCAGCATTGCCGTTACGGCCGGCAGCCATTCGCCGGCAAAGCCGTGCCGGCGGAGTTTTTCCGCCACCGCCGCTTCGGCGATGCCGGCCGGCCCGGCGGCAAAATCGAGTTCCTCGAAGATCTCGTGGAGAAAGATCCCCGCCCGCGTCCCGCGGGGAAAATCGCGGATCGTCTGGCGCTCGGCCGGCGGTTCCCGCAAAAGCGGCGCCCCGTCCCCCGCCACCCATTCGTCGCGGTCGGGCAACTCGGCAACATGTTCGGCCTGGGAGACGAAAGAGGTAAAACTTGCCACCCGCCAGTCGTGCTCGATGGTACCGTGGAACTCCCGGCAGCTGAGCGGCTCGGCGGCGACCGGCGGCCGGTAGACGCCGGCAGGAGCCCGAGGGGGAAGCGGGGTCACGGCGATGGCCCCGCCCGAGGCAACGGCCAGCTGCTCCAGTTCGGCCCGGATCGCCTCGTCGGACAGGGCGACCTGTCCTTTGTCGCCCGGCACGTCCGGATGGAGCAGGTAATGCATCGCCGAGCCGCCGGCATCCTTGAAGGCCCCCCAGGCCAGATAGCAGCGGTTCTTTGCCCGGGTGACGGCCACATAGAGCAGCCGCAGCCCCTCGGCCAGATTCTCCTCGGCGGCCCGTTGCCGATGGCGGGGAAGCTCCGGCGAACCGAGATCGAGCACCGCCCGGCCGGCTTCGTCATGGAACAGGACCGTTTCGCCGGTTCCGTCCCTCCCTTCCCAGCAGAACGGGCAGAAGACCACCGGATATTCGAGTCCCTTGCTCTTGTGAATCGTCACCAGCTGGACCGCCGCCTCGTCGGTCTCCAGGCGGATCTCGTGTTCCTCCCGGCGCTGTTCCTCGCTGAGCCGCTCCGCCAGCCAGCTGACGGTCGCCTCCATGCCGAGATTGCCGGCTACCGCTGCCTCGTGGAGCAGCTCGAAGCAGTGAAGAATATTGGTCAGCCGCCGTTCGCCGTCCGGCAGCGCCAACAGCCGGCTACGCACCTGACGGCCGGCCAGGAGGCGCATCGCCATCGGCATGCACCCCGACTTCGCCCAAAGGTCATGGTAGCCGCGGAACTCCTCCAGCACCGTCTCCCAGGCGCTCTCGTCGCCCAACAACCGGGCCAGGCCGTCCCCGCCGATCCCCGCCAGGTCGGTGACCAGGGCGGCCCGCAAGCGCCGCTCGTCGGCCGGTTCGGCCACCGCCCCGAGCACCAGGAGGATCTCCGCCGCTTCCGGCGAATCGAAGAGATTGCCGGCACCGCGCAGCACCGCCGGGATGCCGAGCCGGTTCAGTTCCTGCTGCACCAGCCGCGCCTGGCGGTTCTTCCGGACCAGGACGGCAATATCGCCCGCGACCAGCGGCCGGTCACCGATCAGCAGGCGACCGGCGCCCCCTTCGTCGAGCAGCCGGGCAATCTCCGCCGCCACCCCCTGAACCAGCAACTCGGCGCCGTCACCCTTGTTGATCGGCTTGCCCGCCTCCCTTCGGGGGACGAAGTGGATCTTGAACGGCGCCGGATCGGCAGCGCCGTCAACGGTCAGCAGCCGCTGTTCCCGTTCCGCCGCCCGCACCGGGTGAAAGGCGATCCCCGGGAAGAGAAACGGTGCCGGCCGCCCGGCGAAGAGGGCATTGACCGCCCGGACCAGTGCCGGCTCGGAACGCCAGTTTTCGTCCAGGGTATGACGCTGTTCCGTCGCGGCAGCCGCCGCCAGGTAGGCAAAGACATCGGCGCCGCGGAAGCTGTAGATCGCCTGCTTCGGATCGCCGATCATGAACAGCGGCGCCTCGCCCGCCAGCGGATAGAGGGCATCGAAAATCCCGAACTGGAGCGGATCGGTATCCTGGAATTCGTCGACCAGGGCGGCCCGGTAACGCTCCCGCACCGCCCCGGCCAGGGCGTCGCCCTGCGCCGCCTGCAGCGCCTGGTAGAGATCGAGCAGGAGGTCGTCGAAGGAGCGGACATTGGCCCGCCGCTTCCGCCGCGGCAGTTCGGCGGCCAGGTAGGCGTGGAATTGCCGCTTCAGCGCCAGCAGCCATTGGTCAAGGAACGCCTCGTCCGGATCGCCTGCCGGCAACTCGGGGAGCGGCAGCTCGGGGATCACCCTCAGCAACGGCCCCCCCCGCGTCCCGACCGACCGCAAGAGGCGGCCGGGCGACACCCCCTCGTCAACGACCTTCCGCACCAGCGGTGCCGGCGCCCGGTAGACGGTGTCCCGCCAGAAATCGGCGGCAACTTCCTGCAGCAGCCGCTCCTGATCGGCCAGGAGCTCCGTATCGGCCAGGGAGCCGCTGGCAAAGGGATTGTCCCGGAGGGCCCGCTGGCAGAAGCCGTGGATGGTGAAAATCGCCGCCTCGTCAAAGGAACGGAGCGCGGCCGACAGTAAACGGAGCGCCTCGGGAGCGGCAATTCCCCCGCCCAATAGCCCGTCGAGCAGCGGGTCGTCACTGCTCCCGGCGGCAAAGGCATCCACCGCCTCCCGTAGCCGTCGCCTGATCCGGTCCCGCAACTCCTCGGTCGCCGCTTCGGTGAAGGTGACAACCAGGATTTGATCCGCCCGCAACCGCCGCTCCAGCAGCAGCCGCAGGTAGAGGCCGGCAATGGTGAATGTCTTGCCGGTACCGGCGCTGGCCTCGATCAGGTGGCGACCGCTCAGCGGGGTATGGAGAAGGTTGAAGGGCTCCATGGCGCGCCTATTTCCGTTTCCGTTCGGTCTGGCAGTCGAGCAGCGGGCCGTAGACCGTCAGTGCCACCGCAGCGAAGTCGCCGGCAAAGGGCTCGGCGGCCCCGAAGCAGCGCCGGAACGCCGGCTCCTCCCCCTCGCCGGGATACTCCTCGGAACCGCGCCATTTCTTCCGGGCGGCCGCCGGCGCCTGATCGGCCTTTTTCGGCTCCCGGCTCTTCCGGGCATATTCGAGCGAACTCTCGGGGAAGAAGCGGAGCGGCGCAGCCAATCCCTGCCGGTAGAGCCCGACGAGCCGTTCCAGTTCGCCGGCGGCAGCCGTCAGCGGTTCGTAGGTGACGGTGGCATCGCTGGCAAAGAGAACGGTCCGCCGGGGGCACTCTGCCGGGGCCACGGCATTGAGGGCCAGATGTTCCAGCCAGGCCCGCAGCCGATCCTTTGCCTTGAGCTTGGCAAAGCGATACTGCACCAGTCCGGCCGGCCCGAGCCGCCGAAGCCGGCCGACCAGCCGCACGCCGCCGAGCGGCAGGTCGACTTCCAGCGGCGACAGCGCTTCGCCGGCCAGCGTTGCCCCCACCTCGGCGGCAAAATCGGCGACGGCCGCCACGCGACGCCGGAAGACCTCGGCACCGATAGCCCCCGGCGGCAGCAGTCCCCGGCTGCGCAGCACTTCCCGCTGTAGTTCGGGATCTCCCCCCGCCAGCAGGGTCGCCACCACCTCCTGGTCGAGCTGGTAACGCTCCAGCGGATCGGGAAGAAACGGCTCACACTCCGGCAGAAGTTCCTCGCTCCGCTCCAGGTGAACTCCCAGCCGGAGGCGGAGAAACTGTCGGGCCGGGTTCGCCAGAAAGGCTGCCAGATCGGCAAGCGTAATCGTCGTCACCTCGTCCGGCACCGGCAACGGTGCAACCATGAACGGGCGGGGTTCGGCACCGCGCCCCTTGGCCAGACTGCCGGCAAGGTTCTCCCGGGAGTAGCTGAAGAGCGGCGAACCGGCGTCACCCCGGAAATAGTCGCGGCTGAACGGCTGCAACCGCTGCCGGACCTCGACCGTCTCGCGGAGATTTTTATCGGCCGCACCGGCGACGACGAAACCCCGTTCCAGGTAATCCAGCAGTTCGCTGACCAGCACCGAAGGGGGCCGTGTCCCGCCGTCGACGATCCCTTGTCCCAGGTAGCTGATGTGCAGCCGCTGCCGGGCCGACAGGAGCGCCTCCAGGAACAGATAACGGTCCTCGTCGCGTAGCGAGCGGTCACCCGGGCGGGGAGCGGCGGCAATCAGGTTGAAGCCCGACGGCGGATTGCGCCGCGGATAGGCGCCGTCGTCCATCCCGAGCAGGGCGATGACCCGGAAGGGAATGCTCCGCATCGGCAGCATGGCGCAAAAGGTCACCCCGCCGGTCAGGAAGCCTCCCCCCGGCCCCAGCCGGCCGAGGCGTTCGTCCAGCCACGCCGTCATCTGTTCCAGAGTCAGTTCGTCGCTAAAATCGGCCACCCGCCATGCCGCCGCCAGCGCGTCAATCGTTCCATCGATCGCCAAGAGCTCCCGCTCCTCGTCCTGATCGGCGGCAATGAAGTCGACCAGCACGCCGCGCAACAGGGTGAGCCATTCCGGCGCCGGCCGCGGCTGCCGCAGCTGCCGCAACGTGGCGAACAGCCGGCCGGTAAACTCCAGGAACGAGCCGAGGAGCGCCGCCTCCCCCGCAACCCGGTCGAAGGGGAGAATCCCGGCACAGAACCGCCCCTCCCGCTCGCCGGCCATCGCATAGCCGAGCAGCAGCCGGTCAAGTCCCGACCGCCAGGAATTTTCCGCAAACGCGGGAAGCTTTTGCTCGCCGCGGTCGGCGCGGTCGATCCCCCAGCGGATGCCGGCTTCCCGCACCCAGCCACGAATGGTCGCCACCCCCCGCTGCCCGATGGCATACCGCCGGGCCACCGGCGCCAGAGCGAGGAAATCGAGCACTTCGCTGGCCGTACAGCGGCTCCCCGCCAGTCGGAGCACCTTGATGAGCGCCTCGGCGACCACCCCCTCGCGCCGGAGGCTCCGATCGGCAATCGCGTAGGGGATCCGCCGCTCCGGCGATTCGGGCGAGCCGAACACCGCCGAAACGTATGGCGCGTAGCTCTCGATCTCCGGCGTCATCACCAGCACATCCCGGGGGGTAAGGGTCGGATCGCCGGCAAACAGCTCGAGGAGCGTATCGTACAGCACCTCGACCTCCCGCAGCGGGCTATGGCAGGAATGGACCCGGATGCTGGCATCCCCCGGAGCGATGGTCCCCTTGACCTCGCCGGCAGCCGTCCGATCCCGCAGGTCGAGGATATCTCCCTGGACCATGGCGAGCAGGGTCGTCTCCTCGCCCGCCGTAAAATCTTCGACGGTAGCCCCTGGTTCCGCGCTGTCGAGCAGCAGCTCGAAAAAGTCCCGACCGGTCCGGCCCAGCGAGGCGAGCAGAGGGTTGCCGAGCTCGAAATAGTCGTCGGGCGGCGCGCTTTCGGCATCTCGCCGTTCGAGGCGGGCCTGCTCCCGGGCGGAGACGATTCCCCCCCAGTAGGTACGGCAAGGGTTCAGCAGGAACAGATTGACCGGCAGCTGGCCGGCAAGCCGGGTCAGGACTTCCAGATGGAACGGCGGCAACGCCGAGATGCCGATCAGCGAGAGGCGGGCGGGAAGTCCGGCAGGGGCCTCCCGCAGCCGGGAAACGGCCCGGCGGAATTCCGCCAGCAGGGTCGCCCGATGAGGGACGGCCGCCTCTGCCGTCAGCCGCCGCCAGAGGTCCGGTTGCCAGTCGTCCCCCTCGCCGCGTTCCCAGCGGAGCAGCAGTTCCGGCCGATAGAGGCCATACTGGTCGAAGGTATCGGCAATCGTCCCGGCCAGCTGGAAGAGCTTCCGCCCGTCGCCGTCGTCGGCCAGATATGCTTTGAGCGGTGCATACTCCCGGCGTTCGAGCAAGGAGGGAAGGATGGTCATCAGCCGCCAGCGAAGCGGCTCGGGGGCAAAGGGCGAATCCTCGGCAGTCGGCGGCAGCTCGCCGAGCACCGCCCGGAAGATCCGCCAGATCATGGCGTTGGGAAATGGATAATCGGCGTTGGCCCAGCCACCGAGGCGGTCAGCCAGCGCCATCGCCACCCAGCGTTCCATTCCCGGGCTCTGGACGATGATCGTCTCCGGCGCCAACGGCGGCAGGGGCGACTCGCTGACCATGGTCGCCAGGTGCGCGACCAGGTGCTCCATCCGGTTGCCGGTATAGATAGTCAAGGGCATGACATCCCCGCGATATTCAGGCTCGGGAAAAGGTGCACTGCGGCGCCATTGTCGGCCACGGTTGCGACATAGTACGTCAAATCACCCCGGCACGAAACAAAAAAGCCCACGGTTTTAACGCCATGGGCTTCCCACACCTTTGTCCTGCCGCAGCTCGCCTCCCGGCGCACCAAGCGGGCTAACGCCCCTTCTTCAGATCAATGAGAATCAGCTTGGCAACCGCCTTGAG
Organism: Geotalea uraniireducens; assembly: GCF_027943965.1. Classification (NCBI taxonomy): domain Bacteria; kingdom Pseudomonadati; phylum Thermodesulfobacteriota; class Desulfuromonadia; order Geobacterales; family Geobacteraceae; genus Geotalea; species Geotalea uraniireducens. The sequence goes on along the minus strand of NZ_AP027151.1, from coordinate 171,423 downwards.
CGTTTCGAAGACCCCTTCGCCGGTAGTGGCGCACGCCTCGAACTCGGGCACCCCGGTCGGATTCAGCTCACTACGGAGTTCCTCGACCGACAGGATGTTCGGCAGGTCACGCTTGTTGTACTGGACGACGTACGGCAGCTTGTCCAGATCGTACCCCTGCTCGCCGAGGTTGATCCGGAGGTTCTCCAGCGACTCGATGTTGGCGTCCATCCGCTCGTCCTGGGAGTCGGCAACGAACACCACACCGTCCACCCCCTTGAGAATCAGTTTCCGCGAGGCATCATAGAATACCTGGCCGGGAACGGTATAGAGATGGAAGCGGGTCTTGAAACCACGGATTTCGCCGAGTGCCAGCGGCAGGAAGTCGAAAAAGAGCGTCCGCTCCGTTTCGGTGGCCAGGCTGATCATCTTCCCTTTCGCCTCGGGGGCGGTCTTCTGATAAACGTACTGCAGATTGGTGGTCTTACCGCAGAGGCCGGGGCCGTAATAGACGATCTTGCAGTTTATTTCGCGTGATGCGTAATTGATGAAGGACATTCCGCCATACCCCCGGGCCGCTAGCTGAACAGGTTATCGATGTCGTCGTCGGTAATCTCGGCAAAGGGGAAATCCTGGATGCCGCTCCGCTCTTTCTCTTCGGCCCGGGTCATCAGCCGGTCGAAAACGGCGGTAAGTTCATCAGAAGCCTTCTTCACCCGGAGCCGCACCAGACCGAGCGAAGAGCGGCTGTCGAAGAGGACAACCAGGATGACCCGGCCGCCGACGATGGAGATATGCAGGTTATCCTTTTCGCCCTCGTGGAAGAGGATGGAAAATTCTTTTTCGCCGATCAGCTTGGCCAGGCCGCCGGTGGCGGCGATGTTCCCCGCCGTCAGCGAGGCGAGGGAGGTCGTATCGAAGCGTTCGGTTTCGCCAACACCGGAGATCAGCTGGCCGTTCTTGTCGACCAGGAAAATCACCTTTGCGTTGGCCTCTCTGAGCAGCTTTTCGATGACCGCGTTGATCTGCTTGAACTCCTCATCGTACATCACCATTTGAGGATAAGCCATGGAGCACCCCTTAGCCGGGTTGTGAGAATCCAATCACCGTTGGCACGGTTATAACAAAAATTTGACGCGGGTTCAAGAAGATAAACGGCCGGCCCACGCGACAAAAAAACCCCCGGCAGCAGAACTGCCGGGGGTCGAGGTTCCTCCGGAACGGGGCGGTTACTCGCCCGGGTTCTCGTAGGTCAGGCTCGCTAGCTTCTGGTAATAGGCGAAGCGGGCCTTGGTCCACTGGGAGGCCTGTTTCATCAGTTTCTCGGCCGCCTGGGGATTGTTCTTCTTCAGCACTTTGTAACGGTTCTCGCCGTAGGCATACTCCTCGAAGGCGATGGTCGGTGCCTTGCTGTCGAGCTGGAGCGGGTTCTTGTGCTCCGCGGCCAGCTGCGGATTGTAGCGGAACAGCGGCCAGTAGCCGGAAGTGACCGCCCGTTTCTGCTCGTCGACGGCAGTGGTCATGTTGATGCCATGGGCGATGCAGTGCGAGTAGGCAATGATCAGCGACGGGCCGTCGTAGGCTTCGGCTTCGAGGAACGCCTTGACGCACTGGGCCGGATTGGCCAGCGAGACGTTGGCTACGTAGACCGAACCGTAGGACATGGCCATCATCCCGAGGTCCTTCTTGCTGACCGGCTTGCCGCCGGCGGCAAACTGGGCCACGGCGCCGAGCGGCGTCGATTTGGAGGCCTGACCGCCGGTGTTGGAGTACACTTCGGTATCGAGGACCAGCAGGTTGACGTTCTTGCCAGAGGCGATGACATGGTCGAGACCGCCGTAGCCGATGTCGTAGGCCCAGCCGTCGCCGCCAATGATCCAGACCGCTTTCTTGACCAGGTAGTCGGCCACGGTGAGCAGCCGCTTGGCGGCGGCTTCCGGGCAGCCCGCCAGCGCCTTCTTCAGCACGTCAATCCGGCCGCGCTGGGCTTCCACCCCGGCCTGGGTCGACTGGTCGGCGCCCTTGATCTCGGCCATCAGCCCCTTGATGTCGCTACAGGAAGCGCAGGAGCAGGTGGCCAGTTCGTCGAGGAGTTCCAGAGCCATCTGGTTGAACTTGTCGACCGCCAGCCGCATCCCGAAGCCGAACTCGGCGTTGTCTTCGAACAGCGAGTTGGACCAAGCCGGCCCGCGACCGTCGGCACGCTTGGCCCACGGGGTGGTCGGCAGGTTGCCGCCGTAGATTGACGAGCAGCCGGTGGCGTTGGCGATCATCGTCCGGTCGCCGAAGAGCTGGGAGAGCAGCTTCAGGTACGGCGTCTCGCCGCAGCCGGCGCAGGCACCGGAGAACTCGAAAAGCGGCCGGACCAGCTGGGATCCGCGGACCGACTCGAGCTTGACCTGGGTCGCGTCGACGTCGGGAATGCCGAGGAAGAATTCGAAGTTGGCAACTTCCGAGGCCCGGAGCGGCGGCTGGTAGGCCATGTCGAGGGCCTTGTGGCTCGGGTTATTCTTGTCCTTGGCCGGGCAGTTGTAGGCACAGGCGCCGCAACCGGTGCAATCCTCCGGCGCCACCTGGACAGTGAGCTTCTGCCCCTTCATTTCGGGGATCTTGCACTCCGCCGACTTGAAGGTGGCCGGTGCGCCGGTCAGGGCGGAAGCGTCATACGCCTTCATCCGGACGGACGCATGGGGGCAGACGAAGGAGCAGATACCGCACTGGATGCAGAGCTGCTCGTCCCACACCGGAATCTCGATGGCGATGTTCCGCTTCTCGAACTGGGAGGTGGCGGTGGGGAAGGTACCATCAGCCGGCATCTTGGAAACCGGCAGGTCGTCGCCGAGGCCGGCGATCATCGGCGCGGTGGTCTCCTGGACGAAGGCCGGCGCCTGGGCGCTGACGACGGGCGGCTTCTTGATGGTGCTGGTGGCGGTTACCGGGACCTTCACCTCGGCGATGTTTTCCAGACCGGCATCGACCGCCTTGTTGTTCATGGCGACCACTTTCTCGCCCGCCTTGCCGTAGGACTTTTTGATGGCGTCGCGGATCGACTCCACCGCGGTCTCCAGCGGAATGATGTTGGAGATTTTGAAGAAGGCGGTCTGCATGATCACGTTGATGCGGGGTCCGAGGCCGATCTCCTCACCGAGTTTGACGGCATTGATCACGTAGAACTTCAGCTTCTTGTCGATGATCTGCTGCTGCACGTCGGCCGGCATCTTGTCCCAGACCTCATTCTGGTCATAGGGAGAGTTGAGGAGGAAGGTCGCTCCGTCCTTGGCCTTGGAGAGCATGTCGTACTTCTCCAGGAAGGAGAAGTTGTGGCAGGCAACGAAGTCGGCGGTGTCCACCAGATAGGGCGCCCGGATGTACTGCTTGCCGAAGCGGAGATGGGAGGTGGTCATTGAACCGGCCTTCTTGGAATCGTAGACGAAGTAGGCCTGGGCATTGTTGTCGGTCAGCTCGCCGATGATCTTGATCGAGTTCTTGTTGGCACCGACGGTGCCGTCGGAACCGAGGCCGTAGAACATCGCCTGGTAAACCCCTTCCGACGGATTACGGAAGTCCGGATCGGTATCGAGGCTGCTACCGGTAACGTCTTCCTTGATCCCGACCACGAAGTGGTTCTTCGGCTTGGCGGCACCGAGGTTGTCGAAAACAGCCTTGGCCTGGGCGGGGGTGAACTCCTTGGAGCCGAGGCCGTAGCGGCCGCCGACGATCACCGGATAGCCGTCGAACTGGAAGATGCCCTCGGCCATGGCTTCGCCGATCGCGGTGCGGACATCGAGGTAGAGCGGCTCGCCCAGGGCGCCCGGTTCCTTGGTCCGGTCGAGGACGGCGATCTTCTTGACCGTCTTGGGGAGCGCGGCCACGAAATCTTCGATCGGGAACGGCCGGTAGAGGTGGACCTTGACGACGCCGACCTTTTCACCCTTGGCGACGAGATTTTCCACCGTCTCATGAACCGTATCGGCACCCGACCCCATGATGACAATCACCTTGTCGGCATCAGGAGCCCCGACGTAATCGATCAGCTGATACTGGCGGCCGGTAATCTTGGCAAACTTGTTCATCTCTTCGCGAACGATGCCGATGGAGACGGGATAATACGGATTGACCGTCTCGCGACCCTGGAAATAGACGTCCGGGTTCTGGGCGGTACCGCGCATCACCGGATGGTCGGGGGAGAGGCCGCGGGCCTTGTGCTGGGCGATCAGCTCGTCGTCCAGCATGGCACGCATATCGTCATAGGTCAGCTCTTCGACCTTGAGCACTTCGTGGGAAGTCCGGAAACCATCGAAGAAGTGCAGGAACGGCACCCGCGAGCGGAGGGTCGCCGATTGGGCGATCAGGGCGAAGTCCATGACCTCCTGGGAGTTGTTGGAGGCGAGCATCGCCCAGCCGGTGGAACGGCAGGCCATCACGTCCGAGTGATCGCCGAAGATCGACAGCGCCTGGGCGGCAATGGCCCGGGCGGAGACATGGAAGACGGTCGGCGTCAGTTCACCGGCGATCTTGAACATGTTGGGAATCATCAGCAGCAGCCCCTGGCTGGCAGTAAAGGTGGTGGTCAGGGCGCCGGCCTGCAACGAACCGTGGACGGCCCCGGCGGCCCCTCCTTCGGACTGCATCTCGACTACCGACGGAATGGATCCCCAGATGTTCTTCTCGCCCATGGCGCTCTTAATGTCGGAAATCTCCCCCATGACCGACGACGGGGTGATCGGGTAGATGGCAATCACCTCGTTGGTGGCGTGGGCCACGTGGGCGGCCGCGGTGTTGCCGTCAATGGTAACCATTTTGCGACTCATGCTCTCCTCCTCTTAGATAGTACGCACAGTAACTAAACTGTCGTTGTATTTCTCAGTCCACTAAACCTCGCTGCGCCCTTCCAGTGCCCGTTGCACCGTCGCTGCATCCACGTATTCCAGATCGGAGCCGAGCGGAATGCCGTGGGCCAGCCGGGTGACCCGAATCCCGAGCGGCTTGATCAGCCGGGCCAGATAGAGCGCCGTCGCCTCACCCTCCACGGTGAAGTTCGTCGCCAGGACCACCTCCCGGACCCCGCCCCCCTCAAGCCGCTTGATCAGCTCGGCGATTCTCAGCTGGGAGGGGGTAATGCCGTTGAGCGGCGACAGCGCCCCCTGCAGGACGTGGTAGCGTCCGCGGAAGGCCCGGGTCCGCTCCACGGCCAGCAGGTCCTGCGGCTCCTCGACCACACAGATGGCCGAATCATCGCGTTCCGCGGTGCAGAGCCAGCAGGGGTCTTCCTCGGTAATCCCGAAACAAACAGAACAGAATCTCACCCGACTGGTAACATCCTGCAGGCTTTCAGCCAGAGCATTCGCATTTTCGGGGGATTTCAACAGATGAAAGGCGAGACGGAGGGCCGTTTTCTCGCCAACTCCCGGCAGCTTCTGGAGCTCTGCTAGCAGCTTGGTCAATGAGTTCGAAAAATGTACCATATTTTTCCCGACATTTAAAACAATTTTTTATTACAATTTTAATAAAAAAATTTAGCCGAAATAAAATTTCGGCTAATGGGCTGCAATTACGAAATAAACTGCGAAGGATCGAATATGTCAAATCCTCCCGCCGCCGCCGCGACCGCAGGGGAAAACCGCTGTAAATCAAAAGCCGGCACCGGCACAGTCACTAGAACATACCGGGAAGATTCAAGCCGCCAGTGATTTTTCCCATCTCGTCGGAGAACTGCGTCTGAACCTTCTTCAGAGCCTCGTTGACGGCGGCGACAATCAAATCCTGCAGCATTTCCACATCTTCCGGATCAACCGCTTCTTTCTTGATCGTCAGGGAAATGAGTTGGCTCTTGCCGCTGACAACGGCAGTCACCGCCCCGCCGCCGGAGCTGGCCTCGGCAGTTTTGGCCGCGGCTTCCTCCTGCAATTTCGCCATCTTCTGTTGCATCATCTGCGCCTGCTTCATGATCTGGGCCAAACCTTTGGACATCTGTGCCTCCATGGGGTCGTAGGGTTAAATTTACTCACAGTTAAGGAGTTTTGTTAAAACTAAAACATAGTTCTAGCGATTATCTTTTTCGGCTGGCGCTACCTCGGCCAACTCACCGCTGAAAACCTCCAGCGCCGAGGCAATGGCCGGATGTGCTTTGGCATTCTGCTGCAAATCGTTCAGGCGACGCTCGTCCTCAACTCTTTTTTTTTCCAGGAGATTCGGCACCGCTGCATCCTCTCCCGCTGCCAGCGATCGCAACACCAGGGCCGGCTCGCTCTTGAAAAACGTCCGGGCCAGCTCGCGCAGGGCCGCCTGGGCATCGTTTTCCTTCAGACTGCCAAGGGCGAAGGAGCCTTCAGGGAAACCGATTTCCAGCCGCTCAGCGGAAACCTGCAGCGGGCTGCCATGCTCCAGCAGCGAGCCGAGCCGGACCTTGCCGGCCTTGACGTAGGCAACAAAGTCGGCCCAACTGTCCCCGGTACGGGGTAACGTCTCGGTCGGTGCCGGCCGTTGGGGAGCCCGGGGAGCGGCAGCCGGGGCGGCCAGCCCGGCAGGCGCCACCGGAGGAGCGGCAGCCACCGTTGATCGTGCTGCCGGCGGACCGGCCGGGGCAGCCGGCCGCCACTGGACACGGCTGTCAGCCACCACCGCAGCGGAGGGCGTCCCGCTTTCAAGGGCGCGCAGCCGGCCGAGCAGTTCATCCACCGGGACAACCGGCACCAGCGTAGCCATTTTGATCAGCGCCATTTCCAGTACGAGCCGCGGAAAGGACGATTGCGCCATCTCCGCCTCGGCCCGGAGCAGAATCGCCAGATGCCGCTGCAGATCGGCCAGCGCCAGCGGCTCGACCTGCTCGCGCAGGAGCGCCAGCTCCGCCTCCGAAAGGTCCAGCAACTCAGCGCCGTCCCCCACCGCCTTAAGTATGGTCAGATTGCGGAAATGCTCGATCAGCTCGCCGCAAAACTGGCGAATATTGTAGCCGAACTCGTCCACCTTGGCCACCACCCCGAGGGCGGCACGGCTGTCGCGACCGAAGACCGCCGCCGAGCCGTCGAGGAGTAACCGACGGTCAACCACGCCGAGCAGCGCAACCACCTCGTCATCACTGACATTTTCGCCGCAAAAGGCCAGGACCTGGTCGAGCACGGAGAGCGAGTCCCGCATGCTGCCGTCCCCCTTGCGGGCGACGACGGTCAGCGCCGCGTCGCTGATGGCGCTGTTTTCCCGATCGACGATATAGCGGAGCCGTGCCACCACCTTGGCCAGTGGAATCCGCCGGAAATCGAACCGCTGACAGCGGGAGAGAATGGTGATCGGGACCTTGTGGGGCTCGGTGGTCGCAAAGATGAACTTGACGTGCGGTGGCGGCTCTTCGAGGGTCTTCAGCAGGGCGTTGAACGCGTTGGTGGAGAGCATGTGCACTTCATCGATGATGAAAATCTTGAACCGGCAGCGGGACGGCAGATACTTGACGTTCTCCCGCAGCTCCCGGATGTCATCGACGCCGGTGTTGGAGGCACCGTCGATTTCCAGGACGTCGACCGAGGTGCCGGCGGTGATTTCCAGGCAGGCCGGACATTCGTTGCACGGCTCGGGGCTCATCCCCCGTTCGCAGTTCAGGGCTTTGGCCAGAATCCGGGCCGAAGAGGTCTTGCCGACGCCACGGGCACCGGTAAAGAGGAAGGCATGGGCGATTCGTCCCGAATCGATCGCATTCTGCAGCGTCCGGCTGACATGTTCCTGACCGGTAAGGTCGCTGAAGGTCTGGGGACGCCACTTTCGAGCGAGAACGAGATAGGACAAGGTTCAACACCTCACGGCACGAACGGTTAGTACAAAGGGATGGGAGGTGGGATGAAACGGGGACGTTGCGGGCACAACTGATAGCTGGGCTCCCCCGCGGCACACGGGATCAGTCACTACCGCTGCTTCCTTCCGGACCTGACGGGGTTCGTAACCTACCGTTGCGCGGGACCCAGCTATCAGCTCTGCCCGCAAGGGGCAACGCTACCCGGTCCCTGATTTCCTTGTGGGGCACGGCGGATATTGATCAGCGCCTCGAGGGGCTCGCTTTTGTTTTATGGCGAGAGAGTCCATCGAACTTCAAACTCAACCTACTGATTTAAAAAAGAATCAGCAACCCGCCTTGACACTGCTACCATAAAAAATACCACAAAAGATTTTCGTGTGCATTTGGAATGGAATATTTCTTCTACCATAAAGACGGCTTTTGGGGCAAGCACAATTACAGGAAGAACCTGTCGGAGTGCAGACAACTAACCGTCAGTGTGGCAAGGCGAGGTTCATATGTCAAACACTATCAAATACTATGATGCCCGGCAATGGCTCCTGGAGCGGCAACCGAAACGGCCGAAACTGCCGGCGGTGCTGGTCGCTGCCATCGTGCCTCTGCTGACCAGCGCAGTTGCCGGTCTGTTGGTCGGACTCTGTTTCCCTGCAACATTCTGGTACTGGGCAATCGGCATTGCCGGAATCTCGCTACCGTACATCCTGATGGACCGGGTACAAGTGCGGCTCTATCACGGCTATGTTAAGGGAAAACCGTACTGGACGTTGCTCAAGTACTCCTACTCCAGCACGGACTATCGTCCCTGTTATGTCCCATGGTGGTACTGGCGCTGGTATTACTGGTGGTAGGGGACTATTTGGCGTCCTTCTTAGCTAACACACATTTGCTTGAAAAAGGCTCCAATCCCCCGTCACTTAAATGTAGTAGAATTGTATATCTTGGCTGAAAATGCATTATTCAAGGAGAGTCCTTATGCTTGTCCGTCCTTTTTCCGACATTCACGCCGAATTCTGGCAGCCCAACAAGATTCCCCGTATTCTCGAGATGGTGGTTCCACCACTGCCGACAGACAAGGAGACCGTGGCTTTGGTTGCCGGTGATATCGGGCTGGCCCATCGTCAGGAAACCTGGCTCAAGATTGTCTGCCTACTGGCCAAACGTTTTCAAGCCGTCATCTATGTAGAGGGGAATCACTTTTTCTATCACAACGATTTCTTTGGTCGTATCCAGGAGCTGAAAACCAAGGTTTCACTCCCTAAGAACGTCCATTTCCTTGAAAACGAATCGATTGAAATCACCGGTGTCCTATTTGTCGGGGCAATGCTCTGGACAGATTTTCTCGGCAAGGATTTCTTTAAGATGCAGTATGCCCGGACACACATGAACGACTTCTTCGTAATAAAGAAAGCTGATGGAACGACTCTTATTCCAGAAGAGACAGCGGACCTTTTTCAGGAATCAAAAAGATACATTTTTGATTCATTGGTGACTGCAGGTAACAAGAAAAAGGTAGTGGTTACTCATCACGGTGTATCTTCACTCTCTATTCATGAACAGTTCCGTGGGGAAAGTCTCAATTGCGCCTTCATGACCGATCTTTCCAATGAAATCATCGATCACGGCCCAGATCTCTGGGTGCACGGACATACGCACAACTCGTTCGACTATACTCTCGGCAAAACCAGGGTGGTGGTAAATCCTTATGGCTACAAGGATGTGGAAGTCAATCCACAGTATGACAGGCAACTGGTCATTGAGCTCTGAAGAACAGTTCAACCTCACGGCGTACCTGATACAGCTATTATCGTTGACTGTATGAATGCCGGAGAAAATTGTAGCTACAAAATATCGGTACATATTTATACTAACCGACATTTCGGAACAGCAGCAGCTTGCAGCGTTGAATTGACGATCAATCAGTAATGCCAGGTGTCATACTGAGTGTGTCCCTGATTTCTTTCCTCCGGCGTCTTCCACGAAGCAAGCCATTTCGGGGCATCCGTAGTATCAACCATCTTGCGGGCCAGTGCCAGTCGTTCAAGAACAGATGCTTTCTCTTCATCCTCCAGATCGGCGGTCCGAAGCTCAACATCGGCAAAAAACTCCTCGATCCTCTTTGCCTTGCCCCAGGCCTTGATGATCTCGGACAACTCATCCAGGCTGTCCTTGATCGCCTTGACTCGCCGGCGTTCAGCTTCTTCCAGTGCCTGTCTGCGTCTTTCCTCTTCCCGCCGCTGCCTTTCGATCTCAGCTTGGCGCTCACCCTCCTCGAAACGCTTGACGATGTTTGCTGCTTCGGCTTCAATCTCCTTAACCAAGCCTGCAAGCTTTCGCGGGAAGTCGCCGGATTTCGATTCGCGCCATTGGCGCATCCATGCAACTCTCTGGTAGGGAGAGTACACCTGCACGCACAATCGTCTGCTCGGCAGGTCAGACATGCTCCGCCAGGAATATGATTCATAACGTCTCGGTTTTTTGACCGGAAGTTCCGAGACCCGGGTGTACTTCCCATCCTGATACTCCACTTCGACATTCTCGCTCATCTCAAATATGGTTACGCCAAAAGCCACTGTGCCAATGAAGACAACGGTCGGACGTGTAGTGCTCCAGAGATCCGGATAATAATGTTCATTCCGCCTCCCTCCTTTCTCACGTTGCTCAACTTCGTGGCGATGCAGGTTCTGGCCATACGGCGCCAGGTTGACGGAATGACCACGTTTTTCAAAGGACAGATATAAGGTGTTTGCCACGTCGATTGCCCGATCCAGGGTTTCCTTTGAGACAATAATGTCAGCAATCAGGTATTTTCTGGGCTTGAGGAAACCGTTGCGATCCTCGCCTGCTCCGGTCATGAGTTCCTTGAAACCTTCGAGCAGCGGGTGCTGTTGCGGCAGTGACCGCCGCCGACTTTTATTGCCACTGCCGTCTTGCGGCACCTGCGGCGGAGGCAGTTGGGCAACTCTTGCATAGCCGTCGCGAGCCCATTCCAGTTCATCACCCGGACTGGCGGCAGGCAATGGCGGCTTCCTGGGGCGTTTGCCGGTCGCATACATGGCCCAGTAGCCCCTTTGTGGCCGAGGGACTTTCAATCGAGTGCAGATACGTGCAAGGAAACTTGAGGAGACCTTGTACTTCAGGGCAACCGTAGTCATAGGCTCTGCCCACACCTCTTCATACAACTGTTCCCGGCTGACTCGGGTGTCTTTTGATTTGTCCATAACAGCCCCTATCAATAAAGAATATAACGTGCTTGAAATGTAGGATTTTTCCCAAAGTCAGTCAAATACTCGATGAACATCAATTCATATTGATTGTTTGCAAATAAAAGCAACACGTGCTATTTTATGCGCCAAAATCAAACAGGATAGAGATCAGTGTATGTATCTTGGTCTGGTCGACAGTTTAGCCGCGCAAGGCCGCTCATGTTTCACCTACCAGGAGTTCCTCAATCTGGCGGGTTCAACTGAAATTGCGGTCAAATCGGCGTTGCATCGCTTGCAGAAAAAAGGCGAGATCGCAATGCCGTTCCGCGGCTTCTACGTCATTCTTCTCCCGATGCATCGAAGCGTGGGATGCGTTCCCGCTGCCCAGTTCATCCCGCATCTCATGGAGCATTTGGGTGAGGTCTATTATGCCGGGCTCCTGAGTGCCGCAGAATTCCATGGGGCGGCACATCAGCGACCGCAGGTCTTTCAAGTCATGGTGGCAAAAATCCGCAGGCCGATAACCTGTGGCAATATCAGGGTTCAGTTCATTTACCGGAAGAACGCAGCAGCAATCCCCACAGAAATACGTAACACCACTGCCGGTACCATAAAAGTATCAACACCCGAGGCAACTGCGCTTGATGTTGTCGGTTATGTCAGCCACTGTGCCGGTCTGGATAATGTCGCAACCATCCTGACCGAACTGGCTGAGCGTATCGATCCGCACCGCCTTGTAGAAGTTGCCGAGCTGTCCCCTGTGTCATATGCACAGAGGCTTGGCTACTTGCTGGAGCTGGTTGGTGAAAAAGAACTGGTAGCACCTCTCGCTGACTATGTCCGGTTGAAACGGCCAATTCCAACGGCCTTGACTCCAAGAGTAAGTATCAAGGGTGCCAAAAAGGATCGCCGGTGGCAGGTATATGTAAATACTACGATCGATCCGGATATTTGAGGTCGATGAGAAATGACTTTGGATGACATGTCCTGTCGCACATCGGGTGTATATGCGATTATGGTCCATCGTATTTCAACTGAGCAGGAATTATGACCGCCAATAATGACCTTTCCGGACGTGACTCTGTACCCAGTACATTGTCCCCGTCCTGAGAAAGGCTGGCTAGACCTGGAGCGTCGAGTTTCTCGAGTTATGTCAAACTCAACTGAAATGACAAAAGAAGTGCAATTCGAGAATGCATTGAAAATGATGAGCTTGAAGGCTTTTGATACACTACTTACGTGTGGTGTTAGAAGCCTTGAGGGACTATTGCGCCTGACCTCAGAAGAAATGAATAAAGCCGCAGTTCCCGAACAAATCTGCAAAGAAGTTTTGAAAATTCAACGCATTATAACTGGCAATAAAGAATTAGATATCGCAGGCCAGTTACATACTTCTGAAATTGAGGTGGTTGCAGAGCCACCCTCTCCGGCATACTTTGAGGATAATAGCACTACCCCCATCCCGTCAAAATTTATTGAACGCCTGCCCACAAGAGCCAGAAACTTGCTTTCACGTGAGCAGATAAGCACAGTAGAACGCCTGCTTGAGCTCAGTGAAGAGGATATATTCGGATTTGTGGGCATTGGCCGTAAAACAGTTCACGACATCAAACAGCTACAAGTCAAGATTAAATTACATCAAAATAATCCACAGAATACAGCGACCGCTAGCGATTCTTCAGGTACCGAAAATAGTCCTTCTTTATCGTCTCGATTCATGTTTCGTTTTATCCCCCGTGCTGGGGAGCATTGGCCTTGTGACCCAGCTGAATGGAGTATATTGTCGCGTAATTTGCCGGAACTCTTTTGGTTGACAATGCCACAAGTTGATGACGAAGTGGGAAATGTTGTGACTATAGGGAAATTAGGATTTTCAGAAAATGAATTGTCTAAATTATTAGAATGTGGGTTCTTATTCGATGACCCAATTGATTTATTGTTTAATTTATCTATAGGTTATCTGATAAATATCGGATTAAATTGTGATTCAGTAGATAAAATAATTCTAGCATTGGAGATTGCTTCTGACAGAAATGATTTAGCAAAATCTTTTGCAGTAAATGTTAAGACTGCTGAAACATTTATCTTCTATGATATTGACTCTAAAATAGCTGATAATCTGATTGCAAATTATGTTTTTGCTGATTGCATATATGATCTATTTGGCAGCAACAATATTAAATGGATGGATCTAACGAGTATAACTGAAAGGCAAGTTGTCAGAAAATTTGGATTTAATTATAAGAGTATTAAAGCAATTAGTAGTGTATGGAATTCAAAACTATCTATTTGCAAATTGGTTGACGATTTGTCGAATAGCCTTCCTATTGATGCGTATGCAAGCTTCCAATGTTTGACTGAGACGTTTGTCCGCAAGATCATCAAAAAACCTTACCATTTCACCGTCATTATGGGGCGACTAGGCTTCTTGGATGAGCGTCATTGGACTCTTGAAGAATTAGGGCAGAGCTTACAGTTGACGCGTGAACGTGTACGTCAAATAGAAAAACAGTACATTTCCAAAATTGAAAAACCTAAAACCGTTGAGATGTTGAATAGGCTCTGGCTCTCTGTTGATGGTGCCCTTGCTTCTACAGGAGGCGTAATCTGCACAACTGAAATGGCCACATATTTAAAATCATCCTTTAACTGGCCTGTACGACCTTCTGATGAATCCCTTGCCTCTTTAATAAGTTTATCGCCCAAATATGAGGTGGTATGGGCATCTCCATCACGGATTATCTTGCCAGAACATAGATGCATATCTTGCCCTGAAATCAGACCTATATTTACCAAGACCGTTACAGACCAAGCAAATGGGGCGCTCCATTTTGATATAGCTAAAGAGAAAATGCTCGAATTCTGCAAGGGGACTGGATGTGCTACCGTTAAGAATATTACGCAGTTTTCTGATGGCTATCTGCATTACCTTGATGATGCTATTGAAGAAATATTAGCAGATGAAGATACGCTATATACTCAGTACGCTTGGGCTCAAAAATATGGCAAGCGACGATTGATTTTATTTGAAACAATTTTGAGGAATGCCGGTCGGCCAATGCACTTTACCGAAGTCCATGTAGAGGTGAACAAAGACCGACCGACCCATTCGCAATTTTCCGAACGTTCTGTATATGGAAATCTTGAGAGGTCATCAGAGCTCTTATTGTGGGGTGCAGGAACATTTATTCATAAGGAACTAGTTACGGTACCAGTCGACATTATCTCGAAAATTGAAAAGGACATCGTCTCTCGACTCAATAACGACAAGATTCCGTACCTTTCAGCTACTGGGATTTATGAACTGTACAAGGCCCCCCTCCAGCGAGAAGGAATCCCGAACACTCATGCGCTTTACACATGTTTAAGACTTTCCGCGAGCGATACCTTGCTATGCAACGACTACCCCTATGTTCTGTTGAAGTCTGGTGATGGAGTACGACTTCCTGTACAGCTCGTTTTAGAGTCATTCGTCTTGGAACAGGAAGGGGTTGTTACGCTTGAACAGATAAAGAACCATGCACTTGAAAAGCTCTGTGTTAGTGAAGATGTATTCACGATCAACCATCTTCCAAAAATTCCTAATTTATTACGAAGCAACCGTGGTGAGTACCTGCATCTTAGCAGCCTTAATATTGATGCTGACAAACTGATTCCGATAGTCGATCACCTCAAAAGTCTTCTCAATAATTCAAATCATGTAGCTGTACTCAAGCTTTACAACGACAAGAAAATTTCGTGCAGACTGTTGGGAATTACAACCCCCATGCTCCTTTATTCGTTGATTCAATTTTTCTTTTCAGATCAGTTCGATTTCTCACGTTACCCACAGATCAGCCTTGAAAAACAGAGTGAAAGCGGCAGGGGAACAATGGGCGTTGCGTCAGAGGTGATCCAATACATTCTGGACAAAAATGCCCCCTGTGGATTCGGTGAGCTATATCAGCACTTTGTTGATGAGCTTGGGTACAAACAATACAGTGTCTACAACGTTCATTTCAATTTCCAAATCCTTCGATATAGCGAGAGTGTTGTAGTCCACATTGACTCATTGCATTGGTGCGATGAGAAACAGGACGCTCTTGAAAGCATAGCTTCCGGCCATATAAAAAACCTGACATGCGGTGGCAGATTCTGTGGCCTCATATCTGATCTTTTTGAATTCAGCCATGAACAACTTCCGTGCTTACCGGAGCATATATGTTGGACATCAACACTTATGGGGGAATTGCTTTCACGAGGCGGGAAATATCGTATTTTGGGGATAGCACGAAATGCATATGTATCCATCCCGAATGATAGCAATATTGAAACTTTTGATGACCTCATCTATCACATCCTCAACACGAATTACGATGGTGCCGCGAATCTTGACGTATTCGTTTCAGACATGCGTAGTGCAGGCATTCTCAAAAAGAATTTGACCCCTGTAATGCTGAAGGAAGACGGTCCTGTTGTCATTGATGGCAACGTTGTAAAGTTAGCGAGGTTGCGTTAGTGCTCAAAGACCTTGAATTACAACCAGTGTACGACAGCGAGCGCTATGACTTGATAGTCGACTTGCAGGTCCCCCTTTTACAGCAATCGAAGGATTATTTGCGTGGTGTAGGGTTTTTTACCTCAGGTTGGTTAAAGCTTGCAGCACAGGGCATGGCTGACTTTGTCTCTAGTGGCGGTAGTGCCCGGATTGTTCTTTCACCAATCATCGATGAAGCAGACTGGGAGGCACTTCAATTTGGCGAAAAAGCCAGGCATGACTCCGTGCTGAAAGAAGTTCTCACACGCAACATCGAAAATCTGGCAACTACACTGGAAACCGATACACGCAACGCATTGGCGTGGATGGTTGCTGACGGGCTTCTTGAGTTTCGTTTTGCCGTACCCCGAGACCGTACATCAGCTGGGGACTATCATGATAAAGTTGGAGTTTTCACCGATGGGAGTGGCAACCGTGTTGCAATTCACGGTTCGCTGAATGATTCCATTAAAGCTTCACTGAATGGAGAAGCATTTTCGGTATTCAAATCATGGGAGCCTGGACAGTCCCCTTACGTCGAGATGCACAATTCACGACTTGAGGCACTCTGGAATAATCATAACAAGCAGTTCAGTGTTTATCGCATTCCTGAAGCGAGCCGAGAACAGTTTATTAAATTGAGAACTGCCCCAGAGCGTCCTTACAGTCGCAAGACGCATCAAAAGGATTGTGCTAGTTCGCCGTATTGCACCATTAAGCTTCATGATTATCAGGAGCGAGCAATAGACGCCTGGCGTGACGCTGGGTGCCGGGGTGTGTTTGAAATGGCTACCGGCACTGGGAAAACGATTACCTCTTTGGCTGCTGCCACATCCGTCTACCATGACCGCGGCCGTTTAACATTAGTCATCCTTGTCCCCTATCTCCATCTGCTTGAGCAGTGGGAAAGAAACTGCCGCCAATTTGGATTTGATCCCATACTTTGCAGTGGCGAACATGGGCGATGGCAGATCGAAGTGAAATCGGCAATTCAAGATTTTAATATTGGCTCAAAAAGTCATATCTGCATATTGGCAGTACATAAAACTGCCGCAATGGAAAGATTCGCGACTTCTACACGACGTCTTTCGACTGACAATACGCTCCTGATAGGGGATGAAGCCCATGGGCTCGGCGCTTCGCATTTACGAAAAGCGTTACTTGACAATGCAGGTATGCGCCTTGGTTTATCAGCCACTCCACGGCGTTGGTTTGATGATGAGGGGACTGAAGTCATATTCAACTATTTCGGTGCAACGTGCTTTGAATACACCTTGGATCACGCAATCGGCAAATTTCTGACTCCATACGAATATTATCCTCAGTTGGTAAATCTCACGGGTACTGAGTTGGAACTGTATGAGGAAATCACGCAAAGGGTAGTTGCCATCAGTGCGTCTGCCAAGCGAGACCCTGAAAAGCGTGAACGTATGAAAAAGTTGCTTTTGGAACGAGCTAGGATCATTTCATCTGCAAGTCAAAAGTTGCCGGTACTTATTCGGTTGCTCCGTGGCATGATCAAGGATTCTCAATTGCGGGATGACGAACTGAATGGAGTCCTCATATACTGCGCGGCAGGCGAACACCGGGAGGTCCTCCAGGAGGTAGCCTCTTTGGGACTACGCTGCCATGAGTTTGTTCATGATGTACGCCTAGCGGACAGAGAGAAGTTGCTAGAGCAGTTCGATGCTGGTGACATTCAGGTACTCATCGCAATCAAATGTTTGGACGAAGGGGTTGATGTCCCTTCGACGAAGACGGCTTTCATTTTGGCCAGCAGCACGAATCCTCGCGAGTTCGTACAGCGGCGAGGAAGAATTCTCAGAAAATCAAAAGGGAAAGACCGAGCTGTGATTTATGATTTCATAGTGGTCCCCTCTCAGGAACGCTTGATGCTACGACACACTACAGATGCTGCAATACTGAAACGCGAGATGCCTCGCTTTGTTGAGTTTGCTTCATCCGCAACGAATCAATTCAATGCGCGGTCTGTTGTGAGGGATATATTGAATAAGTTCGAAATGTTGAATTTGCTTGATGAGAAACCCTGGGATGTATACCACTCTTTGAAACAATGGGACTGGAGTGAAGATGACTAGCGATAAATCGTTGTTACCCGATGTAAATGCGTTAATTGAAGACAAACTGGCAAGTTATCCTGAGAACGTTCGTGAATTGGCTTTAAAGGCAATTCAACTGGCAGAATCTCAGCAGTCTGAAGCAGCTATTGCTGATCAACTTCAGACGGTAGTACGAAGGCTAGCCAAGCCATCGGAGGGTGGCACACTATGATACTTCTCAAATTGACCGTCGAAAATTTCAGGCAGTTTCGCGGCAAGCAAGAAATTCAATTTTTTACTCCATCTAAAGAAGATGCCAATGTCACGGTAGTTTTTGGTGAAAATGGCCGCGGGAAAACTGGGCTCTTTAGAGCGATAGTGTTTTGTCTGTTTGGGGAACGCCGTCTAAGCCAAGATGGAGATGTACCCCATGATGAGTTGCAGTTGGTGAATGTTTCAGCACTGGAAGCTAATCCAGATAAACCCGTTAAGACTGTTGTGGAATTGGAGTTCAGTCATAGAGATAGCCATTATCGCCTTCGCAGGGCAATTCTAGGGATGCAGGATGATGGCCGGATAATTGAAGAGGAAGATGAAATCCGGTTATTTGTCACCCCTGCGAGTGGCAACACTCAACAGGTTCCGACGACTGAAATCAACGAGGTCATTGACAGCATTCTTGACCGGCGGGTCAAAGACTACTTCTTGTTCGATGGTGAAAAGATTGAACGGCTAACCCGTGCCAGTATTGAGCAGCGCAGGGAGATCAGTGCCGGCATTCGAAACTTGCTGAATGTAGATGCTCTTGAAACCGCTATCAAGGCGGTTGGCCGTGTTACCAGGGGCTTGGAACGTGAGCTGTCCGGAGCTTCCCATGAAGAACTGTCGCGGCTTTTAAAGCGACTCGGGGATAATGAAGAAGAGCAAACTCGGGCGGGTAAACGACTTGATGAACTTGCCCATGAAATCCGGTTGGCAAGGCAAGAAATTGAAAAAACCGACAAGGAGCTTGAAAAGTTCAACGAAATACGCCACTTGCTTGAACGGCGCAAGTCGTTAGAGCAAGAACTCAGCGAACTCGAGCAGCAAGCCGCTGAGGCTTTGTCTGAGATGAAAAATCTTGTCTGTAAAGCATCGGCATTAATTGTCGCACCGACAGTAATCAGCGTATATGAGCATATTGATCATCAAAAGCAAAAGGGTGAAATTCCATCTGAAATCCGACGTGACCTGATCGAAAGAATTCTTGAAGAAAAGCTTTGTATCTGCGGTAGTTCAGTATGCGAGGGATCAGATGCTTACACACACATCATTGAGTGGCTGAAACGTACCAGTGACGTTTCAACCCAGGATGCAGCATTAAATCTATGGAGATATTTAAGTGAAGTCCGTAACCACTTTAGTGACGACGCGGATCTTACAGAAAAGAGACTCCAACAATATGGCAACATCCGCAGCGCCATTGCTAATGTCAATCGCAGCTTGGAGAATGTCAGCAATCAGATCGGCACATCTGAACGTCACGACGCGACGAAGCTTGATGAGCATCGTAAAAAACTCCAAGAGAACATAATCTCTCTTGAAGCTAATGCTCGTGTAACTCAGTCTCAACTCGAGCAACTACAACAGGAAAATGATCGTCTTCGTGCACTCCTTAAAGAGGAAAAACTCAAGGTTGGACGGAATGATGAATTGTCAAGACGTTCGATTTTAGCGAGAGACACTCAAGATGCGCTGAACGATATTTACAGCCAATTCACTCGCGAAATTAAGGATATGATTAGCGAGTCAGCCACGTTGCTTTTCCGGGATCTATTGGATCAGGAAGGCCGCGAGAACCTTAGAACTATCATTGTAAACGAAGATTACTCTCTGCAAGTTCTTGATCGATACAAGAAACCATTTCTTGCCAACATTTCTGCTGGTCAGCGTCAAATCATGTCTATTTCGTTCATTGCTGCCCTGGCACGTATTGCAGCAAGGGGCAGTAAAATTGAAATCCCGTTATTCATGGATACACCTTTTGGGCGCTTATCCTACGAACACCGGCAAAACCTCATTAATCAAGTCCCTACATTTGCTTCCCAATGGATTCTCCTTGCAACTGACACTGAATTTAGACGACAGGAGGCCCAACTGCTGAAAAATAGCGGCAAATGGGGGAAATTCTTTATGTTGCGATCTACAAAGGACGGGAATACGGAGATAGTTGAACAGGACATTAGCTCTGCTCTTGCGATTCTGCGTGATGAGGAGGCTTACCAATGAAAATGGATGGAAACATTCGCGTTGCAACCGAGGCGAAATACAAAGAGTTGTATAACAATATAAAGAACAATTGTGCTGTCGATGATTTTCATGAATTGTTTTTTCTATGTGCGTGCATTGGTTACAGAAGAGGTATTCAAACACCGCTTAAAAAACGTGACGACCGTTTTTGGTCACGAACGATAACTCCACGTGAATGGTCATGCTTCTATGCGATGATTTTGGAGAAAAACGCTTTTGATTACGAAAAGGTATCTGATGATAAAGGTGTGCTTGCAGCTATAGAAGGTTATGCAAATGCAGGCATGGATATCCTTATAGACGAATTCCTTTGCGACTATTTACTTCCGGCTTCCAAAAGTAGTGATCCACAGCTTGACCCAACCTGCTGTAAAGAGCTCCCTAAGCAGTTTGTACATTTCATTTTTGAACAATCTGAATCAGAGAACTGGGACAGTTGATGCGTAATATTTTACTGGTTGAACCACCCTATAAAACTAAATATCCGCCTTTAGGGTTGATGAAGATAGCGGCTTATCACAAACGGCTGAACGATAGAGTTGTATTCGTCAAAGGATGTATACCTGAAATCAAGGCTGAGCGTTGGGATCGGGTGTATGTAAGCTCTCTCTTCACCTATTATTGGAAACAGACTGTCAAGGCCGTTGCATATTATCAAGACAGCGTCCCACGTCGAACTGATGTGATTGTGGGTGGTGTCCTGGCAACCTTGTTAAAAGATGACTTGGAAGCTGAAACAGGAGCTACGGTAATTCCAGGTCTGCTTGACACCCCAGGGATTCTCGATCCAGGTGATAAGACTAAAATTGACACTCTCACCCCCGACTATAGCATCCTGAGTAATGCCAATTTTACTTATGAACTTCAGAATAGTTACATAGGTTATGCAACAAGGGGATGTCCGAACGGGTGTGATTTCTGCGCCGTACACCAGATTGAGCCAGAATTCAATGGCTATTTACCCCTTAGTCGGCAGATACGGCTGATAGAAGAGCTTTATGGTGAAAAGCGCGACCTTATTCTGCTTGACAATAACGTCTTGGCATCAAGTCGGTTCAAAGACATTATCAAAGATATTAAAGCGTTAGGGTTTGAAAAGGGTGCAACCTATTCTTATAGAAATAAAACGGGTCGTATAAGTACGGTAAATCGTTATGTTGACTTCAACCAGGGACTTGATGCTCGGCTGCTCACCGAAGAAAAAATGGCTTTATTGAGTGAGATCGCAATTCGGCCAGCACGAATTGCGTTCGACGATATTCGTTTCAGAAAACTCTATGAGGCCAAGATTCGATTGGCCGCAAAATACGGACTGACGCATCTATCGAATTATATCCTCTACAACTTCAAAGATCATCCCACTGACTTTTATGATCGTTTGCGAATAAATCTTGACCTTAATGAAGAGCTGGGAACGCAAATTTTTTCATTCCCCATGCGGTACGTTGATTTGAAAAGCAAAAATAGGCTTACATCGACTCCAGGGAATATCGGAGAGAACTGGAATGTCAAATTCTTACGTGCGATCCAGTGCGTTCTGATCCGTACACGAGGTCTTGTTGGAACCAAGCGCGACTATTTCCTAAAGGCTTTTGGCAATAATCATGAGGAATTCTACAAAATTATGCTTATGCCAGAATCCTACATCATCCACCGTTTTGACCATGAAGGAGACGGATCCACAGATTTGTGGTGGTCCCAAGTATGCTCCTTGTCTGACTGGGAGCGGGAGATATTCGATAAAATTGTCTGCAACCAGCTATATCGCACTGTAAATCATGCAGAATTGCCACGAGCAGTAAGAAAGGCATTGAGCCATTACATGAATTATGATTCAGGTAAATTGCCCGATGTTGATGAAGAGCTAATTGCGTTGCCCCCTGCCGGAAAAATACGAGCTGCATAACAATGAAAGAGAAACCTAGCAGACTATCATTACCGAGATCAAGGCCGAGCGAGTGCTTTTCAATTCCAACCGGGTATTGGTCACTTGATTTGGAGATTTGAATGAGTTTTCCAAATGACATAAAAGGTTGCATGAAAGACTGTATTCTATCGGTACTCTGGCCAAAACATGACATCTACACTTTTCTGGGTGATCATGGATGCACGAGTGCCGATTTGAAGGTTATTGCTCAGTTCAAAGATGAGGGCATGACACGCAGTAAAATGATCGACGTTATGTTTGAACATTTGTCTTCTCTGCCAACAGGAGGACTAGGCCCGTTCAGGTCGATGCTCCAGTCTCTACTCAATTGGTCACGTTTTGATCCGTACTACTTTGATAACCTCAAGAAATTGGATCGCTCGAAGGCCCAAAAGTGCTTGGACCATCTGCGACAACTTCAAGAAATACGAGATGCCAAAATTGTTACTGATCGGCAGAAAAGAGAGACAGCGGATTCTGCAAAGCAGAAACCACAAATATCCATATCCGGTCTGCTTGATGAATTTCTTGAATTGCATGCAGGTAAGACATCTCCGTCCAAGCGTGGATATGCACTCGAATCGATTCTGGGTGGACTCTCTAAGCTTGCGGGTCTTGAGATGACAGAACCGTTCAAGGTAATCGGAGAACAAATCGATGGCGCCGTGAAATATGACGGTGAGCATTACCTGATAGAGGCCAAATGGCAAGACAAGGCCGCAAGCAACGAGCCAGTTTATCAATTCGTCGGTAAAGTTGAAGGTAAAATGTACGGACGTGGTCTATTTGTCTCGATAAACGGATTCAGCGATCATGTTGTAAAGAGTGTTGTAACCGGGAAAGCAATCAAAACCATCTTTGTTGACGGAGAAGATCTTGTCCTGGTGCTTGAGGGACATCTATCATTTTCTCAGATGCTGGACCGGAAGGTAAAAGCTGCTCAGACAAGGGGCTTGATATACGTACATCCTATTTCGGGTGTAGTTAAAGGATAAAACCAATGAGCAAAGACCTAAAAGACTCGCGCCAACGGCTGCGAAACGGATATAAATAAAGTGGTGCCGGAATATAAAACGGAAAGTTATCAAAGGTGCAATGTCATGAATGAAAATGAGCACGATATAAATCCGAATCCAATTGTTGAAGAACCTGAGGGGCTTGACACCTCGGAATCATCAGGATGGGACGAGTATCCTCTTGACGCACTGTTCGTGCGAAAGGATCAGCGAACGGTCAAGGAAGTGATGAGCAGGATAGAAAAAGGGCGTTATGTGCTTGATCCTGATTTTCAGCGGGATTTTGTATGGCCACCAACGAAACAGTCTCGATTAATAGAATCCTGCCTCATGCGAATTCCTTTGCCTGTTTTCTACGTTGCAGAAGCAAAAGATGGGAAAATTGTTGTTGTTGACGGTTTACAAAGACTTACAACATTTTATCGTTTTATAAATAATCAGTTTTCTCTGACGGGACTTGGAGAAGGACGTGACGGAACAAAACAAGAGAGTCCTTTGCTTAACAAAAAATTCAATGGCCTGTCGATCACACTACAAGAACGCCTTGAAGATACCCAACTAACCCTTTATATCCTTGATGCTAAGGCGCCTGAGCGAGCAAAGCTTGACATATTTGAACGGGTGAATGGAGGAGTTCCTCTTACCCGTCAACAAATGAGAAATTGTCTTTTCAACGGAAACGCAACCAAATTACTAAAGAGGGCAGCTGAAAACGAACTGTTTTTAAAAGTTACTGGTGGTAGTCTTGATAAGAAGTCAATGCGTGATCGAGAAGTTATAAACCGTTTTTATGCCTTCTATCTTTTAGGTGTTGATCAATATAAAGCAGATATGGACGATTTCCTTGCAAAAGCACTTGAAAAAATGAATCAACTTGATGAAGAGAGCCTAAGAAATTTAGAGGCTACTTTCAAGAGGACATTAAATATTAACTACAATTTATTTGAAAAACATGCTTTTAGAAAATCATTGGCACTCAAAGATAAATATGCAGGAAGAACTGTAATCAATATTGCGCTTTTTGATGTATGCACGGTCATATTTTCTGAGTTGACAGATGAATGCGTAGAACAGAATTCCGAAAAATTGAAAAATATAGTTTGCGATTTAGTAAATGATTATCAATTCATTCAAGCTATTACATACGCCACAAATGGATTGTTTCAAGTCAGAACTCGTTTCAATATGATGAGAAATGCAATCGCGGAGGTGGTTTAATGCTGACAAATATAAAACTAAAGAACTTTAAATGTTTTGAGTCGTTATCACTTCCTTTAGCTCCACTTACACTTTTGACCGGTTTTAATGCCTCAGGCAAATCTACTACATTGCAAAGTATTTTGTTACTTGCCCAGTCACTGCGTTCCGGTAATCGATCCGACGGGCTGCCTCTTAATGGTTCCCTTGTGCGTCTAGGAACTCCTGGGGAAGTATTAAATTCAGGGGATGGAGATATTGTTTTTGCAGTTGAAGATAATCAGGTAGAAATTGAATGGGCTTTTCAGGCTGAAGACCGATCAAAGGGTTCCGCTCTACGTATTGGAAGGATTCAAACTCGAAATGCTACTGAAGCTAAAGAATATTCTCGCATCGAGCGACTCGAATCTCTGTTGCCGCCAGAAGTTGGATTAGATGCAAAATCACTGATAGACAAAATTCGTGAGACCATTTTTCTAAGCGCGGTAAGGCAAGGCACTGCGGAGGTATTTCCGTCTCCAGAAGATCCATCACCAGTTCATGCGGACGTTGGTGTGCAGGGGGAGTTAGCGCCTTGGTGGTTTCAGTTACTACTTGATGATGAAATTGATGGAGCTCGATGTAATCCTGCCGACCAGGCGAACTCTCTTCGCCGGCAGTTCAATTCATGGGCAAATGAGCTATTTCCTGGCGCACAAGGAAACGCACAAGCTGTTGAAAGAACAAACTTGATGAGGTTAGAACTGAGAATTGGGGATGTTGGTGACTGGAGGCGACCATCAAACATTGGTTACGGATTGACGTATGCGTTTCCTGTTATTGTGGCGGGGTTATTGGCAAAGAAAGGGCAACTTCTTATTATAGATAGTCCTGAAGCTCATCTACATCCTCTAGGGCAATCTCAGATGGGCTACTTCTTAGCACAGATTGCTGCTGCAGGTGTACAAGTAGTCATTGAGACGCATTCTGATCATATTCTTAACGGTATTAGACGTGCTATTGGCGAACGACGTATTTTGAATAAAGATCAAGCTATAGTTCACTTTTTTAACACAAATGCAATAAACCCACTAAGCCTTTCTTTCACAGAAACGGGCAGTATAAATTCGTGGCCTAAAGGGTTCTTCGATCAATATCAGCTTGATGTCACTGCGCTTACCAAAGTGCGCAGGCCACGATAACTATGCGATTTGTTATCGATGAAACGAGCTGGCGCTTTAATGGTCTTTTAGCTGACGAGTGTACTGAAGCACTAGAAACTATGTTGGATTTGCTTGATGACGCTGAAGAGCAAGGGCTATTGGCATGTTACTCTGAGGATTTATTCAGTATCCGGGTTTTGGGTGACAAGTGCTTCTATGACCTCTATGAGGCAGAATCTCCAATTCCAATTTCATGGGAAATACGGGAGCGAATTGCAACAATCTTTGGGAAGTTGCAGAAATGGCAGGAGCTCCCATTGCCATGGCCCCCTGCTTTCGAGGTTCGTATCGGCGAAGGGGCAGAAGAATATGCTCCATCGGTGGCATGGGCACATGAACAAACTGTACATGATCCGACCAACGCCATTGCCTGCGTTGTCTTCCCTACGGGTCGTCAATTTGGATCAATTCCGGTAGAAGTAGACAGCAAAGTTTCAACTCAGTGGTTTGTTGCGAATAGTCAAAGTTATCGTGATTTTTTCCGTTGGCTCATAGTAACGACGACCAAGAATCCAGCCGAAATGGAGGGTTTTGCCCCCTCTGCTTTTCCCACTGTAGATTTTGTTGCAGGTGCTTTCAATGGCATCAAAAACATGAGTAAACCTTACAGGGAACTTGTGCGGCCCCTGGTCCTCCACTTGAGTGCATTTTCAGACCATGGTAGCCGGATATTTTCTGGCCCTTGGCAGAGGGTCTCTGCAGAATTCGGTGCACTTGGGGTTGATATATCGGATGAAAATGGGAACACTAAGGGCGATAGAGTTGCACGCCAAAAGCGAACAATAGCTGTTAATGGCACAGATATTATCTTTTGGTGGCATAGCAAGATCGAACCGCATCAGGATAGAATCCACATCTACCCCGATAAGGTTTCCAGCGGCGGCCACCTTCTTGTCGGAATTTTCTGTTTGCATCTATGAGGGTGAATAAGCGGGGTCAGCCCCTGACAGAGTGGGTACAAATACAAAGGAGCCGTGTCTCAACTTCATGATAATTTGAAAAACTATGGAAACCATGAGGGGGCAGGCACTCACAACTCACCAGCATCACTTTTGAGGAGAAAACGGTGGTGCGCAATAATTACGAGGCTTTTGAAGGTAAGTGACTGAAACCTTTGAAATTTGTCTTGCAGGGGATCGATGTTCCCGAAATATACTTCGGGAACATTACTAAAAACCTGTAATTTGCTTGATGGTTGTTTGATGGATCAGGATAGATGCTGCTCATATACTTTTATGAATCGTTACAAAACAGGTGGTTACACTGCATGAATTGTTTGATGGGCAAGGCGGAAGTGACAGATGTATACGCCCAGACTTATTGATCTGGTAGATCGTCTCCGGCAATAGCCAACCGAGACGGAGTGGGCAAGATAAATGAGGGGACACGTCTCCATTCTGCATAGGTTGAATAATGAAAATTCGACTCCGCCGATCGAGTCCAAGTCAACCATCCAAAAGTGAGAACCAGCATGAGCGAAATTTATAACGTCTATTGCGACGAAAGCTGCCATCTGGAAAATGACCATCAGCAAGTTATGGTGCTTGGTGCTGTCTGGTGCCCTCTGGAAAAGGCGCGCGAAATTTCAGTTCGCCTGCGGGAAATAAAGGCTCATCATGGGTTGAAGCCTGAGTTTGAACTTAAATGGACCAAGGTTTCACCAGCGAAGGTACGTTTTTACCTGGATGTACTGGATTATTTCTTCGACGATGATGACCTCTGTTTCCGGGCGCTCATCGTCCCAGACAAAACCAGGCTCTGCCACGAGGCTTTCGGCCAAAGCCATGACGACTGGTACTACAAGATGTATTTTGACATGCTCAAGGTCATCTTCAATCCCCGCTCCCATTACCGGATTTACCTGGATATCAAGGATACGCGCAGCGCCGGCAAGGTTGCCAAACTGCATGATGTGTTGTGCAACAACTTCTATGATTTCTCCCGAACCATCATTGAACGCGTTCAGAATGTTCGCTCACATGAAGTCGAAATTCTGCAAGTAGCGGATCTCCTCATCGGTGCCGTGTCCTACGTCAATCGCGGCCTATCCGGTAATACCGGGAAAGAAGCTCTGATTGCCCGAATGAGAGAACGTTCCCGCTACTGCCTTACGAAAACAACCCTCTTGCGTGAAGAAAAGGTGAATTTGTTCCGTTGGTTTGCTTCGGATGGTGGCGCATGACCGAACAAATCGCTTGGCTACCCGCTCTGACCCTGTTTGAAGAGTACGGTGGCGATTGGGACCGATACATTGATGCACTCTATGCTTTTTTCAAGCGGGACTTTATCGACAGCAGACCTGCATTCAACGGCGTTACATTGGCGCTCAAGCGCCATCCGGTGATTCAAAACAAGGAAGCGACCTTCTGGCACATAATTTCGGAAGGAGACGCGGAACCAGACCGAGTGCCGGACATGCGGCGTTGCGAACGTATCCGCTGGCCCCGACCGGTTATTGAACATTCTGGTGACTCGGCAATCAAGATATGGGCAAACGAAAGAAGAGGCGAAAAGCGGATATGCCTGTGGCTCGAAGATGCAGAATATCTGGTAATTCTTGCAGAACGCAAAGGGTATATTCTGTTGTGGACTGCCTATGCGGTTGAAAAGGAACACTCGAAGAAAAAGCTGAGAAAGGAATACGCTGCGGCCATCAAATAGCTGAAGCCGCCCTTTGGGGGACGGCCTCGTTACTCCTTCTACACATGGTAGATGAGCTGTATTCAGTATACATTTTGGCTATATGTTGTCAATCGATAATTTCAGAGATCGAAACGGCGACTCAAATCACCCTGTTCAGTACGTTAGGTGTTGTGCTCTTACTTAATTTGAAAACGGAAATAACGTATAACACTCCGATATCAAATAATATTTTTGCTTAACTGGAAAACGGAAATGATAACCCTTGACCAGCTGACATACATAATTGCCAAAGGCGAACAGCTTGATGTAGAGTTCAAATCCGACCGGCGCACAACGCCCGACCGCGAGATTTAAGAAGAAGTCGTTTCACCACCGCGCTGGGTTTATGATGTTAAAGAGGATATCACTTGACTCTATAAGCTGTATATGCGCGAGCGTATAGATCATTTAGCGCTATAGTCGCAGCATATAGAAGCGTATAGTTAGTAATAGAGTCAGATCAATTCCTGAAAACCGGTAACTGACATGACCATAACCCGCAAGAGAATATTCATCAGCAGCGTCCAGAAAGAATTTGCCCAGGTTCGCCGGGATCTAAAGGCGTTTCTTCTGGGAGATGCAGTTCTGCGCCGTTTTGTTTCTGATGTTTTTCTGTTTGAGGAACTTCCGGCACGAGACCAGCGTGCCGATACGGTTTATCTGGAAGAGGTAGAACGGTGCGACATTTATCTGGGCATCTTCGGATATGAGTACGGTTTTGAGGATGCAGACGGTGTTTCTCCGACAGAGCGTGAATACGATCATGCCGGCCTTCATGGTAAACCCCGCCTAGTGTACGTCTGGGGCAGCGATGACAAACAGCGCCACCCCAAGATGCGGCAGCTTGTCAGTAAGGCAAGCAATGAATTGATCCGCCGTCGCATTGAAGATGCCAGTGCACTGACTGCCGAGGTCTATGCAAGCCTTGTTGACTATCTCGACACCAGCGGCGCCCTGCGGGTACCTCCCTTCGATACTTCTCCCTGTGAGCAGGCTTCCCTAAAAGACATTTCTCGCAAGCGGGTTGAATGGTTCCTGGATACCGCCCGCCGGGAACGCGGATTTCCACTCAAGACCAATACCAGCACCCAGGCGCTGTTGACCCACCTCAATCTTGTGCACGACCAGAAGCCCACCAATGCCGCGCTTCTGCTCTTCGGTAGCAATCCGCAGAAATTCCACCGGACTGCTGAAATCAAGTGCATGCATTGCCGTGGCACGGAATATCGGCGTCCATTTCTATCGATGCAGGTCTATGGTGGGGATCTTTTCGAGCAGGCAAACCTTGCCCGCGATTTTGTTCTCGACCGGATTGACCGCGCGGTTGGCGTCAGGGATGTCAGCATTACAGCGCCTGCGACCTATGAACTCCCGCCCGATGCCGTGGGCGAAGCCATCGTCAATGCGATTGCCCACCGGGACTATCACAGCAATGCCTCAGTCGAGGTTCGACTGTTTGCGGACCGGCTCGAAATCTGGAATCCCGGCTCGTTGCCAGGCACCCTCACCATGGACAGTCTTCGGCATGATCACCCGTCAGTGCCATATAACCCGCTTCTGGCCGAGTCGCTCTACCTGGCCCGCTATATCGAGCGAGTTGGTTCCGGCACCCAGACCATGATTGAGCTCTGCCGCGAGGCCGGACTGCCGGAACCGCAGTTTGAACAGCGGGAAGGTTTTTTCGTTACAACCATCTGGCGTGACTGGCTGACACCGGAAATCCTGGCCGGAATGAACCTGAATGAGCGGCAGGTGAAAGCGGTTAAACATGCTAAGATGACAGGTCGTATCACTAATGCTCTGTATCGCGAGATTACCGGTGTTTCAGATAGTACGGCACTTAGAGAGATACGGCAGCTTACCCACTTGGGGATCCTCCAAAAGGTCGGTGATACCGGTCAGTCTGCATATTATGTAGTAGCCAAAGCCAAACCGCTGTCTTCTGGTTTAGATTGAACCCTTCATGAAGCCGTCAAACCCGTCATGCGTTCAGGCATGTTAAACTCTTCACGAAGACGTCAAACCCGTCAGAGGTTGGGGTAAAGAGAATGGGGCACCAAAGGGGCAAAAGGGGCAACATCCAAATTATGCCGCAATGATGGCGCCATTTTTGTACCCAAATATGCCCCATTGACTGAAGGTGGCAAATACTACCCCATATTTGGTACCAAATTGGTAGCCAAAACAGCCACCATGCACTTTGGCATCCCAAGCGGGTGAATGTTATGGATGCTGAATATTCCCCTACAACGGTATCCGACATGATAGCCTCACACGATTAGTATTGAAGATACACCGTTTCCGGCGACAGCAGATTGATGGCCTTGCCGATGGCGATATCCAGCATGATCACCTCCTGGGCGCTCAGATAGACTTCGCCGGCAGGCATGCCATTGTCAGCCACGCTGATTTCCAGGGACTGAATGCCGTTTTTCTGCTTGGCAATCATATTGAGTGCCTGCGGATTGAAGTCATCGTCATGAAATAGCGCCATCGCCAGCTCGATCTTGCTGCCCGCCTTGCTGCTCCGCTTCCAGTATGCCTGCATGAAATAGCTCAGCGTCGATTTAACCGTGGCCAGCTCAAAGAGGTCATTGAAGATGACAAAATCCCAGAAACTGACTTTGACGCTGGTATTTCTGTCGAACCGATTCAGATGATGTCCACCGGAATCCTTGAGTTCGCGCCACGTTATCTCTGCCGTAGCATTCACGCGGATGCCCTTGAATTCGAAATCAACCATTTGTTTCCACCTCCTTCCAGAGCTTGCTCAAGTACGTTGCCGAAATCTTTAGTTTGCGCTTGCTCTGTAGATAGCCGGCGATGACCCGGAAGCCCATACCGTCAGCCTTCAGTTCCTTCACTTCGCCCCAGTAGGCCAGGATCTTCCGGCGCAGAACCGGTTTCCTCCCCCTGGTGACAAGGGTCGCTGCCGCCGCCCGACGCAGGTGGGAAAAGTCGTCATACTGCTCCTGATCCGCCACCCGGTACCCTTTGCCCTTGATGGTATCCCAGCCACCTTTGCGGGCCGCCATGACAAAGGCGCAGTACT
Source organism: Geotalea uraniireducens (assembly GCF_027943965.1). Classification (NCBI taxonomy): domain Bacteria; kingdom Pseudomonadati; phylum Thermodesulfobacteriota; class Desulfuromonadia; order Geobacterales; family Geobacteraceae; genus Geotalea; species Geotalea uraniireducens. The sequence goes on along the minus strand of NZ_AP027151.1, from coordinate 140,517 downwards.
TGGTGATCCTGCCGGAGAGTTCTGGACGCGCACCCTTGAGCTGGAACGAACGTTTCACTCCGTCCTGGAAGATCTCGATAATCTGCTCTTCCGGCAGCGACGCTACCCACGAAAAGAGCTTTTTTCGCTCATGCTCCGTCAGGCCGGTTATCAGGTTCAGTTGTTCGGTCATGTCATCCTCTCGTGTAGGTCAGGGTCTCCCGCAGGCGGAAATGGGAGGTTTCCAGGGAGGTCTGCTGCAGGGCCTGTTCGTGTTTCAGCCCGTGGTCGATACATTCCAGGTAACGTTCCTGGGCGAAGTTGTGCTTGAGACCATGGCTGCCGCGACCCGGCGAATACTGCCCGGTCACGCGTGCCGCCTCGTTGATTGCCGCCACATATTCGAAGTAGTCACTTTCCAGCTTGCCGAACTCTTTTACGTATTGCTCCAGGCGCCGATAGGTTCGAAGGGAAACGTAATGCTCAGTTTCTTTTCCCCCTTTTTCCACGGTAGCAACGATACCTATCACCATGCGGCTGACCGGATCATTGATGATGCCGCGCAGGCAAGACGCCGTCAGGGGATTCTTTAATCTGCGGTTACTCGGTGCGCCCACCCCTTCGGCCCGTAATCCGCCTTCATACTGCAGAGAAGCCTGAAGCTGGAATGTCTTGTTCCGGATGTTCGCTATGAGCTGAACCGGGTCGGGATAGGCCCGGTTATCGAAGATCCTGCTTGATTTTCGCAACAGGCTTCGGCTCCGGGCATAGTACTCAAGCCGGAGCGGTTCAGACTCAAGCAACGGGACGTCGTGGTAATACATCTCGATGTAACGGTTCAGGGCATACTCGAACTTTCCCAATGCCGACAGCAACGTTTCCATGGTCTGGCGGGAACGTTTCTTTTCGGCATAGTAGGTCAGTATGTGCTCCAGATATTCCGCCATGTCGTCGTGTACCGATCGGGTGTCCAGCAGGCTGGTCCGGTCTTTGCCGATCATGAAGTCGACAAAGCGATGGGCATGGTTTCGGTAAGAATCCCAGGAGCCGAAGGAGTGTATTCCGAATGGATTGCTTTTTTTCTTTTCCCGGATAGAACGAATGCCATGAAATAGTGCTTCCGTTTGCGAATGTAGTGATGTCGGCCATCGATGATTCATGTTTTGGCTCCTCTGGCCGTTGCCGGCCCGCGTGGTGAGATGACATGCTCTTTTTCCGGCATCGCCATGCCGACGGTAGCAGCTCCGTCTTCCTGCTTTTCGTAGTGTCCCTTGTATCCGGACCGGGCAGGGATTCCTGCCGTACGTCCTGCTGTCTGTCGTGAACCGGGACGCTACCGGTGGTCCACATCAAACAGGTCCTCGATTGTACTTGCCGGAAAATGCCTTTCCAGGGGCACCGGACTTCGGGGGTATTCCCGGTCCGTCCTCAGATTCCGGATCAACAGATGCATCTCGTTGAGCGGAAACGCCTTTCCAGGGGCGCCGTTACCGGGGGTTCTCCGGTCGTCTTCGGATATCTGGTTGCGTTCGATCATGGGAGGGGGAGGTACATGCTACCTCGACATGAAAGGGCTCTGCTTAGGTTGGCCAATCCCGTGGGTGGTGTCCGGCCGGGCCAAGTGGCTCGACGGCTCTGGGTACACCGGGCAGTGATGCTGCGAAAAATCTCTCCTGTCTGAAAAAGTCGTAACTGTTTTGTTTGTTTCCAATATCCCGGCAACATGCCGATTACTCTGAGCTTTCAGTTGGTAGGCTCACCGGTAATGCCGGCATTTGTGATCATTTGTTGGCACCTCTCCCAGGCATTCAGTTTGGCAAGGCCGTCGAGAAAATCATCTTTGAGGTCTTGCAGGAACGGAGCGGTTGCCCTGAAATCATCTCGATGTTTCTGGCGATCTTCTTCGGACAGGGTGTGCCAGTAGTCATCACATTCTTTTGATTTCTGTGCTTCTGCCTTCTTTAGTTCCTCCTGCTTATCGCTCTCGGCACGTTTCCGTTCTGCAGCAGCCTCTGCCTTGGCAGCGCGAACATGCGGGGGCTCATACCACTCCGGTATGATGAGGTCCACACAGAAGGCCTGGAGATAGCCGCCGGGGTTCCGGATCTCCATGTGCTCACGTCGCCATGTCTCAGCGACAACGTCAGCAGCCTCAATTACTCTTTTGCTACCGTGTCGCTTGATCAGAATCTTCAACCCCTTTTCAGAGATTTTTGACAACGGCGTGCCGGATAACAACAACCGAATCTGTTCTGTAGTTGTTTTCTGAGTGGTCTCTGTTGTTTCTTCTGTTAAGGAATCCCGATTATTGCAGGTTTCCTTCCCTGTTTTTTTCGGGAAACGTTCCCTGATATTTTCAGGGTTCCTTTCCTGCTTTTTGAGGGTATCCATTAAATCCAGCAACTTACCGCGTACAAATTTATAGTGGCAGGTAGGCGCACCGTTCGCCTTCTTAACAACAGTCTGGACATAGCCCTCTTTCACCAGAACTTTGACTATTTTCCTGACGACATCTTCTCGAAGTCCTACCCTTTCAAGCCAAGTCTTACCTTCAGCCTCACTGCCTGTGGTTTCATTCATTTCATCTGCAGGAACTCCAACACCGGCAGTGCCATCAAGCTCCTGTTGCTTGCAGGAAGGTTCATACTGTCGGTAAAACCAGCCGTATCCGATTCCCGGTAACTTGCGATCTCGAAAGTGGTAGCTCCAGGTAAATATCTCAGAAAGAATGATGGCCGTGTTCAAGTCACCAAAATACCGAACAAACGGTTTGAAAACCGTGAGCCTGTTTTTCGGACTGTTGAACTCTGCCAAGAGATCTTCGACATCTTCCACGGCATATAGCTTGTTATCTTCAGGCATATTTACTTCGTTTCCGGTAATCGTGCCGGCATCGGTTATGCTGTATTCCCTTGACCGGGCAAGGTTATTCGGCTTGCGTGTCGCGGGCGATCAGTGAGCGGATGTCCTCAACCCGCCAGGCGGTGATCCTGGGACCGAGTTTTACCGGCTGAGGATATTCCCCGGATTTCACTCGGACCCACCAGGTACTCTTGGAGATCGGCAGCAGAGGGGGTGTGGGGGGATCGGTTTTTGTATTGCCGAGTATTTGCCACAGGCGCAAAAAACCGGTTTCAGGCAGGGATGAGCTGCGCATAGGACCTCCGAGATTATAGCTTGGCTGTGGATGGCTCCGGACACGTTCGGATCACGTCATCCAATATATATATCTATAGGGGGGGAAGGTCACGCAGTCCTGTTTTTACACAATTTGTCACTTAAACTGCTGATATTGCAGGCTTAAAATTTTTTTCAAAAAAACCATCACCCCGTTTCGAGGTGATGGCCGTTTGAGTTTAAAGGCAGGAATTGTTAAACAGATGGCGAGATCCGCAGATGTAGCAGCATCAAGATCTGAACCGGCTTGAAGCGTTCAGTGATATGTGGAAACAATTTGTAAGGGTTATAATCAGTGCTGGGAAGCCCGCTCAGGCAGGTGGATGACTTTTGCCCCGGATTTCAGGTTATCGAGATAATCGGCCCACGTCTGCATCATCTTCTTCCGTGCCGCCAGGTGGGTTGTGCGATTGTAAGCCCGTCCAAGCGAGTCCCTGACGACATGAGCCAGTTGGTGTTCGATGATCTCAGGCTGAACGTGCAGAACCTCCTCAAGAATCGTCCGGGCCATGGCCCTGAATCCATGGGCGGTCATTTCGCCTTTTTCGTATCCCATGCGCCGGATAGCCTGATTAACGGTAGCGTCACTGATCGGCTTCAGGGTGGTATTCATGCTCGGAAAGAGATACCTGCCGCTGCCGGTTACCTTGTGAAGCTCTTTCAGCACATCTATGGCCTGCCGTGCCAGCGGAACAAGGTGCTTTTCACCTTTACGCGACTCCTTGAGGCGTTTCTTGAGTTTCATCCGCTCGATCGGCACGTTCCATTCGCCAGCATCGAGATCAAATTCCGTCCATTCCGCCAGGCGTAATTCACCCGGTCGGAGGAAAACGAGAGCCGACAGGCGCAAGGCGCATTTGACGATGAACGAGCCGCTGTAATCATCGATGGCACGCAGGAAGGGGGCAACATCCTTCGGGTCGGTCAGGGCCGCATGGTGTTTGGGAATGACCGGTGTCAGCGTGCCTCGCAGGTCGGCCGTGCAGTCGCGCTCGGCCCGGCCGGTGGCGACGGCATAGCGGAACACCTGGCCGCAGATGGATTTCACCCGGTGCGCGGTTTCGATTTTCTCTCTCGCTTCGATACGCCGAAAGACCTGGAGCATGTCGGTCGCTTTCAGTTCGGCAATCGGTCTGGCGCCGACATGGGGGAACACGTCGCGTTTCAGGCGAGCGATCACTGTTGCGGCATGGGTGGCAGCCCAGACCGGCACCTGGCGGTTGTACCATTCAAGGGAGATTGCCTCGAAGGTCTCCGTTTCTTGGGTCTGCGATTGTTTCTCCGCTTTGCGGGCTTCCCCAGGGCTTATTCCGTGGGCAAGGAGTTTACGGGCGTCTTCACGCCGCTGGCGGGCTTCTGCGAGAGTGATTTCAGGGTAGGTGCCGAGGGATAATTGATTCGGCTTATTATCAAAAATGAAGTTGAAGCGCCAGAGTCTTCCGCCGGTCTTGGTTACGAGCAGATAAAGGCCATATCCGTCTGGCAGCTTATAGTCCTTTTCTTTTGGTTTGGCGTTTCTGACCTGGACATCGGTGAGTGGTACAATCCGCTTCGGCATAGGGCACCTCCAGCTATTGTGGTAGGTTTTTGTGGTACGCGAAATTTTTTGTGGTATATTTGGTGAAAATCTACCACAAAAAACGCCGGATGTCAAAAGACGGGGCAGGATATGGCTGGACGATAAAAAGCAAAAAGCCCCTGATTTCTCAGGGGCTTTCGGACCGCATCGGACGATGCTGGATTGTTTACTGGCGGAGAGAGAGGGATTCGAACCCTCGGTACACCTTATGGGCATACACACGCTTTCCAGGCGTGCTCCTTCAACCGCTCGGACATCTCTCCGGGATTTGGAAATATAGTATAACGGTTTTTCTTTGTAAAGTTCTTTTTCTCGCCCACAGTCGCCAGCCCCGGCACCGCTACAATCCCGCCAGCTCGGCGCGGAGTTGCTGTTCCCGCCACATCGCCGCATACAGGCCGTCCCGGGCAACGAGTTCGTCATGCCCTCCCTGCTCGGCGATCCGCCCCTCCCTGAGCACCACGATTGTCGAACAATCCCGCACCGCCGACAACCGGTGGGTAACAATGATGACGGTCCGTTCGCCGTAATAGCCGGCCAACCCGCGAAGGATCTCCGCCTCGGTACGGGCATCGACCGCCGACAGCGGATCATCGAGGACGAGGATCGGCGGATTTTTGAGCAGGGCGCGCGCAATGGCGACTCGTTGCTTCTGCCCCCCGGAGAGGGTCACCCCCCGCTCGCCGACCAGCGTCTCGTAACCGTTCGGAAAACGCCGCACCTCGGCAGCAAGGCTTGCCAGCTCGGCCGCCGCCTCGATCTCGGCCGAGCTGGCCCCTTCCCGGCCGTAGGTGATATTGTCGCGGATCGACCGGGAAAAGAGGAAACTCTCCTGGGGGACGAAGCCGACCGCCTCCCGCAGGAGAGCAAGCGGCAGCCGGTTCACGTCGACCCCATCAATGAACAGCATCCCGTCCGCCACCGGGTAGAGCCGGGTCAACAGCCGCACCAGGGTCGACTTGCCGCTGCCGACCGGGCCGACGATTCCCAACCGGGAGCCCCGCTCGACGCGCAGCGACAGGTCGTTAAGTACCGGTGGCCCATCGTAGCCGAAGGAGAGCTTGCGTAACTCGATCGCTCCGCCGAGCGGCAGCGGCGCCCCTGCTCCTTCTGTTTCGGCGATGGCGGGCGAAGCCTGCAGCACCTCGTTAAGCCGGCTCATCGAGGCAGCCCCTCGCTGCAGGAGATTGAGAATCCACCCCATGACCACCGTCGGCCAGACGAGCATGGCAAGATAGCCGTTGAAGGCCACGAAATCGCCGAGGGTCATTACACCGGTAATCACCCGCTCCCCCCCCAGAAAGAGGACAATCAGCGTCCCGAGGGCCGAGGTGGCCGCCATCAGGGGGAGCATCACCCCGCGCAGCCGAGCCATTGCCATACTGCTCGCCAAGTAGCGGCGGCAGGTTTCCCGCAACATGTCGATGGCGGACTCTTCGCGGCAGTAGGCCCGGACCACTGCAGCCGCCGATATGGTCTCCTCCGCCTGGCTGGAAAGGCGGGCCAGCTCTTCCTGCGCCCGTTTCGAATGGTGGAACATCCGGCGGGAGATCCGCTTGACCGCCAGGATCATCAACGGGAATGGCGCCACGGCACAGACAGTGAGAAAGGGGTTGATGCTCCCCATCAGCACCAGTGCCGCCCCGTAAATGATCGTCGTATTGATGACGTTGAGCACCCCGAAGCCGAGCAGCATCCGGACGTTGGTCAGGTCATTGGCAAACCGGGAAAGGATATCGCCGGTCCGCTCGCCGGCAAAGTACGGCAGATCAAGGGTGAGCAGCTTGCCGTAGAGGTCCTCGCGAATCGCAAATTCGACCCGCCGGGCGGCATGGAGAAAGGTGGTTCGGGAGAAGATCCGGATCCCCCCTTGCAGCAGGGCGGCAACGATGATCGCCCCCCCGTACCACACCGGCGCATGGTGGGCAGTGGCCGGCTGGCGCAATCCTTCGACCGCCAGCTTCAGCAGCCAGGGGATCAGCAGGGCACAGCCATTAGTCCCCAACAGGCAGAGCGCGCCAAAGAGATAGGCCCGGCGATTCCCCTTCAGATAACCATACAAACGCCCGAGCTCGCCGATACGCCACCTCGCATCCGAAAAATCCGCCACAGATTCTTGTAGTTCATTTTGTTCTTCTTGTCAAAACCACTCGGAATCCGACTGTTGCTTTTTTGTTACCACTCGCAGTACAATGGCGTAGATCGTCGGCAGGGCCGACCATGGAGGCACCGCCTTTGCCATTGACAACCAGCCGCCCGGCACAGTACCATCAAATTGGTAAGACCACCCAGCCCTCCGCTCCCCACCAGGGAGGCAGCCGTAGACGCCGTTCTATTATTGTGTTGACAACCGCACCACAAATATGTTACCTGTTTTTTAGTTTGGATAAAACTAGCTTTGTTAAGTAGCAACAACACACTGCGCGATGAAGCGCTTTTTTATTGCCACTAAAAATTGCTCACTGGGAATTCGCCCAATGAAACACCGTTTTCTGTCACCGAAGACAGCTGCCACCTTCCTCTGCCGCCTTCCCGCCCGCCCCGCCGCCCGTCTTCGCCCCCTGCTCCCGTTTCATCGCCCGGCACCTCGTTCATTTACGCCCTGCGTCACTCCGGAGGGAATGTGAAACATTCGAAAATGCCCCTCTCCACCCAAACCATGAATGTCGATTTCGTGCGGAAGGTGGAGGCGCTGTCCGACAGCTCGGTCCGGCGCTGTTTCCAATGTGGCAAATGTTCGGCCGGCTGCCCGATGCGCAGCTTCATGGAGCATCCGCCGAACCGGATCGTCCGGCTCCTGCAGCTCGGCCAGTACGAGCGGGTGCTGGCGGGCCGCTCGATCTGGTACTGCGCCTCGTGCGAAACCTGCACCACCCGCTGCCCGAACAAGGTCGATCTGGCCGCAATCATGGACGCGCTGCGCAAGCTTTCCTGGGATGCCCAGGGGCCCTCGAAGGAGAGCTACGTCCAGCTGGCCAACCGGCTGTTTCTCGACAACATCCGCACCTACGGCCGGCAGTACGAGATGCGGCTGGCTGCCGTCTTCAACGTCAAGAGCGGCCAGTTCCTCAAGGACCTGATGCTCGGCCCGAAGCTGATCACCAAGGGGAAGCTGAAGATGTTCCACCAGAAGAATAAAAATATCGCCGAAATCGAGCAGATCTTCAAACGGATCGAGGAGCTGCGCCGGAAGGGAGAAGCGCCGTGACCCCCGCCAGGAACCAGCTCATCTACTCCTATTACCCCGGCTGCTCCCTCCACGCCTCGGCCAAGGAATACGACGAATCGACCCGCGGGCTGTTCAAGGCGCTGCGGATCGGCCTCGTCGAGGTCCCCGACTGGCTCTGCTGCGGGGCGACCCCGGCCCACAACGTCGACGAGCTCCTCTCGCTGTCGCTCTGCGCCAAGAACCTCGCCCTGGCGGAAGAGGTACCGGGCGACCTGGCGGTGGCTTGCGCCGCCTGCTTCTCGCGCCTCAAGGTCACCCAGCACAAGCTCGCCGACAACGACGACAAGCGCCGCCAGGTGGAGTACGCCATCGCCGGGCAGGTCAATCTGGCCAAACCGGTCAAACACCTGCTGGAGATCCTCGCCCGCGACTTCGGTCTCGACCGGCTGACGGAAGCGGTCAAGAAATCGCTCAGCGGGCTCAAGGTTGCCTGCTACTACGGTTGCCTCCTCACCCGCCCCCCCGAGGTGCCGCAACTCGACTGTACCGAAGCGCCGACCATCATGGAGCGGGTGATCGGCGCCGTCGGCGCCGAAACCGTCGCCTGGAGCCACCGGCTCGAATGCTGCGGCGCCAACTTCACCCTCTCGCGCCCCGGAGTGGTGCTGAAACTTTCCAGCGAGATTCTCGCCTCGGCCAAGGCCGCCGGTGCCGACTGCCTGATGGTCGCCTGCCCGCTCTGCCACGGCAATCTCGACATCCGGCAGAAGGAGATCGAAGAGGTTACCGGCGAGCGGTTCGACATGCCGGTCTTCTACATGACCCAGTTGCTTGCCCTGGCCGTCGGAGTCGCCCCGAACAAACTCGGCCTTGAGAGCATGATCGTTAATCCGCAGCCGCTGTTGAAAAAGAAGGGGTTACTCTAGATGTCTCGAATCGGCGTGTTCGTCTGTCACTGCGGTGAAAACATCTCCCGCACCGTAGACGTGGAAAAGGTCGCGGCCGAGGCGGCCCGGCTCCCCGGCGTTGCCTATGCCACCGATTACAAGTACATGTGCTCCGATCCCGGCCAGAGCCTGCTCAAGAAAGCGGTGGCCGAACAGCAGCTGGACGGTGTCGTCGTCGCCGCCTGTTCTCCCCGGATGCATGAAAAGACGTTCCGCGCCGCCGCCAAGGCTGCCGGGCTCAACCCGTTCCTCTGCGAGATGGCCAACATCCGCGAACACTGTTCCTGGGTCCACGAGAACCGGGAGGAGGCGACAGCCAAGGCAAGCGACATCGTGGCGATGATGGTGGCCCGGGTGAAGAAGGACCGGAAGCTCGTGCCGATCACCGTCCCGGTCACCAAGCGGGCGCTGGTCATCGGCGGCGGCATCGCCGGCATCCAGGCCGCCCTCGACATCGCCGACGCCGGCCACCAGGTAGTGCTGGTCGAGCGGGAGCCGTCCATCGGCGGCCACATGGCCCAGCTTTCCGAAACCTTTCCGACCCTCGACTGCTCCCAGTGCATCATGACCCCCAAGATGGTCGATGTCGCCAACCACCCGAACATCACCCTCCACACCTACGCGGAAATCGAGAACGTCGACGGCTACATCGGCAATTTCCAGGTTACCGTCCGGAAGAAGGCGCGGAGTGTCATCGAGGAGAAGTGCACCGGTTGCGGCATCTGCTCCGCCAAATGTCCGCAGAAAAAGATTCCGAACACGTTCGACCGGCAGCTCGGCACCCGCCCGGCCATCTATGTCCCGTTCCCCCAGGCGGTGCCGAACACCCCGGTGATCGACCGGGAAAACTGCACCTGGTTCAAAAGCGGCAAGTGTGGTGTCTGCCAGAAGGTCTGCGGCCCCGGCGCCATCGACTATGATCAGCAGGACCAACTGCTCGTCGAGCCGGTCGGCGCAATCGTCGTCGCCACCGGTTTCGAGCTCTACTCCATCGCCGAAAAGCCCAAAGGCTCGCCGATCAAGGGTTACGGCGAATTCGGCCACGGCAAGATTCCCGACGTCATCGATGGCCTCACCTTCGAACGGCTCGCTTCCGCCTCCGGCCCCACCGGCGGCAAGATCGTCCGCCCCTCCGACGGCCGGGAACCGAAAGAGGTGGTCTTCATCCAGTGCGTCGGCTCCCGCGCCCGGGAAAAGGGGATCTCCTACTGTTCCAAGATCTGCTGCATGTACACTGCCAAGCACACCATGCTCTACAAGCACAAGGTCCACGACGGCCAGGCCTACGTCTTCTTCATGGACGCCCGGACCCCCGGCAAGAATTATGACGAGTTCTGGCGGCGGGCGGTCGAGGAAGAGGAGGCGGTCTACATCCGCGGCATGGTTTCCCGCCTCTACCAGAAAGGGGACAAGGTGGTGGTGATGGGGAGCGACATTGCCGTCGGCGTCCAGGTAGAGATCGAGGCGGACCTGGTGGTCCTGGCCACCGCCGTCCAGCCGCGGCCGGGGGCCGACACCCTGGCACAGAAGCTCGGTATTTCCTATGACAAGTACCACTTCTACAGCGAGGCCCACGCCAAGCTCAAGCCGGTAGAGTGCGCCACGGCGGGAATCTATCTCGCCGGGGCCTGCCAGGGGCCGAAGGACATCCCCGACACCGTCAGCCAGGCCAGCGCCGCCGCGGCCAAGGTGATGACCCTCTTTGCCAAGAATGAGCTGGAACGGGAGCCGATCGTCGCTAAGGTGAACGAGAAGAACTGCGTCGCCTGCCTCGCCTGCAAGAAGGTCTGCCCCTACGGCGCCGTGGAGGAAAAAGAGCTCCGTGACCGGCAGGGGAATCTGATCCGGGTAGTGGCCTACGTCAACCCCGGCGTCTGCGGCGGCTGCGGCACCTGCCAGGCGACCTGCCCGTCGAAGAGTGTGGAGCTGGATGGATATACCGATGAGCAGATCATGGCGATGATCGAATCATTGTAGGGGCGCGGTCACCGCGCCCCGGGCGGGGAAACCCCACCCCCTACGAGGACATGCATGCACGCAGAAAAACAGCAACACGCCTTCGAACCGAAAATTGTCGCCTTCGTCTGCACCTGGTGCACCTATGCCGGGGCGGACCTGGCAGGGACGAGCCGGCTCCAGTACCCGGCCAATATCCGGGTGGTGAAGTTTCCCTGCACCGGGCGGATCGATCCAGTCTTCATCCTGCGGGCCTTCCAGAAGGGGGCGGACGGGGTGCTGGTTTCCGGCTGCCATCCCGGCGACTGCCACTACATGGCGGGGAACTTTCACGCCCGGCGACGGTTTGCCGCCTTCCGGCAGCTCCTTGACTTCATCGGCGTCGACCTCAACCGGCTCCAGTTCTCCTGGGTTTCGGCCGCCGAGGGGGGGAAATGGGTCGACGTGGCCACGGAACTCACCGAACGGGTCCGCGAACTGGGGCCGTTGCGCGAGTTTGCGGCACTGGAAGCCGAAGAGCACTGGTCCGGCGCGCTCGCCACGCCGGAGCTGCAAGAGGCGTACAACAGCATCTAAGCTCATTAACCGCAGAAAGTGCAGAGGAAAACCACTTGACGCAACGACCCTCTGCCGGCGATTCAGGTATTTATTCCAAGGGTTTTTATGACGACTACCGCACACACAATCGACCCGGCACTGTATGCCGCCGCCACTGCGGCGCTCCGTCAGGAGGCACGAACGGTCCTGGAGAATGGCACCGCCGCCGCAGTGATCGGCTGGCAGGCGGGACGCCGGGCCGGGAGCGCCTTGCCGGCGATCGTCACCGATCCGGCCGGCGCGGAGCAGCTCATCTTCGCCCCGGGCTGCGTCAACAACCTGGCCCTCTACCTCACCAAGGCCAAGAAAGAGGTTCGGGGGAAAGGACGGCTGGCAATCGTCGTCAAGGGGTGCGACCTGCGGGCCCTGGCCGGATTGATCGGCGAAAACCAGCTCAACCGCGCGGATATTTACATCATCGGAATTGCCTGCCCGGGAGTGTACGGCGCCCACGCCGACCGGCGCCTTCCCCTCGCGGAAGAGACCGTGGCGCCGAAGTGCCGGGAGTGCACGGTGCACACCCCGACCGGCGTCGACGTGACCGTCGGCACCCTCCCTGACCTGCCGGCCTTTACCCCCCGGGAAGCGGCGGAGCTGGCCCGTCTGGAGGCAATGACCCCGGCGGAGCGGTGGCGCTTCTGGAAAGAGCACTTTTCCCGCTGCATCCGCTGCTACGCCTGTCGCCAAGTCTGCCCGTTCTGCTACTGCGAGCAGTGCCTCTGCGACCGGAACCGTCCCCAGGCGGTGGAAACCACGCCGCGTCCGGCGGGGAACATGGCCTGGCATATCGTCCGGGCCATGCACCTGGCCGGCCGCTGCGCGGGGTGTGCCGAGTGCGAGCGGGTCTGCCCGATGGACATCCCGCTCAATTTGCTGAACCGCAAGATGGCCAAGGAATTGAAGGCGCTCTACGGCTTCGAGGCCGGACTCGAGCCGCAGGAGAAGGGCCCACTGACGTCATACCGGGAAGACGACGACCAGTCGTTCATCAAATAACCACACGAGCCGTTATGAAAACCATCACCGAACAAAATCTCCGCGCTCTCGTCGATGCGCTCATCAGCGACGGGAAACGGGTCGTCGGCCCCCGGGTCGCCGGCACTATGACCCTTTACGAACCGCTCACCGGCGGTGCGGAACTTGCCCTGGGGGAACTCCCCCGCCGCTCCGCCAAGGAGACGTTCCTGCCGCTCTGCGAGACGATCCTCACCTACGAGCAGGGGAAGGAAGCCGTGCACCTCGGCGATGTGGACCCGGTCCGTCTCCCCGAAACGGTGCTGATCGGCGCCCGCCCCTGCGACGTGGCCGCTGCCCCGGTCCTCGACGCGGTATTCTCCTGGGACTACCGGGACGAGTTCTTCCTCGAGCGCCGGCGCAAGACCACCATTATCGGCCTCGCCTGCACCGGCGGCGACGACGCTTGCTTCTGCACCGCCATGGGGCTCTCCCCCGCCGACTCCACAGGAAGCGACCTCTTCCTCACCCCCCTGAAGGGAGGCAGCTTCCGCTGCGATGCCATCACCGACAAGGGGACGGCGCTTCTGGCGGCCCATGCCGGGCTCTTTGCCGACGGCACCGGCGAACCGCTCCCGTTGGCCGAGCCGGCCCTCGGTGCGCTGGACCTGGAAAAGATCAGGGCTTGGCTCGATGGCCATTTCGAAGACCCGCTCTGGGAGGAGATCGCCGCCCGCTGTGCCGGCTGCGGCGCCTGCGCCTTTCTCTGCCCCGCCTGCCACTGCTTCGATATTGTTGACGAGGGGGGGACGGCCAAAGGGGCGCGGCGCAAGAGCTGGGACGCCTGCGGCTTCGGCAAGTTCACCAACCACGCCTCGGGGCACAACCCCCGCGACGTCCAGCCCCAACGCTATCGCAACCGGATCATGCACAAGTTCAAATATTACGTCGACAAGTTCGACCAGCGGCTCTGCACCGGCTGCGGCCGCTGCATCCGCGCCTGCCCGGTGGGAATCGACATTGCCGCCGTACTCGAAGAAATCAACGACAAGTAGGATTGGCTATGTGCGATCATAAGAACATTTATCTCCCCCAACTGGCGACCATCGAGGCGATCATTGACGAAACGCCGGACATCCGGACCTTCCGACTGGTCTTCCAGGATGAAGCGGTCCGCGACACGTTCAGTTTTCGCGCCGGCCAGTTCGCCGAGTACTCCGCCTTCGGCGCCGGCGAATCGACCTTCTGCATCGCCTCGGCGCCAACCCGCGCCGGCTCCATCGAATGCTGCTTCCGCGCCGTCGGCCGGGTCACCGAAGCGTTGCGTCAGCTGGAAGTAGGCGACACCGTCGGGGTGCGTGGTCCCTATGGCAACTCGTTCCCGATCGAGGAGTTTTTCGGCAAGAACCTGGTCTTCGTGGCCGGGGGGATCGCCCTGCCGCCACTCCGCACCCTGATCTGGCAGTGCCTCGACTGGCGGGAAAAATTCGGCGAGATCACCATCGTCTACGGTGCCCGCACCGAAGCGGATCTGGTCTACAAGCGGGAGCTGGAAGAATGGGAGCAACGGAGCGACGTCCTGCTGGTGAAGACCGTCGACCCCGGCGGCAACGGCTCCACCTGGGACGGCAAGGTAGGATTCGTGCCCAACGTCCTCGAAGAGGCGGCGCCGGCCGCTGCCAACAGCATCGCCCTGGTCTGCGGCCCGCCGATCATGATCAAGTTCACCCTACCGGTCCTGGAGCGGCTCGGCTTCGCCGACGAGGCCATCTATACGACCCTGGAAAACCGGATGAAGTGCGGCATCGGCAAGTGCGGCCGCTGCAATGTGGGCAATGTCTATGTCTGCAAGGACGGCCCGGTTTTCACCGCCGCCCAGGTGAAGGCGATGCCACAGGAATTCTAGCCGGGGCATGGACAAACGAAACACGAAAAAAGGGGGCATGAGCCCCCTTTTTTCGTCAGTTCGCGGCTACAGTTTGCCGAGCCGCTGCCAGTACTCATACTCATAGGGCCAGAACTCCCGCATGTGCGATACCAGGCCGCGCATCCGGGCGGCAAAGGCGAGCCGTGCGCCCTCTTGTTCGGGAAATTCACGCTTTTCTTTGGCCGAGCGGCACAGTTCGCGGCCCAACTCGCGGGCCCGGGCGAACAGGGCCTCCTCGTCGGGGAACGTCCGCGGCCCCGCCGCCGGAGAACCGACCCCGCCAACGCAGTAGGCCCCGAGACTGCCGACAAAACGGCGCAGGTAGTCGAGCACCTCGTCATCGCCGCCACCACCCGACGTTTCCACCACCGCACCGTATTTCCCTTCCAGCGCCAGACAGTGGATCAGCCCGCAACACCGATCCATGAACGCTTTTAACTGGGCGGTCACGCTGAAGATGTAATTGGGGCTGGCGATAATAAAGGCATCGCTGGCCAGCAGCGCCTTCCTCAGATCGGTAAAGTCGTCGTTGATCGGGCACTCGCCGCGGATGTGACAGGTATCGCAGCCGACGCACGGCTTCACCGTCACTCCCGAGAGGGTAAAGAGCTCAACGTCGCCCCCCTCTTCCCGCACGCCCGCGGTCACCTCGTCCAACAGCCGGCCGGTATTCCCCCGCAGCCCGTGCGGGCTGCCGCAGATCGCCACGATTCTCACCACATCCTCCTTCACCCGTTCAGTGGGCGGGCGCTTCCGCGCCCCACAACTCCTTCAGCCGCCGGTCCCGGCCGCAATTAAAGCGGTAAAACCGGTAGCGGAACGGATTCTTCTGATAATACTTCTGGTGGTACTCCTCAGCCGGGTAAAACGGCCCGGCCGGCTCGATCGCCGTGACGATCTTCCAGCCGCGGGCCTTTTCCAGCGCCCGCTTCGCCGCCTCCGCTTCCCGCCGTTGGCTTTCGTTATGGTAAAAAATTGCCGTCCGGTACTGGTGGCCGTAATCGCAGAACTGCCCGTCGGCCGTCAACGGGTCGATGTTGTGCCAGAAGACCGCCAGCAGTTGCCGATAGCTTACCCGCCGCGGATCGAAGAGCACTTCGATCGATTCGGCATGGCCGGTACCGCCGGCCGACACCTCTTCGTAGGTCGGGTTTTTCTTGCTGCCGCCGGTATAGCCGACGGTAGTGGAAACTACCCCCGGCAGTGCATCGAAGGGCGGCTGCATGCACCAGAAGCAGCCGCCGGCAAACGTCGCCTTTTCCAGTCCCTGTCCGACGCCGCCGGCTTCTCCCCGGGCAGTGCGCACACCTCCCATGGTCGTCAGCACCAGCGCAAGCCAAGCCATCATCAGCACAGTTCCGCGGATCATCGGGCACCCTCCCCGCCGGTCGCTCCGGCTTCCTCAAGGATACCCCCGGCCCCCTTGCTGTCAAACCCCCAACGCCCTGAATCGGGCAACCGCCTCCGGGATCGTTTCTTCATGAATATTGCCGAAGGCCAGGCGCAGGTAATCGGTGAGCCCGGGCCCGAACACCTCGCCGGGGAGACAGATGAGCCCTGCTTCGACGGCAAGCCGCCGCGCCACCTCCCGGCCGGACATCCCGGCAAAGGGGTGGCGTACCCAGGCGAAAAAGGTACCGCTCGCCACCAGGCGGAAGGGGTTGCCCGGGGCGATAAACTCGTTTACGAACCGGCCATGGCGCCGAGCCATCATCAGCCGGTTGTCGGCAACCCAGTCGTCCAGGTAGCGGGTCCCGTAGAGCACGGCATGCTGGGTGATCCGCGGCTGGCAGACCGCCATCGTATCCTGGGCCTTGAGCGCATGGTGGATGAATTCCCGCGAGCCGGCCAGCAGCCCGGCACGGTAGCCGGTGAGAGCATACGTCTTGCCGAAGGAGCTGAAGTGGACGAAATTATCCCCCCACTCCGGATCGGCAAAGAGCTCGTGAGGGGGCGCTCCGCCCGGGATGAAGTCGGCATAGGTCTCGTCGAGCACCAGGGCGATGCCGTGGCGCTGCGCCAGCCGGTAGAGCTGGTGGATGATGTCCGGCGGCGTGACGACGCCAGTGGGATTACTCGGCGTCACGAGGAGGATGGCCCGGGTCCGGGGGGTGATGAGCCGGGCGATCGCCTCCGGCGAAGGGAGACCGCCGGCAGCCTCGTCGAAGGGGACGTAGACCCCCCTGATGCCGAGCATTTCCAGGGCCATCGGATGATCGAAATAGTACGGCGTCTGGACGATCACCTCGTCGCCGGCCCGACAGAGGGTGACCATGGCCAACCAGAACGCCTGACTGGCGCCGATCGTCAGACAGAGTCGGTCCGGTTCGGGCGCGGCGCCGTAGACCCGGGCATAGCGGGCGGAGATCGCCTCGCGCACCTCCGCCAGCCCTTCGTCGGGCGAATATCTGGCGAGTGTCGGCTCGTCGAGGAGAGTCGCCAGGTAGTCGGTCAGCTGGCGGGCCGGCGGATAGTCGGGAACCGCTTGGCAAAGATCGATCAGCGGCCGCTCCGGATCGGGGGCACGGTCGGCGAGCCACCCCCTGACCTCGGAAATGGGCGGGAAATGCACGGAACGAATCAGTTCGGAAACGGTCAGCTTCATCAGGTTCCTCTCAGCGCGAGTGTCTGCCCGGCGCCGCGGCTACGGCTTCAACATGATGAAGCCCATCTGCCTGCCGGTCTCGCCCCCGTCGCGCCGGTAGGAAAAGAACGACTCCGGCGTACAACTGACACAGAGCCCGCTCGCTTCGATATTCGCCTCGGCAACGCCCGACTCGACGAGCTGGCGGACGTTGGCGGCAGCCAGATCCAGCTGCCATTTGCCGGCGCCGGTTTCGCGGGCGAAGTCGCCCCAGCCGTTTTCCGTCCGGCGAAAGGCCTCAACGACCGGAGCGTCCACTTCGTAACAGCAGCCACCGATCGCCGGGCCCACGGCTGCCAGAATCTGCCGCGGTTCGGAGCCGAAAACGCCGACCAGCGCCTCCACCCCCTTCCGGCAGATGCCGGCCGCCGTCCCCTTCCAGCCGGCGTGGAGAGCCGCCACTACCCGCCGGACCGGATCGAGCAGCAGGACCGGCACGCAGTCGGCGACACAGACCCCGACCATTACCCCCGGCTGGTTGGTGATGATCCCGTCGGCCTCCAGTTTCTGGAAGTAGCTGTAATCCGGGTTGGCCGCATCGAGGACCAGAAGATCGGTGCCGTGGACCTGGTTGACCGTCACCAGCCGTTCCAGGCCGGTGGCAAAGGCCCGGGTCAGGAGACTCCGGTTTCCCTCGACGTTGTAGGAGGGGTCGAGGGTATTGGTTCCCAGGTTGAGCGAATTGTAGGGGGGACGCGAGACCCCTTCGTGGCGGGTGGTGAAGCCGTGTACGGCAACCCCGGCCCCGGCCAGCAGGCCGGACTCCAGGTAATGGATCTTGTCGATACGTTTCATTTCCATCTGCAAACTCCTTTAGGGGCTAGATAACTCTGTCGGGAACGGAAACGCCGGCAGTCAGCCGCCCGCCACCGATTCCAGATAGTCGATAATGCGCTGCAGGTCGTCGGGGAGGGGAGTGTCGAACTCCAGATAGTCGGCGGTCACCGGGTGCACGAAGCCAAGGGTCTTGGCATGCAGGGCCTGACGGCCCAGTTCGCGGATCAGTTTGCGCAGCACCGGATCGCGCAGGTTGGCAAGCCGGCCGCCGCCACCGTAAAGTTCGTCCCCCACCAGGGGATGCCCCGACTCGGCCATATGGACGCGGATCTGGTGGGTCCGGCCCGTCTCCAGCCGAAGCTGGAGGAGACTGAGCCCCGGATAGCGGGCCAGCACTTTCCAGTGGGTCACCGCCCGTTTGCCATGGCGGGCTTTCCCGGACATCCGCAGCCGATCGGTCGGATGCCGGCCGATGGCCCCCTCGACCCGGCCCTTGTCCTCCCGTGGCGATCCAAACACCAGTGCCAGATAAATCCGTTTGATCGTATGGTCGTGGAACTGGCGGGCCAGCCCGTCGTGGGCGCGGTCGTTCTTCGCCACCACCAACACGCCGGAAGTATCCTTGTCGATCCGGTGGACAATGCCGGGGCGAATCTCGCCGCCGATCCCCGATAGGTCGCGACAGTGGCCAAGCAAGGCGTTGACCAGGGTACCGCCCGGATTGCCGGCTCCCGGATGCACCACCATCCCCGCCGGCTTGTTGACAACCACCACGTCGCCATCCTCGTACAGGATATCGAGGGGAATCTCCTCGGCCTGGGGGACCGCCGGGGCCGGCGGCGGCACTTCGACCGCGACCACTTCCCCCCCCTTGAGTTTCAATGATGCCTTCTCGACGATGCCGTTAACCGTCACCCGGCCGTCATCGATCAGGCGCTGGACCGCCGAGCGAGTAAGCCCGTCGAGGCTGCGAACGATAAACTGGTCAAGACGTTCCGGTTCACCCTCCGCCGGAACCGTCACGGTAAAATGTGACTCCATAGCTCTCCAAAACGGCAAAGGCGCGACCGATAATCGCGCCTTGCCTCCGCAAACCGCCGTGAGTTGTCCGCTACCAGATGGCGGATTCGATTTTCCCTGCCCGCTTGATCAGCACGTCGACCAGAGCGATGTCGAAGATCCTCGTCGTCGCCAGGTCCGGGGTCACCCGGGAGACGAAATGCTGCCGGCCTTCTTCGATCTCCTCGGCCAGCAGCTCGAAAATGCTGTCACCCTTGATCCCCTGCTCGACCTTTTCCCGGTTGTAGATGGCAATATCCGAAATGATGGCTCGGGCGAGACGCTTTGCTTGGTCTGCATTGGCGATAAGGCTCATGGAATTCCCCTGGATAAATAGTCCGTCCCCGCTTCTGCGGAACGGAGCAGCCGGCCTAGCGCAGCCGGAGCGAGAAGTAGATGCTGGCATCATCCCGCCGCACCAGCAGAAGGGCCATGCCGCGCTGTGCGGCATCGCTCATGGCCCGGGAATATTCGTTCAGGTTGGCGACCCGTTTCCGGTTAACGGCCATCACCACGTCGCCCCGCTGGATGCCGGCCTCGGCCGCCACCCCGTCTTCGTCGACATCGGTCACGACCACGCCGGTCACCCCCCGTTGCCGCAACTCGCGGGGAAGGTTCTCGACCATCAGGCCGAAGGAATCGACCTCCCCCCCCTCGGGACGGGCCTGCCGCGCCGCACTGCTGTCCGCATTGGCGGTGGTAATGGTCAGCGTCACCTCCCGCCCCTCGCGGAATACGGCCAGCGCCACTTTCTGGCCCGGCGGGGTATCGGCAACCACCCGCTGCAGCTGGCGGGCATCCTTGATCTCCTTGCCGGCGAAAGTCAGGATAATGTCCCCCTGCCGTATCCCGCCCCGGGCAGCCGGACTCCCCTCCATGACGTCACTCACCAGGACACCCCGCGGCCTGTTCAGCCCGAACTGCCGGGCCAGTTCCTCGGTCACCGGTTGGATACTCACCCCCAGCCAACCCCGGGTTACCCGCCCCTTGGTAATCAGCTGGGTGATCACCTGTTTGGCCATATTGATCGGGATGGCAAAACCGATCCCCTGGCCAGCAGCAACGATCGCCGTATTGATGCCGATCACCTCGCCGTAGACATTCAGGAGCGGCCCGCCGGAATTGCCGGGATTGATCGAGGCATCGGTCTGGATAAAATCTTCATAGGCCTCGATCCCCATGTTGGAGCGACCGGTGGCCGAAACGACCCCGACGGTCACCGTCCGGTCGAGGCCGAACGGGTTGCCGATGGCAATGGCCCACTGGCCAACCTGTAGCTTGTCGGAATCGCCGAGGACCGCCACCGGGAGTTTCTCCTTGCTGCTGATCTTGATGATGGCGATATCCGATTTGGGATCGCCGCCAACTACCCGGCCGTCATAGACGGTCTCATTGGAGAGCTTGACCTTGATGCTTTCGGCGTCGCGTACCACATGGTCGTTGGTGACAATATACCCTTCCGGATTGATGATGAAGCCGGAGCCGAGGCTCCGCTCACGGCGGTAACGGGGGCGGTTGCCGAAAAAATCGTCGAACAGGGGAGAGAATTCGAAAAACGGCTGCTCAAGTTTCTTTTTGCTGATGGTCGAGATATTGACCACCGCCGGATTGACGTTTTTGACCAATTCCACGAAGGCCTGCTGGGTTGCCAGGATGTCCTTGGGAACATTTTTGACGGGCGCCTCGGCTCTGCCGGTTTCGTAATAGAGCTTCTCTTCCTTTTTCTGGCAGCCGCTGGCAGCGGTAAGAACGAGCAACAGCAGACAGACGAAGCGACGCACGGACATCGAAAATCCTCACGGAACGGCCAGAATGGATTTAAGTCGTTGAAAGGTTAGCGAAATTCCCTCCCGATGTCAACGTCCTTTCCATGCCGGCCGCCGACGAGGATCTGCGCCGGATGCCCACCAATCCGGCCATCCGCCCCGCGCGATTAGCACTTGACGCACCAAGCCGGATTGCATATAACGGGCTCAGCAGAGAGGAGGCCATAGTGAACGACATCAAGTCCCAGATCAAAGAGTTGCGGCTCGGCGAAAAAATCAGAAAACTCCGCCAGGAACGGCGGCTGACCCTCCAGGAATTGTCGGAACTGTCGGGGCTCTCCAAACCGCTGCTCTCCCAGATCGAAAACGATCAGGTGACTCCCCCGATCGCCACCCTGCTCAAGATATCCAAAGGACTCGGTGTGGGGATTCATTACTTTTTCGAGGAAGAAGAGGACCAACAGAAGCTGGTCCTCACCCGGGCATCGCAACAGACGCCCAGCCGCCGACGCTCCGGCAACGATGCCCCCCACGGCTACCTTTACCGGTCGCTCGCCCCCGGCATGCGTCACAAACCGATGGAGCCGTTTCTCGTCGAATTTGAACTACACGAGTGGGATGACAGTTTCTTCTACCGTCATGACGGTTACGAATTCATCTATCTTCTCGAAGGGGAGCTGGAATTCCATTATGGCACCGAAATCATGCAGCTTCTCGCAGGAGACAGCATCTATTACGACTCCTCCGAGCCGCACGGCTACGTCTCGGTAGGCGAGCAGCGGGCAACAGCGGTGGCAGTTCTTTACACCCGCGACTGAATGTTCGGCTGCCTCGCCGGGAACAAGGCGGGGCAGCACCACGGACGCTAAGGCATCGTCTTTTTCTGCCGCTCAAGAAGGCGGCTGAATTCCTGGACGAGCGCGCGCTTTCCCTCGTCCAAATTAATGAATTTGAGCCCCATTCCCCCTTCGGGCTCCAGCCTGCTCCAAACCACCTCGGCCTCCAGGGTGACGGCACTGGCCGACTGGGGCGTATAAAACTGGAGCGTCAATACCTGCCCCACCGGAAAAGGATCTTCCGTGATTACCGCGACCCCCCCTTCGGAGAGGTCAAAGGTGTACACGCAAGTTGCACCGTCGACCTCTACCAGCCAACAGCCGACTGCCATCGCCATTCGCTTGGATTTGCGCTCTTCCACGCCGCGATCCTAAGCCGTCAGTTCTTCACAGTCAGTTGCCACCCAGCTGTCCAGCTGGCCGTCCTCCAGTTCGACCTGGATCGTGCCGCCTTCCTCCGTACAACCGAACGAATAGCCGATTTCCCCAGTCAACCGATTTCTGATCCTCACCCGTTCTTCCTTATGTTCCGTCCGCTCGCAGACTCCTACCCGTTCACGTTCTTTCATGGCCTATCTCCTTGCGGTTATTGATCTTTTTACTAAACTGTACCATGGGAAGACCGGAATGCAACCATTGGAGAGCAGGGAAAGCCCGGCATGCTGAACGGCTGTCGCCGATTCTAGAACGGGCTGTTTTGTCCCGCGCGGTGATCGGTAACAGGGCAAGGATCGGCACAACGCTGCCCGGCCGATAGCCTAGATATCCTCCCCTTCAAGAAGATGAAGCCGGACGACCCGGACACAGCGGCGGCCGCCGGTCAGTTCCCGGAAAAGCCGCTGCAGGAACCGGACGGTGACCACCCGGTGGAGATATGCCTGGGTAAAGCGGTACAGCCATTTTCGCACTCGTGACGGCCGGGACCCGCCAAGCAACAACGGGCAGTAATCGGCGAGCCGGAGACGCAGGCGGCTCCCTTCGCTCGTCCGTTCAACGGCAAACGACAGCTTACCACGCGTGCACTGCGCCGACTGTACCAGCACACCGCCGCAGATGGCCAGCTCCAGTACGGATTTTTCCGCCCCGCCGGTCCGTTGCGGGGCCGTGAAGCGAATCAGGCTGAGCGAGCTCCCGAGCAGACGGAACTCGAGCCCTTCGGCCGTCAGCCGGGGCCTGATCAGCGAAAGGGTGAACACTCTGATATACTCCAGATAACGCGCCAGCAAATAGTCTGGATCAACGGCCACGGCATAGCGCGCTGGCACCGTCATCTCCTGCACGGAAAAGACCGAGGCGTCTGCCAGAAGCACCTGCTGGCAGGCAATTTCACTGGCACTATCGGCTGGCTCGACACTCATCGTTACCCCTTTCGCCAACGATACCACAGCCAACTGCCCTTGTCTTCCTCGGGAGAGGTCACAACTCACCGGCCAGCATGCCGTCACACAGGGGGAACAGATGACTTCCGGCACGGCAACTATCCTGGTCACCGGCGCTACCGGCTTCATCGGCAAACGGCTCGTCACAAGCCTGCTGGCCTCTGGCCACCGGCTCCGCTGCCTGGTTCGCAGCGAAGCGGCACCGCTCCCCCCGGGGGTCGAACGGCATGTCGGCGACCTCCTCGAACCCGGCAGTATCCGGACAGCCTTTACCGATATCGATACCGCCTATTATCTCGTCCACTCGATGGGCGGTGGCCGGGCCGGCTTTGAGCGGCGCGACCGGCAGGCTGCGGAGAACTTCGTGACGGCGGCCGGGAAAAGTCACCTCCGCCGGGTCATCTACCTGGGCGGGCTCGGCGAAACCGGCGGCCGGCTGTCGGAGCATCTGGCCAGCCGCCTCGAGGTTGCCCGCATTATCAGCCGCGGCTCTTTCCAGACGACGTTTCTTCGCGCTGCCATCATCATAGGTGCCGGCGGCGCTTCCTTCGAGATGATCAGGGCCCTTGTCGAACGGCTGCCACTGATGATCACCCCCCGCTGGGTCGAGACGCGCTGCCAGCCGATCGCCGTCAACGACGTCATCAGCTATCTGGTCGGGTGCCTCGCCGACGAACGAACCGCCGGGCAAACTTTCGATATCGGCGGTCCGGAAATCCTCACTTACCGCTTGATGATGGAGCGGTTCGCCCGGATCGTAAACCGGCCGCTCTTGCTCATCCCGGTACCAGTGCTCACCCCGAAGCTTTCCTCCTACTGGGTGGGGCTGGTTACCCCGGTGAAGCCCTCCATCTCCATGCCACTCATCGAAGGGTTAAGGAACGAAGTAGTCTGCCGGGAAAACCGGATTAGGGAACTGTTCCCCTTTCCGCTCACCCCGTATGATGAATCGGTCAAAATCGCCCTTGCAGAAGAGGGGAAGAGTGTTTACAATTAGCACCGTTTCATTCCCAGATCCTGCATTATCCCTGTTCGACCCGTTCTTACTGTCACCCCCGTCCGCGCAAGAAACCATAAGGAGGAACATATGAAAAAAATCGGCGTTGTTCTTTCCGGCTGTGGCGTCTATGACGGCAGCGAAATCCACGAGGCGGTCCTGACCCTGCTGGCTATCGACCGGCTTGGCGCGGAAGCCGTCTGCATGGCCCCCGACATGGCGTTTCGCGAAGTCAACCACCTAACCTCCCAGGAGACGGGAGCGACCCGCAACACCCTTGTCGAATCGGCGCGGATAGCCCGCGGCAAGATACGTGACATCAAGGAAGTCTCGGCCGCCGAGCTCGATGCGCTCATCTTTCCCGGGGGGTATGGCGCCGCAAAGAACCTGTGCAATTTTGCGGAAAAGGGCGCCGACGCCACGATTCACCCCGAAGTGGCACGCCTGATCAGGGAAATCGCCGGCGCCCGAAAACCGATCGGCGCCATCTGCATCGCGCCGGCGCTCATCGCCGCTACCCTCGGCCGCGATTTCCGGCCGAAAGTGACCATTGGCACCGACAGCGGGACTGCGGCAGCCATTACCGGAACCGGCAGCGAGCATGTAAATTGCCCGGTGCGCGAATTCGTCGTCGATCGGGAGAACAAGATCGTCACTACCCCGGCATACATGCTGGCCAACCGGATTTCCGAAGCGGCGGAAGGCATTGAGAAGGCGGTAAAGGCCGTCATTGAGCTGGCTTGACCAAGACGGCATTCAAACTCATTTGCAAGGAGGCAACAGGATGACCAAGGCAATGGGCGTTATCGGCGCACTTTTACTGCTGGCCCTGACCGGAACGACCGCTCTGGCGGACAGCATCAAGGGACGGCTCGGCGTTACCGGCCGGATCGGTTTTTATCTGCCGACCGACAGCGACTACAACGATTACAAACTGGAAACTGACGCCGGCTTTCTGGGCGGTGGCGGGCTCATTTACGGCATTACCGACAACCTTGCCGCCGAAATCGAGGTTACCCATACCGAATTCGGCGCCAACCGGGTGAGCGATGCAGACGAAGGCGATTTCGAGATCGTCAACGTGGCGCTCGGCGCCCAATACCGTTTTCTCATCCCGCAGCCCGTGCTAGTTCCCTATGCCGGCGGCGGCCTCGACATCCTCATCAACGATTACAAGCGGCCAAACGGCACCAACGTTGACGTCGACACTACCGTCGGGGCCCACATCTGCGGCGGGATCGACTATTTTCTGACCAAACAGCTGGTCCTCAACGCCGAAATGCGGGCCGTGATTGCACCACAGGTAGACATCAACGGCCCGGACGGCAGTGGCCACTTCGACCCGAGCGGCTTCGCCGGCACGTTTGGCTTCAGGGTGTTTTTCAACTAGCAATCACGCCGTCGAATCAAGCCCCGCGATGAGCGCGCCGCTCCTCATCGTGGGGTTCCCCCCTGCCAGCCACCTGATGACGCATTCCATTCGCATTCCGTCGAAAGATGCCATGATCGATTCGCATTGCTGCAAAACAAGGTAATGCCGCAAAATGCATCATCAGCGACCCATTCTGCAACAGTGGACTGTGGCAAAAGTGCAACGCTGGTCCGAATAAATTCTTCTCTTGCCCCACTTTACGTCAACTGTAGTAGAATTATATACAGATAGGAAAGCGCTCCGGCAAGCATGCAGCACAGGGCGACTTCCATGGTGATGTCGGTGGTTTTTGTATGGCACGCTTCATGTATGAAATTGAAGCAGAGGCAGGATGTCTTGCCATTCCCGGTCACTTCGCCAGTATACCTGCCTGCTCCGGAAAGCGATGGGGAATGCGGCTGCGGGGAATCGACCATGGACACACGACAAATTGACGAGGCGATCGACAAGTACGTCAACGAACGGATGAAAGCCAGCCGCAAGTCGGCAGCTGATCGTTTTCTCTCCTATGCATATCTGAAATATGCGGGCGATGAGCTAGGCGATTTCATGCGCAAAGTCAGAGGGCTCTCCCGTTACTACATCGATTTTCTCAAAGTGATGGAAAATCCCTTCAAAGGGCCGGAACTTGCCTGGTTTGCCTCCATGATTACGGTCGGGGTCGTTTCGTGTTACATGATGGGTGACGAGGGGAGCCGGCTGGCGGGGATTTTCATCTTCTCCGGCACGTTGGTTCATGCTTGGGCACTGTTGCGAATGGTGGCAAAGAAGTGGCGTGATATCGGCGTCATGATCGCCATTTACCGCGAAATCATCGACATTATCGACAAAGAATCAACGGCCGCCGCCTAATTCCCTTCCCTTCGCCGCTTGGTCAGGACAGTGCCCGGCTGTCCCGGCCAAGCGGCAACCGTCTCCTTCACTCCGGATTTTCACCCAAGCGGATTTTTTCCAACGTTTGCAGAATTGCGGTTGGTTCCAGCCGTTTCGTGTAGTCAACTTCGACGAAGGCAAGACGGACGGTCATCGTCCGGTCAACGACGAATGTCCCCGGGAGGGGAAGCTCCCAGGTGCCATCCCCGTTATAGTCGGCAAGATCGACCCCCAGCCGGTGATACACCCGGCGAAGCTCTTCGCCGAGCGCGTAAACGAGGCCGAACTTCCTGGCGACCCGATTCCCCACGTCGCTCAACACTTCATATTGCAAAAAATTTTTCAGCAGGGTCGCCTGTGATTTATCGGGAGTTTGCGGCGAGATGGCAAGTAGTTCGGCGCCCAGTTCCCGGAACCGGGGCAACATTTGTTGATAAGCCCGCAACTGCAGGCTGCAATACGGTCACCAGCCGCCGCGATAAAAAGCGACGATTGCACTGCCACGGGCAGTGACCGACCCGAGGCTCACCTCTTTTCCCACCGCATTGGGCAGCAAAAAATCCGTTACCTGCGCCCCAACCTTGAGAGAGTGGTCGAGAATTCCCGAGCGGAGCAGTTCGTCTGCCGATCGACGCAACGTTTCGGCCACTTCACCGGGAGCCTGGGCAAGAAATTGTTCGCGCACCGCATCCAGTTCCTTCTGCAATTCGACCGTAAACTGCTCTTCCTCCATGGGGTTACTCCGCTGTTGCCCGAGGGACACGCGTCGCCTAGACTGCGGCCCGGTAGACATTGTTTTCCCGCTTCCGCCGCTCGGGACCGGTATAGCTGCGGCCGGCCCCCCGCCGCAACGGATCACGGCCAACAACGACCCAACCGTCGGACCGGTAAAATGACTGCACTTTCCCGGCGGCGATAAACTCCTGCAGGCGCCACGGCTTCACCATGTCATAGGTATTATCGTGATATCTGACGCGAACCAGCATCTGCATCACCTCCTTGGCTGAGCTCCCGGAACAGACGCTTTTTTAACAGGTTAGCAGACAACACGGCACTGTCAAACAATCCGCGACTTTGCCTCACCGCCCGCTGCGGCCCTGCTGATCGCGATCGTCATTCCATTGTTCCCAGGCACTGGGCGGATCTGACGGCACGATCTTCACTTCACGCCCCTTTACCAACAGCTTTTGCCCGGGCTCGACCGTCCACCGTCGGCCGGCGACCGTCACGGAAATCACGCCGTGCACGACCCGCACCTGCAGCGATTCGCCGTCGTCGTCCTGCCACACACCAAAAGTGCTGCCAACCCCGGCTCGAAGTTCGGCAACGGGGGTTTCCACCTCCATCGTCGCCCGCTTGCCCCCGGCAAACTGCATGTAGATGTCGCCAGCCGCCAAGTAAAATGACGCAAGGTCCGGATCGAGGGCGATCATGTCGAAACTGCTGAACTGATCGACCCGGGCCAGTGAGCCGCCGGGCAAAAGCAGCTCGAGCCGTCCCCCTTCGCCGGTCCTCAGCTCGTCACCTTCGGTAACCGGCATGCCCTGTTCCGCGGCAACCCATTCATCCACGTTCTCATAGCGGACAAATGCCGGTCCGGCAAGGTAGCTGACCTGCGTTCCCGCCGCGGCAAACACCGTCTCCGGTCCGACAGCGAACAACATTAACGCGATGATGAGGAATCGCAGCACTGGAGTTCGGAACCTCCGTCGTTATCTTCATTCATGGCCACGTGTCTGCCGTCACACTGCTACAGCGCCCGGTCCCTGCCATCAAGAGCGGCATCGGTCGCACTCATTCGAGCTGCCTGGCCGCCACCCGGGTGAAGATGTAGAGTCCGGCAAAGATCAGGGTGCCGCCGATCATCTGGCGGACGGTAGGATTTTCGTGCAGGAAGAGTGCTGCCCAGACAATTGCGCCTATCGGCTCGCCGAGGATGCTGACGGAAACAACCGAGGCCTGGATGTAACGGAGCGCCCAGTTAAAAACCGTATGGCCGAGCACGGTGCAAACGGCGGCGAGGGCAAACATCAGCACCCAGTCGCGCCACGGATACGGGTGGAACGGTACCCGGGCCACCATGCTGGCCACAATCAGGACCAACGCACTCATGCCGTAGGCTGTGAAGGTATAGCCGGTGAGATCGACACTGCCGCGCAACCGCCGGCCGATCAGCAGGTAGCCCGAAACCAGGACGGCAGCGACCAGGGCCAGCAGGTCGCCAAGGAACGCTTCCCGTCCGACCCGAAAATCCCCCGCCCCGATCACGACGCTGCCCAACAGTGCCAAAACCCCGCCGATGGCCGCCAGACGGGAAATTTTCTCGCCAAAGAACAGCCAGGAACCGATAACGACGAATACCGGCTGGATGGTGACGATCACCACCGAACTGGCAACGCTGGTATATTTGAGGGAAATGAACCAGGTAACGAAGTGGAAGGCAAGAAAAACGCCGCTCAGGCCCGCCATCCAGAGCTGGCGCCGGCTCATCCGCCGAACGCCGCCGAACTGCTCGTAAAAGGTCAACGGCGCCAGGAGCAGAAAGGTAAACAATAGCCGGTAGGTGGCGATCATCATCGATGGCGCACCGCACAGCCGGACAAACAGCGCCGAGAACGAGACAGCAAAAACCCCTATCAGGACAGCCAGATAGGGGTTGATAATGGGTTGAGCTTCGTGTTGCGCCATAGGTCAATTCTTTCGGACACCATCCAGCTCCGGCCGCTAGGGCGAAGCGGCGTGCACAGGCGGACTATTCGCCGAGGTAAGCCTTCCGGACTTCGGGATTGGCGGCCAGTTCGGCAGCTGGCCCCTGCAGCACCACCTCGCCGGTTTCCAGCACGTAGGCACGGTGAGCGATGGAGAGGGCCATGTGGGCATTCTGCTCCACGAGCATCACCGTCGTCCCCTCCCGGTTGATTTCCTGAATTATTTCGAAAATTTTTTCCACCAGCATCGGCGCCAGCCCCATCGATGGCTCGTCGAGGAGAATCAGCCGCGGCCGCGACATCAGCGCTCGCCCCATCGCCAGCATCTGCTGCTCCCCTCCGGAGAGTGTCTTGGCGAGCTGCTTGCGCCGTTCGGCCAGTCGGGGAAACAGCTGGAAAATCCGGTCGATCTCGGCGACAATGCCCTTCTTGTCGCTTCTGATATAGGCGCCCATCTCCAGGTTTTCGAGCACACTCATCTTAGCGAAAACCCGTCTTCCTTCGGGGACCTGACTGATCCCTTTCATGACGATCTTGTGCGGGGACATGCGGGTGATTTCTTCACCCTCAAAGGAAATTTTGCCGGCAGCCGGCGGCACGATCCCCGAGATGGCGTTGAGGGTCGTGGTCTTCCCGGCGCCATTGGCACCGATCAAGGCAACGATCTCGCCCTGATCGACCCGACAGGAGATATTGAGCAGCGCTTTGATCGCTTTGTAGTTAACGGACAGGTTCTCAATTTCAAGCATGTTTCATCCTTTGTGCTGCAGCAGGGGACCTTCTCTAGCGGACCGGCAGCCCGATCTCAGTGCACGGCGCCCTTGCCGAGATAGGCTTCGATAACCTGGGGATTGGTCCGGATCTCTTCCGGCTTCCCTTCGGCGATTTTTACCCCGTAATCGAGGACTGCGATCCGGTCGGAAAGGCCCATGACGAATTTCATGTCATGCTCCACGAGGAAGACGGTGATCCCCGCCGCCCGGATCTTCAGGACCATCTCAAGTAGCACCTGCTTCTCCTGGGGATTCATCCCGGCGGCCGGTTCATCAAGCAGGATCAGGTCCGGTTTCAGCGCCAGCGCCCTGGCGATCTCCAAACGCCGCTGCTCGCCATAGGGGAGGTTGACCGCCAGCTCGTAGGCCCGATGGGCCAGGTCGACCTGCTTGAGACACTCGATGGCCCATTCGGCAAGGGCTCCTTCTTCTTTCCGCACCCACGGCGCCAGCTTCATAATCGAGCCTGCCAGATCCCATTTCCCCAGCTTGTGGGCGCCGATCAGGACGTTTTCGAGCACCGACAGTTCGGTAAAGAGGCGGATATTCTGGAAGGTGCGGCCAATCCCGGCCGCGGCGATATGGTATGGCTTGTTGCCGCTGATCGGGCGGCCGTTGAATGAGATGCTCCCCTCCGTCGGGGCATAGATACCGGTGATCAGGTTGAAGATGGTGCTCTTGCCCGCCCCGTTGGGACCGATCAGGGCGAGGATTTCGCCCCGTTCGACGGTCAGGTCGACCCCATCGACGGCCACGAGCCCGCCAAAGCGAATCGTTACGTTATCGAGTTTGAGAAGCGACATTGGTCTATCCCGTAAATGAATTGAAGGTTAGGTTTGTTTTTCCCGGACTTCGGCGATGGCCGGTTTCCGTCCCAGACTGCGCAGCACCAAGTCGGTGAAGTTTACGCCGCCAAGGAGCCCGTTGGGCCGGAAGACCATCAGGAAGACCAGCAGGCCGCCATAGACGAGCATCCGGTATTCAGACATGAAACGGAGGAATTCGGGGGCGGCGGCAAGGATCGAGGCACCGACCACCGTCCCGGCAATGCTGCCAAGGCCGCCCAGCACCACCATGCTCAGCATGTCGACCGACTTGAGGAAACCGAAATCGGATGGATTGATGTAATTGATGAAGTGGGCGTAGAGCCCGCCGCCAACCCCGGCCATGAAAGCCCCGAGGGCAAATGACTCGATCTTGTAGCGGGTGATATTGATTCCCATCGCTTCGGCGGCGATTTCATCGTCGCGGATCGCCTTGAGTGCCCGGCCAAAGCGTGAGTCTTTCATGAAGGAAGAGAAAATAATAGCAATGATGGCGACCAGCCAGACATAGATCGGCATCGGGATGGGCGATTTCGGGGTTGGAACGGTCAGGCCGAGCGCCTTGTTGGTGATATCCATGTTAAGAAACACCACCTTGACGATTTCGGCAAAGCCAAGCGTGCAGATCGCCAGATAATCACCGGTAAGGCGAAGGATCGGAAAGCCGATCGCCGCACCGACGATCGCTGCCATCAGCCCCGAAAGGAGCAGGTTCAGACCGAAAGGAATATTGAAGCGAATGGTGATTATGGCACTGGCAAAAGCCCCGACACTCATGAATGCGGCGTGACCCAGCGACAGTTGGCCGGTGATCCCGGTGATGATGTTCAGTCCCAGTGCCAAGATGATGGCAATGCCGATATTGACCAGGATCTGGAGCAAATAGGGGTCCATCAACTGGACCAGGTTATTCAGGGCTTCTGCCATAAGCGCTTACACCTTTTTGTGGATTTTCTGACCGAGGAGCCCCGTTGGCTTCACCAGCAGGACAAGGACCAGGATGGCAAAGGCGATGGCATCCCGGTACGAGGAATAGCCGGCTGCGACGCCGAGGACCTCAGCCACGCCGAGGAGCAGGCCACCGAGCATGGCGCCGGGAATGGAGCCGATCCCGCCGAGGACCGCAGCGGCAAAGGCTTTGAGGCCGGCCATCAGCCCCATGTTGAAGCTGACCGCATTGAACAGGATGCCGACCAGCACGCCGCCGGCTGCCGCCAACGCCGAGCCGAGAGCGAACGTGAACGAGATGATCCGGTTGACGTTGATCCCCATCAAGGCCGCGGTATTGTAATCTTCCGAGGTGGCCCGCATCGCTTTGCCGATCTTGGTTTTCCGGACGATGAATTCGAGGCCGATCATCAGCACGGCGGAAACCCCGATGATCAAAAGCTGCAGCGTCGAGATCTCCGCTGAACCCAGATGCAGCTGTCGAATCGGAAACACCTCGTCAGGATACCCCTTGGCGTCGGCGCCGAACACCATCAGCGCCAGGGTCTGGAGGAAGATGGAAACCCCGATGGCCGAGATCAGCGCCGACAGGCGCGACGACTTGCGCAGCGGCCGGTAAGCGACGAATTCCATCACCACCCCCATGGCCATGCAGAAAATCATGGCGGCCGCCATGGCTACGAAGATATTGGCCTTCAGGGTCGTCACCATGAAGAGCCCGACAAAGGCCCCGGTCATGTAAATCTCCCCGTGGGCGAAGTTGATCAGGGCAATGATACCGTAAACCATGGTATAGCCGAGGGCAATGAGCGCATAGGTGCTGCCGAGGGCAATCCCGTTAATGAGTTGCTGCAGGAGCATATATGAGTCCTCTGGGCGCGGCGGCGCGGATTGGCATGCAGGATTTTGAAGCCGAACATGAACTGCGGCGGGAAACGGCGCACACTCGCTGAAACGGCTTAAACCTCGATAGGTCGGACCGTTATACCATAGGCGCCGAAGATTGTGCAAGCGATAGAATCGGGATTGTGTTGATTCTGTGAAATTTCTGTATGGCGAGACAAAATCTGGGAGAACGGGCCACAAGCCCGTTCTCCCAGTTGCAGCGAGGTGATTATTTTTCTCTTACCATCGGCTCAGCCGCCCTCCCGGCACACGCTAGCCGACCCAGTCGTCGTCCGCCTCGATCGGGGCGAAACCGCGGCGCATGGTGTTTTCCGTCACCACCCGCGGATCCATGAAGTGCAGCAGGTAATCAGGCCCGCCGGCCTTGGTCCCGACACCGGACATCTGTGCCCCGCCGAAGGGCTGGCGCTCGACGAGGGCGCCGGTGTTGTTGCGGTTGAGGTAGAGGTTGCCGACCCGGAACTCCCGCCGCGCTTTTTCGAGATGCTCGGGACTCCGGCTGAAGACACCGCCGGTCAGGGCGAAGCGGGTGGAGTTGGCCCACTCGATCGCCTGGTCGAAATCCTTGACCCGCATTACCGCCAGCACCGGGCCGAAGATCTCTTCCTGGGCGAGCCGGTGTTCGGGCCGAATGCCGTCGATGATCGTCATCGGCACAAAGTAGCCGCCGCCTGCCGGCACCGGGCTTTCATAGAGGACGTTCCCCTCTTTCCGGCCGATCTCGATGTACTCCTTGATGCTGTTCATCGCCTTGTCGTCGGCCACCGCCCCCATGTAGTGGGCAGGGTCTTCCGACGATCCGACGGTAGTGGCCCGGGCCATCGAGACCAACCGCTCGACGAACTTGTCGTAGACCGCATCGAGGACGATCACCCGCGAGCAGGCGGAACACTTCTGCCCCTGGAAACCGAACGCCGAGTAGAGAACGTGCGGAACCGCTTCATCGAGATCCGCATCGTCGTCGATGACGATCGCGTTCTTGCCCCCCATCTCGCAGACGATCTTCTTGACGTTGACCTGGCCGGGGTGCACCTTGGCGGCCCGCTCGATGATCCGCAGCCCCACCTCCATCGAGCCGGTGAAGGCGATCAGGCTGATATCCGGGTGATCCACCAGATAGTCGCCCATGACGCTGCCGCGACCGGGGGTGAAGTTGAAGACGCCGGCCGGCAGCCCCGCTTCCTGAAACAGTTCCACCAGGTGATGGCCGATGATCGACGTCAGCCCCGACGGTTTGTAGACGACGCAGTTACCGGTGACAATCGCTGCCGATACCATCCCCATGCTGATGGCCAGCGGGAAGTTCCAGGGTGCGATGACCGCCGCCACCCCCTTCGGCTGATAGAGGTAGTGGTTCAGTTCACCCGGCGCATTGCCGACCCGCTGCGGCTTGCCGAGGCGCACCATCTCCCGGGCGTAATACTCCAGGAAGTCGATCGCCTCGCCAACGTCCGCATAGGCCTGGTCCCACTGCTTGCCGATCTCCAGCACCTGCCAGGCGGACAGCTCGAAGATGCGGCGTCGGGCAGCCGCAGCCGCCTTCAGCAGGTACTCGGCGCGCACCCGCGGTTCCGTATCGCGCCACGCCGGCAGAGCCGCCTTGGCGGCCGCAATTGCCCCGCCGACTTCGGCAACGCCGGCCTGGCAGATCGTTCCCAGGACCTCTGCGGGGTTGCTCGGGTTCACGGTTGGCAGGGTATCGCCGGTCGGCACGTCCCTGCCGCCGATGAACAGCGGATAGGTTTTCCCCAGCTGCTTGCGCACCCCGGCGATGGCGCGCGGGAATGCCTCGCGCTGCTCGCGGCGGGTGAAATCGGCCATCGGCTCGTTGACGAAGGGAGGGAGCCCGCCGGGGCCGGACGCCGTGCGCTTCGGTTGTGCGTCCCGTTCGGCCCGCTCCCGGGCGGCGGTGAGTGCCGGATCTTCCAGGAGCTTCTCGATCTGGGCATCCTCGGCGAAGCTCTGGCGGAGGAACGATTCATTGGCGGTATTTTCCAGCAGCCGCCGGACCAGGTACCCCATCCCCGGCACCATGTCGCCGTAGGGACAGTAGAGCCGAATCCGGCCGGCGACCTTGAGAATCCCCTTGCGCACCGGCTCGGCCATGCCGTACAGCACCTGGAACTCGTAGCGATCCTCGGGGACCGCCAGTTCCCGCGCGATCTCCATCACCGCGGAGATGGTCCGGGTGTTGTGCGAAGCGCAGGCGAAGTGGCAGAGCCGATGATTCTCCAGGATCTTCCGTGCCAGCCGTTCGTAGGCGGCATCGCTCTCCGCCTTGATCGTCCAGACCGGGATCTCCCAGCCGTTCTGCTTCGCCCGGACCGTTTCGTAATCCCAGTAGGCCCCTTTGACCAGCCGGACCGAAATCGGCAGGTTGGTGCTCTTGGCCCAGTCGAGAAGTTCGTCGAGATCGCGGTCGGTATCGCGGAGATAGGCCTGGAGGACAATGCCGAGATGGGGGTAGTCGGGATAGGCCCGGCGGAGGCGGCGGAACACTTCGAGGGTAATGTCCTTGAAGCGGTACGCTTCCATGTCGATGCACATGAAGCCGCCCGCCTCCATCACCTTGCGGTAGATCCGCTCGAGACGCTGGTAGATGGCCGCCACCGACCCCTCGAAATCCTGCGGGTTGGCCAGGCAGAACAGCGCCGTCGGCTTGACGGCGACGTTGATCTTCGGCGCGTGCCCCCAGTCGAGGGTCGGGTCACCACCCTTGCCGGCCAGCCCTTTCCAGCCGGTCTGCTCCTTTTTCAGGGTTTCGATCAGCTCCAGATAGGTAGTGGTGTAGGCCTCCGCTTCTTCCTCGGAGAGGGTCGCCTCGCCCAGCACGTCAACCACGAAGGCAAAGCCGTCCTTGCGGAGTTTTTCCAGGTTCTTGACCGCTTCCTTCGTCGTCTCGCCGACGATGAACTGGCGGGCCATCTCCTGGATATTGGCCGACAGCGCCTTGTTGAGCACCGCTCCTCCCAGCGAGCCGAGCATCCCGGCAGCCTTGGCCCCCCACGACAGCACCGCCGGCATCTCCTGCTCGCCGCCGAAGTACTCGCGGATATGCTCCGTCAGCAGCCTGCTGTTCGTCAGCGCCGGAAAGACGTCGACAAACCGGAACATCTGGATCTTGAAGCCTTCGTTCTGCATGCTCCAGTCCATCACCTTACCCATCCAGGCCCCCTTGTTGAAAAGGGACGGCTTCTCCCCGGCAATGCTGCCGAAGAATTCCTTGCCCCGGGCAATAATACGCGCATTCAATTCACCGTTCTGCATGGCTCGCTCCTTTGTCGATCATCGCTGACGTGATGGGCCGGGACCAACCGGCTCAGATGGGGCAATCCTAGCACCGCCCCTGATCCTTGTCAATGGTTTAACCATTAGCATTTGGGTGCAGATTCTGCTAGGATTTGAATTGTCTCAGCCGCGATGCTATAACGGTACAACCATTGTAGACCCGGAGCGGCGCGATGCAACGGGAGAGGAGCCACTGATGTTTCGAAAAGCAAAGCAAAACAGGATCTTTCAGGATGTGGTCGACCAGATTCAGGAGGCGATCGTTGAAGGGAAACTGCAGGCGGGCGACCAGTTGCCGGCGGAACGGGAGCTGAAAGAACTGTTCAATGTCAGCCGGGGGACGCTGCGCGAGGCGCTGCGCGTCCTCGAACAGAAAGGGCTGATCGAGATCAAGACCGGAGTGGCCGGTGGCGCGGTGATCAAAGGGGTAACCACCGAGCAGGTGAGCGAGAGCCTGGCGCTGCTCATCCGCTACCAGAAGGTGCCGCTGAGCAAGCTCGCCGAATTCCGCGAGGGGATCGAGGGGATCGTGGCGACCCTGGCGGCGGAACGGGCCACGGCCGCGGATATCGAACGGCTCCGCGAGCTTCTGGGCAGGGCGAAAAGCTATCTCGACCAAGGGGAGGAGTTCTGGGACCCGTTCATCAGGACCGACGAAGAACTGCACCTGGCTCTGGCGGAAATCTCCGCCAACCCGCTCTTCCTGTCGGTATTGAAAACCGTCTACCACAACATTCACACGTACTACGAAAGCTACCTGCCGACCAATGCCGCCGTGCTCGGCGAAAACTACCAGGATCTCGCCCAGATCGTCGAGGCGGTCGCCACCCAGCAGCGCGCCCTGGCGGCGGAACTGGCCAAGGCTCATGTCCGGCGGTTCAACGAGCGGATGGAGCGGCGCGTCACGGCCTGAAAACAAAAAAACCCGCCGGCAGCAGCCGGCGGGCGGAAAATAAAGGCGCCGCCCACGGGCGGCGCCTTTTCCGTTACACTCTAGTCCATTTTGACCGGAATCTTCGCTTTGAGAGCGAACTTGCCGCCCTTGACCTCGAGGAGGTACAGCGGCGACTTGATCGGCTCGCGGTTCGCGCGGATCGTGATCGTCCCGGAAACGCCCTTGAAGTTCTTGGTCTTGGCCAGCTCGACCTTGAACTTGGCCGGATCGGTGCTGTTGGCGCGTTTCATGGCGTCGGCCAGCATCATGACCGCATCGTACCCCTGGGCGTCGAACAGACCGGGAAGATTCCCGCCGTACTTAGCCTTGAAGGCGTCGATGAACTTCGCCGTTTCCGGCGTCGGCTGCTCGGGAGAGAACCCGACGTAGGCCATCGAGCCTTCCGCCGCATCGCCGCCGAGCGAGATGAAGGTCGGCGAGAAGAGGCCGTCGCCGCCGAACATCTTGGTCTTCATCCCCTGCTTGCGCGCTTCCTTGAGGATGAGGGCCGCCTCGGTGTAATAACCGGAGAAGAAGATGACATCCGGCTTCTTCGCCTTGATGTTGGTGATCTGGGCACTGAAATCCTTATCGCCGTCCTTGACCTTCTCGTCGGCAACGATCTGGATGTCTTTCCCCTTGATGGCGTCGCGGAAGGTCTGGGAGAGGCCGACGCTGAAGTCGTTGTTGTCGGACGTGATCACGGCCACTTTCTTATAGCCGAGATCCTTGGAGAAATAGTCGATCAGGGCCGGAATCGCCACGCTGTCGAGCAAGGTGTCGCGGAAGATGCAATCGCCGATCTCGACAACGCCCTGCCCGGTGGCCCCGGCGGAAATCAGCACGACGCCGGCTTTCTGGGCGATGGGAGCGGCAACCTTGGTGATACCAGTGGTCGGGTCGCCGACGATGGCGACGACGTTATCGCGGCTGATCAGCTTTTGGGTGACCGAAGCCCCTTCCTGCTTGTCGCCCCGGTCATCGGCCTCGACGATCTCAAACTTCTTGCCGTTGAGCCCACCCGCCGCGTTGAGCTGTTCCACCGCCAGCTTCATCCCGTCGAGAGTCGGCTTGCCAAACATGGCAACGTCCCCGGTCAGGGCGCCGAGGAAGCCGATCTTGATGGTGTTCCCTTCGGCAGACTTGGCAGCTTCCCCTTCTTCCTTCTTCTTGCAGCCAAAACCGACCGCCAGCACACCAACCATGGCAGCAGTCGTCAGCAGAGCACCAACTTTACGAATTTTCATCTCTTTCCTCCTTGGATGAAAAAATGCTGCGCACCGGACAAGGATTACCTGCCGCCGCCCTGGGATTCAAGGGTATTGAGAATGTCATTGGCTTCTTTCAGCTTCTCGTTAAGCTTCTTCAGATCTTCAGCGGAATAGACCTTTTTCCCCTTTTTGATCTCGATCTGGATTTTCTTGATCCGCTTCTGGATGCTGTCAACCTGGTTCGCACAGTTCTTCGAAGCGAGCAGGCACATATTCTTCTCGTCCTTCGTCATCTGGGCCATTGCCGGAACGGCAGCGGAGAATGCAACGGCAGTCATAACCAACAGAGCCAGCTTTTTCATGTGGTAACCTCCTGTTCTTGTTTGCGGGATGAAGCGGTCGAGAGGAAGGCAGGGGAGTTCCCTCCCCTGCCGGGACACAATCGGCTTAGAACGCGTAGTTGAGCATGACCGAGGTCATGTACGGATTGTTGGGATCTTCGCCGCCGGCGGCA
Organism: Geotalea uraniireducens; assembly: GCF_027943965.1. NCBI lineage: Bacteria > Pseudomonadati > Thermodesulfobacteriota > Desulfuromonadia > Geobacterales > Geobacteraceae > Geotalea > Geotalea uraniireducens. Next base: position 102,363 of record NZ_AP027151.1, on the reverse strand, counting down.
ACCCCTTTGTAGTAATCGCCGAGGATCACGTAGGCACCGCGCACGGAGGCGGTCATGTTGTCATAGACTTTGTAGTCGACGCTGGCATTGAGCTCGGTGCCGAGGTAATTGCTGCTGTTGCGCTGTCCGCTGGAGAGGTTGACCGGCTTGTTGACGTTCTCCTTGGCTACGGCGGCAAAGCCGGCATTGGCGCTGGCGGAGAGCTTGGAGGTAATCGGCAGGTCATACCCGAGGAAGCCGGCGATTACACCCTGATCACGGTTATTGGCAGAGTAGACAAATGCATTATCGGTCGTCATGGCATAGGCGTCACGGAACAGGAGCTGCATATTGCCGCTGTAGTAACCACTTTCATCGAAGATGCTCTGGAACGCATTTGTCGTGCTGCCCTGCTGATCTCCTTTATCTCCCGATACGTAGAGGAATTCGGTCCTAGCGGTCCCCCGACCAACTTGGGCACGAGCCCCGACGTTACCGGCAAACGCACTCACATGCCGATTTACAGGAGCCTCGAGATTACCAAACTGGTACACGAGAAAGCCATCGACGGTAACGGGTCCAAACGTCGCTTCGCCATTAACGCCAGCAGTGTGGGTAATATTCGTGTTACCCTTCTGCATATAAAAATTCCAAGCATTGGTTTTTTGCAACCAGTCTTGCTCGGACCCATCGTCATTGATCATGTAATATGAGGCCCCGACCTTGAGGTCCTTGCTCACAGCATACTTTGTGTCAAGAGCGATCATGTCCCAAGCCGTCTTGTTGATTTGCCCCATATCGGCAAAACGAAACCAACCAAGAGATGTGTCAAGTGAACCGAAGGTTTTTGACGCGCGAACTCCTGCCATATCTGAATCAAAGAGGATTCCCTTAAACGAATCATTATATGGCTGGATGCCCGCTTTTACATTAATACCTGAATTGGGGACATTAAAATCGAGATAGACACTCTTGGTTTCAATGTTAACGGTATCAGCCCCAATCGCGCCACCATGATTGCGAAGGGTTGTATAAGCATTGTCACCCCAGCGGGAATCGATCTCGAAATGCGTTACCAGTTTTAAGTCATCATTGGCCTTGGCAATGTACATCAGGCGAGCGCGCTGCTCGAAATAGGTCGCGGTCGGCGCTTTTTTATCTTTGTTGTCAGGAATATAAAACCCTTCACCCGTTGTCGATCCGTCAAAATTGCTCACGACTCCCAACAGGCGGAACATCCCGTGGAACTCGTTTTCCAGCGCCAGGGCGGGAACCGCCGTGGCAACGGTCAGCGCAGCCGCGGCCGTGATCGCAAGCGTTTTCTTTTTGATGCCCATTTACTCCTCCTTTGTGTAACTAATAGTGTAAATTGCATAACTTCATTCAACGAAACAACCGGCAGTCAATATGTTCCTCAACCACCCCCTCTCGTCATTGATGAAGCAACCTCATTGTTGCACTTTATTCAGCTTTTCAGAGTATTTGGCTCAGGAAGAGCTTGGTCCGTTCGTGGGAAGGATTGGTGAAGAAATGCTCCGGCGTCCCTTCCTCGACGATCTTCCCGTAGTCCATGAAGATCACCCGGTCCGCCACCTCGCGGGCAAAGCCCATTTCATGGGTGACGACCACCATGGTCATCCCCTCTCGCGCCAGGCTCTTCATGACGTCGAGCACCTCGCCGATCATCTCCGGATCGAGTGCCGACGTCGGTTCGTCGAACAGCATGACCTTGGGATCCATGGCAAGCGAGCGGGCAATCGCCACCCGCTGCTGCTGCCCTCCCGACAGTTTGCCCGGATAGGCCGCGGCCTTTTCCGCCAGTCCGACCTTGCCGAGCAGCATCATTGCTTTCTCGACGGCCTCCTTCTTCGAGCGTTTGCGGACAATGAGCTGGGCTAGGGTGATATTTTCCAGGACGGTCTTGTGGGGAAAGAGATTGAAGGACTGGAAGACCATGCCCACCTCTTCCCGCACCTTGTTGATGTCGGTCTGCTGACTGTACAGATCGATGCCGTCGACGACGATCCGGCCGCCGTCGATCGCTTCGAGCTTGTTGATCGAGCGGAGCAGCGTACTCTTCCCCGAACCGCTCGGCCCGATGATGACGACTTTTTCCCCGTCGTGGACATCGAACGACACATCGTCCAGGGCCTTCAGCCGGCCAAAATACTTGACGACGTTCCGGACTTCGACCATTTTGCTGCGCTCAACGCCCTGCACTGATCCGTTCCTCCATGATGCCGATGAGTTTTGAGAAAAAGAGAGTGATGATCAGGTAGACGAGGGCGATCACCGTGTAGGTCTCGAAATAGGTGAAACTCTCCGAGGCGAATTCGCGTCCCCGCCGCAGGACGTCCGCCACCGCCAGGATGGACACCAGCGACGAATCCTTGAGCAGGGCGATGAACTCGTTGCCGATCGGCGGCAGCACCACCTTGATCGACTGGGGGATGATGACGTGCAGCATCGCCTGCCCCTTGGTCATGCCGAGCGAGCGGGCCGCTTCCATCTGCCCCTTGGGGATCGACTGGATTCCCGCCCGGAACACCTCTCCCATGTAGGCCCCGTAGCAGAAGGCCATGGCGATGATGGCGCTGGCCATATCCGGAACATGGACGAACCGGCCGAGGGCGTAATAGATGTAGAAGAGCTGGACGAGCAGCGGAATGCCGCGGATGATCTCGACGTAGAGCGAAGCCACGCCGTTGATGAACCGGTTGGATGAAATCCGTCCCAGCCCGGCAACCAGGCCGATCACCAGGGCAAGGAGGATGGCCCCGACGGTCACCTTGAAAGTGACAAGGAGACCGTCGGGAATGAACTTCAGAATCTCGAGATACGGGTCGGGTTTGGCAAGCGCGAGATAGACAATCAGGCCAAGTGCACCGAAGAAGGCAAAGCGCCACGCGGTGAACAGCCCGATATCGCTCTTGCTCGGGATGGCCGCGCCATCACCGACTTCAATGGCAGGCCGTGTCCTGTCGTTCGCTGTCATTTACCGAAGCCACTTCTTCCGCAGTTTGTCTTCGATCTTCTTCGCCTTGACGGCCCGGATACCCTTGTTGAGCAGGGCAACCAGCGCCTTGTCGCCCTTCTTGACCACGATCCCGTAGGACTCGGAGGTGAACGGCTTGCCGACGATCTTGAACTTGGCCTTGTATTCCGCCCGCTGCAGGGCGTAGTGAGCAGCGGTCGGCTCGTCGCAGACAACCCCGGCGATACGCCCGGCAGCCATATCTTCGAAGGCCAGACCGATCTCGTCGTAGTTCTTCAGCTCGACCCCATTGACCTTCTTGATCGCGAAGGCACCGGTGGTGCCGATCTGGGCGCCGACGGCCTTGCCGACAAGGTCGGCAATCCTGGTCACTCTGCCCTCAGTCTTGGGCACTACCAGAATCTGCCCGATGTTGATATAGGGGTCGGAGAAGTCATACTGTTTCTGCCGCTCCGGGGTAATGGTCACGGAGGAGATGATCGCGTCGTAGCGGCCGGCGCTGAGCCCGGCGAAGATACCGTCCCACGCCGTATTCTTGTACTTCACGGTGAAGCCGGCTTCCTTGGCGATGGCATTCATGAAATCGATGTCAAAACCGACAATCTTCTTATTGGCATCCACCATCTCCATCGGCGGCCAGGTCGCATCCGTGGCAACGGTAATGGTTCGACCACCGGCGGCAAGGGCCGCCTGGGGAGCAGCCGCAGTCAGGCAGAGGCCGACCAGCGCGAGCAGCGACACGGCACGTTGAACGAATTTCATACATCCTCCCTTTTTGTTAAAGATATTCACCCATTTTTACAGCAGCTTAAACGACGCTACTATTAAGATTATTTTCCCCTGATGTCAATTCTTTTTGCTGCACTGACAGTATGTTATAACCATTTTTGTTTACTTTTGTTCCTAAAATGTTTAACAATATCAACCAATTTTTCCAGCTCACCGATTACGGCAGGGGACCGTGAAACGATTGCAAGCGATATTGGCACTGCTCCTTACCACCTTTTTCTGGGGGATCACCTTTACGATCGTCAAGAACGCCATCGCCCGGGTGGATGTGTTTGTCTTCCTCGGCCAGCGGTTTGCTCTCGCGGTCGCCGTTATCCTGCCGATCTGCCTGGCCCGGCGGCAGCCCTGCGCGCTGCGGACGATCCGCCAGGGGATCGTGCTCGGCATCTTTCTCTTCGCCTCTTACGCCTTCCAGACCGTGGCGCTGCGTTTCACCAGCGCCTCGAACACCGGCTTCCTCACCGGCATGAGCGTCGTCATCGTGCCGCTTCTGGGGGCACTGCTGTTTCGCCACAGCGTCACCCCCGGGGTCAAGTGGGGCGTCACCCTCGCCGTCCCCGGGCTGTTCCTGCTCTGCACCAATGGCCGGCTCGTTCTCAATTTCGGCGATCTCCTGGCGGCGATCTGCGCAGTTTGCGTCTCGCTGCACCTCATCCTCACCGGCCGCTATGCCCGGGACAACGATGTCTACTGGTTGACCACCGTCCAGCTTGCCACCGTCGGCCTGCTGAGCCTCGGCGTCGCCGCGGCGACGAACCAGCCGCTCCTTTCCTGGGACCGGGAAGTGCTCTGGGCGCTGCTCATCTGCGCCTTCTTCGCCACCGTCTTCGCCTTCATCGTCCAGACTTCGATGCAGCGGCACCTGAGCCCCGCCCAGACGGCACTGATCTTCTGCATGGAGCCGGTTTTCGCGGCAATTTACGCCTTCTGGGCCGGCGGCGAACGGCTCGGCACCATTGGCTATCTCGGCGCGCTGCTGATTCTGGCGGGAATGGTCGTGTCGGAACTCGTTCCGCACGGATCGTCCTCCGAGCTCTCCTCGCCGGCCTGACCGGCAACCCGGTACGCAGCGATCCTATCACCCACGGGAGAAAGTCACCTCATGATCGACGTCACCAGCCAGCCACCTATGCACCATTACCAGTTCGCCAGCGACAATTATGCCGGGATCTGTCCCGAGGCACTGGAGGCAATGGCCGCGGCCAATCGCGACTATGCCTGCTCTTACGGCGACGATCCGTGGACGGAACGGGCCTGCGCCCTGCTGCGGGACTTTTTCGAAACGGACTGCGAGGTGTTCTTCGTCTTCAACGGCACCGCCGCCAACTCCCTGGCCCTCGCCTCTCTCTGCCAGTCCTACCACAGCATCGTCTGCCACGAGACCTCCCACATCGAAACCGATGAGTGCGGCGCCGCGGAATTTTTCTCCAACGGCACCAAGATTCTGTTGGTCCCCGGCGAAAACGGCAAGATCGATCTCGACGCCGTGCAGCACACGGTGGAGCGGCGCAGCGATATCCACTACCCGAAGCCCAAGGTGCTGAGCATCACCCAGACCACCGAACTCGGCACGCTCTATTCCCTCGACGAGCTGCAGGCGATCGGTGATCTGGCAAAGCGGCTGTCGCTGCGGGTCCATATGGACGGCTCCCGCTTCGCCAATGCCCTGGCTGCCCTGCAGGTCCCACCCAAAGAGGTGACCTGGAAGGCCGGCGTCGACGTGCTCTGTTTCGGCGGGACGAAAAACGGCATGGCGATGGGCGAGGCAGTGATCTTCTTCAACCGCCAGCTGGCGAGCGAATTCGATTACCGTTGCAAACAGGCGGGACAACTGGCTTCGAAGATGCGGTTCCTGGCGGCACCGTGGATCGGGATGCTGGAAAGCGGCGCCTGGCTCCGATACGCCAGCCACGCCAACGACTGCGCCCGGCTGCTGGAAAGCCGGCTGCGGGAAGTGCCGGGAATTTCCATCCGCTTCCCCCGCCAGGGGAATGCCGTCTTTGCCGACATGCCGCCGCAGATTCTTGACGGCTTGCGCAACCGCGGCTGGCACTTCTATACCTTTATCGGCGCTGGCGGCGCCCGGTTCATGTGTTCCTGGGCCACCACCGAGGCGGATATCGACGCCTTCGCCCGTGACCTCCGGGAAGTGGCCGGGACGTAACCGGTTCCCCCCCTATGACGATGACGATAACGCAACGGCCGTCTCCGGCAATGGAGACGGCCGTTGCTGTTTCAGCAGAAGCGAGCATCCGCTATCAGGAGATGAGCTTCTCTTTGCGCAGGTATTTGTACACCCATATTTTGATAAAGTCGTTCACCAGGAACCAGGCGAAAGCGTAAACCCAGACCAGCGCCGCATATTTCCAGCCGATCGGGGCGATAAACCAGCCATAGACGGCAAACAGCGTCGCCACCACCTTGGTAGCCACCGCCGCCCAGAAGAGCACCGGCGCTGGATACGGCTTCTGCCAGAACCGTCCCTCGGTCCGGGTGACGAAGATGGTCAGATGCCCGGCCACCGCCAGCTTCAGGAAGACGAAGCTCTGGACGACAGCGGGAGAGAGCCGGATATATTCCTCGGCGATATAGAAGATCCCGAAGCTCGAAATGACCCCGAGGATGCCGAGAACAGTGGCTACGGTCAGCACCTCCGTCATATTCCAGCGAATCGGCTTTTCGTCGGCCTTCGTATTGTCGAAGGCGATGGCCAGGATCGGGATATCGTTGAGGAACGCTAGGATGATGATCATGATCGCAGTAACCGGATAGAAGTTGAAGATCAGGATCGAGGCGGTCATGAAGAGAATGACCCGGATCGTCTCGGCAATCCGGTAGACGCTGTAGCTCTTCATCCGCTCGAAGGTGATCCGTGCCCCCTTGATGGCATCGACGATCACCGACAGCCCCGGCGCCAGCAACACCAGGTCCGCCGCGGCGCGGGCCGCATCGGTCGCTCCCGACACCGCAATCCCGGCATCGGCCTTCTTCAGCGCCGGCGCGTCGTTAACCCCGTCGCCGGTCATGCCGACGATATGGTCGGCCTTCTGCAGCTTGTCGACGATCAGGTACTTGTCCTCAGGAAAGACCTGGGCGAAGCCGCTGGCGTTCTCGATCACCTCGATGATCTCCGATTCGTGACTCTTCACGTACCCCTTGGGGAGCGTGAGGGTTTCAAACTCCTTCTCCAGCGCCTTGACCACCCCCTGGGCAAAACGTTGGGCGTCCTCGTCGCTGATCTCGGGAGTCAGCTTCCGGTAGACCGTCCTGGCGATCACCTGCCCCATCAGCACCAGTTCCCGGGTGCTGGCGCCGCTCAGCTCCCGGGCGTTGTAGATCTCGCTGCCGATGCCGAGGACGCCGGCAATCTGCCGGGCGATCGCCAGATTGTCGCCGGTAACCATCTTGACGTCGAGGCCAAGCTTGATCGCCTCGTCGATGGTCGCTTTGGAATCGTCGCGCGGCGGATCGAAAAGTGGAATCAAGCCGACGAAATCGTAGACGCGGTCCGTCTGCCGTTTCACTGCCACGCCGATGGTCCGGAAACCGTTGCCGGCAAAATCCTCCACCTGCCGCAAGACCTCCCGCGCCTCGAACTGCTCGCCGCAGAGTTCGAGAATTACCTGCGGCGCCCCTTTGGCTAGGGTGAACGGGCCCTCCGCGCCCTCAACCGTCGCCTCCGTCCGCTTGCTCACCGGATCGAAGGGAACGAACTGCCGCTGCCGGTACTGCTGCAAACGCTCTTCGCCGCCGTGTTGCTGCAGATATTCGAAGATCGGGATTTCGATCGGATCGTTGTTCTCTTTCTTGGAGCAGAGCGCCGCAAAGAGCATCAGCTCCTCGACGGTATGCCCGGCATGGACGACCGGCTCGGCGACGGTCATCCGGTTCTGGGTCAGCGTCCCCGTCTTGTCCGAGCAGAGCACGTCGACGCCGGCCAGTTCCTCGATAGCCACCAGCCGGCTGACGATGGCGTGCTTCTTCGCCAGGTTCATGGCGCCCACCGCCATGGTCACCGAAAGGATCGCCGGCATCGCCACCGGAATGGCGGCAACGGTCAGCACCAGGGTGAAACGGAGGATCTCCAGCATGTTCTCCTGGCGGAACATGGCGGTAATCAGGATGACCGCCGCCAGGAAAACGGTAATCAGGATCAGGTAGTTGCCGATATGAATGACGGCTTTCTGGAAGTGGCTCTTTTCTTCGCTCTCCGCCCGGGCGACCAGGGCAACCGTCTTGCCGAAAAAGGTGTTCAGGGCGGTGTTGACGACCATCCCGAGCATCTCCCCCTGCTTGACGATCGAATTGGAATAGGCAACTGCACCGGCTTTCTTGGTGACCGGCAGCGATTCGCCGGTCAGCGCCGACTGGTCGGCGAGAATGAAATCGCCGTCAATCAGCTTCAGGTCGGCCGGAATCAGGTCGCCGATCTTCACCTTGATGATATCCCCCGGCACGAGGCCGGCGGCGTCGATCGCCTGGAACCGGCCATCGCGGAGCACCAGGGCCCGTTTAGCCAGTTTCTCCTTCAAAACCTTCAACGCACTGAGCGCCTTCGATTCCTGCCAGAAATCGATAAAAACGTTAGTGACGAGAAGAATCATGATGATGGTGAAATCTTCCCACTTGTTCACCAGCGCGGAGAGGAATGCCGCCGCTTCGATCATCCAGGGGATAGGCCCCCAGAATCGGCGAAAAATGCGGTGGGCCAGCGATTCCTCTTTCTCGGGGATTTCGTTGGCGCCATACTGCTGCAGCCGCTGTTCCGCCTCGGCGGCGGAGAGGCCCGTCGCCCGCTCCACCGCCAGTTCCCGCAGGGTTTCCTCGATCGTCAGCTGTTCATAGTCATTGGTGCTCTTGCCCATCTCGCCCTCCCGACAGTCTCGTAGTTGCCGCCATCGACCGACCGGTATCAGTTAACAAGTGTATCATCGGTAACCGGGAATGGTACCCACGACATGCGCCGAGCGGCAACGACCGGAAAAGAGCGGCTCAATCGTCCTCGTCGTCCCGGTAATGCCGAACGTAACGCGGTTCGGCATCGACAATCACCACCCGTTCCCGGACCAGCCGCCCGTTTTCGTACATCCGCTCGCGGATTCGCCGGCAGCCCGGCCGGGGGCCGGGGCCCACCGGCTCGGCATAGTAATATCCCCGGCCGTCGTCCGTCCGATAGGCCACCGGCCGGTCGTCGATGGCCGCCTGCCGGGCGCCCTGGACGGAAATTTCGGCAATGGTCGCCCCGGCGACGGCACCGAGGGTGGCGCCGACGACCCCGCCGCGCCACGGGTTCCGATGGTCGAGAATGGCGCCGGCAAGACCGCCGATCGCCCCGCCCGTCACCCCGCCCCGATACTGGTAGGGAGCGCAGGCGGTCAATGCCAGCGCACTGCAGATGATGGCCGCAAAGGCCCGGTACCGATTACTGTTCATCGTTCTCTCCTTTGGTTTTACATTGCCCTGTTCTCGGGCCGTTCCCGCTCATGTCACCACGAAACATGCCAACCGTCGCCCGACGGCGATTTTCGCCTACATTCAAAATGTTGCATACTTGTCACCGCCCCGGCCATGCCATAATGGTGCAAATACTTGCACGGGGCCGGCCAGCGATCGGTTCGCCGGTGGTATACTGGAGAGAGTGCCGGCGCAAGCCGGCAAGGAGATTGCTTCCCGACCAGCGATGTGACACAATGGAAACAATGCGGCGTACATTCCTCTCCAAAACAGTAACTTACAAATTACTGGTCCTGGCAGCCGGCCTGGGGTTATCAGGAGTCCTCGCCTGGTTCGCCGTCGCCAACTACTACTCGGCGCGACCGGTCGCCGAAGAGAATCTGCGCGGGGTGGCGCTGTCAGTTGCCGAAGCGGTGGAGACCCTGGCGCTGAAAGATCCGACCCTGCACACCCTCGCCGGCTTCCACCCGGCGAATGTCGCCTACTTCGCCCTGATCGACCACCACGGCATCTATCGTTTCCATACCAACAGCGACCTGATCGGTGCACCAGCGGAAAACAGCGGAGATTTTGCGCTCCCCGAGAAGCACCTACCGCTGGAAAGAAGGGTGACGCTGCACACCGGCGAACAGGCGTACGAATTCATCTTTCCGTTACGGCTGCCGGGCGAAGGGCTGCTCCTCCAACTGGTCCTCCATACTTACCGCTCGGACGAGGTGATCCGGCAGGCGCGTTTCACCCTGATACTGCTGCTCGCCCTGCTGGTCGCCGGCTGGGGGCTGGTGATCGTCATCCTCCGGCTGATGGCCCGGGGAAACCGCTACCGCCAGGAAATCGCCCGTCAGGAGAGCCTGGTCCGCCTCGGCGAACTGGGCGCCACCCTGGCGCACGAGATCCGCAACCCGCTGGCAGGCATCAAAGGCTTTGCTCAGTGGATCGAGCGGAAGCCAACCGACGAGCGAAACCGGAGCTATGCCGAACGGATCGTCGTCGAAGTCCGCCGCCTGGAGCGGCTGGTCGGCGATCTGCTGGCCTACGCCCGGAGCGAACCGTACCCGATGACGTCAACGCCCCTGGCGGAGCTGCTTGCCGATCTCCTGTCGAATATTGGCAACGAGGCCGCAGCCGCCGGCGTCCGGAGCGAGGTCGACTGCCCGGACGAATTATACGTGTACGCCAATGGCGACCGCCTCGGCCAGTTGCTCCTCAACCTCTGCCTGAACGCTATCCAGGCGATGCCGGACGGCGGCGTCCTGGCAATCGCTGTCCGGCACGACACCGGCCACCTCATCGAGATCACCGTCACCGATAGCGGCGACGGCATCCCGGCCGAGCTGCTGCCGCGGATATTCGAGCCGTTTTTTACCACCAAGGCCCGCGGTACCGGGCTGGGGCTGGCCCTCTGCCGGAAAATCGCCGAAGAGCACGGCGGCACCCTCACCGCCGTGAGCGTCCCCGCCGGCGGCGCGCGCTTCGCCCTTACCCTGACCACAGCACCGCCGGTGGCGCGAAAGGATCAATGATGCACGGACGGATTCTGGTCGTCGAAGATGACACCACCTTCAGAATGTTTCTCGAAACGATCCTGGCCGACGCTGGCCATGAGGTCAAAAGTGCCCGGGACGGCCTGGAAGGGCTGCGCCTTCTCCGGCGGGAAACCTTTGACCTGGTCGTCTCCGACCTGAAAATGCCCGGCAAGAGTGGCCTGGAGTTGTTTCGGGAAACGCGGGGCGAGCTGGCTGCCCCGCCGTTCATCTTCCTGACCGCCTTCGGCCAGGTCAACGAAGCGGTGGCAGCCATCAAGGAAGGGGCGCTCGATTTCCTGACCAAGCCCCTCGACGATCCCGACTCGTTGCTCACCCTGGTCCGCCGTGCACTGGAAAACCAGGAACAGACACGGGATTACCTGTCGCTGAAAGAATCGGCCGCCGCGGGAATCCCGCCGGAAGAACTGATTTTTGCCGGCAAGGCGATGCAGCGGCTCCGCAGCCTGGTCCACGATGTCGCCGCCACCACCGCCAATGTTCTGATTGAGGGGGAGAGCGGCACCGGCAAGGAGCTGGTGGCCCGGACCATCCATCTGCTGAGCCCGCGACACAAGGCGAGCTTCGTCCCGCTGAACTGCGCGGCCATCCCGGAAGCGTTGCTGGAGAGCGAACTGTTCGGCCACGAACGGGGTGCCTTCACCGGGGCCGCCCAGGCCAGGGCCGGCAAATTCGAACTGGCACGGGGGGGAACCATCTTTCTCGATGAGATTGGCGAAATGCCGGCCACCCTGCAGGCCAAGCTGCTGCGGGTACTCCAGGAGCGGGTATTCGAGCGGGTCGGCGGCAGCAAGGAGATCAAGGCGGATGTGCGGGTCATCGCCGCCACCAACCGGAACCTCCAGCAGGAGGTAGCAGAGCGTCGCTTCCGCGAAGACCTCTATTACCGACTTAACGTCTTTCCGCTTTCGCTACCGCCACTACGTGAGCGCTGCGACGCCATCCCGCTGCTGGTCGACTATTTTCTCGGCCGTTACGGCAGGCAGATCAGCAAGCGGCTCACCGGCATCGAGCCGGCGGCGTTGCAAGCGATGCAGGATTACGCCTGGCCGGGTAACGTCCGCGAGCTGCAGAACGTCATCGAACGGGCGGTGATCCTGGCCCGCGATCTGATCCGCTGCGCCAACCTCCCCGACGAACTGCTCCGGCACCCCGAGAAAGAGAGCGCCGACAGCAAAGAGGTACTCAAGTCGGTGGAACGGGAAATCATCGTCAAGGCCCTCCGGAAGCACGGCGGCAATCGGCGGCTCGTTGCGGCGGAACTGGGAATTTCGCGCCGCACTCTCCAGTATCGGCTCAAGGAATTTGACCTGTTTAATGAAAAATAACAGTGTGCAATTCGTTGCGCCAGCGGTGCAATTCGTTGCGCACTTGTTACCGCAGGGCAACCACCCAGCCCACCGGTCTCAGTAAATCCGGTATGTTATAAGATTTATTGTATTGGCATGGTCCGTGGAATAATCCCCCGCAGCAGCATCATTTCGTTTGGGGGTAATCACCATGAACAAGAAACAAATCCTCTCCGCGGTAACGATTCTCGCCGCCTTCGCCTTTGCCACGCCGGTCTTCGCCAGAGGCGGCGGTCATGGCGGCGGCCATGGCGGTGGCATGGGCGGGCACGGTTCCGGCGCCGCTGGCGGCTCCGGTGGCATGGGCGGCTCCGGTGGCATGGGCGGCTCCGGTGGCATGGGCGGCTCCGGTGGCATGGGTGGCTCCGGCAGCGGTTCGATGTCCGGCAACGGTTCCATGTCGGGTAGTGGAACCATGTCGGGCAGTGGAACCATGTCGGGCAGTGGAACCATGTCGGGCAGTGGAACGATTACCAGCGGCAACATGCCGACCAGCGGGACGATGAGTAACGCGTATACCAACTAGTTTCGATCCGGTTCCCCCGGATAAGAAACTCTTGGTTTCCCGCACGGCAACCAACCACCAGGAGTTTTGTCAATGAAGGCAGGTCGCTTTGTTCTCCTCTTGCTCACCGCACTTCTGCTGCATTGCCTGACGGCCGGGAGCGCCGCAGCCTTCGGCTTCGGCAGCGGCGAGGAGACGAGCGGCCTGGACTTCAACCACGGCTACGACGTCAATACCGTCGCCACCGTTTCGGGACGGGCAGTTTCCGTCCCGGGCGTTGGCGAACAGGACAACCTGGTGGTAGCAGTCGGCTCCGAGGGGAGGGTTGTCAGGCTCGCCCTTGGCCCAGAACGTTACTGGAAGAAGGCGGGGATAGTGATCAGTCCGGATGACGAACTGATTGCCAGGGGGTCGAAGGCTCAGGGCCAGGATGGCAAGTGGTATCTCATCACCCAGCGGCTGACCAACCGGACCACCGGCGCCCAAGTCGAGCTGCGGGACGGCAGAGGAAACCCGCGGTGGGAAAGCGGCTCCGCAAATACCGACCATGCTGCCGACCGGCAATCAGAGAGCGGCTGGATGCGGGGCGGCTCAATGCGCAGTGGCAGGATGATGCGCGGTGGCGGCATGATGCGCCGTTAACGACATTCAACGAGCAAACTATTTACCGGCTTGCGGCGTCATGTTATGGACAGCCGACCGAGCATAAGGAGACGACATGAAAAGACAGGTTCTTGCCGCATTGGCGGCAATCGCCGCCGCCACGCTGGCCGGCTGCGGCGGAGGAGGAAGCGGCACGACGACGGCAGCATCAACCACGGTAAGCGGCACTGTGGCGGACGGCTACTTGGCCAATGCCCAGGTATTCCTCGACAAGAACGGCAATTATCAGCTGGATCCGGGTGAACCGAACGCAATGACCACCACCGGCGGGAAATACACCATGACTGTGACCGCCGGCGATCAAACGAAATACCCGATGGTGGTCCGGGCAATTGCCGGCACCACCACCGACCAGGACAGCGGCACGGTAGGCCAGGGCTATGTGATGACAGCGCCGGCCGGCATAGCCGGATTCATCAGCCCGATGTCGACACTGATCGAGGAGAAGATGGCCGCCAATCCCGGCATGACGTTGACTGACGCCATGGTTCAGCTCCGCAACCAGCTCAATCTGCCCGCGACCATGTCGATGCTCGGCGATTACGTCGCCGGCGGCAGCCAGGCGGGAACCAACCAGACGAACTACCAGTTCATGCACCAGCTTGCCCAGCAGATGGTCACCCTGATGCAGAGCCAGGCGGGAACGGTAATGGGGAGCGGCGGCAGCGGCACGGTCTACGCCGGCCGCTACCGGGCGATGATGGGGACGATCAACCAGAACCTGCCGCAGTTGGCGAACAACGTCACTACCGGCGCCGGCACCGGCAGCACCTTCATGACCACCATGCGGACCCAGATGCAGGCGATGCTCGGCAGCATGCCGATGACCGCCGGCTTCGGCAACTATTCGAGCCTGTTCCGCAACATGACCAGCCACAGTTATTTCTGGAACTATTCCGGCAACAGCTGGCAGCCGCACAACGGCATGGGTGGCGGAATGGGAATGATGTAACGAAGCAGGGGCAGAGAATGCAGCAGACAACGGCCGTCGGGGAGACCCGGCGGCCGTTGTCGTTCAGGCGGCCGGAAGCGCCCGCTCCGGCGCGGGAAGCCTGATCCGCTGCACGGCACAGAGGGAGACCAGCGCCATCCCGGCGCCGGCAATGAAGGGAATGCGGTAATCGACCATCCAGAGCAGGCCGCCGACCACCGGCAGGACCACCGCGGCAATATGGTTGATGGTAAAGCCGACCGCCATGGTCGGGGCAATGTCGGCCGGGTCGGCGATCTTCTGGAAGTAGGTCTGAATGGCGACCGCAAAGTTGAAAAGGATGAAATCGAGGATGTACATCGTTTCCGCCAGGTACCGGGAGCGGGTGAAGGCATAGGTGATGAAGACGGCGGTGAGCCCGGCGTACTCGATGGAGAGGATGCGCCGTTCGCCGAAATGGACGATGGCCCTACCGATCAGCGGATTGAGGAAATAGTTGATGGCATTGTTGAGGATGAACAGCAGGGTCATCTCCCGGACGGTGAAGTGAAAGATCTTCACCAGCAGGAACATCGAGAAGGCGACGAAGATCTGCCGGCGCGCCCCCGACATGAAGGTGAGAAAGTAATAGAGGGCATAGCGCCGGCGCAGCACCATCCGCTGCCGCTGGGGGGCGATCCCGCCGTGGGTCGGATTACGGCAGAGCCCCCAGAGCCCGAGGGCCACCACCGTTCCGCCGATGGCCAGGAAGATGTCGCGGTACGGCAGATATCCGTCGAGCACCCAGATGATCCCGCCGGCAGCGATGCTCGACATGGCGGCGAAGCTGCGGACCCGCCCGTAGGCCAGCGGCGCGGTGGCAGTGGTGAAATACTGGAGGGTCAGAGAGTTGTTGGTGGTTTCGAAATAGTGGAAGCCGAAACTCATCACCAGGGTGGTAACCAGCAACCCGCCAAGGGTGGGAAAGAGCCCGGCCAGGGCAACGCCGCTGCCGAGACAGACGATGGCCAGCGCCGCCAGCCGGTGTTCGCGGACCAGCAGCAGAACGAAGACCACCAGGAGCGACAGGAAGCCCGGCACTTCGCGGATCGACTGGATCAGCCCCACTTCGCTGCCGTTCAGCCGCACCGCCTCGACGGCGAAGTTGTTGAAAAGAATCGACCACCCCTGGAGGCCGAGGGTCGAAGCGACGGTCAGGACCAGCAGGAAGCGAAGCATCGGCCGCTGCTCGGCAAGGATCACGGGCACCGCATGCCCCTCCGTTTCGGGAAATAGCCGCGGCGGTTCGGCGCTACCGGCAGCAACGAACCGCGAACGGAACGGCTATCATACGCGAGGAACGGCGTCGTGGCAACTCCCGGGGAGAAGGAGTGACACCCAACGAATCGGTGAATCGCAACACTATTACTGTCGCACGTCACGGCGTCTGATCACGTGTCAATTTCACATTTACTACGCGTGACATAAATCGCCAACAATCGAATCAACACTCTCAAAATCCGAGGATTTCACAAAACCAATAACAAGCGATTGTGCACACGGCATATCTCACTAAGTAAGAAAATCCGAGACTGAAGTGGTTTTTTCTTGTTTTCGCCGTAGATGGTGGACTGGAATCAGACGAAAGAATCCAACTGTTGTGTATTGCATGCCGGAGCAATACTGGGTCAAATGGTTGTCCTGTTTGGCACAGGTCTTTGCAGCCGACAAAGCTTGCGAGACATTGAAACAGATCATCCAGAGGGCTCCTTCAGGGATATCCTTACCCCTACTGGATTACCAACCGCTCAATCGTAAGCGAGCCGCTCTGAATGACCAAATTCCCTTTGAGTGTCGTATAACCGTAATTACTTGCGTAAAGCATGTCGTAACCACCCTTAAGGATAAGGTCCTTACTGCCGTTGCAGGTTAAATTTTCAACGAAGTCAGTTCCCCACGCTTTGATGATGGCATGTGATAAGGCATCATCATAAGCGAGCTGGATTGCTGCAAAATAGTTTACCGTGCCATCAATCCATGCCATGCGTTCAATATCCTTGGCAAATATTACGGTAAGGTTCCGATCATTATCCATTGTTAGCACGCAGTCCGGATTCGTTCCGTCACAGGCGCCAAGCCAGTTGGAAAACAACGAATACTCAGTCGCTTCTGCGTGTAGATTGACCACAGATCCAGGAGTAAATGGAATACTACCGCTGGTATTGAAAGAAAGGATTCCCGGGCTCCCGGTCGCAGTTCCCGTTACAGTGCCGCTGCCAGTGCCGGAAAAATCGAGTGTCAGTACCAAAGGAGCCTGTGGGATAACGCTATTGGATGTCGACGAAGCTGAACTAGGCCCCAACTCGTTGGTCGCGGTTACCGTAAAGGTGTAGGAGATACCATTGATTAATCCGGTCACCGTTATCGGGCTCGCCAGACCAATTGCGGTTATCATGCCCGGATAGGCAGTTGCAGTATAGCTGGTTATCGCACTACCACCATCAGACGCCGGAGCAGTGAAACTGACTGTAGCTTGAGTATTGCCAGCAGTAGCGAATACATTGAGGGGTACGCCTGGGACGGTAACGACTGATTCAAATTTAACGTATTTCAGGGCGCCTCCACCCGTACCATCAATCGCTTCATAATAACTGATATGGGGATTATTTCTGTCTAAAGCCAGAGAATTGCTCATCCCGGGACTGCCAACACTATCGACGGTCTGTATTTGCCACATGCTGCCGTCCCAAGCGGCATATTTTAATGACATCGGCACATGGAATTGATCACAATAGCTGATACAAGGCCGATCTTCGCTATCCAAAGCGAGGGAATTCGGAAGAAAGTACATGCCGGGGCGTTCATCGACAATTTGGAATTGCCATGCATTGCCGACCAATGTAGCGTATTTCAAGCTATAATCGCCCCCCATATAGCTGATACATGGCCGGTCTGCGCTGTCCAGAGCGAGAGACGGATTCTTGCCTGCATCGCCTTGATCGTCGACAGTCTGGATTTGCCACAAGGACCCGTCCCAGGTTGCATATTTCAGCTTGCCGCTCGCCGTACCAAAATCTCGATAAGCAATGTGCGGCCGCCCTTGATGATCGAGGGCTAGCGAATTATACTCGCCGACTCTTCCGCCACGTTCAACAGTTTGAACTTGCCACTGCTGACCATCCCAATGCGCATACATCAGAT
Organism: Geotalea uraniireducens; assembly: GCF_027943965.1. Classification (NCBI taxonomy): domain Bacteria; kingdom Pseudomonadati; phylum Thermodesulfobacteriota; class Desulfuromonadia; order Geobacterales; family Geobacteraceae; genus Geotalea; species Geotalea uraniireducens. The sequence continues at coordinate 84,974 of NZ_AP027151.1, read as the reverse complement.
CTGCCTGAAGCACGACCAAGTTGTCGATCTTTACATAGTAAGGCCTAAAATAGCTAATGTGAGGGATGTCTGAGCTGTCCAGAACAAGTGATGGCGAGCCACCAGCGTAACTAATCGTCGTAATATTCCATACCGAACCATCCCACCGGGCGTATTTCAACCTGGCTTGATTGTCATGGTAACTGATGCAGGGTCTGCCTGCGCCGTCCAAAGCCAATGAGCTATTAAACCCGACGTCTCCCGTCCAATCGACATACTGGATGTCCCATTTCGTGCCGTTCCAATACGCATATTTCAGATAATCGGTCATAGCCCACCAATCGTATTCACGGTAACTGATATGTGGATACCCTGAAGCATCTATTGCCAGGGAGTTGTCAGCGCCTTTATCTCCATACTGGTCGACGGTTTGACTCTCCCAGATAATCGCCGCGATGTTTGCTGGTACAATGCCCGTCGCGACACCGGCAATTTCCCTCCCGCGTGCTTCGCGCAAAGTGACGATGAGTTCGAGGAAAAGCATGCACACCACGGCCACCATCCCAGCCGTCCGAAAGATCGACTTTCTCATTTTCCCCCTCCTGCAGTCAGTCAATCCGGACCAGAGGCAAAAAAAGCGGATGCCGAGATGCTGACCGTCAGTATGGGCCATCCTGAGAATCCGGCTGACCAAGTTCAATGAAACAATCGCAAGGAGGAAGCGCCATCTCTGGCAGAGGGTGAGTCAATCAATTCAGCCGAAATGTCCGGAGAAGATCCCATTATAAGCCGATGTACTGTCTTCATGGGCAACCGCGCAAACACCATTAGACAATACCAATGCTAGAAGGTAAGTCCCCGATGTCAATCTATTCTTTGATCGAACGGTGGGATGTACAGCATGTCAGTATTCTCACTCCGCCCGCAGGCGGTAGCCGACCCCCGGTTCGGTAAGGATGTAGCGAGGCCGGGCGGGGTCCGGCTCGATCTTGCGGCGCAGGTTGCTGATGTTCACCCGCAGGACGTGCGGCTGCTCCAGGTAGACCACCCCCCAGATCTGGCGGAGAATCTGGCTGTGGGTCAGCACCTTGCCGGCATGGGTGACCAATAGCCGCAGCAGCTCGTATTCGGTAGGGGTCAGCTGGACCTCGGCACCGGCCGCCGTCACCCGGCGGCGCGGCAGGTCCACCTCCAGCTCGCCGACCCGGTAGACCGGCTCCGGCGCCTGCTGCACCGAGCGGCGAAGCGCCACCCTGATCCGCGCCAGCAGCTCGGCGATACCGAAGGGCTTGGTCAGGTAATCGTCGGCGCCGGCGTCCAGCGCCCGCACCTTGTCGTCTTCCCGCTCCCGCACCGAGAGGACAATGATCGGCACCGGCGACCACTCCCGGATTCGCCGGATCACTTCCACCCCGTCCAGGTCCGGCAGGCCGAGATCGAGGAGGATCAGATCGGGACGGACCGCCGCGGCCGCCGCCAGCGCCGCGTGGCCGGTCTCGGCCCGGTGGAGGGAGAATTCGCCGGCGTCGAGGACCGTCTGGAGAAAGCGCTGGATCGCCGCCTCGTCGTCCACCACCAGGATGCGGGGCAAATTGGCGCTATTCAGTTCATTGGCCATGGCGTCCTTTCTTCGGCGCCGCTGCTGCCAGCGCCAGCCTGACGATCACCCGCAACCCGCCGCCGGCCCGGTTCTCGGCCCGGATCTCGCCGCCGTGGGCCTCGACGATCCCCTTGCAGATCGACAGGCCGAGGCCGGTCCCCCCGGCGCCTTCCGGTACCGGAATCCGGTAGAACTTGTCGAAGATCCGCTCCAGGTCCTGGCGAGGAACGCCCGGTCCCCGGTCGGCCACCGCCATGATCAGCCAGCCGTCGTCAAGGCGGGCGTAGACTTCGAGCGGTGCCGCCGGCGGCGAATATTTCAGCGCATTGTCCAAAAGGTTGATCAACACCTGGATCATCAGCACCATGTCCATCGGTACCAAAGGCAAGTCCAGGGGAATTCGCACCTCGACCGGCCGGTCGCCGAGCCGCGCGTCGAGGGCGGCTAGGGCACAACCGACCAGATCCTGGACGTCGCACGGTTCCAGGTTGAGCCTGACCGCCCCCGCTTCGAGGCGGGTCATGTCGAGCAGGTTGCCGACGAAACGGTTGAGGCGCGCCGCCTCTTCGCAGGCGGTTTCGAGCAGTTCCCGGCGCGAGCGGTCGTTCAGCAGCTCCCCCTCGTCGCGGAGCGAACTCAGCACCCCAGTAATCGAGGCGAGCGGCGTGCGGAGATCGTGGGAAACGGAGTTGAGCAGCGCCCGTTCCAGGTTTTCCCGTGCCTGGAGGATTTCCGCCTGTTCCGCCTGGCGGGAGAACTGGACCCGCTCCATGGCCATGGCGGTTTGGCTGGCGAAGGCGTCAAGCAGCCGGCGTTTCTGTTCCGACCGGGAGGCGGCATCGTCCGGCAGGCGAATCCCGAGCACTCCGAGGACGCTCGCCGCGGTCTGCAGCGGCAGATAGAGGAGCGCCGCCGAGCCGAGGGTGCCGGTCCCCCGCCCGGCCGCCTGGCGGTTACGAAAGGCCCAGTCGGCCACCGCCCGCTCCTTCTCGTCGAGGGCCAGGCCGCCGCTGGCCCCGCCGATCGCCAGGGTCGCCCCCTCCGGCAGGAATACCGCCAGTTTGGCTCCCAGCGTCTCTTCGATGTTGCGGATGACCCCGTGGATGATCGCTTCGAGATCGACGGCGGCGGCCAGATCGCGGCTGAGGTAGTAAAGACAGGCGGTCTGCACCTCCCGCTCCCGCACCGCCTCGGCCCGCTCCCGGGATCGGGCGACCAGGGTGCTGATCACCACCCCGACGATGAACAGGGCGGCAAAGGTAATCAGGTATTCGGTATCGGCCACGGCAAAGGTCAGCCGCGGCGGCACGAAGAGGAAATCGAAGGCGAGCACCCCGAGAAAGGCAGTCAGAACCGCCGGCCGCCGGCCGAACCGGATTGCCGACAACACTACCGCCAGGAGGTAGATCATCACCATGTTGGTCGGCTGGAGGAACGGCTTCACCAGCAGGCAGATCAGCGAGGCGGCAGCCACCAGCCCAAGGCTCGCCAGGTAGCCGGGCACCGCCGGCGCTTGCGCCGGTTTTCCGGGGCGCCGCTCCTCCCCCACGCCCGGGGCGAAGCTGACCACCACCACGTCGATCACGCCGCTCAGCCGGATCAGCTGGTCGACGATAGGAGGCGACAGCAGCTCCCGCCAGCGGGGCTTGGCCGGCTTGCCGACCACGATCTTGGTGACGTTGTGCCGGACCGCGTAATCGATCAGCGCATCGGCCACCGCATTCCCCGTCACGTTAGCCACCTGGGCGCCAAGACTCTCCGCCAGCCGCAGATCGCGCCAGACCCGTTCGCGGTTTTCCTGCACGTACTTGTCGCCCCCCGGCGTTTCGACATAGACAGTGAACCAGGGGGCCTTCAGCTCGTCCGCCAGCCGGCGGGTCGCCCGGATCAGCCGCTCGCTGTAAGGGCTGCCGCTGACGCAGACCAGGAGTCGCTCAGCCGCCGGCCAGGGGCCGGGAATCGCCCGCGTCTCCATGTACGCCCGCATCTGTTCGTCGACCCGGACGGCGGCCCGGCGCAGCGACAGCTCCCGCAGTGCCATCAGGTTCCCCTGCTTGAAGAACTTGTCAAGGGCCCAGGCGGCCTGCGCCGGGATGTAGACTTTCCCCTCCCGGAGCCGCTGGAGAAGCTCCTCCGGCGGGATATCGACCAGCCGGATCTCCACCGCTTCATCGAGAAGGCGATCGGGAACGGTCTCCCGGACGACGATGCCGGTAATCTGCGCCACGGTATCGTTCAGGCTCTCGAAATGCTGGACGTTGACCGTGGTATAGACGTCGATCCCGGCGGCAAGCAGTTCCTCCACATCCTGCCAGCGCTTCTCGTGCCGCGCGCCGGGGGCGTTGCTATGGGCCAGCTCGTCAACCAGGGCGATCTGCGGCCGGCGGGCCAGCACCGCGTCCAGGTCCAGTTCCGCCAGCGTCACCCCCTCGTAGGCGACCCGGACCACCGGGATGATCTCCAGCTCCTCCAGCAGGGCATCGGTCTCGGAACGGCCGTGGGACTCGACGTACGCCGCCACCACGTCCCGCCCTTCCAGCTGCCGGAGCCGGGCCGCCTCCAGCATCGCGTAGGTCTTCCCCACCCCGGCGGCGTAGCCGAGAAAGATTTTCAGCTTTCCCCGCGTGGCGCCGGCTTCTTCGGCCTGGGCCAGTTTCAGCAGGGCCTCGGGGGAGGGGCGGTTATCGTCGTGGTTGCCGTTCATGGCGACAGTCTATCCAGTTCCAGGTTCAATTCAAGCACATTTACCCGCGGCGCGCCGAGAAAACCGAGCCGCCGCTCTTCGGTCCGGTCGGCCACCAGTTGGGCCAGCCGGGCAACGCTCACCCCGCGGGCTCTGGCCACCCGGGGGATCTGCACCGCTGCCGCCGTCGGCGAAAGGTGGGGATCGAGGCCGCTGGCCGAGGCCTGGACCAGATCGGCGGGGAGCGGACCGTCGATGCCGGCGGCACGGAGTGCCGCCACCCGTTCCGCCACCGCCCGGAGGTAGGCGGGATTGGTGGGGCCGGCATTGGCACCACCAGACGCCAGCGGATTGTACGGGAAGCCGGCGGTGGCCGACGGCCGGGGCCAGAAGTACCGGTCGGCGGAGAACGGCTGGCCGATCAGCCGTGAGCCGATCACGCGGCCGGCCCGGTCGGTAATGAAGCTTCCTGCCGCCTGCTGCGGAAAGAAGGTGCGGGCAATGCCGGTGACCACCGCCGGGTAGATGCCGCCGCAGATGGCGGTGAAGATGATGAAAAAGAGGATTGCCGGTTTCAGCTCTTTCATGATGTTCTCCCGGAGGATTCTTGCATAATCGGGGATCGCCGGATCCGCCTTTACACGAACAGCCTCACCAGCAGATCGACCACCTTGATCCCGGCAAACGGCGCAAGCATCCCCCCCACCCCGTAGATGAGCAGATTGTGAATGAGGAGCTTTTCGGCCGGCAGCGGGCGGAATTTGGTTCCCTTGAGCGCCAGCGGCACCAGCAGCGGAATGATCAGCGCGTTGAAGATCACCGCCGAGAGGATCGCCGAGCGGGGCGTCGCCAGCTGCATGACGTTGAGCACCGCCAGCGGCGGGTAGATCGAGAGCAGCATCGCCGGGATGATCGCGAAGTACTTGGCGACGTCGTTGGCGATGCTGAAGGTGGTCAGGTTGCCGCGGGTCATCAGGATCTGCTTCCCGACTTCGACGATGTCGAGGAGCTTGGTCGGGTTCGAATCGAGATCGATGATATTCGCCGCCTCGCGGGCCGGCTGCGTGCCGGTGTTCATCGCCACCGCCACGTCGGCCTGGGCCAGCGCCGGGGCATCGTTGGTGCCGTCGCCGGTCATTGCCACCATGAAGCCCTGCTCCTGGTTTTCCTTGATCAGCCGCAGCTTGTCCTCCGGCTTCGCCTTCGCCAGGAAGTCATCCACCTGGGCCTCGGCGGCAATGGCCGCGGCAGTGAGCGGATTGTCGCCGGTGATCATCACCGTCCGGATACCCATCTGCCGCAGCTGCTGGAACCGCTCCTGAATTCCCCCCTTGATGATGTCCTTCAGGTTGACGACGCCGAAAATCTCGGCATCGCGGCTGACCACCAGCGGCGTCGCCCCGGCCCGGGCGATCCGGTCCACCACTTCTTCCAGAGTGGCAGGGGTGGCAGAAGCACCGAGGCTCCGGGCAAAGGCGACCGTTGAATCCGCCGCCCCTTTCCGGTAGCGCCGGCCGCCGGTGTCGAGTCCGGAAAGGCGGGTCTCGGCGCTGAAGACGATGGCCTGCCCATCGGCGGGGAGAACCGCCTCCAGGCCGTACCGTTTCTTCGCCAGCATGACGATCGAGCGCCCTTCCGGGGTTTCGTCGGTGAGCGAGGCCAGCAGGGCGGCCTCGGCCAGTTCCTGTTCGCTGTGTCCGCCCACCGGGACAAACTCCACCGCCTCCCGGTTACCGAGGGTGATGGTGCCGGTCTTGTCGAGGAGCAGCACATTGACATCGCCGGCCGCTTCGATGGCCCGCCCCGACAGCGCAATGACGTTCTTCTGGAAGAGCCGGTCCATCCCGGCAATGCCAATGGCCGGCAGCAACGCGGCGATGGTGGTCGGGGCAAGGCAGACGAAAAGGGCGACCAGCACCGTCAGCGATATCGGCGCCCCCCGGCCGGCCGCCTTGACGCTATAGGCGGAGAGCGGGCTGATGTTGGCGCAGACCAGCAGAAATACCGTGGTGAGGGCAACCAGGAGGACTTCCAGGGCAATCTCGTTGGGGGTCTTGCGGCGTTTCGCCCCTTCGATCAGCGAAATCATTCGGTCGAGGAAGGTTTCTCCCGGATTGGCGGTAATCCGGACGACAATCGCGTTGGCGATGACGGTGGTGCCGCCGGTAACGGCGCTCCGGTCGCCACCGGCCTCGCGCACCACCGGCGCCGATTCGCCGGTCACCGCCGCTTCGTTCACCAGCGCGGCCCCGGCCACCACCTCGCCGTCACCGGCGATCAGCTCGCCTGCTTCGACCAGGATGCAATCCCCCTTGCGCAGTGCGGTGGCCGGGACAATCTCGACGGGAGCGTCAAATGCCGGCCTTTTCACCCGCTTGGCGGTCACTTCGGTGCGGGTCTTGCGGAGAGAGGCGGCGCGGGCTTTTCCCCGTCCCTCGGCCAGTGCTTCGGCAAAGGTGGCGAAGATAACCGTCAGCCAGAGCCAGAGCGAAACCAACCCGGTAAAGCGGGCCGACTCCCCTCCCACTCCGCCGAGCGCCAGGGCAAAGGAAATCAGGGTAATGACACTGGCGATCTCCACGGCGAACACCACCGGATTGCGCCAGAGGGTGCGGGGATCGAGCTTTTTGAAGGACTCGACCAGCGCCGCGCACATCAGCCGGCGGTCAAAGATCGAGATCGGTTCCGGAGCGTGTCTGGACATGGATATCTTCTCCGTCGTTACATCCTTGCGTAGGTGCGGCCCCCCATGGCCTCCCGCCTTGTTTGCGGTCGGGCGTGGACGGGCAGGCACGGGGGTTTGCCCCTACCCTCCCATCATCTGCAGCTGCTCGACGATCGGCCCCATCGCCAGGGCGGGGAAAAAGGTCAGCGCGCCGACGATCAGGATCACCAGGGTCAGCCAGAGGGCGAACGGCAGCTTGTCGGTAGGCAGGGTCCCGAGGCTCGGCGGGACGTACTTCTTCACCGCCAGCGATCCGGCCATGGCCAGTGAGGCGACGATCGGCGCGAAGCGACCGACCAGCATGCAGACGGCACCGGTCAGATTATAGAAAACGGTATTGCCGTTCAGCCCGGCAAAGGCGCTGCCGTTGTTGTTGGCCATCGAGGCGAAGGCATAGAGCACCTCGGTGAGGCCGTGGGCGCCGGGGTTCGCCATGGCGGCGCCCCCTGCCGGCACCAGCATGGCGAGCCCGGAAAAGATCAGTACCAGCACGCCGGCGACGAGCACCGTGACGATCGACAGCCACATCTCCCGGACCTCGATCTTTTTGCCGAGGAACTCGGGGGTCCGGCCAATCATCAGCCCGGCAATAAAGACCGCGATCACCACGAAGGCGAGCATGGTGTAGAGCCCGGTGCCAACCCCGCCGAAGACCACTTCGGAGAGGAGAATCAGCCCCAGCGGCATCATCCCGCCGACGGGAGTAAGGGAGTCGTGCATGGTGTTGACCGCGCCGCAGGAGGTACCGGTAGTGGCGACGGTGAACAGGGAGCTGCCGGCCAGGCCGAAGCGGATCTCTTTTCCTTCCATGTTGCTGCCGTAGACGCCAAGCTTCGCCACCAGCGGATTGCCGGCCGACTCGGCCCGGGAGAGAACCCCCATGGCGCAGACGAGGATCGCCAGCATCACCGCCAGCAGCGCCCACCCCTGGCGGGGGTTCCCCACCAGCCGGCCGAAGGTGACGGTTAGTCCGCCGGGGATCAGGAGGATCAGAAAGATCTCCACGATGTTGGTAAGAGGGGTCGGATTTTCGAAGGGGTGGGCCGAGTTGGCGTTGAAGAAACCGCCGCCGTTAGTACCGAGCTCTTTGATCGCCTCCTGGGAAGCGACCGGCCCCATCGGCATGGTTACCTCCCGGGCCGCTCCACCCCACCCCCCCGGTTCCCGGGCAACCGGCTGGAGTAGCGGCACGGTCCGGTACGGGGCGAGATTCTGGATCACCCCCTGGGAGACCAGGAATACGGCGGCAAGCAGCGCCAGCGGCAGCAGGATGTAGAGGATGCTCCGGGTGAGGTCCACCCAGAAATTGCCGATGGCCGTGCTTTTTCGCCGGGCGAAGCCGCGGATCAGGGCGATGGCGACCGCCATCCCGGTGGCGGCAGAGACGAAATTGTGCACGGTAAAGCCGCCCAGCTGGGTGAAATAGCTGGCCGCCGAATCGCCGCCGTAATTCTGCCAGTTGGTGTTGGTCATGAAGCTGACGGCCGTATTGAGGGCCAGGTGCCAGGAGAATGCCGGAAACCGTTGCGGGTTGAGGGGGAGGACGCCCTGGAGGAGCAGCAGGGCAAAAAGGACCGTGCCGCCGAGCAGATTGAACAGAAGGAGGCTGGCAGCATACCGTTTCCAGTCCATCTCCTCGTGCCGATCCACGCCGCAAAGCCGGTAGAGCACGGTTTCGACGGCGGCGGCCAGGGGGGTGAGAACGGTCCGTTCCCCTTGGTAGACCCGGGCCATGTAGCGGCCGAACGGCCCGACCAGAAGCAGCAGAACAGTAAAGAACAGCGTGGTATGCAGCCACTCCTGAAGATTCATCGGCGGCGCTCCTCGGGGCTTTCCCGGTCAAGTGTACCATGTCCCGAACCCTTCCGCAGAGCGGCAACGGGCCGCAGCTCCCAGCGGCGGGTTGCGGCGTCGAAAATCGGCGCTTCACCGCCCTTTGCCGGCGGTGGCTCAACGGTCGTGGCCCCCGCCGGCATCGAGCCGGCCCACTGCCCCTCGTCGGCAACAAAATCCTCGCCCTGGTAGACTCCGCTGTCACAATCGTAGAGATAAATCTTCACGGTGGCTCCTCCCGGAAACGTGGCAAATCCGCTTGTCGGTCCCTGGTGATCAGCATACCGCCCGCCGCCTCAAGGCAGGCTCAAAATGGCCGGAGGAGCTATCAAGAAATCGTCAAGAAGTTCGTGACAATCCTGGCGAATGTTGCCTTGACAAGGGTAAAACCGGTGGGATTATTAAGCACATATTCCTATCACGAAGGAGGCGGACATGAAGAGAATCATTGGCGCCGGGGGGCTGATGGTACTGCTGCTGACTTCGGGCTGCGCGACCCAGGAATTCGTCAAGTCCCAGACGGATCCGCTGGCGGAGCGGCTCGGCAAGCTGGAGCAGAAAGTCAACGATCTGGAAGGGAAAGCGGGGCTGTCGGATGCCGACAAGGCGGCGATCAAGGCGGCGGATGACAAGGCACAGCAGGCGCTCGACGCCGCCAACAAGCTTTCCGTCGACACGCAGAAGGCCGAAGCCGCAGCCCAGCGGGCTGAAGCGGCGGCGGATCGGGCCGAGGCGGCGGCCCAGCAGGCGCAGCACGAAGAGAAGAAATCGGAAAAACTTTTCAAGCTGGAGCAGAAGAAGTAGCCGGTTAACAACCTGGGCGGCCGGCGACCGTGGGGAAGCCGACCGCACCATTCCCCATCCTCACCGATAACGACATGACGCAACGGACCATCTTCCCCTGGTGTACCATTTTTGCCCTAACAGCGCTGTTGGTGGCCCGGCCATGTGCAGGGGCCGAATTCCGGCTCGGCAGCGGGATGATCGGCACCCTGGCCAGCCACGAGATCAGGCAGGGCGAATCGCTGATCGAGCTGGCGCCGCAGTATGACCTCGGCTACAACGAGATCGTCGCCGCCAATCAGGAGCTCGACCCGATCATTCCCGAACCTGGCGCCCGGATCACCATTCCCAGCCGCTGGATCATCCCCGACGTCCCCCTTCGCCGGGGAATCGTCATCAATCTCTCCGAAATGCGGCTTTTTTATTTTCCCTCCCGCCACCCCGACCGGGTCGTCACCTACCCGATCGGCATCGGTGACGAGGGGTGGGAAACGCCGACCGGCACCTATCGGATCGTCGAAAAGATCACCCGGCCCACCTGGCACGTCCCGGCCTCGATCAGGCGGCAGAAGCCCGAATTGCCGAAGGAGGTCCCGCCGGGGCCGGACAACCCGTTGGGCAGCCATGCCCTCCGGCTCTCCCTCCGCTCGGTGCTGATCCACGGCACCGACCGGCCGTTCGGTATCGGCCGCCAAGTCAGCCACGGCTGCATCCATCTCTACCCAAACGATATCCCGAAGCTCTTTGCCGCTGTTCCCGTCGGCACCAAGGTGTCGATCATCCGCCAGCCGGTCAAGCTGGCACTCCTTAACGGCCACGTCTTTGCCGAGGCCCACGGCGGACCGGACGACGACCTCATGGCGACTGCCTTCGGCCTGGTCTTCAGCAAGGGGTTGGCCGACCGAGTCGATCTGCAAAAATTGACGGTAGTGGCCCGTGAAAAGACCGGCATCCCGACCGACGTCAGCCGTTAGGTGAGAGCCGGCCACGCCGTGAAGCGTCAGGGATGGATGTCGATCGGTGTGCCGTCGGGAACCAGTTGCCAGATCTCATCGATCTCGGCGTTGCTGACGGCGATGCACCCTTTCGTCCAGTTCCGGACGAAGTGCCGGTCGGCCAGATCTTCGAACCCCTTGGGGAGACCGTGGATCATGACGTCGCCGCCGGGGGAGACCCCTTTGCTGCGGGCCGCGGCCCGGTCGAGGGCATTGGGATAGGAGATGTGAATGGAGCGGTGATAGGCGCTGGCAGAATTGCGCCGGTCGAGCAGGTAGCACCCCTCGGGGGTCCTGCAATCGCCGGAACGGTCCTTGGGACCGACCGGATGCCTGCCGAGGGCGATCCGGTACGAGCGGATCACCTCGTTTCCCCGGAGCAGCTGCATCAGCCGCCGGCTCTTGAAGACCACAACCCGGTCGACGGGGGCCACTGCCGCCACGGCCGGTGCCGGGCCGGCGGCGACCGCCAGCAGCAGGGCGGCCAGCAGCAGGCTGAACTGTCGGATTCGTTTCGTTGCCATCATTCGGAGTGAATAGCAATTTTCAGACCAGCACGTCAGTCATCCGCTTCGGGCGCGCCGGCGACAACGGCAACACAATGCTGACTTTTTAGGCAGTTTTGCCACCACATGCTGCAATTTACGGCACACCGCTTCCTGTTGACCATGCCGCGCCCTGCCGCCCCGGGCAGCCGGCGTCATGGCCAACCCCCTGATTTGAGTTGGCCGCTGGGCAGCCGACGGCCTATTTTCATACAAATCACTAAAAAAGTATTACGGCGGCATGACGGTTGCTACTCCAATGTTTGACGTGGTCAACGACGACCGGCGACAGTTCGGTTTCGTCTGGCCGCCGGCCGCGGATTCGACCCGGGACGATCTTCCACAAAGGGGGGAACAGATGAGAGTCAAGCGGATAATGATTGTGGCACTGGCCGCGGCAGCCTGCTGTCTGGCGCTGGTTGCCTGCAAGTCCGGCGGCAAGGAAAGTACGGCGGTACAACAGGGCGCCCAGGGGAAACCACCTCTCCGGATTGCCTACAGCGACTGGCCGGGCTGGGTAGCCTGGGAGGTCGGCATCCAGAAGGGATTTTTCAAGGAAGCCGGCGTCAACGTCCAGTTCCTCTGGTTCGAATACGCCCCGTCCATGGATGCCTTTGTCGCCGGCAAGGTGGATGCGGTGGCAATGTCCAACGGCGACACGCTGGTCAACGGTGCCAACGGTAAAAAGGGCGTGATGATCCTGGTCAACGATTACAGCAACGGCAACGACATGATTGTCGCCCGGCCGGGCATCGATTCGATCAAAGCCCTCAAAGGGAAAAAGGTCGCCCTGGAAATCGGCCTCCTGGAACACCTGATGCTTGAGACGGCCCTCAAACAGAACGGGATGAAAATCAGCGACGTCAAACTGATCAACACCCCGACCCACCAGACCGCCCAGACCCTGGCTTCGGGCGACGTGGACGCCATCGCCGCCTGGCAGCCCAACTCGGGACAAGCCCTGAAGGCGGTGAACGGCGCCAAGGCGATCTACACCAGCGCCGACGCCCCAGGCCTCATCTACGACACCCTGGTGGTCGATCCCCAGAGCCTGGCCGACCGCAAAGAGGATTGGCAGAAAGTGGTCAAGGTCTGGTATCGAATCTACGACTACATCAAGGATCCGGCCCACGAGAAAGAGGTCCTCGACATCATGTCGGCGCGGGTCAACGTACCGCCGGCTGAGTATGCCACCTATATGAAAGGGACCCGCTTCCTCTCCCTGGCCGAGGCCAAAGAGGTATTCAAGAAGGGGGACAGCCTGAAATCGCTCTACGGGTCGAGCAAGAACGCCGACGCCTTCAACGTGGCGAACAAGGTCTACAGCAAGCCGCAGAATGTCGATGAGTACATCGACCCCTCGTTCACCATGAACGTGCAGTAAATCGCCGCGGGGGCGGGCGACGGGCACAGCCGCCCGCCCCCGGCAGTCGCCAGGGGCCACCGGGGAAACTGTCGGCGCATTCGAGAGGATTAAACCATGGCACGCGCACGCTACTTCGTCATCTGGAAGGATCTGGACCCCCGCCGGCGCCGGGTTCTGCAGATTTTCTCCTTCATCATCCCCCTGGCGTTCTGGGCGATCGTCAGCTACTGCCCGGCCGTCTGGCATCCGCTGGTCAGGATCACCGCCAGCGGCGATATCGGCCACTTCACGGTCGGCGACCTGGTCAAAAAGGGGGCCTTTGCCCGGGAAAATGCCAAGGCGATGGCCCAGCACCTGATGCCGGCCAGCGGCATCCCGGCCAATCCGATCTACCTCCCCGCCCCCCACGAAGTGGCGATCAGTTTCTACAAGGCATTCACCACCCCGCCCCGACTGCCGGATGAGCCGTGGCTCCACGAAAGCCTCTGGCACAGCATCAAGGTCATCGTCTGGGGTTTTTTGATCTCCTCGCTGCTCGCCGTGCCGCTCGGCATCATCTGCGGCACCTATCGGTTTTTCGCCCACCTGAGCGAACCGTTCGTGGAATTCTTCCGCTACCTGCCGGCCCCGGCCTTTGCCGCGCTGGCGGTGGCGGTACTCGGCATCAACGACGGACCGAAAGTGGCCATCATCGTCATCGGTACCTTCTTCCAGCAGTTGCTAATGATCTCCAATACCACCCAGAAACTCGACCCGGCGCTGATCGAGGCGGCCCAGACTCTCGGGGCGCGGGGCTTCAAGCTGTTCACCAGGGTGGTGATCCCAGGCATCCTGCCGGACATCTACCGGGACATGCGCATTCTGCTCGGCTGGGCCTGGACCTATCTGATCGTCGCCGAAGTGGTGGGAAACAGCACCGGCATCACCTGGTTCATCAACCAGCAGGCCAAGTACCGGATCTACGACAATGTTTACGCCGCCATCATCATGATCGGCATCATTGGCCTGACGACCGACATCTTCCTCGCCTGGCTGGGAAGCCACCTGTTCGTCTGGAAGAGCCGCAAGCGCAGTTTCCTCTCTCGGCTCCGGATCGTCTATGCACCGACCCGAGTCAAATCCGCCTATCAGCAGGTGCCCTATGACAACGCATGAAATCGCCCTTCCCAGCTACCGGCAGCAGAGTCCGGCAGTCCGGGAGCGGTTCCGGAAAATCGCCGCCCGGCCGGTGGTCCTGCGGGTCAACCGGCTCGGCAAGACCTTCGACGGAGTCCAGGGGGCCATCCAGACCCTCCATGATGTCTCTTTCGAGGTGCGGCGCCGCGAATTCATTTCGATCATCGGGCCGTCCGGCTGCGGCAAATCGACCCTGATCCGGATCCTTGCCGGGCTGGAAGAGCCGACCAGCGGCGCCATCCTGCTCGACGAGCGGGAGGTGACCGGCCCCGGCCCCGACCGGGGGATGGTCTTCCAGGGCTATACCCTCTTCCCCTGGCTGACGGTGTTGAAGAACGTCATGTTCGGCCTGGAGGTCTCCCAGGGGTTCGGCAGCCTGTCGGCCGAACAGGAGGCGCGGAGCTGGATCGAGATGGTCGGCCTGCAGGAATTCACCGAGGCGTACCCCCACGAGCTCTCCGGCGGGATGAAGCAGCGGGTGGCGATTGCCCGCGCCCTGGCCAACCGGCCGCGGATCCTCTTGATGGACGAGCCGTTCGGCGCCCTCGACGCGCAGACTCGCGCCAAGATGCAGTCGTACCTGCTGCAGATCTGGAAAAACGTCGATGTCACCATCATCTTCATCACCCACGACCTGGACGAGGCGGTCTACCTCTCCGACCGGATCGTGGTCCTGAAGGCCAATCCGGGGGAAATCCAGGAGATCATCGAAGTGCCAGTGGAACACCCCCGGTCGCCGGAACAGTTCCTTTCCCAGGAATTCCTGGCGACCAAAAAACGGCTCGAAGAGTTGATCCATCCGGCCAAGGAGGGGGATGACCTGCTCCCCATCGTCCGCTTGACGCCAGTTGGTGACGATGTCTATTGAGCCGGTCGCTTTTGGCGGATATCATGGTAATACTTTTTTGTTAATTATTCATACGATAGCCACGGAAAGGACCGGCCAACCATGGACATGAAGAAAAATTCGGGGGTCAAACGGATCTGCATCTCGCTGCCGGAATCGCTGTCGGAAGAACTGGACCGGATCATGGCCGAGAGCAGCTTCCAGAACCGGAGCAACGCGGTGGCGGAAATGCTCCGCGACGCGTTGATCACCCGGCGGGAGAAGCACAACGACCGGGAAGTGATGGCCGGGAGCATCACCATCTTTTACGACGAATCGCGGAACCAGATCCAGGAACGGCTGGTGGAGATCCAGCGCGCCTACCTGAAGGAAGTGGTCAGTTCCCTCAACGTCATGCTGGAGAACAACTACCGGATGGAGGTGCTGATCGTTCAGGGTCCGGTCTACCGCCTGCGGGCGCTGGTCCAGGAACTGATCGGCTGCAAGGGGGTGGAAACGGGGAAACTGACCCTGACCGGTTCGACGCTGCCGCCGCTCCATGCCCGAAAGAAAACCAGGTAGGGATACAAGACGCCCATTTCCAGGAGGAGAATAGCTCATGAACATCGATCCGAAGCTCATCCTTTTCGAAGAGACCATGCCGGGAGGATGGAATCGCTCGCACCTTCTCAAGCGCGGCACCGCCCTGCGACTGACCGACCTGGAGGGAGGGGCCAACATGGCGGCGATTTTCTACAACGCCCACAATCCCACCGAACGCTACAACATGCCCGACACACTGAAAGCCCAGTTCATCTCCTGCATCGGCAAGGGGTGTGCCTGTTATTCGGATCTCGGGCGGATTCTCGTGTCGGTGCTCGACGACAGCTGCGGCTGGCACGATACCATCAGCGGCGTTTCCAACGCCCGGACCAACGAACGCCGTTACGGCAGCCGAAGCTACCAGGAGGCGCGCAACGGCTACTATCGCAACGGCCATGACGCGCTGCTGCTGGAACTGGCCAAGCACGGTCTCGGCAAACGGGACCTGGTGGCACCGGTCAATTTCTTCACCAAGATCGCCGTTGACGAGACGGGGGCAATGAGTTTCGTCGCCGGCAACTCCCGCGCCGGCGCCTTCGTCGACCTGCAGGCGGAAATGGATACCCTGGTGGTGCTCTGCAGCTGCCCGCACCCGATGGACCCCACCCCCGAATACGCCCCGAAGCCGGTCCGGCTGACCGTCTGGCGCTCCGCTATCGCGCCGGAAGAGAACCCGTGCCGCACCTTCTGCCCACAGAACGAACGGGGCTTCATCAATACGGTGGAGTACTGTCTTTAAGTTGACGTCCCCCGTTAATGGAGGGATTGAATCAGGAAAGGAACCGACCATGACCATAGCGACCCTCAAAGAAAGCCCGCTCGACCCGGCCGCCGCCGTCGCCTCGACCGTCGTCCCGGCCGGCGAGCACTGGATCCGGCTGATCCGCGCGGGGCAGACCCTGCGGATCGTCGACTTGGAAGGGAACCAGGCGGTAGATACCATCTTCTACAACGCTGCCGATTACAGCGACCGCTACAGCGCCGTCGACACCATCCGCGAGCAGGGGAACGTCTACCTCTCCACCGGCTCCCAATTGCTGTCGTCGGAGGGCAACGTCCTGCTGACCATCAGCGCCGACACCTGCGGCCGGCACGATACCCTGGGAGGCGGCTGCTCCGCCGAGAGCAACTCGGTCCGCTACCCCCGGGAGAAACGCTACATGCACAACTGCCGCGACAGCTTCCTCGCCGGCCTCCTCGCCTGGGGCGAGGGGATGGACAAGCGGGAGATCGTTCACAACATCAATTTCTTCATGAACGTGCCGATCTCCCCGGACGGCAAATCGACCTTCGCCGACGGCATCTCCGAGCCGGGGAAATACGTCGAACTGCGGGCGGAAATGGACGTGATCTGCCTGATCTCCAACTGTCCGCAGCTCAACAACCCGTGCAACGCCTACAACCCGACCCCAGTGCAGCTGTTGATCTGGGACTGACCGACCCGTAACCGACAAGGAAACACCACCATGTTCGAAAAAGTGCTCATTGCCAACCGCGGCGAGATCGCCTGCCGCCTCATCCGCACCCTCCGCCGGCTCGGCGTGACCACGGTGGCGGTCTACTCCGCGGCCGACGCCGACGCCCGGCACGTCATCGAGGCGGACGAGGCCTACCTGCTCGGCGATGCCGCCCCGGCGGTCAGCTACCTGAACGGCGAGCGGATTCTCCAGCTGGCGCGGCAGTGCGGCGCCCGAGCAATCCACCCCGGCTACGGCTTCCTGAGCGAGAATCCCGCATTCGCCGAGGCCTGCCGGCAGGAGGGAATCGTTTTCATCGGTCCGGAACCGGAAACGATGCGCGCCTTCGGCCTGAAACACCGTGCCCGGGAGCTGGCCGAGCAGAGCGGCGTGCCGCTCCTGCCGGGGAGCGGCATCCTGGCGGACGCCCCCCGGGCAACGGCCGAAGCGGCCCGGATCGGCTACCCGGTGATGCTCAAAAGCACCGCCGGCGGCGGCGGCATCGGCATGGCCCTCTGCCATGACGAAGGAGAACTGCTCGCCGCCTTCGCCCGGATCGGCCGGCTGGCGGAGAACAATTTCAAGGAGTGCGGGCTCTTCCTGGAGAAGTACGTCGCCCGGGCCCGCCACGTCGAGGTACAGATCTTCGGCGACGGCCGGGGCGCGGCCCTCACTCTCGGGACCCGCGACTGCTCGGTCCAGCGGCGCAACCAGAAGGTCATCGAGGAAACTCCGGCGCCGGGGCTGACCGCGGAGCAGCAGGAGCGGCTCTGCGACGCAGCACGGCGGCTGGCGGCCGCAGCCCGCTACTCGTCGGCCGGGACGGTGGAATTCGTTCTCGACACGGCCAGTGGCGACTTCTATTTCCTGGAGGTCAACACCCGCCTCCAGGTGGAGCACACCGTTACCGAGGAGGTATACGGCATCGACCTGGTGGAATGGATGGTCCGTCAAGCCTGCGGCGAACTGCCGCCGCTGGCGGAACTGGCGCCGCAGTCGGCCGGTTGCGCCATCCAGGTGCGGCTCTACGCCGAAGATCCCGGGAAAAATTTCCAGCCCGCTGCCGGTGTCCTGACCGAGGTGCACTTCCCGGAAACCGCCCGTTGCGACGGCTGGGTCGAGCGGGGGACCTCCGTCACCGCCTACTACGATCCGCTGCTGGCCAAGTTGATCGTTGCCGGCCGGGACCGGGCCGAGGCCCTGGAGCGGCTGCAGCGGGCACTGGCCGAAACCCGGCTGGCCGGGATTGAAACCAACCTGGAATACCTGCGCCAGATCGTCGCCGACCGGCGCTTCGCCGCCGGCGACCTCTTCACCCGGCTCCTCGACACCCTGGAGTACCGGGCAGCAACCATCGAGGTCCTCGCCCCCGGCACCTGCAGTACGATTCAGGACTATCCCGGCCGCACGGGCTACTGGGAGGTCGGCGTCCCCCCTTCTGGGCCGATGGACAGCCTCAGTTTTCGGCTCGGCAACCGGCTGCTCGGCAACCCGGAACAGGCTGCCGGTCTGGAGCTGACCATCACCGGCCCGACCCTGCTCTTCAATACCGCCACCGCCATCTGTCTGACCGGGGCGCCCATGCCGGCCACCCTCGACGGTATCGCCATCCCGTTCTGGAGCGTCGTGCCGGTCGCCGCGGGGGCAACCCTCAAGCTCGGCGCCATCACCGGGCCGGGACAGCGGAGCTATCTGACGATCCGGGGCGGCTTCGACGTTCCCGACTACCTCGGCAGCAAGTCGACCTTCACCCTCGGCGAATTCGGCGGCCACGGCGGCCGGGCACTCCGGACCGGCGACGTGCTGCACGTACTGCCGGCCGCAGCGCCGGCCTCCCCGGCGGTGCTGGCAGAGCCCCTCCGCCCGACGCTCACCGGCAACTGGGAGCTCGGCGTACTCTATGGCCCCCACGGCGCCCCGGATTTTTTTACCGAGGAGGATATCGCCACCTTCTTCGCCACCGACTGGGAGGTCCATTACAACTCCGCCCGCACCGGCGTTCGGCTGATCGGGCCGAAGCCGCTCTGGGCTCGAAGCGACGGTGGCGAGGCGGGACTCCACCCCTCGAATATCCACGATAATGCCTACGCCATCGGCACCATCGACTTCACCGGCGACATGCCGATCATCCTCGGGCCCGACGGACCGAGCCTGGGGGGATTCGTCTGCCCGGCCACAGTAGTCCAGGCGGAACTCTGGAAAGTCGGCCAGCTCAAACCGGGCGACCGGGTCCGCTTCCGCCGAATTTCGCAACGGGACGCCGAGGCGCTGGAACGGCACCAAGACGAGTTGCTCCACACCCTGACACCCGCGCCGCGCCCCTCCCTCGACGGGCCGGTAGCCGTGGCGACCAGCGGGCCGGTGGTGGCAACCCTGCCCGCTGTCGACGGGCGGCCGGCGGTGGTCTACCGGCGCTCGGGGGACAAATATCTGCTGATCGAGTACGGCGAGCCGCGAATCGATCTCACCTACCGGTTCCGCGCCCAGGCGCTCATGGAATGGCTGCGCGACCGGCTGCCGGCCGGAGTGATCGACCTGACCCCCGGCATCCGCTCCCTCCAGGTCCACTATGACAACCGGCAGCTGCCGCTGGACCGGCTGCTCGCCCAACTGGCGGCGGCGGAAGAGTCGCTGCCGTCGCTGGACGACCTGGTACTGCCGAGCCGGATTGTCCACCTGCCACTCAGCTGGGATGACCAGGCCACCCGGCTGGCGATCGAGAAGTACGACCAGTCGGTGCGGAAAGATGCCCCCTGGTGTCCGAGCAACATCGAATTCATCCGCCGGATCAACGGCCTGGCGTCGGTGACGGAGGTGCAGGAGATCCTCTTTTCCGCCCACTACCTGGTAATGGGGCTCGGCGACGTCTACCTGGGGGCGCCGGTTGCCACCCCCCTCGATCCCCGCCAACGGTTGGTGACCACCAAGTACAACCCGGCCCGGACCTGGACCCCGGAAAATGCCGTCGGTATCGGCGGCGCCTACCTCTGCGTCTACGGCATGGAGGGCCCCGGCGGCTACCAGTTCGTCGGCCGCACCGTCCAGATGTGGAACCGCTACCGGCAGACCCGCGAATTCGAAGCCGGCAAGCCATGGCTGCTGCGCCACTTCGACCAGCTCCGCTTCTACCCGGTTTCCCACGAGGAACTGCTCCGGTTACGCCGCGACTTCATCAACGGCACCTTCAGCCTACGGATCGAGGAGACGACCCTGTCACTCCGCGACTATCGCCGCTTCCAGGAAACGCACCGCGACGAAATCGCCGCCGCCAAGGAACGCCAGGCCCGGGCCTTCGAGGAAGAACGGCAGCGCTGGGAGGAGAGCGGCCAAGCCCACTTCATCTCCGAAAGTGCCGACTGCCTGGAAAGCATTGCCGAGGGAGAGGTGGCAGCCGGCTGCGAGCCGGTAGCCACCCCGGTAGCCGGCGTCGTCTGGAAGATCGCCGTCCGGCCGGGCGATACGGTCCGGGAGGGAGAATGCGTAGCGATCATGGAGAGCATGAAAATGGAAACCGCTATCCTCGCCACCTGCAGCGGTACCGTCGAACAGCTGTTCTGCACCGAGAACGCCTATCTGAACGCCGGCCGGCCATTGCTCAGCATCTGCCCGGAATGAGGCCGGCAGCGCGACCAAGGATTCCGTAGCGGTGGGCTTTGTGTCCGCCCTAAGTGGCAGCGGCAGACAACCGTAGATTACCTGTTGATACGCCAGGGAGATAACAATGAAAATCGGTGACTTGTTGGGCCAGTACCGGCGCGGCGCATTGACCCCCCGGAGGATGATCGATGACGTCATGGCACGGATCGCCGCCAACCGCGACAGCAACAGCTGGCTCCATCTGCTGGAGCGGCAGGAGCTCTACCGCTACGCCGACCGCCTGGCGACACTGGCGCCGGACAGCCTCCCGCTCTACGGTGTGCCCTTTGCGATCAAGGACAACATCGACCTCGGGGGGGCACCGACCACCGCTGCCTGCCCCGCCTACCGCTACCTGCCGGAGCGCTCCGCTTTCGTCGTCCAGCGGCTGATCGATGCCGGGGCAATTCCGATCGGCAAGACCAATCTGGACCAGTTCGCCACCGGGCTGGTCGGCACCCGCTCACCCCATGGCACCGCCCGCAACCCCTACCACGCCGACTACATCCCCGGCGGCTCCAGCTCCGGCTCGGCAGCGGCAGTGGCAGCCGGCGAAGTCGCCTTCGCTCTCGGCACCGACACCGCCGGCTCCGGCCGGGTGCCGGCCGCTTTCACCAACCTGTTCGGGGTCAAGCCGACCCGGGGATTGTTGAGTACCGACGGGGTGGTCCCGGCCTGCCGCAGCCTCGACTGCGTGTCGATCTTCGCCCGGGATGCCGCCGACAGCGGGCGGGTCCTGGCAGCTGCCGCCGGTTACGATCCGGCCGACCCCTGGTCACGCCGGGAAGCGCCGGTTGCGGAACGAGCCGGCCAATGGCCGTTCGTCTTCGGCGTTCCACGACCGGAGCAGCTCCGCTTCTTCGGCAACAGCGAGTACGAGCGGCTCTTTGCCACAGCCGTCGACCGTCTGGAAGACCTCGGCGGACACAAGCGGGAGATCGACTTCGACCCCTTCGCCGCCGCCGCCCGGCTCCTCTACGAAGGTCCATGGGTGGCCGAGCGGTACGCCGCCCTGGCAGAATTCATTGCCCGACACCCTGAAGAGTTCTTTCCGGTTACTTACGAGATCATTGCCGGCGGCACTGCCGCCTCGGCCGTGGATGCCTTCCGGGGAATGTACCGGCTGCAGGAACTTCGTCGCCAGAGCGAAACCGTCTGGGGAGAGATCGACTGCCTCGTTACGCCGACCGCCGGCACCATTTACCGGATCGACGAGGTAGTCGCCGACCCCCTCCGGCTCAACGCCAACCTCGGCTACTACACCAATTTCATGAACCTGCTCGACCTGGCGGCGCTGGCAGTGCCGGCCGGCTTCACCACTGCCGGCCTCCCCTTCGGGATCACCTTGGCCGCCCCGGCATTCAGCGATTATCGCCTGCTGCAGCTCGGCGAGCGGTTCGCCGCCGCCGCTGCCGATGCCCCGCTGGAAATCGCCGTCTGCGGCGCCCACATGCGCGGCCTCCCCCTCAACCGGCAGCTGGTCGAGCTGGGCGGCCGCTTCCTCCGCGCCGATCGGACCGCCCCCGCCTACCGGCTGTTCGCCCTGGCCACCGACCCGCCGAAGCCGGGACTGTTGCGCAGTGCCGCGGGCGGTGCCGCCATCGAACTGGAAGTCTGGCAACTCCCCGCCGCCGGCCTCGGACGTTTTCTGGCCGCTATCCCGGCACCGCTCGGCCTCGGTAAGGTAGAGCTGGCCGACGGTCGCCAGGTGACGGGGTTTCTCGTCGAAGCAGCCGCCGTGACCGACGCCCGGGAAATTACCGCCTGCGGCGGCTGGCGGCGCTTCATCTCCTGAAGCGCCGCGACCGTTCCGGCAATCAATCCCTCGCCCGTCGCCGGATACCCCCTTCCCGGTCGCCGGCATTCGCCGACGCAGAATTTTCCCCTCAAAATTCAACTTGCTGCATAATGTGTCGATATAGTAATTACCGTTATTACGGAAGTGCACCGTTGTGTCCCCGGCTACCGGACACCATGATGGAGACGGCACCATGAGCGGAAACGCCCGCCGCCCGCCGCGGCTTCTCAGACCATTGAGCCTGTTTTTCGTGACGCTGCTGATCGTTTTCGGCATCGAAACCGTCGTCATGTTCCTGATTTCCGTCATCCTGCCCGGTTCCGACACCCCACTGAAAAATTTTGCCGACTCCTGTCTGCTGGTGCTCTTCAGCGCCCCCTTCGTCTGGAGACTGGTCGTCCGCCCGCTCCGGGCGGCGGCCCTTTCCGAAGTCACCCGGGCTCAGGCGCCGCTGGAGCATATTATCGACGCGGTGATCTGTTTCGACACTACCGGGGCGATCACGTCGGTCAACGCGGCGGCGGGAAAATTGTTCGGTTATCCGGACCCCGAAATTCTCGGCCAGCAAATCAACCGACTGATCCCCGACCTGGCGGACCGGCGTGAGCTCCCTACCCACACCGGCAACCAGGCGGCACCGAATTTCCGCCTCGACACCGAAACGACCGGTCGGCACCGGGATGGCCACCTCTTCCCGGCGGAAATTTACCTTAGTACCATCAGGGTGGCAAACCGGCTGTCGTTCGTGGCAATCGTCCACGACATCGGCGAACGGAAGGATATGGAACAGGCGCTGGCCCGGCAGCGCGATCTCTCATTACGGCTCGTCCAGTACTGTGCCGTCCCCTGTTTCGTCCTCGCCCCCGACCATACGGTGCTGGTCTGGAACAAGGCCTGCGAAGAACTGACCGGGATCAAGGCCGCCACGATGCTCGGTACCAGTGACCACTGGCAGGCATTTTACCCTCAGCAGCGGCCGACCCTCGCCGATCTGGTCATCAGCGACGACCGACAGGATATTACCCACCTTTACGAAAAACATGCCCGATCGCCGTTTGTCGAAGGCGGGCTGCAGGGTGAAGGGTGGTATCACAACGTGGGGAGCAAGGAGCGCTACCTGTTCTTCGACGCCGGGCCCGTGCGCAACGACAACGGGGAACTGTTGGCGGTCATCGAAACCCTGGAAGATATTACTGATCGAAAGATGACCGAGGAGGCGCTCCGGACCTCGGAAGACAAGTTCAACCGGGCCTTCCACGCCAGTCCCGACGGAATTGCCATCAGCCGCAAGGCCGACGGGGTGATCATCGACGTCAACGAGGCGTTCACGACGATCCTCGGGTATGCGCGGGACGAGGTTCTCGGCCGCTCGGCCGGAGAGATCGGCCTGTGGGTCAACAGTGACGAACGGACCCGGATGATCGAGCAGGTCGAACGGGTCGGCCGGGTCCGGGATCTGGAAATCAGGCTCCGCGCCAAAACGGGGGGGGTCCGCACCCTGCTCTGCTCAGTAGACCAGTTGCAGTTGAACGGCGAAGCATGCCTGATCATCATCGAGCGGGATATCACCGCCCAGAAGGAAAACGAACGGCTGCTGCTGAAGAGCAAGGCGGAGCTGACCGTCCGGCACGAACAGCTGACCGCCCTCTTCAACCAGGTCGAGACGGTCAAACGGGAGTGGGAACGGACCATGGACTGCATCAACGACATGGTCATCCTTCTCGATCGCCAAGGGAAAGTGAAACGGTGCAACCGGGCCACTGCAGAGTTCGCGGGGATTCCCTACGAAGAGTTGCTCGGCGCCGATTGGCAGGAAGCGATCAAGCTACCGGGCATATCGGCCGCGACCCTCGCTGATCGCGGCGGCGAGATTTACCACGAGCAGCTGAACCGCTGGTTCAACCTCACCTGCTACCCGCTGGGAGACGACGGCGCCGCGGAAGAATCCGGCGTCGTCATCACCATCCATGACGCCACCGAAACGAAACAGGCCTCGATGGCAGTGGAACAGGCCTACACGGAGCTGAAAGAAGCCCAGGCGCAGATTCTGCAGCGGGAAAAGATGGCCTCGATCGGCCAGCTGGCCGCCGGCATCGCCCATGAGATCAACAACCCGACCGGTTTCATCATGAGCAACCTCGGCACCCTCGGCAAATACCAGGAGCGGCTGGCCGCCTTCCTAGAGGCCCAGAGCTCGGCGCTGGCTGCCACGGCAGCCGGTGGGGAGGATGAACTGGCGCCGCTGCGCCGGCAGCTCAAGATCGATCACATCCTCGCCGACATCCCGAGCCTGATCGCCGAGTCCCTCGACGGCGCCGAGCGGGTGAAGAAGATCGTCCAGGACCTGAAGAGCTTTTCCCGGGTGGACGAGGCTGACTGCAAGATGGCCAACATCGTCGACTGCCTGGAAAGCACCATCAATATCGTCTGGAACGAACTGAAGTACAAGGCGACCCTGCACAAGGAGTATGGCGAGCTGCCGCCGCTCCGCTGTTACCCGCAACAGCTGAACCAGGTCTTCATGAACCTGCTGGTCAACGCCTCGCACGCCATCGACAAGCAGGGGGAGATCACCGTACGCACCTGGTGCGAAGAGAATAACGCCTGCATCGCCATTGCCGATACCGGCTGCGGAATTCCGGAAGCGATCCGCAGCCGAATCTTCGAGCCATTCTTCACCACCAAGGAAGTGGGCAAAGGAACCGGGCTCGGCCTGAGCATCAGCTACGACATCATCAAGAAACACGGCGGCGACATCTCCCTGGAGAGTGAGGTCGGCAGGGGGACTACTTTCACCATCCGGCTGCCGCTGGACGGGATCGCCAAGTGTCACGCCCCGGATCAGCGGGAAAATTCGCCGGCCGGGGCATAAGCGCCGCGAGGCATTGATCAGCAAGGAGGAGATGAAGATAATGACTGATTTTCATGAACTGCCGCCGGTGCAGGTCCTGTTCGTCGACGACGAGGAAAACATCTTGAAATCGCTGCGGCGGCTGCTGCAAGACGAAGAGTTCGAGGTGCTGACCGCTGGCTCGGGGGGGGCGGCGCTGCAGCTGCTCCAGGAAGCGGAACATGTCGGGCTGATTGTCTCGGACCAGCGGATGCCGGGTCTGTCGGGAGTCGAGTTCCTCGAACAAGCGAAAAGCGTTGCCCCGCAGGCACTACGGATCATGCTCACCGGCTATGCCGATATCAACGCCACCATCGACGCCATCAACCGGGGGGGCGCCTACCGATACATCACCAAGCCGTGGAACGACGACGAAATCGTCCTGACCATCCGCGATGCGGTGCGCCACTACCGGCTCGAAGAAGAGAACCGCCGGCTGGCGGCGATCGTCGCCCGGCAGAACGAGGAGCTCCAGGAGTGGAATGCCAATCTCAAGCAGCGGGTGCTGGAGCAAACCACCGAAATCCGCAAAAAGCACGAAGAGCTGCAAAACGCCAATGAACGGTTGCGGGAGAGTTACCGGAACACTATTTTGGCCTTCTCCCGGCTCATCGAGCTGCGCGGCAAGAAACTCCAGAATCACAGCACCAATGTGGCAACCCTGGCGCTGAACGTTGCCAAGGCGCTCGGCCTGTCGGCCGAGGAGGCGGAGACGATCCACGTTGCCGCCATGCTCCACGACATCGGCGAAATCGGCATCCCGGAAGCGATCCTGCACAAATTGCCCGAGGAGATGACGCCGACGGAACTGGCCGAATACCAGCGGCATGCCGTTCGCGGCCAGACAGCCATCGACGCCATGGAGGACCTGCGGGAGGCCGGCATCCTGATCCGCCATCACCACGAGTATTTCGACGGCAGCGGATTTCCCGACCGGCTGACCGGAGAGCAGATTCCGCTCGGCGCGCGGATCATCGCCATGGCCGACTATATCGACGGGGCGATGCAGAACCTCTACGGCACGAGCGCCATGGAGAACGCCCTCTGGAAGGTCGGCACGGAGCTGGGCAAGAAGCTCGATCCGGGCCTGCTGCCGACGTTCCGGAAATTCCTCAAATATGTCTATTACGCCAAAACGGAGCCGGGAGGGAAAGAGCTGGCGCCGCTCGGCAAAGGCGACGAGGCGGAGCAGAGCGCCTTCGAGCAGGTGGAAAAGGAGCTCAAGCCGACGGAACTCGAACCGGGGCTAGTCCTGGCGCAGAGCATCTACAGCGGCACCGGGATGCTCCTCCTCAGCCGGGGAACCCAACTCGACCAGGCAAAAGTGGCGGCTATCCAGCGTTACTACCGCCTCGATCCACCGACCACCGGAATCTTCGTCTGGTCACGGCAGAAAAAACAGCAGCGACACTAACCGCGCCATCCGGCGGGAGCGGCAATGCGCCATCATTCATTGCCGCTCCCACCCACTCTCCACCCGATTTTCCCGCAAGGCCCACGCTCTTACCACCCCCGGGACAATACCGCCTGCCCGTTTTGATTCCACTCCGTCGGCCTCTACCGGCTACTCTCCGGCCGATTCATGTCATCGTTCCCAAGGTTTTGCGAAAGCGCGCCAGGGAAAAGGAAAAAAGGCTTGCGCCAATCAGGGCGAGGGCGACGAATTGTGGCCAGACAACCATCATCCCCGCTCCGCGGCAGAGGATGGCTTGGGCAAGCATGACGAAATGGGTGTTCGGCGCCGCCAGCATCACGTACTGAATAAACTCCGGCATGCTTTCCCGCGGCGTAACGCTCCCCGACAGGATCTCCATCGGCAGCAGCACCAGCATCAGCAGCAGGCCGAACTGCGGCATGGAGCGGGCAACCGTCCCGAGGAAGATCCCCAGCGAGGTAGTGGCAAAGAGGAGTAGCGCGGTACCGGCCATGAACAGTACGATGGAGCCTTCAATGGGAACCGCAAGGAGACCCTGGACGACGAAAAGCAACGAGCAGATCGAGGAGAGCAGCACCACCATCGCCATCGCCCAGACCTTGCCGGCCATGAGCTCGAAGGGGGTTACCGGCATCACCAGCAGATGCTCCACCGTACCGTGCTCCCGCTCCCTGATCAGCGCCGCGCCGGTGAGCACGATGGAAAGCATGGCGATGTTGCTGACAAACTCCATCACGGCTCCGAACCAAGACTTGTTCAGTTCCGGGTTGAAGCGGACCCGCAATGCAAGGTCCACCGCAGGCACCGCTCGTGTCTGGTACCCCTGGAGGAAGGCGTTTATTTCGCGGATGACGATGGTCTGGATATAGCTGCTGCCGGTAAAGGCCTGGCTCATGCGGGTGGCATCGACATTGAGCTGGATGGCCGGACTGCGGCCGGCGAGCAGATCGCGCTGGAAATTGGGCGGAATGCCGAGGGCAAACGTGTCGAGGCCGGCATCCATGCGGGCGTCCATCTCGGCAGGGGAGATCACTACCGGCGGCAGAAAAAGCGGCGGGAAAAAGGCATCGGCGATGCGGGCGGAGAGCTGGGAGCGGTCTTCATCGACAATGGCGATGGGCGCCTTGCGCAGGGTCTCTGGAGCGGCGGTGGCCGCCGAATATATTGCCAGTGTGAAGGCGTACATGATCAGCACGACCATCACCGGGTCACGCTGCAGGCTACGCAACTCCTTGATGCCGAGATGGAAGATGTTGGCGGCACGCATGGTCAGCGGTCCTGTTTCTTGAGCAGCGCCGTACTGAGTCCGATCAGCACCGGCACCGCCAGGAGCAGGGGATAAAAGGCCGCCCGCAGGTCGTCAAAGCCGAGCCCCTTGGAAAAGGTGCCGCGGGCAATGGTCAGGAAATAGGTCGTCGGATAGATTTTACCGATCAGCGCCCCCGCCCCTGTCAGCGAGGAGACCGGATCGGTCATCCCGGAAAACTGCACCGCCGGCAGGAGGGTCAGCAGCGCCGTACCGAAAATGGCAGCGACCTGGCTGCGCATAAAGGTCGAGATCACCAGCCCGAAGGCGGTGGCGGCGATCACGTACAGCAACGCCGCAGCACCAAGCGTGGGGAAACTCCCCTTGAGCGGCACGCCGAACATGAAAATGGCCAGCGCGGCAAGCAGAACGAAGTTCAGCATTGCCAGGGCAACGTAGGGGAGCTGTTTGCCGAGCAGGAATTCAAGACGGGTAACCGGCGTGACGTACAGGTTGACGATGGAACCGAGCTCTTTCTCCCGCACCACTGACAGCGAACTGAGCATCGCCGGAATCATCATCAGCAGCAGGGGAATCACCGCCGGCACCATCGCCGGCAGGCTCTTGACATCGGGATTATAGCGAAAGCGCGTCTCGATGGTGGCCATCCCCGCCGCAGCGGTATTGCCCGAAGCCTGTCGTGCCAGGGTCGCCAGCCACTGGGCATGCATCCCCTCGACATAGCCGCGCACCGTTTCCCCGCGGGCCGGCATGGCACCGTCGATCCAGGCGCCGACGGTTACCGGGGTGCCACGCCGCAGATCGCGGGCAAAACCGGGAGGAATCTCGATCGCCAGACTGATCTCCCCGGCTCGCATCCGCCGGTCCAGATCGGCATAGTCCCTGAGGGGCGGGCGCTCGCTGAAATAGCGCGAACCGGCAAGGTTGTGCGTATAATCCCGGCTGATGGCGGTCTGGTCCCGATCGAGGACCGCAAAGGTAAGATTCTCCACATCCAGGGTAATGCCATACCCCATAACGATCATCAGGATCAGGCTCCCCAGCATGGCGAGAGCAAGGCGGATCGGATCGCGCCGCAGCTCCAGGCCTTCGCGGCGGGAATAGCTGATCAGCCGGCGCAGACTGAAGGGGCTCCGGTTATACGGGCGCTCGCCGCTCCCCTCCTGAGCCACTTCCTGCAGGGAGGGGAACGTCGAGCCCGTTGCCTCCCCTTCAGGCGGAGAGCTCGGATGAGGTGGGGAGACGATGTCGGCAGCCCCCGCCTCCTCCAGGTAGCCGATGAATGCCTCTTCCAGCGTTTTCGCTCCACGGGCGGCGATCAGCGCCGCCGGCGCATCGCTGACCAGCACCCGGCCCGCATGCATCAACGAGATCCGGTCGCAACGCTCGGCTTCGTTCATAAAGTGAGTGGAGATGAAGATCGTGACCTTATCCCGGCGCGCCAGGTCGATCATGATCTGCCAGAAGGCGTCGCGGGCTACCGGGTCCACCCCGGAGGTCGGCTCGTCGAGGATCAGCATCTCCGGGCCGTGGATCATCGCCACCGCTAGGGAAAGCCGCTGGCGCTGCCCCAGCGGCAGGGCGTCGGGCAGGCTTTCCATCACCTCGCTGAGACCGAAGCGGCGGGCCATCTCCTGGGCCCGCGGCGCGATCAGCTCCTCGCGCATCCCGAACAACCGGGCATGCAGCACCAGGTTCTGCCGTACCGTCAGTTCACTGTAGAGCGAAAAGGATTGGGACATGTAGCCGACCCGCCGCCGGGTGGCAAGATCGCGGGGGTCGACCGGCCGGCCGAACAGCCGGGCCTCCCCTTCACTGGCCGGCAAGAGCCCGGTCAGCATCTTCATGGTGGTGGTCTTGCCGCAGCCGTTCGAGCCGAGAAAGCCGAAGATCTCCCCCCGGCCGATCCGGAAACTCACCTGATCGACAGCGACGAAATCGCCGAAGCGCATCGTCAGGCCGTGGGCCTCGATGACCGCCTCGGCGGCGGTTTCTTCGCCCGGACGCGGGGGGATGACGAGCGTTTGGTGGCCTTCCCGCTGGGAAGGGGGGAGCAGGGCGATGAACGCCTCCTCTAGCGAGCTGGCGCCGGTCTGGGCCAACAGTTCCCGCGGCGTGCCGGTGGAGAGGATGCGGCCGGCGTTCATCGCCACCAGCCAATCGAATCTGGCGGCCTCTTCCATGTAGGCGGTGGCGACCAGCACGCTCATCCCGGGTCGGCCGGCGCGAATGCGGTCGATCAGTTCCCAGAACTGCCGGCGCGACAGCGGATCGACCCCGGTGGTCGGTTCGTCGAGGATCAGCAGGTCGGGATCGTGGATCAGGGCACAGCAGAGGCCAAGCTTCTGCTTCATCCCCCCGGAAAGCTTGCCGGCCGGCCGGTCGGCGAAGGGAGCCAGCCCGGTGGCGGCCAGCAGTTCGGCGATCCGCCGCTCCCGCTCCCGGCGACCGTGGCCGAACAGCCGGGCGAAGAAGTCGGCGTTCTCGAACACCGACAGAGTGGCGTAGAGGTTGCGGCCAAGCCCCTGAGGCATGAAGGCTACTCGCGGGCAGACCGCCCGGCGGTGGCGACCATCGGCCATGTCGCCGCCGAGCACTTCGACGCAGCCGGCCTGAATGGCCCGGGAGCCGGCAATCAGGGCGAAGAGACTCGACTTCCCCACGCCGTCGGGACCGATGAAGCCGACCATACTGCCAGCGGGAATAGCCAGGGTGATTCCGTCGAGTGCCCGGGTCGCACCGTAGCAGAGGCCGACCTGCTGGAGCCGTGCCACGGGCAGCGGGCCGCCGGCGGCCGGAACGCCGGGACTCATTGCAGCAACCGTCCCGCGAGCTGAGGCGGCCACGGGGTGCGGGAATCCAGCCGCACGTAGGCCACACCGGGCAGCCCCGTCTTCACCTGGGTGAGATACTTCTTCAGGAGTGCGACGGGAATCTGGGCGCGGACGCGGAACATCAGCTTCTCCCGTTCGCTGGCGGTTTCCACGGTTTTGGGGGTGAACTGGGCGACATCGGCAATGAACGACACCCGTGCGGGAATGACATACTGGGGAGCGGCATCGAGCACCAGCCGCACGTCGGTGCCGAGCGCAACCCGCCCCGCCACCGCTGTGGGCAGGAAAAACGTCATGTAGACATCGCTCAAATCGACCAGGCTCAGCACCCGGCCGCCGGCGCCGACTACCTCGCCCGGCTGGGCGACCCGGTACTGGACCCGACCGTCGCGGGGAGACTTGAGGGCGCTGTCTTTGATGTCCGCCTGAATCCGCTCGACCGTGGCCCGGGCAGCGGCAACCGCCGACTCCGCCCCGGCAATCTGCGAGCGGGCCGTGGTGATCGCCGCCTCGGCGGCAGCCACCTGGGCATGAGCCGAGCTGACGACGGCCAGGGCGCTCTTCAGCCGGGCATCGTCATCATCGGCCTCTTGCTGCGACATCGCCCCCCGTGACACCAGCTCCGACGACCGGTTCCAACGTTTGCGGGCATTATCGAGTTCGGCCTCGCGTTGCTTGACCAGCGCCACCGCTGCGGCCTTTTCGCTTTGCCGCTGGGCCAGCTGGCTGCGGGCGGTGGCAACCGCCGTACGGGCCTGGAGATATTGAGCCTCGGCCTGGCGGAGCTCCGCTTCGAGAGCCTCCGTATCCAGAACCGCCACCACCTGCCCGGCAGTGACGAACTCCCCTTCGCGGACCAGAATATCCTTGACCCGGCCGGCAACCTTGGCAGCAACATCGATCTCCACCGCCTCGATGCGCCCATTGCCACTAACCAACCCGTCGTCCTTGCCGGTACCGCCGAACTTCTGCCAGAGAACCGCGGCAAGCAGGCCCACCATCAACAGCCCGGCAATTCTGAACAACCACTTCTTCCACTGTCCGGTCATTGCCCCCTCCCGCGGCCGGGAAGTCGACCCCGACCCCAGAGATTTGTGCAGCAGTATCGTTTCTGCAGACCGTCAACAGACGGTTCAGCAGTCCCGAGCGGGGAGCTCCGGGACCGAAAAATGCTCTTCCTTGAAGTTTACCGCAACTTGCCCTGTTCCTCGTCGCTGGCGGCTACTTTGAGATATGTATGTAAAGGGGGAGATCGGTTAAGGAGAGGACTATTACTGGGTTGGCGTGATGATGCCGATTTGCCGCTCCAGGCCGACTCCGCCGCCATCCTCGATCGACAAGGCTCCCGCCAGCGGGATCATCCACCGGGCAGCTCTCTGTCGCCTCGGGCGCCGTCGAGCTTTCTGATTATTCTCTTGAGGCTCTCCTTAGCGAGCTGAAATTCCGCCGATGCTTTGCCGTACTCGCACCGGGCAACCTCTTTCTCTGCCTGGCCTGTTTGAGGCTCCCGGGACCAAGTGCAGCGGCGGAGTCGCTCATAACGGTTTTTCTGGAACAGCCAACGGACCAGCGTCGCCTGGACAATGTCACAGGCGCTCAAGAACTCCACCATCTCTTCCGCGTCGTCGAAAAGATAAGTCAGGTTACGGACATAGGCTCGGGCTGCTGCCGGATCTTTGAATTGCCGATCATCTTTTAGCATGGCTAGCAATCCTCCATCGCGTGTCCAGATCATTTGCCCAGTTAATCAAAGATTCGGCGCCAGCTGGCGGCCCGGGCGCTTCCGGCTTCGGACCAGGCTGGCTTCGACACTGCTGCCCGCCACGTGGCAGCAGTGTCGAACGGCTGATGTCGCTTCACCCGTTGCGGGACTTTATTTGCTTCCCCCCCCCAGCACCTTGTAAAGCGTCACCAGGTTGGCAAGCCGGGAGAGTCGTGCCGTGATCAGGTTTTGCTGGGCACTGTACAGGGAGCGCTGGGAATCGAGGACGTTCAGGTAGCTGTCGACGCCCTTGTCGTAACGGGCCTGGGAGAGCCGGTAGCTCTCGGCGGTGGCATCGGTCAGCGACTGTTGCGCCGCCACTTGGTCATCGATGGTGCCCCGCTGGGCAAGAGCATCGGCGACCTCGCGGAACGCCGTCTGAATTGCCTTCTCATACTGGGCAACCGCAATGTTCCGATCTACTTCTGCCACCTGGAGGTTGGCCCGGTTGCGGCCGGCGTCAAAAATCGGCAGCGAGATATGCGGAGCGAAATTCCAGGCAAAGGAATCGCCCTGGAAAAGCCCCGTCAGATCGTTGCTACCGAAGCCGACGCTCGAAACCAGGGTAATGCGGGGGAAAAATGCCGCCCGCGCCGCACCGATATTGGCATTTGCCCCCTTGAGCAGGCTCTCGGCCTGGAGGATATCGGGCCGGTTCAGCAAAACGTCGGAAGGAAGTCCCGGGGTAAGATCCTTCAACGCGGTGAGCGTTTCGGAGAGAGATACCGGATAGAGGTCGGTTCCCACCGGCGAGCCGACCACCAGGTTCAGGGCATTTTCGTCCTGGGCCACCAGGGTGGTATACCGGGCAATGTCGACCCGCGCCGTGTCGACGCTGGTCTGGGCCTGATGCAGATCGAGCGCCGAAGAAACGCCAACGTCGAAGCGGCTCTTGATGAGCTGGAAGGACGCCTGCTGGCTTGCCAGCGTCTCCTTTGCCAATTGTAGCCGTTCGCGGTCGGCGGCCAGGGCCAGCCAGCTGGTAGCGACCTGGGAAACCAGGCTGACCTGCACGCTCCGCCGCGCCTCATCGGTAGCAAGGTACTGCTCCAGCGCCTGCTCCTTAAGGCTCCTCACCCGGCCAAAAAGATCCAGTTCGTATGAGCTTACCCCCAGGCCGACACTGTACTGATGAAGGGTCCGTGCCTGGCCGGTTCCCGAAAAATCTTCGGGGAGACGCTGGAAATTACCGTCGGCGGTAGCATCAAGCTGCGGGAAGAGATCGGCCCGCTGAATCTGGTACTGTGCCCGGGCCCGTTCGATATTCAGGACGGCAACCCGCAGATCACGGTTATTATCCAGGGCTAGGGCAATCAGCTTGTGCAGCTTCTGATCGGCAAAAAACTCCTGCCAGGGAATATCGGCCACCGCTTTGCCAGCCTGCTGGCCGGATTGTTGCTGGTAGGAAGGTCCGCTTGGCCAAGCGGCCGGAACGGGAGCGGCAGGCCGGTTATAGTTCGGCGCCATGGTCGTGCAGCCGGCCAGGCAGAGGAAAACCCCCAGCGGCAGCGACAAGGCCGTTGTCATCCTATTCATCAATGCACCTCCTGGGAGTTGGCAGCAGGAGCCGGGACGGTCGACTTCTTCCGGGCAAAGACCCGTGACACCAGAACGAAGAAGAACGGAATAAAGATCAGGTCGATAAAGGTAGCCGAGAGAAGGCCACCGGTAACGGCGGTACCGATGGCGTTCTGAGCCGCGGCCCCGGCCCCCTTGGTCAGCGCCAGCGGCAGCGTACCGAAGAAAAACGCCAGCGAAGTCATGATGACCGGGCGGAGCCTGATCTTCACCGCTGCCAGAGTCGCATCAATCAACCCAAGGCCGTGATGCATCTGATCCTTGATGAACTGGATGATCAGGATGGCATTCTTGGTCGAAAGGCCAACGGTGGTGAGTAGGCCGATCTGGAGATAGACGTCGTTCGGGAACATCCTGAGCTTTACCGCCGTCACTGCTCCGACCAGACCCAGCGGCAGCATCAGCAGGTTGACGAAGGGGATGGTCCAGCTTTCGTACAACGCAGCCACCGAGAGAAACACTACCAGCAGCGAGATGGCATAGAGCGCCGGGGCCTGCGCACCGGCATTCTTTTCCTCATAGGAGAGGCCGGTCCATTCGTAACCTATCCCTGTTGGCAGTTGCCCCACCATTTTTTCCACCTCCGACATTGCCTCACCGGTACTCACCCCCGGAGCGGCCTGGCCGAGAATCTCCACCGACGGGATACCGTTGTAGCGCTCCAGGCGCGGCGAGCCGTACTGCCAATGGGCAGTGGCGAAGGCGGAGAAGGGAACCATCTCGCCCTTATCGTTGCGAACGTACCATGTGTTGATATCTTCCGGCAGCATCCGGGATTGGGCCTCGGCCTGCAGATAGACCTTCTTGACCCGGCCGTTCTGAATGAAATCGTTTACATAGGTACTCCCCCAAGCAGTGGAGAGAACGCTGTTGACATCGTCAAGCGATACCCCCAGTGCGCCGGCCCGAACATCGTCGATGTCGAGCTTGAACTGCGGAGAGTCGTCCTGACCGTTCGGACGGACCGCCACCAGTTTGGGGTTTGTCATCGCCATCCCGAGGAGTTGGTTGCGTGCCTCCATCAGCTTTGCGTGCCCCAAACCGCCCCGATCCTGAAGCTGCAAGTCGAAACCGTTGGCCACCCCCAGCTCCAGCACCGCCGGCGGCGAGAACGCGAAGGCAAGGCCGTCCCGGAATTTCGAAAAAGCCTTCATCGCCCGGCCGGCCACCGCCGCGGCCTTCAAATCCGGCGAGTGGCGCAATTTCCAGTCCTTCAGTTTCACGAAGGCGAGCCCCATGTTCTGACCCCGACCGGCGAAACTGAATCCAGTCACGGTGATAACCCCTTCCACCGTCTTCTTCTCGTCCTCAAGGAAATGTCGTTCCAGCTGGCGAATCACCTGGATGGTCCGCTCCTCGGTGGCACCGGCCGGCAACTGGACCTGGCAGATGATGAATCCCTGGTCCTCGTCGGGAAGGAACGAGGTCGGGAGATGGAGAAAGAACCAGCCCATTGCGGCGACGATGACGCCGTAGACCAGCAGATAGCGGATCGGTTTGCCGAAGGAACGGCCGACGATCCCTTCGTATTTTCCCCGACAGAACTCGAATACCTTGTTGAAGCGGCGGAAAAACGGGCAGAACCAGCCGCTCTCGCACGCCTCATGCCCCTGCTCCACCGGTTTGAGGATGGTGGAACAGAGTGCCGGCGTCAGGATCATAGCCACTAATACCGAGAGGATCATGGCGGAAATGATCGTGATCGAGAACTGGCGGTAGATAACCCCGGTGGAGCCGGGGAAGAAGGCCATCGGCAGAAAGACCGCCGTCAGGACGGTGGCAATCCCCCAGAGCGCACTGGTGATCTGCTGCATCGACTTGATGGTCGCGTCATGGGGGGAAAGCCCTTCCTCGGCCATGATCCGCTCCACGTTCTCGACGACGACGATCGCGTCGTCAACCAGGAGGCCGATGACAATGACCAAGGCAAACATGGTCAGGGTGTTGATGGAGAAGCCGGCAGCCGCCAGCACCCCCATGGTCCCCAGGAGGACCACCGGCACCGCGATGGTCGGGATCAGGGTTGCCCTGATGTTCTGCAGGAAGAGGAACATGATGATGAAGACCAGGCAGACCGCCTCGGCCAGGGTCCGGACCACTTCCTCGATGGAGATCTTGACGAATGGGGTGGTGTCATAGGGATAGACCACCTTCATGCCGGCAGGGAAATACTTCGACAGCTCCGCCATCTTCGCCTTGACCCGGTTACCGGTTTCCAGCGCATTGGCCCCGGAGGCAAGGCGGATCGCCATCCCTCCCAGTGGCTTGCCGTTGTAAAACGACTGGATTTCATAGTTTTCAGTGCCAATTTTACACTCGGCCACATCCTTCAGCTTGACCGTAGAGCCGTCGGGGTTGGTACGGAGGATGATGGCCCCGAACTGATCCGGGGTCTGGAGAAGCGTCCGGGCATTGATGGTGGCGTTGAGCTGCTGTCCCTTCGTTGCCGGCGCGCCGCCGAACTGCCCTGCCGAAACTTGGACGTTCTGTGCCTGCACCGCGGCAATCACGTCGTTGGTGGTCAGATGAAAATTATCCAGCTTCGCCGGATCAAGCCAGATCCGCATGGCGTTTTGAGTTCCGAAGAGAAGGATCTCCCCGACCCCATCAAGCCGGCTGATGTTGTCCTGGATGTTGGAGACCATGTAGTCGGTCAGGGCGTTGCGGTCCATGGACCCGTCTTCCGAAACCAGACCAACGATCAGCAGGAAGTTCCTGGTCGACTTAACGACAGAAATCCCTTGCCGCTGTACGATCTGCGGCAGGAGCGGAGTGGCAAGCTGCAACTTGTTCTGCACCTGTACCTGGGCGATGTTCGGATCGGTCCCCGCCTTGAAGGTCAGGGTAATGGATACCGCTCCCGACGAATCGCTGGTGGAGGACATGTAGATCAGGTTGTCGATCCCGTTCAGCTTCTGCTCGATCACCTGAGTGACCGTATCCTGCACCGTCTGGGCCGAAGCGCCGGGATAAGTCGCATTGATGGCAATCTCCGGCGGGGCGATGGCCGGATACTGGGAGACCGGCAGGGTCTTGATCGCTAGCAAGCCCGCCAACATGACCATGATGGCGATGACCCAGGCAAAGATCGGGCGATTTATGAAAAAGCGGGGCATTGCACGACTCCTTTATTTTTTTGCAGCAACAGTTTTTGGTGCAGCGGATGACGTTGCCGTCGGCTCGCCGCTGAATGGGACCGCCTTGACCTGCGTTCCCGGTCTTGCCTTCTGCAATCCCTCTAGAATGACCCGGTCTCCGGTTTTCAATCCGTCACTCACCAGCCATTTGTCGCCAACGGTCCGGACAACCTTGATCGGCCGCGGTTCGACCTTGTCCCCAGCCCCAACGACCATGACCAGAGCCCCTCCCTGCGGGTCGCGGGTCACGCCGCGTTGCGGGACGAGAATCGCTTGTTCATTTACGCCTTCTTCCACAACTGCCTGAACGAACATACCGGGAAGCAGGGTGTCTTTGGGATTAGGAAACACCGCCCGCAAGGTAACGGAGCCAGTGCTTTGATCAACGGTTACGTCCGAAAACTTTAGTACTCCTGCCAACGGATACGGAGTGCCGTCTTCCAGTATAAGTTTGACCTTGGCTTGCCCTGCTGCACTTTTTTTCAGGATGCCACTCGCCAGGTTCTGCTTCAGTTTCAACAGGTCGGCGGTCGATTGCGTCACATCCACGTAGATCGGTGCAAGCTGCTGGATGGTTGCCAGGGCCGTCGGCTGACTGGCGGTTACCAGCGCGCCGTCGGTCACGGCCGAACGGCCGATCCGTCCCGAAATAGGAGCGGTTACCTTGGTATAATCCAGGTTTATCCGCGCAGTCTCTACGGCCGCTTTGGCCGAGGCAACATCGGCTTCAGCCTGTTTGAGCGCCGCATTTGCATCATCGTAGTCCTGCTGGCTCACCGCCTTGATCTTGACCAAGTCGTGGAACCGTCCCTCCTTGAGCCGAGCCGGAATCAGATTTGCCTCGGCCCGCGCCAAAGCCGCCTTCGCGCTGGCATAGGCGGCCTTATAGGTCGCAGGATCGATCTGGTACAATACTTGGCCGGCCTTGACGTCCGAGCCTTCGACAAAGAGACGCTTTTGAATGATCCCTCCCACCTGGGGACGAACCTCGGCGATTATATGTGGGGACGTGCGGCCCGGCAATTCCGTCGTCAACGCCACGCGCTCGGGAGAAATGGCCACAACGCCCACTTCGGGCGGGCCGCTCGGCGCCGAACCACCGGCAGTAGTCTGCTTTCCGCAGCCGGCCAAGGCCAACCCTCCAACCAACACACTCATTGCAGCAATTAGTTTGATTCCATACTTGGTTTGCATACCCACCTCGATAAATTTCTGAAAATCACCAAACCTGTCGCCTGGACTCATGGCGAATCGGCAGCAGCCGGTGTCTGCTACCCAGCTACCGTTTTCTTGTCATAAACGCTATAATGGCCGTTACCGCCCAAGCCACCATGGTAAGGAAAACAAAAACTGTCATCGGCTCACTCCTGACCAGTGGATTGATCAGGGCCACCTACCAGAATGAATGTTCATTCTGGTACTGCACAACCACAGCGCCCTCACTCGCAAGCTAACGCTTGATACCATCCCAACATGCCTTGATGCATCGCACAACCAAGGAGTCTTTCAGTTGGATGAAGCCGAGGATATGATCTCGAGCCATGGCCAGCAGCGGACCGAAGGCCAGATCGAACAGCAGCACCAGCGGCAGCTCTTTGATAACCTGCTGGGCGACCCCCTCCTCGAAGAGGTCACGGAAGACATCGCACCCCTCCCGATTGCCAAGGACCTTGTCCCGACGATACTCCACCCCGTAAGGAGAGTTGTGAAACTGTTCGAGAAAACGGAAATCGAGCGGGCTACCAATGAAATAGCGGAGCAGCGACGTCCCTAGGTGCATAAAGCGTTCACGGATCGGTTTTTCAGCCGGATATCCCGCATGGAGGGCCGGATAGATGCGCTCTTCCAGCTCACAGTAGAGTTCCGTAATCATCACTTCCTTGTTCTCGAAATAGCGGTAGATCGTACCGGCACCAACCCCGGCCCGATCGGCAATCATCGCCATAGGGGCGCCGTGAAAGCCGTGCTCGGCAATTAACTCCAGCGCCGCTCGCACTATTTCGCCCCGTTTTCCTGATTTGTCCATCGTCCCTTCCTTTTGCGGAATGAATATTCATTCAATCTATGCAGTCGACAGCCACTTGTCAAGTTATTTCTCCGGAGGTTTGTCGGAAGGCAATGCCCGCAGCCGCACTATCGACCAGAGCTCCTCCTGGTCCTTCCCTTCCGTTGTTCGCATGGGAAACGCCAGGAGGAACAATGAAAAAGGCCGTCATCCTTTTGGATAACGGCCTTCGGTCATTTGGCTCCCCAACCCGGACTCGAACCAGGGACAAGGTGGTTAACAGCCACCTGCTCTACCGACTGAGCTATTGGGGAATAGAGAATAGCCTTGTACCACGACCGCATCTTGGCTGTCAAGCGGAAAGATTGAGCCAACCGCTTTCGATTCCGTAATCAATGCCAAGCATAATATAGGTTCTTTGACCGGCGGCTTACACTTGGGCGAGAAAATGGCTTGACAGGATCCTTCTCTACGATTTAAATTGTGCATATGCACAAAAACAACAGGAGGGCAAATGAAGCTCTGTTTTCCCGTTACAGAAGACCGAGGACTCGAAAGCGCCGTTTTTAAGCATTTTGGCTCCGCACAAAAGTTTGTCCTTGTCGACACCGAAACTAATGAAGTTGCCAGCATCATCAATCGCGACCAACTGCACGTTGACGGTTCGTGCAACCCGATAAAAGCACTGGCTGGCAACAAGGTAGATGCCGTCATTGTTGGCGGGATCGGCGCCGGAGCACTGATCATGCTCAATCGGTCCAGAATTAAGGTTTACAGCGCCCAAGGAACCACCGTTCAGGAAAATGTCAGCAAGTTCAGAGACGGCAGCTTCCGCGAGCTTATCCCAGGATCATGCAAGCACCATGACCAAGGATGTGCTCATTGACGCGTTGCCATTTTACCATCGTACCCGGAACGCTCGACCGGTAATGCACTTGTAGAAAGGTTTTGTGATGAGCGAACAATACTCCGCGACCACCTGGGATCACGTCCGCAATCCGCGGAATGTCGGCGCCATGGAGGACGCCAACGTCGTCGTGCAGGCAGGAGACCCAACCTGCGGCGATACCCTGCTCTATTTCCTCAAAATCGAAGCGGGGATCGTCAAGGATATCAAATTTCTCATCAAAGGATGCGGTGCTGCCATTGCAACCTCTTCAATCGCGACTGAGATGGTAATGGGGAAGTCGATCGATGAAGTGATGATGCTGACAGACCTGGAAATTGCCAATGCGCTCGGCGGACTGCCCGAAGAGAAGATGCATTGCTCCAACATGGCCGCTTCAGCGCTCCACGCAGCCATCAAGCAGTACCAGGAGACCGTTGCCGGAACGGTACCGCCGCTCGGCCTGTAATCCGTCAGCACCGTCATGCCGCCCCAGAGCGTATTTGTTGCCTCTTGCCGCCGTGCTTTTTCCAGAGGCTGGATAAGCCAAGTGAATATTCAGCATAAAACAAAATCGGCGAGACCGCCTGCATTTGGCAATCCCGCCGTTTCATTGGCGCGCCCGGAGAGATTCGAACTCCCGACCCTCTGGTTCGAAGCCAGGTACTCTATCCAGCTGAGCTACGGGCGCAATTCGTGGTCCTCGGCAAATAGTCAGCTGCCGCGGTTAAAAAACGGCGGCCAGTCAACAACCGGCCACCGCAACATGGCGGAGAGATAGGGATTCGAACCCTAGATACCCGGAGGGTATACCTGATTTCGAGTCAGGCGCCTTCGACCACTCGGCCATCTCTCCAATTTATTCACACAAAAACGGCTATTGAGCCGCCTTTTTCTTTCTTAACCCGACAAAAAACTCGCTGAGCTTTTGCGAACATTCAACAGCACGAACCAAAGGCACCAGCTCGACCTGGTGATTGAGCCGACCGTCCTGCGCAACATTGTATAAAGAGCCAGCTGCACCACCCTTCGGATCGTAACAACCGAAAACAACCCGCCTAATCCGCGCGAGAACAATGGCCCCCATGCACATGAGACAAGGCTCTAACGTTACATAAAGATCAGCACCGGCGAGCCGCCAGCTATCACTTTTGGCTGCCGCACGCCGAAGGGCAATTACTTCCGCATGAGCGGTAGGATCTTTTTTCCGCTCCCGCTCGTTAAACCCCCGGCCTAATAATTCCCCATCACGAACAACCACGGCACCGATCGGCACCTCTCCGCGTGCAGCCGCTTTAGCGGCCTCCCGGAGAGCCTTTCCCATCCAATAACCGTCGTCCTTTATCGTTGCAGCCATTGTCATGCCATCAGCCGGATTGTGTTATATACCCCGTTTTAGCCGGGGTGTCAACTGCGGTTTGCCGCCAGCATCACCAGCAGTGTCACGAAAAAGGGGCTACACTGACGGTAGCCCCTCATTCGAAGTAAAATGGCGCGCTCGGAGAGATTCGAACTCCCGACCTACGGATTCGTAGTCCGTTGCTCTATCCAGCTGAGCTACGAGCGCACAACAACTAATTGGCAGGAATGAAATCAACCAGCGTGAAACCATACTTCGGATGATTGAACGCGTGGGTTGTCGGATAGAGGGAGAACAACCAGCCTTTGAAGACTTCCTTGCCCCCCTCGAGAATCTTCACCTGAACGGCCGGATTCTTCGGCTCATTCGATTGCGAGGTGAGCGTCGTGCCGTCCATCGTAAACTGCGGCAAGAAATTCTCCACCTTGATCACCAGATTGCTGCCGGGTATGGCCAGCTCCGATCCGAGATTCACCGTGTAGACCGTTTCCTTGTTAACGGTCTTGTCCATAACGGCAATCTTTACCGCTTTCCATTTCCCCTTAACGCTGGGGGGAACGACTACAACCGATTCTTTCCTTGCGGTCTGTCCATGAGGCGTTGCTACTTCCCCACCGTTTTTCTGTTCTTCACTCTTACTACAACCAGAAGCTGCCAGCGCCGCAATGACTGCTACGGCAAACAGCTTGACCAGACCTTTCACAACTCCTCCTCGTCCCACACCACCTCGTTACGCCAGCCGATAAAACTGGCGGAGAGAGAGGGATTCGAACCCTCGATACCGGTTTCCCAGTATACTCGCTTAGCAGGCGAGCGCCTTCGACCTACTCGGCCATCTCTCCGGTTCGTTGTCTTTCAATGTGGCGGAGGGAGTAGGATTCGAACCCACGGAACTTTCGTTCAACGGTTTTCAAGACCGCCGCCTTAAACCACTCGGCCATCCCTCCGAAAGCCTAGCCGATCTTCTCAACGCCGCCCATGTATTGGCGGAGCGCCTCGGGGATAACAACCGATCCGTCTTCCTGCTGGTAGTTCTCGAGGATGGCAAGCAAGGTTCGCCCCACCGCCAAGCCTGAGCCATTGAGGGTGTGAACAAACTCCGGCTTCGATCGTTCATCTTCTTTGAAGCGGATGGATGCGCGACGCGCCTGAAAATCCTCAAAATTGCTACACGAAGAGATTTCCCGATAGGTTTCCTGACCGGGAAGCCAGACTTCGATATCGTATGTTTTGGCGGCTGAAAAACCGAGATCGCCGGTGCAAAGCTCCACTACCCGGTAATGGAGGCCCAGCCGGCGCAACACCTCTTCAGCATTGCCAAGCAGCACTTCCAGCTCATCGTACGATGTCGCCGGATGAACGAACTTCACCAGTTCAACTTTGTTAAACTGGTGCTGGCGGATAAGCCCCCGCACGTCCTTACCGTAAGAACCCGCCTCTTTCCTGAAACAGGGGGTGTACGCCGTGTAGCTCAAGGGCAGGTCGGAAGCACGGAGGATATCGCCGCGATGAATGTTGGTAACGGGCACTTCAGCTGTCGGGATGAGGAAATAATCAACCCCTTCCAGGTGGAAGAGGTCCTCTTCAAACTTCGGCAGCTGACCGGTGCCAGTCATGCTCTCCCTGTTTACCATAAAGGGCGGCAGCATTTCAAGATAATTGTGCCGTTCCGTATGCAGGTCGAGCATGAAATTAATGAGGGCCCGTTCGAGCCTGGCGCCTGCCCCCCGGTAGAGCGTGAAACGCGCCCCAGTCAGCTTTGCGCCACACTCGAAATCGAGGATGCCAAGGTCTTCACCAAGTTCCCAATGCGGCTTGGGAACAAAATCGAAGCGCGGGATTTCCCCCCACTTCCGCACCTCTCGGTTGTCCGCCTCGGAAGCCCCCTCCGGAACCGATGCGTTGGGAATATTCGGAATCGTCAGCAAAATTCCGTCGAACTCCGTTTCGAGTCGGCGCAAGTCCTCATCCAGCTCCTTGATTTTACCCGAAACTTCACGCATTTCGGCAATCCGATCCTGAACTTGGCTCTTGTCCTTAACACGACCGATCTCTTCGGAAACCTTATTCCGCAACGCCTTGAGCGTTTCGTTCTCTTTCAGTATCTCGCGGCGCTGCTCGTCAAGCTCCCGAAATCGAGCTAGGCTGATTCCCGGCCCACGCGTCTGGAGCCGCCGCTCTGCTTCCTCAAGGTGCTCGCGTAGATATCGTGAATCAAGCATTGGAAAAACCTTTACTTTCCGAAGGTGAAAGTTATAGTAATTAACATTCGTCGCCCGGTTAGTCAATCATTTTGTCGTCATTCCGCTCGGAGGTAATGTGAAATTTCTCCCCTTGGTGCTATTCGCCGGGCTATGGCTCGGTATCGGGTATTCCTCAGCCACCGCTGCGGAAATAACTATCAATTTCGTTGGCGACATCATGCTTGCCGGCAGCGCCACGTCGCTCTTTGACCGACAGGGTTATGACTACCCGTTCTCCGCGACCGCCCCCCTTCTTCAAACCGGAGACTTGTGCGTCGGCAATCTTGAAGCACCCATTACCCGTACTGGCACAGAGTTCACTGAAAAGCGCTATCACTTCCGGACAAATCCGGCGGCGACGATAGCTCTCAGACATGCCGGATTTTCGGTGTTGACCCTGGCAAACAACCATATGATGGATTTCGGCGCTCAGGGTTTGCGCGAGACCCTTGCCAACCTGAATCACCAGGGAATCCAGTTCACCGGGGCTGGCGAATCGTTGAACGAGGCACGCCGGGCAGCACTGGTGCGGGTTAAAGGAAAAACGATCGCCTTTCTCGCCTATTCGCTGACCCAGCCGGTAGAATTCTTCGCCACGGGCAATTCAGCCGGTACGGCACCCGGTTACGCCTTATTCTACCAGGAGGATGTCCGCAAGGCACGTGCCGTAGCGGACTATGTGATCGTTTCCTTCCACTGGGGAGAGGAACGACGCAGCCTTCCCAAGCCTTACCAGACGGCTGCCGCACATCGCGCCATAGACGCGGGCGCCGACGCCGTCATTGGCCACCACCCGCATGTCCTCCAGGGGATTGAAATCTATCGTGGCAAACCGATCCTCTATAGTCTCGGCAATTTTGCCTTCGGTAGCCGGAGTACTGCCGCGGCGCACAGCATTATCGGCCGGATTCATCTCGCCGACGCAGGGAGTTATCTGGAAATTCTCCCCCTCAACGTCTTGTACAGTGATGTGCG
This sequence comes from Geotalea uraniireducens, assembly GCF_027943965.1. Taxonomy (NCBI): domain Bacteria; kingdom Pseudomonadati; phylum Thermodesulfobacteriota; class Desulfuromonadia; order Geobacterales; family Geobacteraceae; genus Geotalea; species Geotalea uraniireducens. Next base: position 40,597 of record NZ_AP027151.1, on the reverse strand, counting down.
TTACCAGCCGCAACCGGCCAACAGGGAGATTGGCCGTAAAATCATCCGTCATCTGGCTACGATTTCCCGCCCTTTTCGCAGCAGGATATCCTGTGAGAACGGCCGTTATTTGGTAAAATATGTCGACCATCAGGAGCAGGACGCCATTCGAACGGCACGGAGGTGACACCATGCCCCGGCTCTTCATCGCGATCGATCTTCCCGAGGTCGTCAAGGCGCAGCTTACCGCGCTTTGCTCCGGATTTCCCGGCGCCCGGTGGGTACCGCCGGAGCAGCTGCATCTCACGCTCCGCTTTATCGGGGACGCGGACGACCGACAGCTTGCCCAGCTTCAGGTCAGATTGGCAGCCATCTCCCTTCCGCGATTTTGCCTCTCGTTGCAGAAGACCGGCTGTTTTCCGTCCGCACGACAGCCCCGGGTGCTCTGGATCAGCATTCAGAAGGTCCCTGCGCTGTTTCAGTTGGTTACCGACATCGAGCACGCTGTCACCGCCACCGGCTTCCCTACCGAGCACCGCCCCTATACTCCGCATATTACGCTTGCCCGGCTCAAAGACGGCCAGCCGGAGGATTTTGCAGCGTATCAAGCAAAGCACGCCGATCTTTCGCCGACTCCTTTCGCGGTCAATGAGTTTCATCTTTACGCAAGTATCTTGACCCGGGATGGAGCTATCCACCGGCGTAAGGGGACTTTCCCTTTGACGATAGATGGAGGGACATAAGGTACGGCACCCGAATCGGCACCGTAAAAAGAAAGGATCTAGTAGAATCGCAGCGGCCGTAAGAGGGGGTCAGAACACGGCCGCCGCGAGCCCTGCAGCCATCAGCTGATGATATCCATCACTTTCTCGAAGAAATTCTTTTTCATCGGGTGGACCTCTTCGCCGCTGATCTTGGCAAATTCTTCAAGCAATTCGCGCTGCCGTTTGTTGAGATTGCAGGGCGTTTCTACCTTGATGATCACCAGCTGGTCCCCCCGGCCGTAACCCTGGAGTTGCGGTATTCCCTTGCCCCGAAGCCGGAACATCCGCCCCGACTGGGTTCCGTCCGGCACCTTCATCGACACCTTGCCATCGAGAGTCGGTACCTCTACTTCACAACCGAGCGCCGCCTGGACAAAACTGATCGGGATCTCGCAGAGGACATCATTGTCTTCGCGGGCGAAAATCGCATGGGGCTTGACACTGATGGCCACATAGAGGTCGCCGTTCCCTCCCCCTTTGATCCCTTGCCCGCCTTCACCGGTCAGCTTGAGCCGGGTACCGGTTTCCACGCCGGCCGGGACCTTCACTGCCAAATTCTTGGTATCGCGCACCATGCCGGTGCCTCGGCACGACGGACAGGGATTTTCGACAACACGGCCTTCGCCGTTGCAATGGCTGCAGGTTTTGCTGACGCTGAAGAAGCCTTGTTGGAATCGAACCTGGCCGGCACCGCGGCAGGTCGGGCAGACCTTCGGCTCGGTTCCCGGCTTGGCGCCACTGCCGCCGCAATCCCCGCACCGCTTGGAAAAGGGAACGTCGATCTGCTTCTCTACTCCAAACGCGGCTTCCTCGAAACTGAGTTCCAAATTGTACTGGAGATCGTCGCCACGCCGCCCCCGGCCCCGAGGACGCCCGCCGAACAGATCGCCGAAGATATCACTGAAGATGTCGCCAAAGGGCGTGCCGGCCCCGAATCCCGCCGAAGAGAATCCCCCGCCGCTAACGCCGGCATGGCCGAATTGATCGTATTGAGCCCGTTTTTGCGGGTCGGAGATAACCTCATAGGCCTCGGTTATTTCCTTGAACTGCTCTTCTGCCTCGTTATCGCCCGGATTTTTGTCCGGATGATACTGGATCGCCAGCTTTCGGAAGGCCTTTTTTACCTCGGTATCTGAAGCGTTGCGATGAACGCCGAGCACTTCGTAATAATCACGTTTTTCAGCAGCCAAAATCAGTCCTTTCCCAGGCAAACGGCAAAAGGCCAAGGGTGACAGGGCGTACTCCTCCCGCCATCCCTTAGCCTTCTTCCGTCACCCCAAGCAAGCTTCACGATTACTTCTTGTCGTCTTTAACTTCTTCGAAATCGGCGTCAACCACCTTTTCGTCCTTCGGCCCTTCCGCTTGCGACTCGCCGGCAGCTTCCTCTCCTGCCTGCCCCGCCTTGGCATAAACCGCCTCGGCAAGCTTGTGCGACGCCTGCATCAGCTCTTCGCTTGCCTTTTTGATGGCTTCGGCATCTTCCTTCTCAAGCTCATTCTTCAGGGCAGCGACAGCATCCTCGATCCGCTTCCGCTCGTCGGCACCGATTTTATCCCCATACTCCTTGAGAGATTTTTCGGTGGTATAGATCAGTGAATCCGCCTGGTTACGGGCCTCGATCAATTCCCGCTTTTTCTTGTCGTCGGCCGCATGGGCATCGGCCTCCTTGACCATCCGATCAATTTCCTCTTTGGATAAGCCGGAGGAGGCGGTGATCCGGATCGACTGCTCCTTGCCGGTCCCCAGGTCTTTCGCGGAAACATGGACGATACCGTTGGCATCGATGTCAAAGGTTACTTCGATCTGCGGTACCCCGCGCGGAGCCGCCGGGATTCCGGTCAGTTCGAACATGCCCAGGGTCTTGTTGTCCGACGCCATCTCCCGCTCACCCTGAAGCACATGAATGGTAACCGCCGGCTGATTGTCGGATGCGGTTGAGAAGGTCTGCGACTTCCGGCAGGGAATCGTCGTGTTCTTCTCGATCAACCGCGTCATGACGCTACCGAGGGTCTCGATACCGAGGGAGAGCGGCGTGACGTCCAGCAACAGAACGTCCTTCACATCCCCCTTGAGCACGCCGCCCTGAATGGCGGCACCGATTGCGACCACCTCGTCGGGATTGACCCCCTTGTTCGGCGTCTTGCCAAATATATCCTGCACCCGTTTTTGCACCGCCGGCATCCGGGTCATCCCACCGACCAGGATCACCTCGTCGATCTCGGCCGGGGAAAGGCCGGCATCGCGCAGAGCGGTGCGGCAGGGGCCTTCAAGTTTGTCCAGCAGGCTGGCACAGAGCGTCTCCAGCTTGGCACGGCTCAGTTTCATCAGCAAATGTTTCGGCCCGCTGGCGTCGGCGGTGATAAACGGCAGGTTAATTTCGGTCTCCGCCGAACCGGAAAGTTCGCACTTGGCCTTTTCAGCCGCTTCCTTGAGCCGTTGGAGAGCCATCTTGTCGCTGCGCAGGTCAATCCCCTGCTCTTTCTTGAATTCGTCGGCCACCCAGTCGATAATTCGCTGGTCGAAATCCTCGCCGCCGAGAAAGGTATCGCCGTTAGTCGATTTAACTTCAAAGACCCCGTCACCGATCTCGAGGATGGAAATGTCGAACGTCCCGCCGCCCAGGTCGAAGACGGCAATTTTTTCGTCCTTTTTCTTGTCCAACCCGTAGGCAAGGGCGGCAGCGGTCGGCTCGTTGATGATCCGCAGGACATTGAGCCCGGCGATCTTGCCGGCATCCTTGGTCGCCTGGCGCTGCGAATCGTTGAAATAGGCCGGAACGGTGATGACGGCGTCGGTCACTTCCTGCCCCAGGTAGTCTTCCGCAGTCTTTTTCATCTTCTGGAGAACGATCGCCGAGATCTCCGGCGGGGAATACTGCTTGCCGTGGGCTTCAACCCAGGCATCGCCGTTGTCGGCCTTGGCGATCTTGAACGGCGAGATGGAGATGTCTTTGCGCACTTCCGCGGAATCGAACTTGCGGCCGATCAGCCGTTTGATGGCAAACAAGGTGTTTTCCGGATTGGTGACCGCCTGCCGCTTGGCCTGCTGTCCGACGATCCGCTCGCCACTGTCGGTGAAGGCTACCATCGACGGCGTGGTCCGACTTCCTTCGGAGTTGGCTATGACAACCGGCTCTCCACCCTCCATTATTGCGACGCAGGAGTTGGTGGTCCCCAGGTCGATACCGATTACTTTACTCATTGGTAACTTCCTCCTTTTTGCTCGATAAGCCCAACCTAGTCATTGCCCCACGGAAAAGCAAGGGGCAAACATCTTTTATTTACCCTTTTCCCCACAGGCAACCGATACCATGGCAGGCCTGATCAGTCGCTCGTTGAGGAGATACCCTTTCTGGAAGATCTCGACGATCGTGTTGGCGGGGAGCTCTGTCGTTTCGACCTGGCACATCGCCTGATGGAGGGCCGGATCGAAAGCGGTTCCCTTCTCCGCCTCTACCGCCGCTACGCCGAACTTTTTCATCGTCGCAAGGAGCATACTGTGGGTCATCTTGACCCCTTCAATAATGGCCGTGAGGCTCTCCTCGCTGGCATGGGCCAAGGCACGTTCCATGTTGTCCAGTACCGGCAGGATCTCGAGGATCAGGCTCTCGTTCCCATACTTGAGCAGTTCTTCCTTTTCCTTCTGGGTCCGTCTTCGATAGTTTTCCAGATCGGCCCGCTCGCGAACGAACTTGTCCCAGTTGGCAGCCACCTCAGCCTCTTTGGTGGCCAGCAATGCTTCCAGCTGGCCAATCCGTTCGCTGTCCGACAGATTCTCGACTTCGCTTGCCACCGGAGCGCCGCTTTCTGCCGCATGACCGGCATTCAGCATTTCTTTATCGTGGCTTCCTTTTTTCTTATCCACAGCTCCACCCTTTCCCAACACGTTTGCTATGTTTCCTCGAGCAGTCTGCTCACCAGCTTTGCAGTGTAATCGACGATCGGGATCACCTTGGCATAGCCCATCCGGGTCGGCCCGATCACCCCCAGCACGCCGAGGGTATTCTTGCCGGTAAGGTAGGTCGAGGTGACGACGCTCAAGCCTTCCATCCGGTTCAGGTGCGTTTCGGCGCCGATAAAAATCTGCACCCCCTGAGCGTTTATGCAGCGGTCCAGGAGATCGACCAGATGCCCCTTCTCTTCAAAAGCGCGGAAGATCGTCTTCATCCGCCCGACATCGGCAAATTCGGGCTGTTCGAAAATATTGGTCTGCCCTTCGATGAAAATCTGCGCACCCTCCTCTTCGAGGGTTTGTTCGGACAGGACAAGGGCACGGGCAATCAGCGAATCGTAAAGGGCCTTTTCGCCCTTCATCTCTTCCAGAATCCTGGTCCTGACCTGGGCGACGGGCAGTCCTTCGAGCAACTCGTTGAGATAGTTGGACATCCGGACCAGGTCCTCGGTCGCGAACTCCTCTTCCGATTCGATCAACCGATTCTGCACCGAACCATTTTGTGCTACCAGAACAGTCAGAATCCGCCGACCGCTCAGCTTGACGAACTCGATATGACGGAAAATGGTCGACGAAAAGCGGGGTGCCAGGACAATCCCCGTATAGCGGGAGACCGATGAAAGCATCCGGCTGGTTTCGTGCAGGATCGCCCCGATGTCCCGTCCGGCAGCATTATATTGCTTGCGAATCAGCTCCCGTTCCGGCTTGTCAATCCTGCGCACCGTCAGCAGCGAATCGACGTAGAAGCGGTAGGCCTTATCAGTGGGAACGCGACCCGCCGAAGTATGGGGCGAAGCCAGAAAGCCCATTTCCTCAAGATCGGCCATCACATTCCGCACCGACGCAGGCGACAGAGCAAGCCCGTGCCGTCTGGTGACGGCCCTGCTCCCCACCGGTTCAGCGGTAACGATATAATCCTCGATGATCGCTTCGAGGATTTTTTTATTGCGCTCCGAAAGCTCGTCCTTCATTTGCACACCCCACAAAGCACGTTAGCACTCAGACGAGGTGAGTGCTAACGTGGTAAAAGTAACAACGCCCCTGTACTTTGTCAAGGGATTTCACGCCACTATGCAGGCCTCTCGCCGGCTACTACAGGAAGGCGGCAAACACCCGATTCGACAGGAGCAGACCATGGTCCGTCAACCGCATTTTCCCGTGCTCCAGACTGAGCAGGCCACACTCCGCGAGCCGGTCGATGACAGTCCCGTAAACAGCGCCGAGCGGAGTGCCGAACTCTTCCCGAAAACGCTCGATGAGAATCCCCTCGCGCATCCGGAGCCCGAGAAACAGCCATTCGGCCATGGCTTCCCGCTCCGTCAGCCGGACCAGCCCCTCCTCGGCAAACCGGCCGGCGCCGAGTGCCTGCCGATAATCGGCCAGGGACTCGTGATTCTGCCACCGGCACCCGGGAGCCGGACTGCGGAAAAATGAGTGCGCCCCGACACCGAGGCCGAGATAATCACCCCGCTGCCAGTACACCTGATTATGTCGCGAACGATAGCCGGGCCGGGCAAAGTTGGAAATCTCGTAGTGGTCATATCCGGCCCCGGTCAACAGCTCCATCGTCATTTCGAACATTCGCGCCGACTCTTCCTCTTCCGGCAGGACAAGAGTTCCTGCTTCGACCAGACGGGCAAACGGCGTCCCTTCCTCGACCGTCAGCCCATAGGCCGAGACATGATCAGGCGCCAGCTGGAGAGCCCGGAGCAATTCGCTCCGCCAATGGCGACAATCCTGCCCAGGCAGTGAATGGATCAAATCGATGCCCAGGTTGGCGAAACCTGCCGCCCTAGCGGCATCGACAGCATTCCGCGCATCCCGGCACGTATGAATCCGACCGAGTTTCTCCAGCATTCGGTCGTCGAGGGACTGCACCCCGAGCGACAACCGGTTCACCCCGGCCGTCCGGTAGGCAGCCAGCGACTCGGCCGTCACAGTCCCGGGATTGGCCTCCAGCGTAACCTCGGCATCATCAGCCACGGCAAGGAGGCGAAAGACGGCCGTCAGGAAACGGTTGATCAGCGGCGGCGCCAAGAGGGACGGCGTGCCGCCACCGAAATAGATGGTCGCCACCCGGAAGTCCCGGAGCAGCGCCGCCGACCGCAACTCCAGCTCGGTGACCAAGAGCGATACATATTCCTCGAACTCGAGAAGGGGGGTCGCCGTAGAGACGAAGGAACAATAACCACACTTCCGAACGCAAAACGGCACATGGATATAGAGAGATAGCGGCATAGGCATTGACCTTCGCATGATACGCCAGCCGTCCGGTGAAAGTCCAAACATCTTTTATTGAAAATATACTGACTTATCGCTACACTGGCAAAGATTGCGCCGCAACGTCACCTACCCGGAGGGCTGTCGATGAAACGTACCGTCAAGGCCGGAGCAGTTCAGTTCACCATCAGGCTTGGCGATGTGGATGCCAACGTGGAATATGTCCAGGGAGCGCTGCGGCGGCTTGCCGATCAGGGATGTAATCTGGCCGTCCTGCCGGAGATGTGGAGCACTGGCTACGCATACAAGGAATTGAATGAGCTGGCCACGCGGACGCCGGGGATTGTCGAGGAGTTGGGGCGACTTTCCCGCGAGCTGGAAATGGTCATCGTCGGCAGCCTGCCGGAACCGAACGGGCCGCGGGTCTGCAACACGGCTTACGTGATGGACCGGGGGGTGCTGCTCGGCAAGTACCGCAAGATCCACCTTTTCTCGCTGCTCGGTGAAGATCGGGCTTTTGACGGTGGCGACAGCCGTCTGCTGGTGGATACCCATCTTGGACGGCTCGGCGTTTTCATCTGCTACGACCTGCGCTTCCCCGAACTGGCACGCCGACTGGCGGTGGATGGGGCCGAAATCCTCGTAGTGCCGGCCGAATGGCCGAAACCGCGCGAAGAGCACTGGCGCACCCTCCTGAGAGCACGGGCGATCGAAAACCAGCTGTTCATCGTGGCCGCCAACTGTTGCGGCGTTCAGGGAAAGCTCGACTTCTTCGGCGCCAGCCTGATTATCGATCCCAAGGGGGAACTGTTAGCCGACGGCGGGTACGACGCCGGCGAACCCTCGGCCATGCTCGATTTTGCGGTCATGGAAACCTGGCGCCAGCAGATTCCCTGCTTCGTCGACCGCAAACCGGATTTTTATTAACCTGACCGCTTCCACCCCCGGAATACGGTATTGACTTGCCTGACCGCCGGGGCTATTGTTCATCGTCTAAAATCAATCAATTCGGAGGTTTCACCGTGACGCTCTTTGCCGGAACCGGTTTGGTCGTCAAGCTGGTACTTGTCATCCTTGTTTTTTTCTCCGTTGTCTCCTGGGCTATCATTTTCTTCAAGGTCCTACAGGTGCACCGTGCCAACAACGAATCGGAACGCTTCCTCGATTTTTTCTGGAAAACCAAGCGGTTCGACGCCATTAACGCACAACTGGACCGCTTCACCAATTCACCGCTCAGCGTCCTGTTCAACGAGGGCTACAGCGAATTGAAACGCCTCGTGGAGCGGGGGGACCAGCGGGACGAGCCGGATGTGATCAGCACCGACCTGGGCGGAATCGACAACATTGCCCGCGCGCTGCGCCGCGCCACGACCTCCGAAATCACCCGCCTGGAGAAATATGTAACTTTTCTCGCCACCACCGGTTCGACCGCGCCGTTCATCGGCCTGTTCGGCACGGTCTGGGGAATCATGACCGCCTTCAAGGGGATCGGCGAAAGCGGCTCCGCTTCTCTGGCCGTTGTCGCTCCGGGGATCGCCGAGGCACTGATTGCCACCGCCATCGGCCTGGTGGCGGCAATTCCCGCGGTCGTCGGCTATAATCACTTTCAACACAAGATCAAGGTGCTCATTGCGGTGATGGACAATTTTTCGACCGAATTCCTCAACATCGTCCAGCGGACGTTTGCCCGGAAATAAGGAGAAACCATGGAAGTCGGCAGCAGAAGCAACGGCGACCGCAGCACCATGTCGCAGATCAATGTTACGCCGCTGGTTGACGTCATGCTGGTGCTCCTGGTGATCTTCATGGTCACGGCGCCGATGATGCAGCAGGGGGTCCAGGTAAACCTGCCGAAAGCGGAAACCAAGGCCATGAGTACTCAGGATGAGGCGGTGGTCGTTTCGATCAAGCAGGATGGTAAAGTCTACGTCAACAGCACCGAAGTCGCGCCGGGAGACCTACAGGCCAAACTCACCTCCATGGTGGCCAACCGAGCCAAGAAGGAGGTCTTCCTCAAGGCCGACCGTGATGTCCCCTATGGCCAGGTGGTAACCACCATGGCCGAGATCAAAGGTGCCGGCATCGAACGTCTCGGCATGGTTACCGAGCCTGCGCAGAGGAAATGACCTACGTTGATACCCGTAGAGATGGCGGCCTTGGGTGGAGTTTCGGCATTTCGGCCGCCATTCATCTCAGCCTGGCGGCAGCGATCCTGTTCGGGCACTTCTCCTCCCCTACCTATACGGAAGCCCCCATCTACTATGTCGATGTGGTAAATCTTCCCGTGGCGGCCCCCCGGGCCGGCCGTCCGGCAGTCGATGCCGGCTCGCCCGCGGCACCGACCGCACCACCGCAGAGTTCCCAGGAGATGGCGCTCCCCCGAAAAAGCTCCCGGCCTGCGGCGTCACGGCAGCCGACAGCGGCAAAAGCTGCAACGGGGGCGGAAACCTCCAAGGAGTTCGAGGACCGTCTGGCCGGGTTACGAGACGCCGTCGACGCACACCATCAGGAAGCGGCGCTCGACGCCCTGCGGAAAAAGCTGACCAATTCCCGAACCGCCGCGACCCCCGGCATGCCTGGGGCGACCGGCACCCAGACAGGAAGCGATTACGGCAGCTACATTCAATCCCGCTTGAAGGACGCGTTCCACTACACCATCGCCTACCAGAGCAAAGCGCCGGCAGTTTTTGTCAGGCTGACCATTGACGGTAGCGGCCATGTCGTCGGACAGCATATCGAGCAGTCCACCGGCGACCGGATTTTCGAAGACTCGGTGCTCAAAGCGATTGTCCGCGCCGAAAAGACTTTTCCGCCGCCACCGAGCGGCAGAGAAACCGAAATCGGTTTCGTCTTCAGACCCCAGGGAGTGGGAAAAAAATGAAATTCTCCATCCTTCGTGCTACATGCGTGCTGCTGCTTTTGTGCGGGCTACAGTTCCCACTGTATGCCCAGCAATCCTATCGAGAAGTTACGGCCACCGGTACGAACAAGCTTACCCTGGCCGTTGATGCCCCCCGCAATCTTGGCGGCAGTACCGACGACCCGCTGGCGAACGAAGTTGCCGATGTCCTCCGCTTCGACATGACCATTGCCGGCCCATTTACCGTGGCCGCCGGTTCAGCCAAGGCGGCCGCCACCGGGATCAGGCCCGGCGACTTCGACTTCGCTCCCTGGCAGAGCGCTGGCGTTGATTTATTGGTAAAAAGCGGCTATTCGATTTCCGGGGATAATGTCACCTGTGAGTTTCGCCTCTACAATGTCACCCAGGGCAAAGAGTTGCTGGCAAAGCGGTATAGCGGCAGGAAGCAGGACGTCCGGCGCATCGCCCACACCTTTTCCGACGATATCCTGGAAACGCTGACCGGTATTCGTGGCCCCTTTACCGGGAAAATCGCCTTTATTTCCAAGGTTACCGGCAACAAAGAGATTTACCTGATGGACTATGACGGTCATCACGTCCAGCGTCTGACCAGAAATGGCTCCATCAACCTGGACCCCGATTTTTCCCCCAGCGGCCGGGAGATCATCTATACTTCATACCGGCGCGGCAACCCCGACCTTTACCGGCGCGAGCTCTTCTCCGGCAAGGAAGCTCTCGTATCGGCCCGTCAGGGTCTTAACGTCACCGGCGCCTGGTCACCGGACGGTCAGGAGATCGCGCTCACGCTCAGCAAGGATGGCAATTCTGAAATCTATGCCATTTCTCGCGATGGCAAAATGATCAAGCGCTTGACTCACTCGAGCGCCATCGAGGTTTCTCCCGCCTGGTCGCCGGACGGCAAGCAGCTCGCCTTTGTATCGGACCGGCTCGGCAAGCCGCAGATTTTTATCATGAACGCAGACGGCTCCAATGTCCGGCGGCTGACGACCAATGGCGCCTACAATGTATCCCCCCGCTGGTCGCCACGCGGCGATCAGATTGCTTACTGTCGACAGGAAGGCGGTTTCCAGATCTACACCATCAGCCCCGACGGCAGCAACGACACTCGATTGACTACCCAGGGCAGCAACGAACACCCGCGCTGGTCACCGGACGGCCGGTTCATCGTCTTCAGCTCCACCAGGGATGGCGGTCATGCAATCTACCTCATGCGTGCCGACGGCAGCGGGCAGACCAGAATTTCGCAGGGGAAACATGATGACACCCACCCGACCTGGTCATACCATTGGTAATGCTGCACCTCTTGTCATCGCCTCGCACGTCGGCCGATGAATATTGAAAATGCTTGTCGATTATATATAATTGTCCCTGTTCCGGACGTCGTTGCCCGCTGCCGATCCGGTCAGCCTTACAACAAAGGAGGGAAATGAATGCGCACTCGTACCTTGGGATTGATAGTCTTGCTTTGTGGCAGCCTGATCTACACCGCCGGTTGCGCCAAGAAAGAGATGGTTAAGACGGAAGAGCCACTGCCCCAGGCTGCCGTAACCCAGCCGACCCCTGTACCGGCCCCCGCTCCGGCGGCAAAGACCGAAGTGCCTGCCCAGCAGATCGCGGAAGCTCCCGTCTCTGCCGAACCGACCCAGGAACCGCTCAAGACCCAGGCGGCAGAGGAAACTCTTGAGAGAATCCACTTCGACTTCGATTCCTATGTCCTTTCGCAACAGGCCCGCGATATCCTGACCCGTGATGCGGAAGCGCTGCTGAAAAAAATGCCGACCGTCAAGGTCAGCATTGAAGGGCATTGTGACGAACGCGGCTCCGACGAATACAACCTCGCTTTGGGCGAAAAACGGGCTAAGGCGGCACAAAGCTACCTGGTCGCGCTCGGCGTTCCTGCCGGGCGCCTTTCGACCATCAGCTACGGCAAGGAGAAACCCCTCGACCCCGGCCACAACGAAGCTGCCTGGGCCATGAACAGACGAGCGGAATTCGTTATCGTAAAATAGCTGAAACGACGGGAACCGGCAACGGTTCCCGTTATGTTATCCAATTTCCGGTCAAGGCGACCGGCGGAGGGCCGATGAAAATTGCGAAGCTGTTTTGTGTAATTGCCTTGCTCACTCTGGCAGGCTGTGCGACGCGAAGCGATCTTGACGTTGTCCAGCGCGACAACGAAGAGTTAAAGAGCCGTCTTTTCCAGCTGGAAAAGGATTTGAACGGCGTCAAGACTGAAGCGCGGGCAAGTGTCGAAGGGACTTTGAAGGATTTCCAGACCGAACGGGAGACAGAGCGCAAGGGTCTGGCCGACATGCAGGCCTCAATGGATGGGATGAAGGTCGACACGCAAGTCCTGGCGGGGAAAATCGACGATCTTTCGATTGCCGCGAAGAAGCCCGCCGAAGATGTCGCTCTCTTGCGTGACGATCTGGAGCGGCGCTTGACGGGAATCGAACAGCGGCTTGGCAAGGTCGAGACAGGATTGGATGACGCGGTCAAGAAAATTACCGCTCTTGAAGCTGCCCGTGCCCAGGAAGCGCAGACCCCCGAGGCGCTCTACCAGAAGGGGCTTGATACTTACCGCGCCGGCGATTTCCCGACCGCCCGCGATACATTCAACAAGTTCCTGGAGCTCTATCCCAAGAACGATCTGGCGGCCAATGCCCATTATTGGGTCGGCGAAACCTACTACAGCGAGAAGAAATACGAGCAGGCCATCCTCGAATTTCAGAACGTCATCAAGAACTATCCAGGAAAGGAGAAAGTACCGGCCGCCATGTTCAAGCAGGCGGTTTCCTTTGCTGAAATCGGCGACAACAAGAGTGCCCGGTACGTACTGAGGAAACTGATCGAAGACTACCCCGCCTCGGAAGAAGCCAAGCGAGCAAAAGAGAAACTGAAAGAGCTGAAATGACAAAAGGCGGGGTAACCCCGCCTTTTTTTCTGGAATCAGTGGCTCACTACCCGATCTTCCGCTCCGGCTCACCGTGAGCATCGCCGGATTTCACCTCCGCCGCCTTCGGCGGATTCTGCTCCGTCGCCTGCTCTTCGTAAGCCTTCACTTCCGCCGCCAGATCACGTGGCGCCGACACACCAGCGGCATCTGCCGGATCTTTTGCCGCCTTGTCCTTCTCGTCAAGATTGCGCACCTCTTCCGCCAGATTCCGTTGGAAATCGTCGGAGGCCCGCTTGAACTCCGCCAGCCCCTTACCGAGGGAACGGGCGATATCCGGCAGCTTTTGCGGCCCGATCACGATCAGAGCGATCACAAGAATGACTATCAATTCCGGCATCCCAATACCGAACATGTTTCCTCCGTAGCACGCCGAACGGCGCCGGGATGCGCTGGCACAGCAGGCAATCCGGTTATTCCAACGCCTATAATGGAGAAATAATAGATGTCTTGCAGGGTTATGTCAAGCACGGCATCTCCGGGATGCCGCAAAGGGTTTGACAGAGACCCGACCCTTGTTCTACTATCTCAGCATTTCGCGTCGTATACGGCGCTTTGGTCAAGGGAGAGCGTCTGATGCACGCCGATGATCTCAAACAGGAAATCAGGAAACTCCTCAAACAACGCAACGCAGTGCTTCTCGCCCACAATTATATGCGCGACGAAGTCCAGGAAATTGCCGATATCACCGGCGATTCGCTTGCCCTTTCGCAGGAAGCCGCAAAAACGGCCGCCGACGTCATCGTTTTCTGCGGCGTCCATTTCATGGCCGAATCTGCGTCCATTCTCTCACCGGAAAAAACGGTCCTTCTTCCCCGGCTTGATGCCGGCTGCCCCATGGCCGACATGGTTACCGTGCCACAGTTACTCGACCTGAAGAATCAGCACCCCGGCGTACCGGTCGTTACCTACGTCAATTCATCGGCTGCGGTCAAGGCGGTGAGCGACATCTGCTGCACGTCCGCCAACGCCGTGAAAGTGGTCAACTCCCTCCCGGACCCCGAAGTAATTTTTGTCCCGGACCGAAACCTGGGACAATTCGTGGCAAAGCATTCCAGCAAAGTCTTTCACTTCTGGGACGGTTATTGCCCGACCCACGAGCGGCTGAAGGCCGATGACATTATCCGGCTGAAGAAGGAAAATCCGGACGCGCTCTTCATCTGCCATCCGGAGTGCAATCCGGCGGTCTCGGCGCTGGCCGACCATGTCTGCTCCACCAGCGGCATGTATGATTTTTGTCGTTCCTCGTCGGCCCAGCGCTTCATCATCGGTACGGAGGCAGGTATCCTCTATCGGCTGCGCCAGGAAAATCCCGGCAAAGAGTTCCTCCTCGCCTCGCCGGCATTGGTCTGCCCCAATATGAAGCTCACCTCGCTGGAGGATGTTCTGCAGGCGCTGCAAACCCTGTCACCAGTGGTCAAGGTGCCGTTAGAAACCGCAATTCCGGCAAAGCGGGCCTTGGATCGGATGATTGCGATCCCCCGAGACTGACCGGCTCGACCGGCAGCAGGCGGTCGGCACCCTGCTGTCACTGCGGATTGGTGGAATGCTATGATCCGTACCTTTAAGGGAAACACCCCTTCGATAGACCGGAGCGTCTTTATCGCCGAGACGGCAGCGGTCATCGGCGATGTGATCATCGGCCCGGATAGCAGCATCTGGTACAACGTGGTGATCCGGGGGGATGTCAACAGCATCCGGATCGGCTGTCGGACTAACATCCAGGACCTTTGCCTATTGCACGTAACTCACCGGGATGGCCCTGACGTCCCGGGTGCGCCACTCATCATCGGCGATGACGTAACAGTCGGCCACCACGTGACCCTCCATGGCTGCGCCATCGGCAACGGGGCATTTATCGGCATGCAGGCACTGGTGATGGACTACGCCGTGATCGGCGAAGGCGCACTCATCGGTGCCGGATCGCTGGTTACCGAAGGAACGGTTGTCCCGCCGCACACTCTCTGGCTCGGCGCTCCGGCCAGATATCGGCGGAAACTCATTCCGGCAGAAATCGAACGGCTCAAGCGGTCAGCCGAAGCATACGTCGGCTATGCGCGCCAGTATCTGTCCGGTCAGCCCTGATGGTCAAAAAAAAGCCGGCTCCGTACGGACGGAACCGGCCTGAAATTTCACGGCACATGCGAGCGAATCAGAACATGATCGGTCGCACCCACCAACCCTTTCGCCCCACGGGGGCCTGTCCGCCTCCCTCGGCCGTTTTCACAAGTGCGGGAGGCTCTTTCCTCTCGCCGGTTGCTACAACAGTACCTTCCTGACGAAGCGGACGATCAAGCACCGCCTCGGTAAAAACACTCCCCCACAGCTTGGCATTTACAAGTCGCGCGCCGCGGAAATTGGCACAGACGGCATAAACTCCCGTCAAATCAGCACCGTCAAGATTTGCATTCTGCAGGTTAGTTTTGAAGAGTCCGGCTCCTGCCAGATTAGCCCCTTGCAGACTCGTTCCCCGCAGGTCAGCCATCTCCAGCGCTGCACCACGAAGATCGGCTCGGTCAAGAATTGCCCCGCCCAGGTCGGCATGGTACAGATCGGCACCGACCAGCGAAACGCCTCGCAAATCGAGCCGTGCCAGATTCATTCCCCGCAGATTCGCCCCCGCCAGATTCCGTGTGGAACGGATGATCTCACGAAGCTGCTCCGGGCTGGGCCGCCAGCCGGGAGTTTGCTCGGCAACCACCGGTGCAGGGGGCGTCAGCACAGTAATGACGGGCGGTTTCGCCGCAGGAGCAGGCGTAGTCACTTTCGCCGCGACGACTGCCGCCCGGGCCGGTTTCGCGTTTTTAGCCATCCGACTTTTGCTCCTGCCCTTTCGATGTGCGACGATTCCCCGACGTGCGACCAACTTGACATACTCCGCGTATGGCAATGGCTTCCTCACTACGGCAGCGACCGCGGGGTCCAGTTCCTGTTTCGCTGCGGCGTGCTCCTTCGCAACGGCAAAATCCCCGCCGCCGGCAATCGCCAGGATCAGAACACTTCCATACAGCCATCTACCCTTTATCATGCAGCCCTTCCTTTTCCAGCGGAAAAACATGGTCCCTGGACACCAGGATAGCACCCTATTTTCCCTTATCGGCTACATGGGCTCATTCTTGAGAACTTTCACACCCCGGAGGGAATCGACACCCGGTGCACTGGCGAAAACGACCGCCGCCGGTTGGCTGATGGCCCGGCTGCTTCCGACAGCTGCACCCCACGGATGGCAAGCTGGGCATCGCGCCTCGCTTCAACCAGCACAAGCCCCTGGCGCTCCACCGTAAACTGCCCGCCGGCTTCGACAAGGTGGTCGGTCGCGTCTCCTTCCTGCGTTATCCAGAGCACACCAGCAAGGCAGGCAATAATCGCGCCGCGGGCATCGCCTTCAAGCCTTACGGTCTCATCCCGGTCAAGATTGATCGTCATCGTCCCCCCCTGTGACCGTCATCATATTTACGCTTGCAGGATACGGGGTTTTCCAGGATAATAACAGATACACACCAACAACTCTGTTACCATAACAGTTGCCACTTTTATAAACTGTACTCTACCAAGAACAGCTCAATTGTATCTATTCCCATTCCCATCCCGGAGGTAAACTCACTCCATGAGAATGTCCTCGCCATCGACAGTTGCAAAAACGCCTCTCTATGAGACGGTCGCATCGCGGATCGCCCAGTCGATTACTGAGGGCACGTTCCGCCCCGGTGACAAAATCCCGTCGGTTCGGACTCTGAGCCGTCAGTTCCAGGTAAGTCTCACCACGGTCCTGGAGGCGTACACCCTCCTGGAAGACCGGGGGTTGATCGATGCCAGGCCCCAATCGGGATATTACGTTCGGGCCCGGTTCCCGGTCGTTACTCCCGAACCGGGAATCTCTGCCCCGCAACTCAGCCCGACCGGGGTCAGCACTGGCGAACTGGCAATGCTGGTGTTGCGCGACACTCGCAATCCCGATCTCGTTCCGCTCGGCGCCGCCATTCCCAACCCGGCACTCCTCCCCGTCGAACGGCTCAACCGGATGCTCGCCACTGAGTCGCGCCGCCACGGAATTGCCAGCGTTTCCTATGAAATTCCGCCCGGCTGTGAAAAGCTGCGAGTCCAGATTGCCCAACGGATGCTAACCGCCGGCTGTGCTGTCTCGCCGGACCGGTTGGTAACCACCTCCGGCTGTGTTGAAGCCGTCGTTCTGTCATTGCGCGCCATCTGTCGACCCGGTGATACCGTAGCGGTTGAATCGCCCGTGTACTACAATTTTCTCCAGGCAATCGACCTGCTCGACCTCCGCGCGCTGGAAATCCCCTCTCACCCCCGGCACGGGATGAGCCTCGACGCTCTCCGCTACGCTCTCGATCACAATCCGATCCGGGCGTGCATGGTAATCGCCAATTTCAACAATCCGCTCGGCAGCCTGATGCCGGACGAGTACAAGAAAGAACTGGTCGAACTGCTGGTTGCACGGGATATCCCCCTCATTGAGGACGATATTTACGGCGATCTCAGCTTCGCTCCCAACCGCCCGCGCATGGCCAAGGCTTACGACCGCTCGGGAATGGTACTCCTCTGCTCATCCTTTTCAAAAACACTCGCCCCTGGCTACCGGGTAGGCTGGGTAGCGCCGGGTCGGTTCCAAACGGAGATCGAGCGGCTGAAGGGAATTACCAACATTGCCACCTCCACCCCGCCACAACTGGCTGTGGCGGAATTCCTGGCCAACGGCGGTTACGATCACCATGTCCGGCGGATTCGCCGGGTTTATGCCCGGCAGATGGTACAGATGGCTGAAGCGGTCGGCCGCACCTTCCCTGCCGGAACGCGTGTCACCCGTCCCGAAGGAGGATTTGTGCTCTGGGTAGAGTGCCCGCCGACCGTCGATTCCCTGCTCCTTTACGAGCAGGCGCTTCGGGCGGGGATCACCATTGCCCCTGGGCCGATCTTTTCCGCTACCGGCAAATATCGGAATTGCATCCGGCTCAATGCCGCCTATTGGGACGAGCGGGTCGAGAACGCCATCTCCACCCTTGGCCAGTTGGCTGCCGCCATGTCGTAACGGTAGATTAAGCGCACCATTTCTGCTATCCTTTCAACTAATGTCTGATCAGCGCTTCCTTCCTGACCCATTACCTTCATGACTGTTGCCGACTCCACACTCATACGCCGCCTGGCCAACGCCCTTGAGGACGAGAATGCCCGGCTGGCCCTTCCGGGGCTCAAAGGCTCGGCTGCCGCGTACCTGCTGGCGAGGCTGCAGGCCGAATCCCGGCGCACCCTCCTGATAGTCGCCCCCGACAGCGACCGGGCCGGCGAAATTCATGCCGAACTGCAATTCTTCGCCGGCCCGGTCGGCGAAATCCTGTATTTTCCCGCCTGGGACACTGCCCCGTTCGAAAAGGCCTCTCCCCATGCAGACATAACCGGCCAACGTCTCGACACGCTGCGCCGCCTGCTCGATCGTCGCCCGTCGGCGGTTGTCACGACAGTGGAGGCGCTACGCCAGAAGGTATTGCCGCGGACCTTGTTCGACCGAAGTTCCCTCTATTTCCTGCCCGGGGAAGAAAGCAATCGCGACGAGCTGCTGACCAAGCTTGTCACCCTCGGGTACCTACATGTCCCCCTAGTCGAGGACCGCGGCACATTTGCCGTGCGCGGCGGGATTGTCGATATTTTCCCGCCAGGCTTCGACCAGCCGGTCAGGATTGAATTTTTTGGGGACTTCGTCGACACGATTCGCACCTTCGACCCGCTCAGCCAGCGCTCTCTGATTCCGTTAGAGGAACTCTTGCTCCTCCCCTCGCGGGAACTTCTCCTCTCCCCCGATGTCATCCAAGCCGCGGCACCGCGGCTGAAACAGCGCTGCGACGACCTGGAGATATCCCCCCTTGCCCGCCGGGAACTGCTGGAACAGTTACAAAGCGGCCTATGCCCTGCCGGGGTCGAGTACCTGCTGCCACTTTTCCAGCCGACGCTGGAAACCCTTTTCGACTACGCGGCGGACACGGTCAAGGTACTGATCGACCCCGAGGCAATCACCGCCGCCCAGCAACACTTCGACAATGAACTGGAGACGGCGGCGGCCCGGGCGCAGGACCGAGGCGACCTTTTCCCGGAACCGGCAACCCTCTTTCTGGCTGCCGCGGAAACTGACGACCAGCTCAAAAGAAGCCGGGTCGTCACAATCCCCCATCTCGCGCTGACAATAACCGACCGCAACGAAGAACGCATCGAGATAACCAGTGCAGATAATGCCGACCTGAAAGTAGGGCTGTCGGCCGACAGCGAGGGGGTCCTGAAACCGCTGGTCGAACGTTTCAGCGCCTGGCTCAACGAGCGGGAACGGCTCATCATTGCCTGCCACCAGCGCGGGCAGGCTCAGCGTCTCTACGAACTGCTGGCCCACTACCCCATCCCGCTGGCCATTTCCGAGCGGAGTTTCGCCGAAGAACGGGAACGTGACGACGGCAAGATCGCGATCGTCATCGGCGGTATCTCCCGCGGGTTCCGACTTCCCGCCGGCAAACTGATTGTCGTTACCGAGGAGGAGCTGTTCGGTCGCCGGGTGAAGCGCCGCGGCATCTCGGAGCTGCGCAAAAAGCAGCTGATGACGTCACTGGCCGAGTTGAAGCCAGGCGACTACATGGTGCACCTCGACCACGGCATCGGCATCTATCGCGGCTTGGTACATCTCTCCTTCGACACCTACGCCAGCGACTTCCTGCTGCTGGAGTACGCCGGCGCCGACAAGCTCTATCTGCCGATTGACCGGCTCAACCTGGTCCAACGCTATGTCGGCGCCGAAGGTCTCGAACCGAAGGTAGACAAGCTCGGCGGCACTTCTTGGGAAAAGTCCAAGGCACGGGCAAGGATTGCGGTCCAGGAAATGGCGGAAGAGCTGTTGAAGATTTATGCTGCCCGGCATGTTCACGAAGGACATGCCTTTTCCCTCCCCGACGAGCTCTACCGCGAATTCGAGGCCTCCTTTGCCTACGAGGAAACCTCGGATCAGCTGGCAGCCATTGGCGACATGCTGGGCGACATGACCGCGCCGAAACCGATGGACCGCCTGGTGTGCGGCGACGTCGGCTACGGCAAGACCGAAGTGGCGATGCGTGGCGCATTCAAGGCGGTAATGGATGGCAAGCAGGTGGCAGTGCTAGTTCCCACCACCATCCTTGCCCAGCAGCATCTTGAAACGTTCAGGGCCCGCTTTGCCGCATATCCGGTTACCATTGAGATGCTCTCCCGCTTCCGTACCGCCAAGGAGCAGAAAGCCATCCTCGAGCAGGTGAAGAAGGGGACCATCGACGTCATCATCGGCACGCACCGCCTGCTGCAGAGCGACGTGACCTTCAAGGATCTGGGCCTGCTGATCATCGACGAAGAGCAACGCTTCGGAGTTACCCACAAGGAGCGGCTCAAGAAATACCGGGCAGTCGTCGACATCCTCACCCTGACCGCGACCCCGATTCCGCGCACGCTTTACATGTCACTGATGGGGATCCGCGATCTTTCCATCATCGATACCCCCCCGGTGGATCGGCTGGCAGTCAAGAGTTTCGTCGCCCGGGCCGCCGATGAGCTGATCCGCGAGGCGGTCATCCGCGAGCTGCGGCGCGGCGGCCAGGTTTTCTTCGTCCATAATCGGGTACAGTCGATCATGAATTGGGCCGAGCATCTGCACCGCATCGTTCCAGAAGCCAAAATTGCCGTGGCTCATGGGCAGATGGAGGAAGGCGAGCTGGAAAAAGTGATGCTCGGCTTCATGCACGGAGAAACCAATCTGCTGCTCTGCACCACCATCATCGAGTCTGGCCTCGACATCCCCAATGCCAACACCCTGATCGTCGATCGTGCGGACACCTTCGGCCTTGCCCAGCTCTATCAGCTGCGCGGGCGGGTAGGACGTTCCAAGCAGCGGGCCTATGCCTATTTCCTCATTCCCGGCGAGGGGGCGATTTCCGCCGACGCCCGCGAACGGCTCAAGGTCATCCAGGAGTTGACCGAGTTAGGGGCCGGCTTCCGCCTGGCCACCCACGACCTTGAAATTCGCGGGGCCGGCGACCTGTTGGGGGCCAAGCAGTCGGGAAACATCGCCACGGTCGGCTTCGACCTCTACACCGAGCTTCTTGAGGAGGCAGTCCAGCGACTTAAAGGTGAGGAACCGGTTGAAAAGATCGAACCGGAGATCAATCTCCGTATTCCAGCCTTCATCCCCGAGGATTACGTTCGGGAGCCGAACCAGCGGCTTATCATCTACAAGAAACTCACTCAGGCGACGGCCGAGACGGAAGTGGATGAAGTGCTCGAAGAACTGGTCGACCGTTTCGGCAAGCTCCCGCTTGCCGCTTCCTATCTGCTTGAGGTGATGAAGCTGCGAGTCCTCTTCAAGAATTTGCTGATCCGGACCGCGGAATGCGATGGCCGACGGCTGACCTTTTCCTTTCACCAGAAGACTTCCGTTTCTCCCGATGCAATCATTGGACTTATCAGAAATAACGGCAAACGCTATCAGTTCACTCCCGATTACCGGCTCGTCGCCGAGCTTGCCGACAGCTCATTCGAGGGGATCCTGGCAGAGGCCAGAAATCTCTTGAAAAGGCTGGTTTGATATGCTAGGTTCCGCAAGATTGTTCAGTAGTTAATTCATCTGCAAAGGAGTTGTCCGTGAAGCGCACGATGATCTTCAGAACGCTCGTCATTGCCGCCAGCGTTGCCGCCCTTGCCGGTTGTGGCGGGAAGACGGAAACCGGCAGCACAAGCGCACCAGCCAAAAAAGCGGGACAGGTGATTGCCGAGGTGAACGGCGACTCCATCACCACCGGTGACTTTCAGCGGGAGCTGGAAAACCTTCCTCCGTACCTGAAACCGATGGCCGAGACGCCCGAAGGGAAAAAGGAACTGCTCGACACGATGGTGGTGCGCGAACTGATCCTGCAGCAGGCGCGGAAAGACGGGATCGACAAGAGCCCGGAAGTTGCCGCCAAGCTGGAAGAGCTGAAGAAGCGCGTGATTGTCGACGCCTTCCTCAAGAAAAAAGTCGAAGAGCAGGTCAACATTTCCGATGATGAGCTGAAGAAGTTTTACGATGAAAACAAAGATAAATTCAAGACCGGCGACCAGATCAGGGCAAGCCACATCCTCGTCCGGACCGAGAAGGAAGCTCAGGATATCCTGGCGCAGTTGAAAGCCGGCGCCAATTTCGAAGAACTGGCCAAGAAGAAATCGATCGACTCGGCAGCGGCCAAGGGGGGCGACCTGGGCTGGTTCAGCAAGGGGGCGATGGTCCCTGAATTCGAAAAGGCGGTCATGGGCATGAAAGATGGCCAGATATCCGGAATTGTCAAAACCAAGTTCGGCTATCACATCATCAAGAAGACCGGCACCCGGAAAGCGGGGGTCCGTTCCTTCGACGAAGTGAAAGAGCAGATCAAGGCGGCATTGCTGCCGGCCAAACAGCAGGAAGTCTTCCAGAAGCTGAAGGACGACATCAAGAAGAACGCCAAGATCACCATCAACGAAGATGTTCTGAAAAGCCTCGGCGGTGCCCAGGACGCCGGTGCCCCGCCGGCAGCCGCCCCGGAAGCGAAGTAACCTCCATCACGCGAACTGGCCGGGCTTGCCCGGCCAGTTTTTGCTTTTGAACTCAGCAAGGTAACATGAAACTACGCCTCACCGCTCTCATCCTCATTGCTTCCGCAACGTTCGCCTCTATCGCTGCTGCCGAGGTCATCGACAAGATTGTCGCCGTCGTCAACGACGAGATCATCACCTCCTATGCCGTGGATAAGGAAAAATCCGTCATGCTCAAGGAGGCCGAACGGCAGCAGCAGCCCCTTGACGAACAGACACGTCTCAACATCGACAAGCTTGCCCTCAACCGCTTGATAGATCGTAAACTGGTTGAACAGAAGATTCGAGAACTGGACATCCGGGTCAGCGAAGAGGAGATCAGGCAGGCGATTGAAGACGTCAAACGGCAGAACAAGCTTTCACAGGAAGCACTCGTTGCGGCCCTGACCAACCAGGGGCTTACCTTCGATCAATACAAGACCCAGATTCGCGAACAGCTTGAACGGCTTCGGCTGATCAGCCAGGAAGTTCGCTCAAAAATCGTCGTCAGCGAGCGGGAGATGCATGAGTTTTATCAGGCCAATCCGCAGAAATTCGGCGGCGAGGATCAGCTGAAAGCTCGCAACATCTTCTTCCGGCTCGACAAGGAGATGCCGGCCGAGCAGGTCAAGAAGATCATGACCACCGCGATGACGGTACTGTATGAGGCCCAGAGCGGCAAGGATTTCGCCGACTTGGCCCGCAAGTATTCCGACGACCCGGCTGCCAAGAAAAACGGCGGCGATCTCGGTACGTTCCGCAAGGGGGATGTCCTACCGGAGTTCGAGGAGAGCCTTGCCAAAATGAAGCCGGGCGACGTTAGCGATTTGATCTACACTTCAACCGGTTTGCACATTATCAAGCTGGAAGCGCGGACCCCCGGCGCACCCCGCCCCTTCGACGAGGTGAAAGGCGAAGTCGAGGATTTATTGTACCGGAAAAAGTCGGAAGAGCGGTTCAATCAGTGGGTTGCTGATCTCCGCAAGAGTGCGGCGATCGATATCCGTCAATAACGCATCCTTTTGTTGCTTCAAGCGCGGCCGGGCTCACCGGTCGCGTTTTTTTATGCCGGTTACAATCCTTTTTTGCCAAGTTCCTCCAGCAGCTTACGTTGTTCGGCAGTCAACTGCTCGGGAACCGCCACCCCAACCCGCACGTAAAGATCCCCTTTGCCACTTTTGCCCAGATGGGGAAAGCCGAGCCCCTTCAGCCGAATCTTGGTCCCCGCCTGGATACCTGCCGGCACCTTGATCCGCTTCTTCCCCTCCAGGGTCGGTACGTCAAGGGAGGTGCCGAGCGCCGCTTCAGTGAAGCGAATCTGCCGTTCCACTATCAGATCGTCACCTTCCCGCGCAAAGAGCGGATCGTGGCCAACCTTGACATTCAGAAAGAGGTCCCCGGGACCGCCGCTCCCCTGCCCCCCCTTGCCCGCCACCCGAAGCCGGGCCCCGCTTTCCACGCCCGCAGGTACCTTCACCGAGAGTTCTTCCCGCTTGCCGTCACGCATGAAAGCCACCCGCTTCTCGCAGCCGGTATAAGCGTCGTGAAAGCTCACGGCAAGCTCCATCGAGAAGTCCTCGCCCCTCTGCCGGCCTCCGCCACCGAAACCAAAGCCACCCTGGCCCTGCCGGAATCCACCGCCGAAGATCCGGCTGAAAATATCATCGGTGCCGAACCCCATATCCTTGAAGATGTCCCCGACGTCAAAACCGCGGAAGATATCTTCCTGCGAATAGTGTTGATGGAAGTCGCTCGAGCCAAACTGATCGTACTGCTGACGCTTCTTCGGATCAGAGAGTACGGCATACGCCTCGTTGATCTCTTTGAACTTCTCCTCGGCTGCTTTATCTCCCGGGTTCTTGTCGGGATGGTATTTGACGGCGAGTTTCCGATAGGCCTTTTTCAGCTCCTCTTCCGTCGCCCCCTTTTTAAGTCCCAGTACTTCGTAGTAGTCCTTGGCTGCCATGATCCTTTTCCTTTCCTGATGCAATCGGCAAATGTGAATGTAATGGCAGAAGCGTACCCTGTCAACATCGCCCGGTAATTTTCTCTCCTTGACAGCGAAATTTCGATGATCTAATATTTAGGTGTCCGAACATTTCGTATACCGTAAGGGTTACCGATGGAACGCATCGAACGCATCGCCCAGCTCTACCCAACGATAATGCGGGTGATGAGCAGAATTCGCAGCCTTGTCCATGAAGGAATGGATCTGACCTATAACCAGTACAAGATGCTGCTGACCATTTACGACAAAGGCAGTTGTCCGCTCAACCTCTTGGCCCGCGAACTCGGCATTGCCATGAGTTCGGCCAGTGAAATGGTCGATCGGCTCGTCAATCTCGGCATCGTCTACCGGGCCGTCGATGAGGGTAACCGGCGGCAGGTGACTATTTTTACTACCGAGAAGGGAGAAGAGTTGATCAGGGAGCTGCGACACGGCATCGTGGAAAACTACCGAAACCTTTTTGCCCGGCTGCCGGATGCCGACCAGGTCCGGCTGGTCGGCGCCTTCGAAACCCTGGCGGAAATTCTCGGCAGCCTGGAATGACGATACGGAGGAGTGAATCATGAAAAAGGCGATCATCGTCGGTGGCGGTATTTCTGGGCTGGCGGCCGCTTACCTCCTGCAAAAGCAGGCAAAGGCGGCAGATATCGAGCTGGACGTGACCCTGCTGGAAAAAGAGGAGCGGCTGGGCGGCAAGATCTGGAGCATCAAGGCGGACGGGTACTTGTGCGAATGGGGCCCGAACGGCTTTCTCGACTCCAAGCCGCAGACGCTTGATCTCTGCCGCGATCTGGAGGCGTCCGGCCAGTTACTGCGCAGCAACGACAATGCCCGGAAGCGGTTTATCTATTCCGGTGGCATCCTGAACCGCCTCCCCGAAAATGGGCCATCGTTCCTCAAAAGCAAGCTGATTTCCTGGCCTGGCAAGCTGCGGCTGGCAATGGAACCGTTCATTCCCCCCTATGCCGCCGCTGAAGACGAGACTCTGGCTGCTTTCGGCCGCCGCCGGCTCGGTGAAGAGGCATTGCAGAAACTGATTGCCCCGATGGTCTCCGGAATCTTCGCCGGCAACCCGGAGACCATGTCGCTCGTCTCCTGCTTTCCACGCATCGCCGAGCTGGAACGCGATTACGGCAGTCTGGTCAAGGCGATGATCAAGCTGGCCAAAAAGAAAAAACAGGATATCGCCTCCGGCAAAGTGGTGGCCAGCGCTGCCGGCCCCGGCGGGGTTCTCACCTCGTTTCGCGACGGCATACAGACCCTGACCGATATCCTGGCCGAACGGCTCGGGCCGGCAACTATTGTTTCGGGGCAGGCGGTAACAGGCCTGACCAACGGAAGCAGTGCACCCTTCCGGCTCCGCACGGCAACGATCGATATCGATGCCGACGTAGTGATCCTCGCCAGCCCCGCATACGCCACAGCCGACATTCTGGAGGCCATCGCCCCGGAAATGGTAACTGTGCTCCGGGAGATCCCCTATGCATCGATGACCGTCGTCTGCTTCGGGTACGAACGGGAGCGGATCAGCTACGATCTGAACGGTTTCGGCTATCTGATCCCGAAAGAAGAAGGGATGAACACCCTCGGTACCCTGTGGGATTCGAGCATTTTCGAAAACCGGGCACCGGCCGGGCGAGTACTTTTGCGCAGCATGCTGGGCGGGGCCTGCTTCCCCGAGTACGTTACGCTCAGCGACGAGGAAGTGATCCGCCGGGTGCGGGCCGACCTGCAGGCGGCAATGGCGATCACCGCCGAGCCATCATTCATCCGCATCTTCCGACACGCTCAGGCGATCCCCCAGTACACCGCCGGCCATGGTCGGCGACTGGCGGCGCTGGACGAGCAGCTGGCAAACCATCCGGGTCTCTTTCTGACCGGCAACTCCTACCGCGGCATTGGTCTGAACGACTGCGTTGCCGCCGCCAACCGGACGGCCGATGCGGTTGTCACCTATCTGAAATCCCGCTAAAACGAAAGGGGAGCCGCCTTTGACGGTTCCCCTTTCCTCCGGAAAACACTTTCATGCCATCCTGTTGTTCGCCACGGGAAGAGCAACAGCGACGTGCGCCGCCTATTTGTAATTCTTGCGCCGGAACAGGCCAGTTTTGAGCGAGACGATCCGGTCGAGAAAGAGGATGCCGTCCAGATGATCCATTTCATGCTGGATCGCCACCGCCTCGAAGCCGCTGCATTCCAACTGCCGCTCCACACCGGCGCCATCCTGGAAGCGGACGGTGATGGCCGTGGACCGCTCGACATCGCCCGTGTAGTCGGGGACACTCATGCACCCTTCGCGCATCACCGCACCACCCTCGCAGGAGAGAATTTCCGGGTTGATCATCACCAGCTGTCCGTGATTGTTCTCCTTGCCATGGCGGCTGCCGGAAACGTCAACCACACAGACCCGCAACGTCACGCCGATCTGGGGAGCGGCAACGCCGACCGAACCGGGACCGGCATGCATGGTATCGAGCAGGTCATCAATCAGGCCGGCGATCTCCTGATCGACGGCGGTAACCGGATGACAGACTTTTTTCAGCACGGGATGGGGATAGAGGAGGATTTTCTGCGCAGGCATCGGATCAGAGGGAGACCGGAGTGATCGACCGGACGGAGATCTCCACGTTCAACTCCTTTTTAATCTCGTCGAGCAGCATGGCCACGTCATCGACGGACAACCCTTCGGGAATGGCCGCTTCGAGCATCATAACGTACACCGGTTCCTGCTCGGTACCGATCAGCTTGGTGTTGAGATCGGTGATATTGACCTGCCGGTCGGCCAGCGCCCGGGCCACCCGGTACACGATCCCCGGACGGTCGCTGCCGTAGACCGAGATCATGCAGAGCTCGCCTTCCGGCGCACGATGGAGCGACTCGTCGCGGCTGAGGGGACGGACCGATACCGTCAGCCCCATCTCCTCCCCCAGCGCCTTGAACCCCTCCAGCAGCTTCGCTTTAGTGAACGGCTTGTCATGGCCGACGATCAGGATCATCGAAAACTCGCCGCCCAGCATCGTCGAACTGGAGTCCTCGATATTGCACCCGAGCCGATAGAGGGCTCCAGTGGCCCCCGCGACTATTCCCGGGCGGTCTTTGCCGACCACGGTGACGGCAAAGTGCGCAAGGTTCTCAAGCCTGGTCATCATGGTTCCTCCTGCGTGGACCGAGGTCCGGGAGCGGTGGCCTGCCCCGTAGCGGACAGGCCTTCAATCTATAGCAGATGTCGGCCCGAATGACAAGGCGGCTCATTCCGCCTTCCGCGCCCCTTTTTCCAGCTCATAGGGCCAGGTGAGAATTCCGCCGTCCATGAACTTGACGTCGGCATACCCGGCAGCTTCAAGAATTTTCTGCGCTTCGTAGCCCCGCAGGCTGACCTTGCAGAAGGCAACGATTTCTTTATCCCGCGGCAGCGTCTCCAGCTTTTCGCGCAGGGCGCCGAGGGGGATCAGTTTGGCACCGGCAATCCGCACCTCCTCGTGCTCGCCGGGGGAACGGACATCCAGCAGGATGAAGTCATCCTCTTCGGTCAGCTTTTTCTTCACCGCTGCCGGGGTAATGCCGCGGGCATGGCCGCTGAGCTTGTTGCGCAGGATATCGGCCGCGACGATCAGGTTGTCCATTGCCGCCGCATACGGGGGGGCATAGGCCAGATCGAGCTGTGCCAACTGCTCGGCGGTAGCGCCGAAGGTGATGGCGGCGACGGCGGCATCGATCCGCTTGTCCACGGCACCGAGGCCCACCGCCTGGAGACCGAGCACCCGGCCGGTCGCTTTGTCGGCCACCAGCTTGAGGGCGATCGGCTTGGCGCCAGGGAAGAAGTGGGCCCGGTCCGGTGCCGGGGCCAGCACGGTTTCTACCTGGTAGCCAAGGTTGCGGGCCTCGGCTTCGGTAAGGCCCGTTTTGCCGGCATTCATCTCAAAGACCTTGACGATGGCGGTACCGAGCACTCCCGGAAAGGTGGAAGAACCGCCGGCGGCATTGATGCCGGCCACCCGGCCCTGCTTATTGGCGGTACTGCCGAGGGGGACGAAAATCTTCCGGCCGGTGACCAGGTGAGTCGTCTCGCAACAATCGCCACAGGCGTAAATGTCAGGATCAGAGGTTTGCAGCCGTTCGTTGACGGCAATGGCGCCAGTCTCGCCGATCGTCAGCCCGGCTTCGCGGGCCAGGGTAACGTTGGGCCGCACTCCCGGCGCCAGGATGACCAGGTCGGCCGGTACCTCCCCCTTGGTAGTGATCGCCTTCTCCACCCGGGTCGTCCCATCGAAGCCGGCGACGGTACAGCCGGTCAGCACTGTCACCCCCTTTTCCTGGAGATGTTTTTCTACCAGCCGGGCCATTTCGGGGTCGAGAATTCCGGGTAGGAGCTGCTCGCGCATCTCTACCACCGTTACCGCCATGCCCCGCTCCCGCAACGCCTCGGCTGTTTCCAGGCCGATCAGGCCGCCGCCGACGATGCAGACGCTCTTGTCGGGAGAAGCTTTTTCCTTGATAAGTTGGGCATCTTCGAGCGTCTTGACCGTCAGGATATTGGGACAGCCCATGTTTTCCAGCGGCGGAATCGACGGAGAACTTCCCGTTGCCAGCACAAGCCGGTCATAGTGCCGAACCACGGTATGGCCGGTACTTCGCTCGTAAAGGGTTACGGTCTTCGCCTGCCGGTCGATGGCTACCGCTTCCGTACCGGTAACTACCTCGACCCCCTTAACTTTGCGAAAGAAGGCGGCATCCCGCACCACGCCCACCGGCGTGCTCATCAGCTCCTTCACGTCGGCGACGGTGTCCGAAACGTAATAGGGAATGCCGCAAGCCCCGTAGGAAATGAATTCCCCCCGGTCCACCACCGTTATCTCTGCCCGAGGGTCGATGCGCCGCGCCTTGGCGGCCGCCTTGGCCCCGGCGGCATTAGCGCCGATTACAATGATCCTGTTCCCCATCGCCTTCTCCTCCGTCGTGACGCAATTATATTCAAAATTTCATATACTATAATACCATTCTTCCCGGAAAACAACCCATTATGGGCATTCCGGCCGGCACTCGGAACGCGGGTCCGGCCACTGAACGCCCCCCCGGCAAACGGCCACCCCAGCGTTGCCGAATTCCTGGGCTGCGGCAATCAGCGCCCCGCAGCCGCGCTGCGGGCTGTTCTTCTCAGCATTTTTCCCAGCCGAAGCGATCGCGCGCCGTTTCCACGAGGTAGTCGAACACCTCGTCACGCCGCTCGACGAAGCGCGGCATCTCCTGCAGCATAATGTCTTCGAGCTCATTGAGCACCCGGCCATCGAGCGTGCCAAGTTCGTCCATCACCGCCTCAAGCAGCGGGATCACTTCGTAGATATCATCGCGGTTGAACGGCGCCGGGTCCGGCTTGCCGACGAATTTCGGTTCGTCACGATGTGCCACATCCTTGTGATACTTGTTGAAAAGATCCGATGGCTTTAGTTTGATCCCCATGGGCATCCCCTCTCATACTGGCAGTTTGGCGCTTTCCTGCCCGCCACGCTTTTTTCGGCTGGTGACAGGCCGCCGGCCGGCCCCGGCCGGGAAAATGTCCGCGCCGGATGCGGCGAAGGGCCGTAGCCCATCAGGTGACGCAGAGATAATCGCGTCCTTCGGCGAGGCCGACCCGGGCCGCCCACTGCCGCAGCGCGGCCCGGGCGCCGCGAGTCCCTACCGTGACGAGGATTTTCCGCCCGTCCCGTCGGACCTGCTCCGGCGAGACCACCGGCGCGCCGTGCAGTTCCCTGCCAATCTTGCGCGGGTCGACATCAAGCCAGCGCTCAACTGCGACCCCTTCGGCAGCCAGGACCTGGCGCCAAGCCCGGCCTTCCGCCCCCGCCCCCGCCAGCGTCACCGCATTCACTCCGGCGAGAAAGCCGTGGCGCAGGTGATGTGCTTTGCACGCCCGGAAAGCTTGCGCACTGCACTGCTTGGCCGTCCGCGTATAGCGCCGCGGATGCTCGCGCCAGAAAAACAGTACCTCCGGCAGCCGGGCAAACCGAACCCCGGCAGCCGCCAGCCGCAACCAGAGATCGTAGTCTTCGGGCCAGCCCCGCTCCCGGTACCCCCCGGCTGCCACCAGCACCTGTTGCCGCACCATCACGCTCGGATGGACGAACGGCGATTCGACATAGAGGTCACGCATGATCGCTTCATGGGTCAGCAGGCCATTTTGCCACGATTCGTAGTGCTGCATGCCCAGACCGACTTCCCGGCGGGGAAAGTGCCGAAAGTTGCAGGCCAGCAGTCCCAGCTCCGGGTGGCCCTCCAGGCAGGCCAGTTGCCGGGCAAAGCGCCAGGGATGGGAGACGTCGTCGCCATCCATTCGCGCCACCAGCCCGCCGCGGCAGAGTGCCAAGCCGTGATTGAGCGCGGCTACCAATCCCTCTCCCCGATTGCGGGTCACCCGAATCCGCGGGTCTAGCCCGGCCGCCGCGCGTAGCAAGCCCTCGGTGCCGTCATGCGAACCGTCATCGACCGCGACCAGCTCCCAATCCGTCTCGGTTTGCCGAAAAAGCGAAGTGAGAGCCAACGGGAGATGCTTTGCCTCGTTGCGGAGAGGCATCAGCACCGAGATTTTCGGTTGCTTCACGGCGTCTCCGGGCGGAGGGCCTGCAGCAATTCGGCCGGCAGCCGCTTGGGCTTCATCCCCGGGCCAACACAGACCAGCGTCACCAGCGCGCTGACGAGCAGCTTGCCGTCAAGGGCCCGCACCACCTGCTGCCCTAACGTAAAGGACGTCTTGCCAACCTCAACCACCTCGCATTCGACCCGCAGCAGATCGTCAAGAACCGCCGGCGCACGAAAGTCGACTTCGATCCGGATTACCGGAAAGATGTTGTCCCGCTCTGCCAGCCCTTTGACCGACAGTCCCCGCTCTCGCAGGAACTCGCACCGGCCCCGTTCGAGAAAACCGAGGTAGCGGGCATGATAGACCACCCCTCCGGCGTCGGTATCTTCGTAATAGACGCGAAACTCCATGAACTATCTCCTCTGCTTAAAAAAAAGAGGCGCGAGGCCTCTTTTTCGCCACCAGCTGGCGCGGTTACCTGAAGGTGAGCGTGACCGGCAAGATCTTGCCGCTGCTGCGGTCACGCAACTGCATCTTCAACGCCGCCGCTGTTCCAGCCTCGGCAGGGAAGAACAGGAAACCGCTGGCCAGGCTGCCGGGCGGTATCTCCTTTCCTTCCAGCCCCTTGTCGCGGATATCATCGATGATGCTCCGTTCCCGTTCATCGGAGGTCCCTTCCTTCACCCCGCCGATGACCGCGCCGCCTGCGGCACCGACTGCCGCCCCCTTACCGAGAGCTTCGCCGACGCTGCTGCCGGAAACGATGCCGATCGCCGTGCCGAGGATTGCCCCCCCTGCGGCGCCGAGCAACGCTCCCTTGCCGGCCCCCTTGCCGAAGAACGAAGCGAGCTGGGTCGATTTTTCGAGCCGGTCGATGGCGACACTGTTCGGAATGACCGGAAAATAGCGGTTGGCATCGGTAACAAGAAAGGTCTGTGCGGCAACAATCTCCAGGTCACTGTTGCCGCGATTATTCATCACCACCTGTACGGGCAGCACCCCCGCGCCGACAACGTCGAAACCGAAGGCATCCTTGGCGGCACCGGGTTCGGCGAACGCTTCGCCCGCGACGCTGACTCCGTCGATGACTTGGCGATTCGCATAGTCTTCCACCGGCCGGAATCCGACATATTGACTTTTATATGCCGTGCAGGCGGAACAGAACAACAGTGTCACGAGCAATACAGCTAATTGCTTTCTTGACATGGCAATCTCCCGGGAATCGGATCAATATGCATGCTCAAGCATAACATGCCCGTTTTGCCGTGCAACGGGTCTAGCGGATACAAATGCCCAAATTTTAGGCACAAACTTAAGGCGCGTATTTGCCGTCTACGGCGCATTTTCCTCTTCCGGCATACCGGAGCCTGATTTTTATCCGGACCGGCTGAAATGACAAATTTGGCCCATTTCGCTACAATTCACACATTATTGGTTTTTTCCAATAACAACAAGGCTTCGCTGTGCCGTTGATTGCGGTAATGTGAACTCAATCAGCTCGACCACCTTCAATCCCAACCCGGTCAACTCGCCTTGCGCCGCTTCGACTTCCGTCCGCCCCGCCTGCCCTTTCATTGCCAGGATTTTGCCATCGGCAGCGCAAAGCGGCAACGCCATCCGGACAAATGTCGGGATATCGGCAAAGGCGCGGGAAACCACCCAATCGAAACGGCCGGCAAAACGTTCGGCCAGAACCTCGCCCCGGGCGTGCAGGGCGGTAAAGCCCGACAAACCGAGCAGCCGCCCGACATGACGCTGGAAGATGATTTTTTTTTCAACCGCGTCGACCGACAGCGCCTCAATGTTCGCATCAATCACCTTCAGCGGAATAACCGGGAAACCACCACCGGAGCCGAGATCAAGGACGCTGCCCGCGCCAGCGACAATCGGGCAGATGCTCAGCGAATCGACGAAGTGCTTGAGGACGATCTCCACATCACCGGTAATGGCGGTCAGGTTGATCTTCCGGTTCCATTTCTTCAGCTCGGCCGCGTAACACGCAAACGCATCGAGCTGTGGCGGTGACAGTGTCACCCCAAATGCTGCCGCGCCTTGAAGCAGCAATGAACGCGCCGACTGGTTCATGCATTGCCCCGTGCCTTGATTGCCAGCGCGAGAATACCGACTGCCGCCGGGGTTACCCCCTGAATGCGCGACGCCTGGCCAAGGGTATCGGGCCTGAACTTGAGCAGCTTCTCCCGAACTTCAATGGAGAGGCCCGGAATGGCTTGGTAATCCACGTCTGTCGGTATCCTGGTTGCCTCCAGCTTTTTCGACCGTTCCACTTGCTCCAATTGCCGCTCGATGTAGCCTTGGTACTTGACCTGGATCTCTACCTGCTCCCGGACGGCCGGCGGCAACGCCGCCGCGAGCGGGTCGATCCGCTCCAGCTCGGCATAGGTGATATCCGGTCGGCGGAGCAGCTGCTCAAAGCTCGGGGCATTCTGCAGGCCGGTCAGGGCAAAGTCGGCGAGAAACGTCGAATCTGCAGTCGACGGTGCAAGCCGGGTCTGCTGCAGCCGCGTTATCTCCTCGGCGATCTGCGCCCGTTTTTCCCGAAATCTCCCATAGTCGGCGTCATCGACCAGCCCGACGGCATGCCCAAACTCGCGCAGACGCAGATCAGCATTATCCTCCCGTAGCAACAGCCGGTATTCGGCGCGCGAGGTGAACATCCGGTAGGGCTCCCGCGTGCCAAGGGTGACCAGGTCGTCGATCAGCACGCCGATATAGGCCTCGCTCCTGCCGAGGACCAGCGGCTCCTGCCCCCTGACCCGCAACGCGGCGTTAATCCCAGCCATAAGACCCTGTGCCGCCGCTTCTTCATAACCGGAGGTGCCGTTGATCTGCCCGGCATGGTAGAGATTGGCGACGAGCTTGGTCTCCAGCGAAGTATGGAGCTGAATGGGGTCAACATAATCGTATTCGATGGCATAGGCCGGGCGCATGATTTCCACCCGCTCAAGCCCTTCGATTGATCGGTAGAGCGCATACTGGACATCAATCGGCAGCGAGGTGGAAAGGCCCGACGGATAGTATTCGACTGTATCGCGCCCTTCCGGCTCGAGAAACGTCTGGTGCCGATCCTTATCCGGAAAGCGCATCACCTTGTCCTCGATCGAGGGACAATAGCGGGGGCCCACCCCTTCGATCACTCCCGAATAGAGCGGCGAACGGTCAAGTCCTCCGCGAATGATGTCATGGGTGCGGATGTTGGTGTAGGCGATATAACAGGGCAGCTGCGACTGATTGATCTGCCCGGTGGCAAACGAAAACGGTTGCGGCGGATCATCGCCATACTGCGGCTCCAACCGGGAAAAGTCGATCGTCCGGCCATCGAGCCGTGCCGGCGTTCCCGTCTTGAGCCGGCCGACCGTAAAACCGAACTCGCGCAACTGGTCGGAAAGACCGATCGAGGGAAGGTCCCCCGCCCGGCCGCCGGCGTAATGGGTCAGCCCGACATGAATCAATCCCCGCATAAAGGTGCCAGTGGTAAGGATCACTGTTGTGCCGCGAAACCGGATGCCTACCTTGGTATCAACCCCGCCGACTGTGCTGCGGTCGAACACGAGGCCCGTCACCTCTCCCTGCTTCAGATCAAGCCGATCCTGGTTCTCCAGGATCTTCTTCATCCGAAGCCGGTACTGCTGCTTGTCGGCCTGCGCCCGCGAGGCGCGTACCGCCGGCCCCTTGCGAGTATTTAAAATGCGGAACTGGATACCGGTGGCATCGATATTCTTCCCCATCTCGCCACCCAGCGCATCGATCTCCTTGACGAGATGGCCTTTAGCCAGACCGCCGATTGCCGGATTGCAGGACATCAAAGCGATGGCATCGAGATTGATCGTCAACAGCAGGGTTTCGCAGCCCATCCGCGCCGCGGCCAGGGCCGCCTCGCAGCCAGCATGCCCGGCACCGACAACTATTACGTCATATCGTTTTTCGTAATCTACATAAGCCATATTCTACGTCCTGCTCGTTTCACATTTTTCATCCAGGGATACTGTATCCCAACAAATTATTCTACAACTCTGCCATGTTACAAGAAACGTTCCACGTGAAACATCTCATCAGACCGGCCCGACGCGCAATACCGAGCTCTGCCTCACTTGCCGATACAGAAACGCTGAAAAATAATATCGAGCACGTCGTCAGGAGTAGTCTCACCGGTAACCTCACCAAGAGCACCGAGAACGTCACGCAAATCAACCGACAGCAATTCGGGTGCAAAACCAGCATCGAGATTGTCGAGGAACTGCTTGAGGTGACGCTCGGCTCGCAGCAACGCATCGCGGTGACGGACCTGCGAAACGACAACATACTCGCGGCTATCGACAGCCTTGCCAAGCATGAATTGGCTGAAGATCGCTTCGCGCAGCGCGTCAATCCCCTCCCCCGTCAGAGTGGAGATGGAAACTACTTCCGCCCCGTTCAAACATGCCGGAAGCTCGAGACAGGGCGATTGATCAACCTTGTTGAGGACAACCAGATACCGATGCCCGGCAACCGCTTCAAACAACAAACGATCATCTTCGTCAAGCGGCCGGGAGCGGTCAAGAATCAGCAGAATCAAATCGGCGAGCGGAATGCGCTCCAGAGCGCGCTGCACCCCTTCCCGCTCCACCGGGTCCGATGTCGAGCGAACACCGGCAGTATCAAGTACCTTCACCGGCAGACCACGCACACTGACTACTTCCTCGATGATATCCCGGGTAGTGCCGGGAATGGAAGTAACGATTGCCCGCTTCTCCTGCACCAGGGTATTAAGCAAACTCGATTTGCCAACATTGGGTTTGCCGGCGATCAACACCGACACCCCATCCCGCAGGACTTTGCCTTCGGCAAAACCGGCAATCAAGTCTCCGACCAATTGCAAAGCCGATCGGGCCGTCGAGTCAATATCGCGGTAGTGAACCGGGTCGATCTCCTCCTCGGGAAAGTCGACGAAAGCTTCAAGAAGGGCCAAGACATAACGGACACTGTCGCGAACTTGGTGAAGCTGCGAGGACAAGCGCCCCTCATATTGATGTCGCGCCAAAGCAAGAGAAGTCTCGGTTTTCGATCTGATCAGCTCGATCACCGCCTCGGCCTGGACAAGATCGATCCGCCCGTTTAAAAAAGCCCGGCGGGTGAACTCGCCCGGTTCGGCAAGTCGAACGCCGCAGCCGAGGACCACGTCGAGTACCCGACGGGTCACAAGATAACCACCATGGCACTGAATTTCCAGGACGTCCTCACGGGTATAGGAATGCGGCTTCTTCATGACAACCGCCAACACTTCATCGACCGCATCACCGCACAGCGGATCAATCAACATGCCATAATAAAAACGGTGACTCTCAAAGTCACCGTCTGTGGAACGCCGGATCACCTGCCGGACAAGGGGGAGCACATCAGGGCCGCTCACGCGGACGATGCCGATCCCCCCCTCGCCTACCGGTGTGCTGATAGCTGCTATCGTGTCGTGTCGATACATTCCTTACCTATGCACGGGCATCTCAGGAACTGATGCTCTTATTGATAAAATACTGCTGGGTAATTGTCAGGATGTTGTTGACCAGCCAGTAAAGCACCAAGCCGGACGGAAAATTCAGGAACATGAAGGTAAAGACAACCGGCAGAGCCATCATCATTTTCTGTTGCGTCGGGTCCATCTGCGACGGGGTCATCTTCTGCTGAATCACCATGGTCACCCCCATGATGATCGGCGTCACATAGTAAGGATCCTTGGCTGACAAATCCTGAATCCAGAAAAAGAAGGGCGCATGGCGTAATTCGATCGAATACATCAAAGCCTTGTAAAGAGCGAAGAAGACCGGGATCTGCACGATCATCGGCAGACAGCCGCCAAGCGGATTAACCTTGTGCGTCTGGTAGAGTTCCATCATGGCTTTATTCATCGCTTCACGGTCGTTCTTATACTTTTCCCGCAGCTGGTTCATCTTCGGCTGCAGCTTCTGCATCTCTTTCATCGACTTATAGCTGGCATGGGTCAACGGATAGAAAAGGATCTTGATGATCACGGTGATGATAATAATAGCCAGACCGTAGTTGCCCGTATAGCGGTAGAAGAATTTCAGCGTATGGAGCAGTGGCTTGGCGAGAACGGCAAACCAACCGAGGTCGATCGCCCGCTCAAGGTTGTTTCCTTGTGCCTTGAGTATTTCAAGATCCTTGGGCCCAAAATAAAGTCGGTAGGCAAGGGTCCGAGCCTCGCCGGCTGGTAACGAAATGGCCGGCGAACTGAAAATCGAGTCGAAATAACCGCGGGGAGTGGAGCCGATGGCAACCGAAGAGATGCTGCCATTCACCGTCACCATCGCGGAGAGAAAATACTTGTCCGCATAACCGCTCCATTCCGGAGCTTGGTAATTCTTCTGCTGGGTCGCCAAGTCCTTCACCTTTTCGGTGAGCAGCTTTTCCTGTGCAAAGGATACAGGCCCATGGATATCAAAGCGGCTTTCCTTTCCCTGCGGTGGGAAAGGAAAGGTCATCATTGTCTGAATGACGCCGGTTGCCGGCGCAGCGCCGGTATTGGCTACCCGGTAGTCAAGATTGATTCCGTACTTGCCGCCGTGAAAGGTAAACGTCTTGGTAATGGTAACGCCGGCTGGCGAGGTCCAGACAAAGGAAAGCTGCTTGTTTTCACCACCGGAAACGGACAAGGATTGCGTGCTCGGGACGTACAACGCAGCCTGATCAGCGCCAAAACCGCCAGCCTTGGTAGCAAGCGTGAATTCATCGGGACTGCTTTCGTTGACTAGCGATACGTTCTTCCCGCGAGGATCGGCAGTTTCGCGATAGTTTTTCAAGACCAAGCGCTTAAGGCTGGCTCCACGAGTCGAAAAAACCGCCGAATAGACCGGCGTGTCGACTGAAACCTCTTCATCTTTGGCAGCAGGTGCCTTAACTGCAGAAGCCAGCGCTTGAGCAGAAGCGACAGGGCGAACTGACGACAATTGAGCCTGGGCAGGCACTTTATCGGCCGTTGCCACCACCGGCTTCTTCGGCTGGAAAAAAGCCGAATAAGCATATATGAAGGCAATCGACAGCATAACTGCAAGAAAAGCCCGTTTTTCCATGGAACACTCCTGAAGTGATTACTTTACGGGATCATAACCGCCGGGATGAAACGGATGACATTTCAGCACCCGGACAAGTGAAAACCAGAGCCCCTTCAGGAGCCCGTGCTTTGCGAGAGAATCTTTTGAATACTGGGAACAGGAAGGATAAAAACGACAGACTTGACCCTTGAAGGGGGAAAGGTAACGCTGGTAGGCGGAAATTAAGTGAATGAGTACTTTTACCATTGAATGCCTGCCAGACGCTCCACTACCCCATCCAGTTCCTGACAGACACCCCGGTAGTCGAGCCGCTCGGCTCCCTTCTTGGCAATGACGTTCACGTCAATGGAAGGAAAGAGCGTCTTGTGCACGCGGTAATATTCGCGGACAAGACGCTTGATCCGGTTGCGTGTCACCGCCGGCCCGACTTTGCGGCTGACGGTGATGCCTATTCGCCTCCGCCCCTCCGGGCCCGGCGCACACAGGACAAGGAAGCTCGGGGTATGGTACTTGCGCGCTGCCGTGG
The DNA here is from genome assembly GCF_027943965.1 of Geotalea uraniireducens. Lineage (NCBI taxonomy): Bacteria > Pseudomonadati > Thermodesulfobacteriota > Desulfuromonadia > Geobacterales > Geobacteraceae > Geotalea > Geotalea uraniireducens. The sequence continues at coordinate 2,071 of NZ_AP027151.1, read as the reverse complement.
AGAGACGCAAATAATCGGCCCTCCGCAGCAAACGGTCTTCTTTGGTAAACCGGTACAGCGAAATTGACGTATTCCCGTTATTTACCGGCAACCGCCACGGCGAGCCGCTTACGGCCTTTGGCACGACGCCGCTTAATGACCAGACGGCCGTTTTTGGTAGCCATCCGGACCAGGAACCCGTGAGTCCTTTTCCGCGACGTGTTACTCGGCTGATATGTTCTTTTCATGATTGGTTCTCCCTGAATCTCGATGGTTGGCAGCGTATTTTGCCAAGAGGGTATTTTTAATCACAGAGCTCCGTGTCTGTCAAGTATAAATTTACCGACCGCGGCTCAATTTGGCCTTGCAAATTACCACCTGCTCTGTTAGTCTGCGGTATCCCAATGTCTCAAGATCGTGCGCATTTCCCAGCGCAAATCCCGTCCCACGCAATAAATTTTGCAACCGCAACAGTTATCAACAGGTGTTGACAAGTCTGTGTATAACTCATTTTAAGAAGGTCTGTTATGGAAGAGGTTTGGCTCCAGGCGCAATCCAATCTGGCAAAAGTTTTGACGCACCAGACCTATAACACCTGGATTCAACCGATCAAGTTTAACGGCGCAAACAAAAACACCCTCATCCTGAGCGTACCCAACGAATTCATCAAGGAACGGATCGCGGAGCACTACCTGCCGATGATCATCGAGTCGATCTGCTCGCTGACCAACAGCCAGTACACAGTGGAACTGCAGATCACTCCCCAGGAAAGCAAACAATCCACCGCTACGAAACGTGACGCTGCCAAAACGGCCGCGGAGCCGGGTCAACAGCCCCAGGCGGATTATTCAACCAACCTCAATCCAAAGTACACCTTCGAGACATTCGTTTGTGGCGGCAGCAATCAGTTCGCCCATGCGGCAGCGCAGTCGGTCGCCAACAACCCGGCCGGAAAATATAACCCTCTCTTCATCTATGGGGGAGTGGGCCTCGGTAAGACCCACCTCCTGAACGCCATCGGAAACGATGTGCTCACCCGCAACAAAAAGGCCCGGATCTGTTTCTATACCTCCGAGAAATTCATGAACGAACTGATCAACTGCCTCCGTTACCAGAAGATGGATCAGTTTCGCAACAAATTCCGCAAAATGGATATCCTGCTGATCGACGATATCCAGTTCATCGCCGGCAAAGAGCGGACACAGGAGGAGTTTTTCCACACCTTCAACTCGCTCTACGAATCGCATAAACAGATCATCGTCACCTCGGACAAGTTCCCCAAGGATATTCCGGGACTGGAAGAACGACTCAGGTCGCGCTTCGAATGGGGATTGATCGCCGATATCCAGCCGCCGGATACCGAAACCAAGATCGCCATCCTGAAAAAGAAAGCGGAGAGCGATAAGATCGTGCTGCCCGACGATGTTTCGCTCTTCCTGGCCTCCAGCGCCACTTCCAACGTCCGAGAACTGGAAGGGATGCTGATCAGACTCGGCGCCGTAGCCAGCCTGACCGGCAAAAACATTACCCTCGACATGGCCCGCGAAGTGCTCAAGGACATCATTGTCGACAAGACCAAAGAGGTTACGGTGGAAATGATCCAGAAATACGTTGCAGAGCATTTCGGGATCAAGGTAACCGAACTGAAGTCGGACAAACGACTCAAGGCACTAGTCGTGCCCCGGCAGATCGCCATCTACCTTTGTCGGGAGCTGACCAAGGCATCCTACCCAGAAATCGGTGAAAAGTTCGGCGGCAAGGACCATTCAACCATCATTCACTCGACCAAGAAAGTCGAGAAGCTCCTCAGCCAGAATTTCGAACTGAAAAGTACCATCGACACCCTTAAAAAAGGGCTGTTGACCTGACAATGACAAAGCTGTTGATAACGAGCAGTTTATCCCCGGCATCCACCACTGCTCCCCAGCCGGTTGCGGATAAACGAGTTCTTTTCAACATCGAACGGGCGGTCAAAAAAACATTGATGTCAGCCGGTTAGCCGGTTATCAACATATGCACAGGACATATCTACTACTACAAGATTTAAAAAAGATATATGCTAATAAAGATGCTCTGTTGAAAAGGAGGGACG